>DATKEP010000142.1:0-45763 GCA_035512055.1 Rhizomicrobium sp.
GGACCTTGACTTGTGGCGCGATCCTTATTTCCACTTACCGTGGCCTCGGTCTTGTGCGCGCTATTGATTGGCAACGTAGGAGAGATTCGAGCGGAGAAGAGACGCTCGCTGAGTGGCCTCCCTATCACCCGCAGTGGAAGCTTTGTCGTACCACCTCAGCGCCTGTTGCAGATTCTGAGGGACGCCTTCGCCTCGTTCGTAGAGCACGGCAAGGTCAAACGCGGAATCCCCATAACCCAAATTGGCGGCCTTGCTAAACCAGGTGAAGGCCATGGCTGGGTCCCGCGTTTGACATTGCCGCGCGATGCTGCAGCGACGAACCATTTAACCGCCTGGCGCGGATCGGGCTTGATACCGTCTAAATACAGCGTTCCCAATATGAATTGGGCGGATGGTTCACCACGTTGGGCTGCGACAAGACTCCACCGGGCCGCAGCCAGCGAATCCCGCTCTTCGCCGTTGCCATTCAAAAACGCTTCGGCGAGTGCTGTCTGGGCAAGCATACTGCCACTATTTGCTTGTACCACTAAGTCGGAAGTGCTTAAGGCCTCGGCGAGGCTCAACGTTTCGGGCCCCAAGCCTGGGTGTTATCGAGCACGGGTTCCATCAACACCGTCCGCCGCGATGACCAAGTTCTGACGCGATCATGGAATGATCTCCCAGCCAGTACTCAGCATGGAGGCCCTGCATCTGTTCCAGGCTGCAGGGGCCGTACACGCGCCCGCTTACGACGAAAAGCGGCTACTGCCCTGACCGGGGGCGACTGACCGCCGTTGGCCCAACGATGACTCTTTTAGCAATTGGGAGAGCCAAGCCGGGCGCGGAAGCAAAAACCGGATTCAGAGGCATCTTTGACAACGAGATCGGGCGAGCCTCACCGCGGATTCTGACTCGCCGGTTTGGCTGCTGCACGCGCGCGCGTGATTATATAGGTTCGGATAAGATTGACTTGCTCGGGCTTAAGGATTTTCTGGAAGGATGGCATGCCGGCCGACGCGCGGCTTCCGCCGAGAACGATGTCGTCCAATCCTTCCAATATTCCCTTGCTTGCGTAGCGGAGATCCGGCAGAGGGCCGGCCACCGCACGCACGCCATGACACCCGGCGCAGTGGGCGCCATAGAGGAGTTCACCTTGATGAAGGCGCTGAGGCGAAGCGTCCACGGTGATGGCAGGCGCGGGTGGGGGATTTTTGTGACCAAAGACGGGAGCTCTGAGAGCCGCAGTGCCACCAAGCACGAATGTCAGGATTCGGCCATATCCCGGCTTCATGGGGCCTCGGGCAGGATCGTTGGACAATCCACGGGACCCACCCCAACCTGCAAGTATGGAGACATACTGGACGCCGTCGATTTGGTAGGTCACCGGAGGCGCCATAATTCCTGTGCCGGCATCGAACGCCCATAATTGCTTGCCGTCGGTGGCGCGATAAGCAGCCAGCACGCCGTCCGCGCGCCCTTGAAAAACCAGGTTGCCCCCCGTGGCAAGAACGCCGCCGCCGTCCACTACGGGATAGCGCGCGCGCCAAGCCGCGTGTTGCCGCACCGGGTCCCATGCGACAAGTTCTCCGAGCGGAAGCGGCAGTGATTCCGCTTTGATGTTGAGCGGACCATCGTATAGCTCATCACGGCCGACATTGGTCGTATCGGGGTTGTATTTCCAATTTGCGTCGGGCACGTGCACGGCATGCGTATCTGTCTTCGCTGGAAAGTACATGAGCCCGGTGGCTGGACTGAAAGCCATGGGATTCCAGTTGTGTGCGCCGTTGGAGTCGGGCGAGACGATGGTGGGCTTCATGCTGGCCAAAATGGATAGAGATTCGATGGGCCGGCCGGTCTCGGGATCGAGCCCCTTGGCCCAGGTGATGCCGCCCACGAAGGGCGCGCCGGAGAGGAATTCTCCCGTGGCCCGGTCTAGGACATAAAAAAACCCGTTCTTGTTTGCCTGCATGATGACTTTTCGGGTGCGACCGCCAATGGACAAATCGGCCTGAACCAATGGCTGCGTCGAATCATAGTCCCAATTGTCTCCGGGCGTAGTCTGAAAGTGCCAGGCGAGTTCTCCCGTGCCGGCGCGCACGGCGAGAATCGACGCTGTATAAAGATCGTCTCCTCGACCACGCAGCGCGCGATACCACGCGGTCGGATTGCCGGTTCCAAAATACAACAGGTCAAGCGAAGGGTCATAGACGATCCCTTCCCATGCCGTCCCACCGCCTCCGACCTTCCACCACTCGCCACTCCAGGTCTTGGCGGCCGCTTCCATCGCCTTCGATTCAAAGCCATTGGAGGGATCGCCGGGCACTGTAAAAAAGCGCCAGGCCAGCTTGCCGGTCTCCGCATCGAAAGCCGAAATATAGCCGCGCACACCATACTCGGAGCCGGCATTGCCGATGATCACTTTCCCATTTGCGATGCGGGGTGCACTGGTGATTGCGTATGGCTTGGATCTGTCGACCGTCAATACATCCCAGACCGGCTCGCCAGTGCGCTCGTCAAGCGCGATCAGGCGGCCATCGAGCGTGCCCAC
This sequence comes from Rhizomicrobium sp., assembly GCA_035512055.1. Taxonomy (GTDB): domain Bacteria; phylum Pseudomonadota; class Alphaproteobacteria; order Micropepsales; family Micropepsaceae; genus Rhizomicrobium. The sequence goes on from DATKEP010000142.1 coordinate 2,528, forward strand.
ATACACCTTGCCGTGATAGAGAGCCGCGCCGCGATTCACGACGTCGCAACAAATGAAAAGCGCCCGCGCGCGCGGTACTTTGGGATCGTAGGTCCAGCGGATGTCCCCGGACTTTGCATCGATCGCGTACACAACGCTCCAGTTGCCGGTGGCATAGATGATCCCGTCCTTCACCAGCGGGGTCGCCTCAAGCCCACGCGTGCTGCCGAGCTCTCGGCTCCAGGCCAACCCGAGCTTTCCAACAGTTTGCTCATTGATTTGGTCCAGTGGGCTGAAGCGGTGGTCGTCATAGGTGCGCCCGTACATCAGCCAGTTGCTGGTGTCCTGATTGGCGCTTCGGAGTTTTGAGTCATCGAGAGGTTCCGTACTGGCGGAGGATCCAGCAAGCAGAAGGGTGCAGAAGATTGCCCAGGCGGCCTGGTTGTGCCTCAACATGGACGGTCCTCCTCAGTGGCGTTGCAACAGCCGTATCTTGGCGCCGAGAAACCTGTCATTTCCGGGCTTGGGGCCCGGCTCGCTTGCAAGACCTTAGCCGATTGCGGGAATTTCAAACAGTCATCATCCGCCCACGGTCTGAGCAAGGGCCAGGATTTACACGAGGTCCGGCATGGCAGGTTGTTGGACGGGGAGACGATAGGCGGAGAGCGTCATGGAAAGACGCGCGTCTTCGGCTCTATGAGCTTTCGCCGGTATTTCCACAATGCCGGGGGAAACGCAGGGCGAACAGGAATTGGGGCCAGGGGGTTAGCCCGATTGCGCCGGGCGCAAACCTGTGGCGCTTGAAAGAATCCGGCTGCATGGCCATTCTTCTGTTTCTCGCCGAATAGTACCCCGGGTGGAGAAAGTTCGCGTTACCCAGACAGAACCATTTTTGACGTCCCTAATTTGTCCGCACTCGCTCCCCAAAAGACGCGCATGGTTTCATCGGCACTATTTGATCTCAGCGGACGCGTGGCCCTGGTTTCCGGAGCTGCCAGCGGTATGGGCCGCGCCATGTCTATAGCGCTGGCCGAGGCCGGGGCGGATCTCATGCTGGCGGATCGTCATATTGCCGGCGCGGAAAATACGGCGGGCGTGATCCAAGTTCTTGGCCGTCGGGCCATCGCAGTGAACTGCGACGTTTCCGAGCCCGAACAAATCCGCCGCATGTTTGCACAGCTTGACCGCGAGTTTGGCCGCATTGATTTTCTAGGGAACGTTGCCGGCGAAGGCGTCCTGGGACGACCGGAAGAAATTACGCTGGAGGCCGTGGAGCAGACGTGGCGGAATCTTGTATTTGGCCGTTTCTGTTGCTGCCAGGAAGCCGGGCGCAGAATGCTGGCGGCCGGCCGTGGGAGCATCGTCAACATCGGCTCTCTCGCAAGCGTTTCGGCATTGGGACGTGGACATGTCGCGTACAGTATGGCGATGGGAGCTGTCGCCCAAATGACCCGTGAGCTCAGCACCGAATGGTCGAGCCGCGGTGTACGCGTCAATGCAATCCTTCCGGCCCAGGTGATTAATGCCGGTATGGAACGGCGCATGACGGCGGATCCGGCACTCCGCGATAAATGGCTAAGCGGCATTCCGCGTGGGCGTTTCGGCGAACCGAATGACATTAAGGGGCTTGCTGTGTTGCTTGCGTCGGATTCGTCAAGCTGGATGACTGGCGCACTGATTCCGATTGATGGCGGCAATCTTGCGATGAATGCCGGCGGATCGATCCCGCGATGACCACGGTCTCGCTCGACAAATCCCAGCTATTGTCGCTTTATCGCTCAATGCAACTAATTCGATATTGCGAGGAGCGTCTGGCGAAATCGCATCAGCGCGGGCTGATCCACGGTGCATGCCATACCTACGTTGGCGAGGAGGCGATCGCTGCAGGCGTCTGTGCTCATCTGCACCGCGAGGATGCGGTTTTCAGTACCCATCGCGGCCATGGCCACGCCTTGGCCAAGGGTCTCGATCCTTGCCAACTCGTCGCCGAACTTTACGGGCGCGAAGCGGGTTGTTCCCATGGGCGCGGTGGCAGCATGCATCTGTTTGCCCCCGAGATCGGGTTGATGGGCACCAGCGGTATCGTCGGTCCATGCATTCTCCAGGCGGCAGGCGCGGGATACAGCTTCAAGCTGTTGAAGAAAGAAAATGTGGGTGTTGCATTCTTTGGCGACGGCGCAGTGAACAACGGCGCATTTCACGAGGGTCTCAATCTGGCCGGTATCTGGAATTTGCCCGTGATCTTTGTTTGCGAGAACAACCAATATGCCACGGAGGTCCCGTTTGCCTACGCCGCCGGGAACCCAAGCGTTTCAAACCGCGCAACGGCATACGGCCTGCCCGGCATTGAAGTCGATGGCAACGACGTGATTGCCGTTTATCGCGCTGCCGAGAAAGCGGTCGCGCAGGCCCGCGCCGGCGGCGGCGCGACACTGATAGAATGCAAAACCTACCGTACGCGTCCGCATGCCGAAGGAATGGGCGACTTCACTTATCGATCGCGCGAGGAGGTCGAGCGATGGAAAGCGCGCTGCCCGATTGCGCGCCTTAGACGATTGCTGTTGGTCGATCGAATCGCCGGGGCCGATGAACTGGACGTGTTGGATCGCGATATCGCCGCCGCCGTCGAGGCCGCGCATGAATTCGCGGAAAGCAGTCCGTATCCCAATCCGGCGTTGGCGACATCACATATCTTTGCGAATCCGACAAAACTGGAAATTTCCGAGGCAAGCCGACTGCAGCCGGCGCCCGAGCGAGAAATCTCTTACATGAAGGCCACACTAGAAGCGCTGTCCGAGGAAATGGCAAAGAACCCGGCGATATTTGTGGTTGGAGAAGGGATTGGAAAACGCGGTGGAAACTTCAATACCACCACCGGGCTGTTTGATCTCTATGGTCCGGAGCGGCTTCGCGACACACCAATCTGTGAACGAGGTTTTGTCGGATTGGCCGGCGGAGCGGCCATGACCGGAACCCGCCCTGTCGTTGACTTCATGTTTGCGGATTTTATTTTGGACGGACTCGGCGAGATTCTCAACCAAATCGCCAAGATTCAATATATGAGCTGCGGCCGCATCAAGATGCCTCTGCTGCTTCGCGGTTGCATTGGTATCGGCCATTCTGCCGCTACTCATCACTCCGGAAGCTACTATTCGATGTTTGCTCACTTTCCCGGCTTGCGGGTCGTGGTTCCATCGACGCCCTTTGACGCGAAGGGATTGCTCAAGACGGCGCTCAATTGCGATGATCCTGTGCTCTTTCTCGAGCATCGCGAGGTGCTCGCGACCAAGGGCGATGTGCCAACGGAGGAGTACTTTATCGACTTTGGAAAGGCGTCGATCGTTAGAACTGGGACAGACGTGACGGTTGTTGCGTTGGCCGCGATGGTGCATAAGGCGCTGGCCGCCTGCGACGCGTTGAGGGCTGAAGGAATCTCGGTGGAATTGATCGACCCGCGCACCGTCGCCCCGTTCGATTTCGACGCCATCGCGCAATCAGTCTGTAAGACTGGACGCTTGTTGATTGTGGATGAAGGCTTTGCCCCATGCGGCATCGGCGCGGAGATCGCTGCGCAGATTGGCGACCGCGTCTTTGACGATTTGGACGCGCCAATTTGCCGGCTCAACGGGGCACACACGCCAACGCCGTACAGCCCTTCGCTTGAATCGGCCGTGGTTCCCAATCCGGTGACCATCGCCGCAGCTATTCGAGACCTGTACCAGGAGTAAGCAGATGGCGGCTGAAATCAGGATTCCGCGCCTGGGTTGGACCATGGAAGAAGGAGTCTTCCAAGGCTGGCTGAAGGAAGATGGTGCTCGCATCAAATCCGGCGATCCGATTTTCGTGCTGGAGGGCGAAAAGACCGCGCAGGAAATTGAGGCCATTGATGGCGGAGTTCTGAAAATCGATCCCACCGGCCCGGCCGCTGGCAGTAGTGTGGCGGTCGGTGATCTGATCGGCTATTTGGTTGCCGAGGATGAACAGCTGGAATTTGAAGCTGTTGCCGCACGGCCGGATGAATACCGTGGCAGCGTTCAATTGCCCGCCACCGCAAGTCGGGCAGTTGCAACGTCGCCACGCGCGATCCGAATGGAACCGGAATCCAATCATAGCGGTGGTTCAAGAGGCGAGCTGACGATCAGCCCCCGCGCCGCACGAGCGGCGGCGGCGTTGGGCGTCGACTGGACGAAGGTCCGGGGCACGGGGCGGACCGGCCGCATTCGCGAGCGCGATGTGGTGGCGGCTGCGTCTGAACAAAAAACCGCCGGCGATGCTTGACAGCGTCGATAGTGTCCTAGGCCGCTGTTAGGAAATCGATAAGGCGTCACCGAGCCAGCATCTTCGAGCCGGCCTTAAACATTTTCCCGGCGACTATTGGGACCGGCCGGCACGCGCACAAACGAAACGAAAATGCCGCCCAAAAGATAACATCCGGCCAGAAACAACAGGCATCCGCGTTGGCCGACGCCATGAGCTTCCAGCATGCCAACATTATAGTTTCCAAGAAATCCGGCCAAGTTTGCGAATATGTTGATGAAGCCGATCGAGGCGGCGGCGACTGAGGCGGTCAGTGTCATCGTCGGCAGCGCCCAGAACGGAGACGGCCAAGAACTGGCCGTCAGACCGGTGAGGCAAAGCCAGGTCATCACAAGCCAAATCGGTTGATCCGGGACAGCGCTCGCGGCAAGAAACAGCCCTGTCACGCACTGGCCAGCCACACAATGCCATTTGCGATCGCCGGTGCGATCGGACGACTGCCCCGACACATACACGCCGAGAATACCGAACGCGTAGATCGCCCCGATCCACCAAAGGGCATAGGATGTCGAACCGCCGGAAATGCTCTTGACGGCGGTAGGGAGCCAAAAGGTAAGTGCATAACCGCCGGTATTTGTCGTGAAGATTCCCAGTGTCAACAGCCAGACATTGCGAAGACGCAGCGCCTGCCAATAGGTGGTTTTGCCAATAGCGTCTTTCGCGCGCGCCTCGGCATCGAGCTGGCTGCACAGCCAATCGCGTTCATGCGGTTCAAGCCATTTCGCGTCTCGCGGACGATCATCAAGAACAAAGAGTGTCGCAATACCGAGTGCAACGGCCGGCAGCCCTTCAAGAAGAAAGAGCCATTTCCATCCGATCAGTCCGAGCCAGTTAATTTTCAACAGGATCGCCGAGAGCGGGGCGCCGAGTGCTAGACAGAATGGTATCGCCATGACCAACCCGGCCAAAGCGCGTGCCCGGTCTTGACTTGTAAACCAATGCGTAAAGTAGACAATGACGCCAGGGAAAAAACCGGCTTCAGCAACGCCGAGAATAAATCTTGCGATATAAAACTCCATCGGCGTCCGCACGAACGCAGTCAGCGCCGATGCGAATCCCCACGAGACCAGGATTCGTGCAAACCATTTGCGTGCGCTCCATCGTTCGACCAGGAGCGCTCCGGGAATCTCCAGAAACAGATAACCAATGAAAAAAAGTCCGAATCCGAGTCCGAATACCGTGTCTGAAAATTTGAGGTCGTCCGCCATCGCGAGTTTGGCGAATCCAGCATTTGCTCTGTCCAGGTAGGAAACGATGTATAGTAGAAATATGAATGGCAGAACATGCCTGCCAATCTTGCGGCGCAGGACCTCAGGATCGACTAGACTTGGCGCGACATTTGCGGCTGCCAAATGTTGGATCCTCCTTATCTCGGTCGGCAAGGGTGCGAGAAAGCTTCGATTCGAGACCGGCAACCCACGGGTTGCAAGAGGTACGTGCAGCTCCGGTGGCGAAATCGATGATTGCTTATCTCAAGGTAGTGAACCGGAATACTGTCACTTCGTGAAAATGCTGCCCCGGTTTCAATTCTGTCGATGGGAATTCCGGGATATTGGGTGAATTATTGGAATGCTGAGTCTCTAGACAGAACGCAGTATGCGGAAGGTAGCGTACGCCTCCCTTTCCTGGAAACTCTATGAGGGCATTTGCTGTGTAGAGTTGGACCCCAGGCTGGGTCGTTAGCATTTCCAAAACCCGTCCTGTCGTGGGCTCTTCCACGCGCGCTCCGAGCCTTAGTGTGCCGGCTTTGCCGTTGATGATGAAAAAGTGATCATAGCCTTGCGGGCCGGCGATTTGCGGATTGCTATCATTGATATGGGTGCTGATAGGTGTGGGTTTTGTAAAGTCAAAATCCGTTCCTTTAACCGGTTCGATTTTCCCATTTGCAGTTCCGTCGGAATCACGGTGAGTCATAGTGTTGGCGAAGATCTGCATGCGATGTTGCAACACATCACCGTCGGCGTGACCTTTTAGGTTGAAGTACGAATGGTTTGTTAGATTGAGCACTGTCGGCCTATCGGTTGTGGCACCGTAATCGATATTGAGGGAATTGTCCGCCGTAAGCGTGTATGTCACCGTCACTTTCACCGTGCCTGGGTAATGTTCCTCGCCATCGGGACTTACATATGTAAGCGACAGACTTGGAGAAGGGCCATCATGTGCGACCGCGCTCCAAACTCGTTTATCGAAACCGATCAGACCGCCGTGAATGGAATTTCCTTCGCTGTTCACGGCCAAATGATATGTCTTTCCCTCGAGCGTGAATTGGGCTCCTTTTATTCGATTGGCGAACCGCCCCATCAATGCTCCAATATTGCTGTTGCTGGGTACGAGGTAGCCGGATACCGAATCGAAACCGCGAACGATGTCTGCCAGCTTTCCGTTGCGATCTGGCACTTCGAGCGCTACTACCGCCCCGCCATAGGTTGAGATGCGCGCAACAAGGCCGTGAACATTGGTCAATGTGTACAGGTCCACTTTCTTGTGATCCGGCGTTTCGCCAAATTGAGTCCTTTCAATCGTGGCATGTGCGGGCACCGCGAATAACATGGATGCGCTCACAAGAGCTGCGGCAATGATCTTCATGGAATTGTTCCGTTTTTCTTCTGAAGCTGGCCTGATCAGTGGATAGCCCCGCTTCTTGTATCTTGGTGCCAAAGTGTGAGCGACGCAACGGCGCTGCCTATTCGGTGCGAGTGGCCCAGTGATCTGCCAAATGAATCCCAACTTGGCGAAGTATCCGCCTATACATAGCGCCAGAAGTGCATGCGTGTCGATACTGGAATCCACCGGCAGATTGCCATTGGCACTGTGTTTTGCTGGCCAAGGTAGTAGAATACAGTGCCCAAACACGAGTGGCGGGGAGGTCATCCATGATGACGATGAGCGTCAACGGCAAGCAGCGCACTGTTCAATCTCAGCCGAACACTCCACTACTCTACGTCCTTCGCAACGAGCTGGATGTTACCAGCCCGCAATTTGGTTGCGGCCTGGCGCAATGCGGCGCGTGCTCGGTGTTGTTGGATGGCAAGGAAGTGCGGGCCTGCGTCACACCGGCGTCGCTCGCCGCCGGGAAGGAAGTGACCACTATCGAAGGGTTACCGGCCAGATGGGCAAAACAGAACGGCCTTCCCACCGCGTCGCCGGATGAAGTTCTGCACCCGGTACAGGAGGCCTGGATCGAGCAGCAAGTCCCACTGTGCGGCTTCTGTCAGAGCGGCATGATGATCAAGGCTATCGAGCTTCTGGAGTCGAACCCCAAGCCTACCGACAATGAAATCAAGGCAGCTTTCACCACATCGGGCCCGTCAGCGCATCTGTGCCGGTGCGGCAGCTACATCGCTATTGTGGACGCTGTCCGCCACGCCTCCGCGCTGATGAGCAAAAAGGGGAGCGCGACATGAGTGCTTCAGGAACGATCGGATCGATCTCGGTTCATGGCGCCGAACTCAGTCGCCGCAGCGTTCTGGCGATGGGTGGCGTGCTTATGGTCGGCTTTGGCATTGCGCCCACGGATGATGCACAGGCCGCCGGCACCACACTTAACCCAAAACTTTCAGGATCCTGGTTGGAAATTCGCCCCGACAACAAGGTTCTGATACGAACCGGCAAGTGCGACTTCGGCCAAAGTTCTATCTATACAGCCTATCGCCAGATCGTGGCTGAGGAGCTGGACTTGCCTTTCGAGGCTGTGACCACGGTCGTGACAGGCGATACGGACCGCACTCCGGATGGTGGCGGCACGTTCGATCTTCTAGGAAGCGGGACTCCGAACTTGCGCAAGGTCGCTGCCTATACCCGCGAAGCGCTGTTGGAATTGGCATCGCAGCGCCTGAGCGTGGCAAAGGACAAGCTCACAATCCAAGATGGTATAGTCTCCGGTGCCGGCAAACAGATCAGCTATGGCGAGTTGGTGAAAGACCAGAGCTTCAGGCTTACGATCCCGGTCAAAGGCGAACTGACCAGCATCTTCGGCCTTGTCGTTGACGGCAATCCGCCCTTGAAGCCGGTCAGCGATTACAAGATCGTCGGCAAGCCCTTCAAAAACAGTGTTGTAGTACCAAAGGTCACGGCGAAAGAGACCTGGGTGACCAACGTCAAACTCCCAGGCATGCTGCACGCCCGTACAATCCATCCCAAGAGCCTTGGATCGATGCTGGTTGCGGCAGGCCAACTCGACAAGGGCAAATTTCCAACCGCACAGCTTGTGGTGAAGGGAAATCTGGTGGCGGTCGTTTCGCCATCGGAATGGGAAGCCGTGCAGGCCTCCCGTCAGGTGGCGGCCGCGACCAAATGGTCCGATTGGAAGGGCTTGCCCGGAACTTCCGGCTTGTTCGATCATCTGCGCAAAAATGCCGACTGGAAGGCCGTGCCGGTCGATCGTAGCAAGCCGAGTGGCGGGGATGTTCCCGCCGCTATGGCGGGCGCGGCCAAGAAGCATTCGGCCAGCTACGAGGTGCCTTACCTGAAGCATGCGCCCATAGGTCCAACAATGGCGCTCGCCGATGCGCGTCCCGACGGGTCGGTCACACTGCACAGCCATACACAGAACCCACAGGCCCTGCGCGGCCAGATTGCTCTGATGCTGGGCATTCCGGTTGGTAAAGTGGTTATCCGCACCTATTCCGGTGCCGGGCATTATGGCCGCTCCAATGGCGGGAATGCCGGGGCGGAGGACGAGGCCGTACTGCTTTCCAAGGCATTGGGCAAGCCAGTGCGAGTGCAATGGATGCGCGCGGAGGATATGCAATGGTCCACGCAATCGTCGGCGGCATTTTCCGAGATCAGTATTGGTCTGGATGCAAATGGCAAAATCGCTGCTTATGAAGCCGACCATTATATGCCGGCCATGCAGGATGACAGACCGATCGGAGCGGTGCTGGCTGGCCTTCCCACTATGCCGGCGCCAAATGAAAAGGCCAAGGATCTCTATACCACCGCCAACAGCATTTCGGACGATTGGGTTTACGACGTGGTGCCCAATTTAGACGAGCGGGCACGAGGTACATGGCAGGTCGGCCAGCGGGAGTCACCGCTTAACGTAGGCCTGCGCAATCACAGCATGCGTACGCCCGGGCAGTTCCAGCAGAACTTCCCGCGCGAAGTCGCCATGAGCGAAGCGGCCGCCCTTGCCGGTGCGGATCCACTGCAGTTCCGCATCGACCATGCGAAGGCCGAGAGGTTGAAAAGCTTGCTGGAGCGGTTGCGCGCCGAGTCAGGCTGGCAAACCCGTCCTTCGCCTAATCCACAGGCAGCTTCCGGCGACATGCTTAGAGGGCAGGGCGTGTCGGTGATGTTGCGTGCCGGCAGCTACTGGGCTTGCGCTTGCAAGATTGCGCTTACACCTTCGACCGGCCAAATCACAGTTGAGAAGATAACCATGGCGGTCGATCCGGGCATTGTTGTCAATCCGCTGCAGCTCAAGCGGCAGGTGGAGGGCGGTACGATGATGGGTGTGAGTGAAGCCTTGTATGAGGAAGTCGCTTTCGACGAAAGCGCAGTGACTACGCAGGATTGGCGCAGCTATCCGATCCTGAAGATGGGCGATATTCCGGAAGTCAAGGTTGTGCTGGTCAACCGTCCGGAGGTCGGTAGCTATGGTCAAGGCTCGGAAGGCGCCAACGCGCTTGCAGCGCCGGCCATTGCAGCGGCCGTTTTCGATGCTACCGGCAAACCGGCGCGCCGACTGCCGCTGAAGCCGGCCTATGTCATGAGTCTGCTGCGGGCTTGAGCCGAATGCGGCCTCTATAAGAACCCTTCTCTAGGCAGCAGTTATCTGGGCCAAATTTTCCGATCGGCAAGAAGGTGCCGGCCAAGCCGTGTGCTCACACGAAAAGTGTGATTGAAATCAGTGGTTTGGCAATTGGGTTCCCTGGCACGCCAGATGCTGAGCTTAGGATCGTGCCCCAATAGCCAACTGCGCACTTGGGCCTACACTGAGAGACATTGCGTGCGAACCGCCAATTCCTCATCCGAGCGTTCCAAGGCACCCACGCCCGTTATTGGCGCGGCATTCGGATTGGTGCTTGTGATGAGCCCCATTTTACTCGGTGCGCGCGGCTATCTGATCCTCGTTAGCCTGGCAGGATTGGTGATCGTTGCGGGCGGGGTAATTGCGGTTGCATTCATGAGTTTTGCCGCCAACGAAGTCCGGCTGGCTCTTGGCGCCATCGTCCAAATGTCCAAGCAGACGCCATCAAAAGCTGACGACTTAAGTCATGACGTGGCAAACATTGTCAATTGGGCGAGCCAGATCAGAAACAAGGGAATGCGCCGTTTCGAGGCGGACATCGGTAGGACCAGCATCGAGGATCCCGTCGTCAAATACGGGCTTAACATGCTCCTAAGCGAATACAGTCCCGATGACATACGTTCGATGATCAATACGGCCGCGGATGCCTGCTATGAACGCGAAATCCGGCCTGCCGAGATTCTGGAAGCCATGACCAGCCATGCGCCTGCTTTTGGCATGGTGGGCACCCTTATCGGTATGGTGGCGATGCTCAGCAATTTGACAGAGAACATATCCGGGATTGGCGCCAGCCTTGCGGTGGCCTTCCTTTCAACGCTCTATGGCGTGCTATCGGCGCGAATGATTTATATGCCGGCGGCGACGAGGCTCCGGCAGGATGCCGATAGGCGGCGGTCTCGTCACCACTTTCTCGCCGAAGGCATGGCAATGTTGGCCGGGAAAAAGTCTCCAATGTATATCCAGGACAGGCTCAACGGGTTTCTGCGGCCGGAAGTCCAGGATTATTTCGGCGCCGATAATAGATCGGCCCCGCCGCCGATACGCTTGAAAGTCGTCAACGCATGAATCGTGTTCACCACGGAATGCGTGCCCCGAGGGCTCACACCGACGACTGGTTGATCACGTATGCGGATATGATCACATTGCTCCTCTGCTTCTTTGTGATTTTTTTCGTCATTTTGTCTTCGCGGAAAAATGGCCTGGATGAATCGTTTGCAGGTCAAGTTTCAACACCGGCGGTGCATGCGCCCCGTCCAACACTGGCGAAAGAAACGGTACCACTCGCTTTCCAATCCGACCTGGAAATGTCCGCGTTCAATAAGTTTGACCATTCCGGCGACGATCTAGTTAACGAAGTTGCCGCAAGGATCGGGCGTCATGCGGTCACGCCTGCTGAATCCAGTTCGCGGACCCAGGCCAACGCAGACCGCATTAGCATGCTTGAAATAAGCAGTTCCGCGTTCTTTGACAGCGGATCGGCGAGCCTTAGTGAGAGCGGAAAGTCGATTTTGCGCGATGTCGCGGTCGAATTGATTTCGAATGAATACCAGGCCTATCAGATTGTGGTCGAGGGCCACACCGACGACACGCCGATCGCCACGGCACAATTCTCTTCCAATTGGGAGCTATCAACGGCGCGTGCTGCAGCTGTAGTGCATTTTCTTCTGGATCAAGGTCTCCCCGCGCAAAGACTTCGCGCCGCGGGATATGCCGATACGCACCCCAAGGTTCCCAACCGCAATGCCAGCGGCGCGGCAATCCCCGAAAATCAGGCGCAGAACCGCCGCGTCGTCATTCGGCTCGAAAAAATCGAAAAATCCGAATAGCAGCCAGAGTAAACGTGCTTATCCGGCCCGCTCCTTCCAATTTTCGGCCAGATGCTGGGCGGTGCGCCAGGCGAGGGCTTGTACGGTAAGGGTGGGATTGCGCGACCCACTGGTGCCCATCAGGGAAGCGCCCATGGCGCCAAGATTTGGCACCTCGTGGCTGAAGCCCCAGCGATCCATCACATTGGTATCGGGATTGTCGCCCATGCGTGTGCCTCCGTAGGCGTGCGCGCCGATGCCCATGATGCCATCGACTCCGCCCCTCTGGACGACGATTGCGCCCGCGGCCTTGTACCATGCGGCCATCTTCTCCTGTACGAAACCGGCGATGCGTCTTTCGTTCTCCTGATAGTCCGCGGTGATACGGATAACCGGATCGCCCAATGGGTCTCTCACCATCGGATCGAGATCGAGATAATTGACATGGTAAGGCAACGTTGTCTTTTGCATATATCCGTGGTGGATGCGGTCGGCATTTTGCCGGACAAAGGCTTTCCAGTCCGAACCCCAACTTTTGGTTTTGCCAAACGTATCTGTGCTCGCTGCAGCGATCGGCCTGCGAGCATTCATGGCCCACAAATTTCCACCGCCGATGAAATCAAGGCCTGCATGGTCGAAGTTGTCGTCTGCCCAATTGTCTATGGCGATCCCCTGAGCGGGCAGTCCGTACCAGTTGTTGAGGTTATGCGGGAAAAGTGCACTGACACTGCCGATCTCGTTGTGAGTCATATAGTGGCGGCCGACTTGGCCGTGATTGTTGGAGAGGCCGTTCGGAAACAGCTTGGACTTTGACAATAGTAGCAGGCGCACATTTTCAAAGGTGAAGCATCCCATCAACACGATGTCGGCAGGCTGGAAATAGGTCTCTCCGTCTCTGAGATAGCTCACGCCGCTGGCACGGCCCCTGGCGTCGACTTCGATCCTCGTGACTTGCGCGCGCGTTACGATATTCAAGCGCTTCGTTGCAAGCGCCTTGGGAATGGTCGAGACACTGGTGGAGCTTTTCGCACTCACTGGACAACCGCCACGATCGCACCAGCCATGATACATGCAGCCGGATCGGCCCTGATAGTCGCGGGAATTTATGGCGGCCGGACCAGGAAACGGGTGGGCGCCAATCGCTTTGGCAGCATCGGCCATCATCGCGGTAAAGCCTGTGCCGTGAAGCGGCGGCATGGGATATTCGCGCGCCCGGGAACCCTCGAAAATATTGCCGCGCTGGTCGGTCCTGCCCATGACATTACCGGCCTGCCCGGAAATACCGACTTCGTACTCGACCTTGTCGTAATAGGGTTCCAGTTCCTCAAGTCCGAAGGGCCAATCTTCCACGGTCGAACCCTTTGGAATGCGCGATGCGCCGTAGCGCGCCCTGGTGGCGCTGACGACCTTGAAGTCCCAGGGGTTCAACCGCCAGCTTTGTCCCCAGTAGTGAACGGTGGTGCCGCCGACCGCATTCATCATCGGATGCACGCTCGGCCTTGGCGAGTAGGGCGCGCCATCACTGCGGCGGTGGGTCGGTACCTCATGGTTCGCCTTCTGGACCAGTTGCGGCCAGCCGCGATAATTGTTGCGCAGCTCGTCGGGCGCAAAGTCATTCGGGGACAGCCAAGTGCCGGCTTCGAGTCCGATAACGTCCAGCCCGGCCTGAGTCAGGGGCAGCGCCGCCACGCCGCCGGTCGCGCCCATGCCGACGATCACCACATCGGTCTTCTTCAGGTTAGTTGCCAACTTTTGTGTTCCCCATACCATAAGGCATATGTGCCTGGTCCATTGGTGCTGAAATGCGGTCGGCAATGCCGGCGCTGTGACGGTCGAACATGGGATAGTCGTAAGCAGATTTTCGGGAGGGCGCCGAATGTGCATTCATCGCTTCGTCCTGCTCTGACACGGACATCCTGATGCCTGGATAAGCGATCATGTCCCAACCGACAAAGCCGGCATTGCCCCCATAATAGGGGTCGCAGAAGGTGCCCTGAAGCGTGTGCTGGCGCACCAGATTGAAGAAGCCGGGATCCGACTTTTCGATGTCGGTCAACACGGTGTCCTGACCCTGCGCATCCAAGGCGCTGAAGGGCGATCCCTTGGACATGCGTGCAAGATCATCCAGCGCCATCAGGCCGGACCGGTAGATTTCTCGTGCCGATGACAGCGCGCCCCCCAGCGCGCGGTCTATATAATGCGCGGCACGGGCCTCCCTGGCACCGGGTCCATTTGCGTCGGTTGGAATGAGCCGGGCGCAAAAGGCTTCGAGAATGTCGGCCTCAGCGGCAGTCAGGGTTTCAAGGGCCTCCCGAACCGGTTGCGATGTTGTCGCGCCTTGCGCCTGGGCAAGGCCGCTCGCACCAAGGACTGAAGCCCCGCCCGCCAGCCTTAACGCATCGCGCCTGGTGTGGTCGCTCTGGCCGTTATTGTCGTGGTTTTTGTCTTTGGGGTTCTGGGCCATCCATCCTTCCCTTACTGTTTTGCCCGGCTTCCCGGATCAGTCCGCAATAGATATACAAGTAATAGTAGGCTTTTGAGAGAAAAACGACGGTCCTCTCTGGCACCATCCCTTTTTCGCCATTCCGGCCGAAAAAGAATGCCAAGCGCGCCTTGATTCCGGCCGGTATTCGCACTCCGGCTCCAGACATGGTCCGGCAACATTTTCGTAATCGTTTGGTCCGCGTCGGCAGTGCGCTAAACTGGCGGCGCTTCAAGGCAATTCACCCCGAGCAATGTCGGAGGGTATATGAACGTCAGCAAAAAAATATTGACCTTCGGCTTCGCCATGACTGTTTGCAGTCAGTACGTCGATGCGCAATACGCTCCGCAGCGCAGCTACATCGTCTGCACAATCCACGATGTTGCGGGCCCGCCCGACAAGAGACAGGCATTCGTCATTGACGATAAGCTGAGAAGTGTCGACGGAATTTCCGGCAGCGCCGTCAGCACCTTCACGGCGGAGAAGATCGTCTGGAAGGACGAGAGCTTCGAGAGCACGCTCGATAGAGTCGCCGGATTCATAACGATAAATATTCGAGCCAGCGGCGATCTCTACAGTTCCGGACCCTGTGCCCGTGCCGATGGGCCGAAGTTTTAACCAGCAGTCTCGCGGCACTCTTGATCACACGCTGGAACAGGTTCGAATGCCGCTACAGGTAGGTATCGTCTTTCGCCAGATAGTTGAAGATGTAGTCGAGGACACCGTCCTCGAGGCTCGTAAACGGCTTGTCATAACCCGCGCCGCGCAATTTTTTGATATCCGCCTGCGTGAAATTTTGATAGCTGGCGGACACTTCGGGCGGCTTGTCCATGAATTCGATAGCGCATGTCTTGTTGGCGGTGGTGAAAATCGCTCGCGCAAGGTCCCACCAGGTGCGGGCCTGTCCAGTGCCAATGTTGAAAAGTCCCGAAACGGCGCGGTTATCCAGCAGCCAGAGCATTATTTCCACGCAATCGCGCACTTCGCGGAAATCTGGAAAACGTGCTAGCCCAGAGAAGAGAAGAGAAGAAGGGAGAGGGAGAGAATATATATTGTCCGCTGGCGCGGACCCGGCGGGGTTTTGTGTAATGGATTTGCATCAGGCGCGGATCAATCGAAAATAAAACGCCTGGGATCGCGAATTGGCCCTGCGCTCGGCAGCAAGCTCGTTCATGTTTTGTTCCAGAAGAGCTCGCTTAGGTCGCGTCCCATTAATGCCCCCCGGGGATTCAACTTCCCCTGCGCCACCAACGGACCCTTCCATGACAGCTCAAGACGGCATCCCGCTGACGCGGGCTTTCGACGGTGCGCCAACCGTTGAAGGCGGGATGTTCGGCGTCCGGATCATGCGGGGAAGGGCGGCTTTCTGGCTGCTGTCTTCCTGGTGCGGAAGCTCGGCCCGAACCGGGCCTGTCGGCGATGGAATTTTCCACTGGTCCTGAGTGGCCGGACCAGAGTTCCACGAAGTTTGCGGAATTGCTTGCCCAGGCAAGTAAGACCTTTGCGGCAGCATGGGATAGGGCGCACGGCAGCACAGCATTTTGCCCCGTGGCAGGCGAATGCCCGCTGCCGTAAAACACAGCCGGTTCTGCGGGAACAGCCGCCTTGCTGTCTTTCGTCCGTCTCGTCCTGCGCCGACCTTATACTGCGGCCATCGCAGCGCTCCTGATCGCGCTCCTGGGCGTGCTCTCCGTCACGCGCATGATCGTGGACATTTTCCCGGTCATCGACATCCCCGTCGTGCTGGTGGTTTGGTTCTATCCGGGCCTGTCTGCCACCGATATGGAGAGGCGCGTCATCGTGATCAGCGAGCGCGCCTATTCCACAACCGTCAACGGCATCAGCCGCATCGAATCCCAATCCATTCCCGGCACCGGCATCCTCAAGGTCTATTTTCAGCCCGGCACCGACGTGGGCGCATCCATCGCCCAAGTCAATGCCGTCAACTCGACCATCATTCATATCGCGCCGCCGGGCATGTCGCCGCCGACCGTTATCCAGTACAACGCCGCCAATGTGCCGGTGGTGCAGATGACCATCTCGAGCAAGACGCTGCCCGAGCAGCAGCTTGCTGACTACGCACTCAACTTCATCCGAATCAAGCTGTTCACCATCCCGGGCCTTTCAAGTCCCGCGCCATTCGGCGGCAAGACCCGCGAAATCATGATCTATGTCGATCCGGCCAAGCTCAGCGCCAAGGGGCTGTCGGCAGGCTCCGTGCTCACTGCACTGCAGAATTCCAATGTGATCGTGCCGGCCGGCACGGCGCGCATCGGCAGCCATGAATATAATGTGTCGCTCAATTCCAGTCCCGAAGCGGTGGAGGAATTCAAGAACATTCCCATCGGGGTGGTGGATGGGGCGCCGGTGCTTCTGGGCGATGTCGGCACCGTAAGCGACTCCTATGCTGTCCAGAACAATATCGTGCATGTCGATGGCAAGCGCGCCACCTATCTCGCAGTTCTCAAGCATGCCGATGCCTCCACGCTTGCCGTGGTGGATGCCACGCGTGACGTGCTGCCCCAGATCCAGGCCGCAGCGCCCAAGGGCATGGAGCTCAGGCTGGATTTCGACCAGTCGATTTTCGTGCGCGCCGCCGTCAGCAATGTGGTGCGGGAGGCGGTGATATCCTCCATCCTCGTGTCGCTCATGATCCTGCTGTTTCTCGGGGATTGGCGCAGCACGGTGGTTGTGTCCATATCCATCCCGCTTTCGATTGGTGCAGGCTTGATCGGGCTCCTGTTGACCGGGCAGAGCATCAATCTGATGACTTTGGGCGGTCTGGCGCTCGCCATCGGCCTTCTGGTGGACAATGCCACCGTCACCATCGAGAACATACATCGCAACCAGACCCTGGGCAAAGGCCTGACGCTTGCGATCCTGGATGGGTCGAGCGAGGTCATCCAGCCACTTACTGTGGCGACGCTCGCCATTTGCATTGTCTTCTTTCCGGTCGTGCTGCTGGAAGGTCCGGCGCGTTTCCTGTTCATTCCGCTGGCCATCACGGTGGTGTTGGCGATGTTGGCATCCTACATCTTGTCATTCACGGTGGTGCCGGCCTTTTCGCGCTTCATTCTGACCGATCATGTGCATCGGGAGGGCGAGGGCACGGGCCTGTTCGGCCCCTTCCAGCGGGGCTTTATCCGTCTGCGCAATGGGTATGGCCGCGCGCTCGAGACGGTGCTGGACCAGCGGAAATTCGTTCTCGTTTGCATCGGCTTGCTGGTGGTGATGACCGCGGGGCTTTTCACCGTGATCGGCACCGATTTTTTCCCGACTGCCGATGTCGGAATTATCAAGCTGCATTACCGCAGCCCGCCGGGCACCCGGATCGAAGAGACCGAGAGGCAGGTGCTGGATGTCGAGCGTCACATCCGGCAGATCATTCCGCCGGCGGAACTGCACACCATCAACGACATGATCGGGATACCGATCTATTACAATCTGGCGCTGGTGCCGACCGACAATGTCAGCGGCATGGATGCGGAAATCCTGATCCAGCTCAACGGGGGCCACAAGCCATCGGCGGTCTACATGCGCCAGATGCGCGCCGGACTTCCGGCTGCCTTCCCCGGTTCGACCTTCTATTTCCAGAACGCCGATATCGTGAGCCAGGTCCTGAATTTCGGACTGGCCGCGCCACTGGATATTCAGGTCCAAGGCGCCGATATCGGCAAGTCCTATGACATCGGACGCCAGTTGTTGGCATCCATGGAGAAAATCCCGGGCGTCGTGGATGCCCATATCCAGCAGGTGATGGCCTATCCCGGCCTGAAGATAAATGTGGACCGCCAGCGCGCAGCGGAAGTCGGCCTCAACCAAAGCGCCGTGGCCGGCAACATGCTGACCGGCCTCTCATCCAGCGCCCAGGTCTCGCCTTCCTTCTGGCTGAGCCCTGTCAATGGCGTGAACTATTTCGTGGCGGTGCAAATGCCGTTGCCGCAGGTCTCCACGGTATCAGAATTGATGAACATGCCGATGGCGGCTGCCGGTGCGCCGGCCAATCCGCTGTCCGCGGCTCCGGGCGCGCCGGCTCTGAGGCTGTCGGACATTGCCAGCATTGCGCCTTATACCGACATGGAGTCCATCAACCACTATACCGTTCAGCGGGTGATCGATGTCGATGCCAATGTCGATGGCCGCGACCTGGGCGGCGTGGCTTCCGAACTTTCCAACGTGATCGCCAAGTTGAAGCCTTCGCTTCCGGTCACCACCGCCATCACCATTCGCGGCCAGAACGAAGTGATGCACACCGCCTTTACCGATCTTGGCGAAGGTCTGATCCTGGCGGTCATCCTGGTCTATGCGCTGCTGGTTGTTCTGTTCCAGTCTTGGGTGGACCCCCTGATCATCATGATGGCGGTGCCTGGCGCGCTGATTGGTATTCTGTGGATGTTGGCCCTGACCGGCACCACCATCAATGTGGAATCGCTGATGGGCGCGATCATGTCGGTGGGCATATCGGTGTCCAACTCGATCCTGCTGGTGAGTTTTGCCAACGAAATTCGCGTGCGCCAGGGTCTTTCGGCGCTGGACGGGGTCATGGAGGCAGGCCGCACCCGCCTTCGGCCGATCCTGATGACGGCGATGGCGATGATCCTGGGCATGATCCCCATGGCACTGGGCCTGGGCGAAGCAGGCGAACAGAATGCGCCGCTGGGACGGGCCGTGATTGGTGGACTGATGCTGGCGACGATTGCCACACTGTTCCTGGTACCGATTGCCTATATTCTCTTGCGAAAACAGCCGCCGTCGCTTTTTACCCTCGACAAGCGTTTCGAGGAGGAAACACGGCTGGCGGGCGCCGGTGGCCCAAGGAGCTCGACCGCATGACTCAAATCGGCAGCGGAGGTTTCCGCCGTGCGGCACTCCTGGTCCTTGTCGCGGCTGCCATCCTTGCGGTGGCAGTGATCGTTTTGCACCATACGGGCCTTTCGTCCGAGCGCTCGGATCTGGCCGACGCCACATCCAAAGGCCCGATCGTGCAGGTGGTTCGGGCAAATGCAGCGCCGGCAATTCAGAACGTCACCGTTCTGGCCAGCGTGACCCCTTACCAACAGGCGACGCTTTACGCCAAAGTCAGTGGCTATCTCGCCAATGTGCTAGTGGACAAGGGCGATCATGTGAGGCCGGGGCAGTTGCTGGCCACCATCGAATCCCAGGAAACCGACGCTCAGTACAACAGCGCGCGCGCCGACCTGATCAACAAGGAGCGGATTGCCCAACGCTATGACAAGTTGCTGCGCCAGAATGCCATTGCTGCCCAGCAGGCCGACCAGGCCGATGCAGATGCACGCGTGGCAAGGGCGACACTCGACCAATACGCCACCCTCAAATCCTATGAGCGGCTGACCGCGCCTTTCGAGGGACAGATAACGGCACGCTTCGCCGATCCGGGTGCGCTGGTGCAGAACGCGACCGGCAGCCAGATCGCCGCCCAGCCGGTGGTGACGGTGTCCGACGACACGCGGCTGCGCATCGACGCTTACGTCCAGCAGGGCGTGGCGCCCTTCGTCCATGAAGGCGACACCGCGCAGATTGTGGACGCGGCCAATACGGGGCGCTCCATAACCGCGAAGATCACCCGTGTAGCCGGCCAGCTCGATACTCGCACCCGGACGATGCTGGTCGAGGTGCAGTTGGACAACAAAGACAGGTTCCTGCTGGGCGGCAGCTTTGCCTACATGACCCTGCATGTTCCGGTCACAGGTGCCACCCAGGTTCCGGTGGGCGCCTTGGTCACCCGCGGCAATGACCAGTTCGTTGCAGTGCTGGGAGCGGACTCCCGCTTGCATTACATCAAGGTCGCTATCGCCTCGACCGACGGCGATAGCGTCAACCTGGCGGAAGGCATCAAGCCTGGAACCCGGATTGCGGTGAACCTCCCGGCCGAGGCTACCGATGGTGGCCTGGTGCAGCCGGCCCAGACGGCAGTGCTCAAGTAATTCGCCCCGGAATAACTGGTCTTTTGGTAGAATCCGCGAATCTGGGCAGAAATCCGTGCCCGGGCCATGGCCGGCCGCCGGAGGAACATGAGCATTGATTCGGATACAAGCGAAGGCGATGGCCGGCGCGCTGCCGAGGAAATCTCGGCCGCAAAGTTGCATGTGCTTCATCTCGATCCCATCAAGGCCAAGCTGGGCGACAAATGGGAGCGCCTCTCCAACCTCGTGCACATACTGTTCGAAAGAACGCTGTACCAGACCCAGGGCCCACGCGATCACTTTCTGCTGGTGGACGAACTGTCCTATGTCGTCACCTTTCACGATCTTTCCCTTGAGGAGGCTGGCCTGGCCTGCGCCTCGGTAGCCCGAAAGGTCTGCGAGCTTCTCTTCGGTTCCGACATAGATGACGTCGCGGTGCGCAGCCTGGTTGGTCCGGTCTCCGCGGCACTGTTGAGTGGAAAGCTCGCCGACGCAGCGCGCATCGCCGATGTTCTCGAACGCCGGGGTGGCGAAATCATCGTGACTCCCAAATCAGGCGACCCTGGCTGGCGCGCGCGCAGCAAACCCCGCGCCAGGGCGCAATGGCAGCCAGCAGGGTGGATCAGGAAGGCTCACCAGTTGGCCGGTGAAACTGGCGTCAAATTCGGATTTTTCCCCGTCTGGGACCTCAAGAATCGCAAAAGCGCTTCGTTCTTCTGTTCGGCCTGGTCGGGCGCCGAGCGCAACAGGGTCAGCATCCGCCGGGCGCTCGCGCGGTCGCCTGAATCCCGGGTCACGGGCACCGAGATCGCGCTTCTGAACGCCACGGCCGAATATGCGCATCGCGTGCATGCGGCGGGAAAGGTCTGCAGCCTTGGCGTCGGCGTCAGCTATGAAACTCTTTCAGGCTTTCACTCCCGCATTCACTATATCGGCGCGCTGAAGGCGATTGAAACCATTCCCACTTGTCCGCTGCTGCTGCGGGTGGAACGCGTGCTCCCGGGAATACCGCTCGGGCGGCTGGCCGAAATCATTGCGATGCTAAATGTGCCGAATGTGCGGGTCACGGTGGAATTTCAATCGCTGCGCGCGCTTCCCGAACTGGACGTCCGCTTGGGCGCCGCCGGCCTGGGCGCTTCCCTGAAGTATCTTGACGGCGCCAATCCGGTGGCGGCGGTCCAGAAGCTGGCGCGCCGCGCGGCCGAGCAGAAGTCTTTTGCCTTCCTGGACGATATCGACAGCAGCGAAATGCTTGATATTGCCGTGCAAAATGGCGTCCGTTTCGGGTCGGGAAGCGCAATCGAGCGCACTTACTGCTACAGCGGCGAGGAACAGGCTCCCGATTTACCACTGCAACTCTGAATGTTTGCGGATCAGGCGCCGCAATACGCACTCGAAATCGCCTGCCGTTCCGACTATCAGGCGGCGGCGCGATGCGGTTGAACCAGCGGCAGGTCGACAGTCACGCAGGTGCCGGAATTTTCCTGGCTGTCGATGCGGAACTTGCCGCCATGCTGGCACACCAGGGCCTTGACCAGCGCCAGTCCAAGTCCGGATCCTTCGCGCGCCAGCATGGGATCGTTTGAGGACTGTTCAAAGGCGTCACCGATGCACGCCAGCCGATCGGCGGGAATGCCGATACCATTGTCACTGACGCTGATGCGCATGTGGCCGCCCTGCACCGACGCCGCAACTTCCACCCGTCCTCCATTGCGCGTGAACTTGACGGCATTGGATAAGAGGTTCAGCAGGATCTGCTTGCAGGAGCGGGGATCGGCGGTGAAAGTCAGATGTCCCTCGGGCAGGTTCTTGACCAGTGCGATGCCCTTTTCCTCGGCCCGCCTCTGCGTGAGCTTCACGCAGCCGTCCACGGTTTCGCGCAAATCGACCTCGCGCGGGTCCAGTTCGAATTTTCCGGCCTCGATCTTGGCCAGGTCCAGAATGTCCGACACGAGATTGAGCAAGTGGACACCGGCTTCATTGATCAGGGCAACATATTCGACATAACGTCCGGGCAAGTTGCCGTGAATTTGGTGCTGCATGATTTCCGAAAAGCCGATGATGGCGTTTAGCGGTGTGCGCAGTTCGTGGCTCATATTGGCCAGGAATTCCGACTTGACTCGATTGGACGTTTCCGCGCTTTCCTGCGCCACGCGGCTTTCCACCAGGGCCCTTTCAAGCTGCATTCGCTCCAGTGCCCCGTCACGGAACATCCTGAGGGCGCGGGCAAACTGGCCGATTTCGTCGGCGCGGTCGCCAAATGGGATCTCGCCCTTGAACGTACCGCCCGAGATCGCCCGGATTGCGCCAGTGATGGCACGCAAGGGTCGGATCACACGCCAGATCACATATATGGCGCAAAAACTGGCCAACGCGATGCACAGCATCATAGACGCGATGGAGATATAGAAATTGCGCCGGGCGATATCGAGCTGGCGCTCTGCATAAGATGCAGTCAGGTCAAGTGCGGTGCCGGAGATTGCCATGATGCTGTTCAGGCCTGGATCGGACAGCCTGACCCAATCGCGACCGCCAATGGCCAGGGGCTTGTCCTGCGATAGGGCGTCAATGGTCATGGCGCGCAAGCTCATAAAGTCGGTGAAATAAAGCCAGTTGGCTCGGGCCACGGCGGCTTTCATCTCTGGGGGAAATTCCGGCAAGCGTGAGTCGGCGGAGATCAACGACCAGGATGTCACCACGCGTCCCTTCATCTCCGCCATGTCCTGCAGCGCTTGCGGTGCCGGTACACGCTTGGCGAGGATGGCCGCCATGATGGCGTGGCGGTCCGAGCCGGCATCGGCGCGAGCGCGCCAGCCCAGGTCGGCCACACGCAGCATCTCGCCGATCAAGGGGTCGGTGGATGAAACCGTGCGAGACAGGGAATCCGACTTGCGGCCGAGAGCGGCCAGAACCAGGTTTGCCGCGGCGATGCGCGCCTCGACTAGCCCCTTGGGTCGGTCGGCCCGGATTTTTGTCGCCGCATCCAGGATTGCGGGTAAAAGTCTGTCATAATCGGCATTGTGTTTCAGGATTTCGTCGTAACCATTGGCGAATTGATTGGCCTGATGCTGGCGAATCTGCGCGAAGGCATCCTGCGATCGTGCATGTAGTCGGACGATCTGATCGACGGTCCCAGGCGGTGCTGCGTCATTCTCTTCTAGCGCCGTGTCCAGCAGCGCGCCTTCCACGCGCATCGCTTCCTCGCAGATCAGCATGTCGCGCTTGACGGTCACGATGGACATGATCCGCTGGGCCTCATGCCTGTGATCGAAGGCCGCCTTGACCGATACGGCGAATACCTCAATCAGCATCACCACCAGCAATGCGGTGACGATGGTCAGAAATTTCGCCAGTGAATTTCTCACGCACTGCCCCAGAAACCTAAGTAGGCACTTTAGGGAGCAATGGTATTGGGAGGCTTAAGGCTTGGGCCGCTCGAATGCCCAATTTTTGTGCTTAAGAAACTATGAATCGCGTCATGGCGGCAAGAGGCGTGGTTCCAGGCCTGTCGATCCGCCAAGGATCATGCTCGCCGCTGAGCTGTTGACCGTCACATCGTAGCGTCCAGCGGGCATGGACCAGCGTTGCCGCTGCACGGACCAATCCGAGAGAAGCCGCGGATCGGCTTCCACTGTCACGCGCGTGCTGGCACCAGGTAGCAGGTCCACGACCGCCCAGCCGATCAGGCGCTGGCCGGTGCTGTTGCCGCGGCCGGTAACATAGACCTGCGGAATGTCGCGGCCCGGGCGATCGCCGGTATTGGTGATGGTAAAGCCGGCCGTGAGGCTGTTGCCCTCGCTGCGCAGTTCCAATTTGTCATAGCGGAAGCTGGTGTAGGAGAGGCCGAAACCGAACGGGAAAAGCGGGGTCAGTTGCTTGCGGTTGAACCAGCGATAGCCGACATCGGAGCCCTCGATGTCGTAATTCACAGCGCTGCGAGGGTCAAAATTGTAGAAGCCGTCCAGGTTTGCACGTGGCAACTGGTCCAGTGAGGCGGGGAAGGTAACCGGCAGGCGCCCCGACGGATTGACGTCACCGAACAAAATGTCGGCGATGGCATCGGCACCCTTGATGCCGGGGTACCAGGCCTCCAGCACCGCCGCGGTCTTTTCCAACCACGGCATCAGCACCGGTCCGCCTGTTTCCAGCACCACGACAGTGCGCGGATTGGCTGCCGCCACCGCGGCGACCAGCGCATCCTGTCCGTTGGGCAGATTGAGGTCGGGTACGTCCACGCCCTCGCTGGTCCATTGGGTGGCAAACACGATGGCGACATCGGCGTCCCTGGCGCGGGCGGCGGCGACGTCCGGATAGGCGCCGTCATAGTAGGTGACATGCGCGGCAGGCGCGCGCATCGCGATTGCCCTGACGGGCGCGCCCGGCATCAATAGCATCGCCTGCCAATCGTCGGCGGCGTAAGTCGTGGGAATGGCGAGAGCCGGCCCCGATTGGGGCGCCACTTGCGACGAGCCGCCGCCCGACATCACACCGATATTGGCATAACCGCCGATCACGGCGATGCGCTTGGCAGTCTTGGGCAGAGGCAGGATGCCATTGTTCCTGAGCAGCACGGCGCCCGCGGCCGCTTCGGCGCGAGCCGCTGCTTCGCCACGCGCAACGTCAGGCGTGCCGATCCTGGGCGGGTCGTCGAACAGGTGATTGGCGATCATCGAGCGCAGGATGCGCTGGTTCATGTCGGTGACGCGGGCGGTATAGTTTGGATCCTTGCCGTCAAGCGCCATGAGGGGAGCACCGAAGAAGATCTGGCTGTCGAATTCCTCGCCCGATTCCCGGTCGAGCCCCGCCAGCGCGTCGGCGGTGGAATGATTGGCGCCCCAGTCGGACATCACAAAACCGCGATAGCCCCAATCCTGCTTCAGGACCTTGTTGAGCAGATAATCGCTGCCGCAGGAAAACGGACCGTTGAAATGGTTGTAGGCGCACATCACCGCCCCCGGATTACCGCGGTCGATGGCGATTTCGAAGGCAAGCAGGTCGCTTTCCCGTGCTGCCGTTTCGGAAATGGTCACGCCGATGGCGCTCTGCTGGGTTTCCTGGGCATTGAGCGCATAGTGCTTGACCGTGGACATCACATGCTGGTCTTGGATCGCGCGGATGGTCTCGCCCGCAAGCGTGCCGGCTAGCAACGGGTCCTCGCCCAGATATTCGAATGTGCGGCCATTGCGTGGCTCGCGCATGAGATTGACGCCGCCCGCCAGAAGCACATTCAGCCCGCTGGCACGGGCATCCTGGGCGATGGCCGCGCTGCCGGCATAGGCGATCTGCAAATCCCATGTCGAAGCCAACGCCATGCTGGAGGGCAGGGCGGTGGCATTGCGCGCACGCCTGCCGTTGATCCAGGCGACGCCCAGGCTGGCATCGGTCTCAGCCAGTTGCGGAATGCCCAACCGCGCGATCGGTGGCGTATAGCCGGCGGCATATGGCGCGCCAATCTGCGGCAGCTTATTGATCGCATTGGGACGCGAGAAGAAGCTATGGAGCAGGAGGTTGCGCTCCTCCGGCGTCATCTGCTTGACCAGGGCCGCCGCACGGGTGTCGGGATCGGCAACCGCAGTGGAAACGGGCTCGGCCTCGGCCGTACCCGCAAGCGCCATGGCACAGCACGCCACAAGAACCGGTTTGAACATGTTGCGACCCCAGCTCGAATATGCGCCAAACCTAGCACGTCTTGTGGACGGGTTTGCGCGGCGAGTAATTAAGCCGCATTGGCGGACGTTGCCTGACGTCGTAGACGCAAGCTTTCCGCAAAGGCATTCTTGTGGCGCGTCATCCCGGTCTGGTGCATTTCGCTTTGGCGGTCGGCGGCTTTGCCATCGGCACGACCGAATTCGCCACCATGAGCCTTCTGCCCTATTTCGCCCGCGACCTGGGCATCACTGTTCCCACCGCGGGGCACGCCATCAGTGCCTATGCCCTGGGCGTGGTTCTGGGAGCGCCGTTGATCGCGGTTCTGGCCGCGCGGATTCCCCGGCGCGATCTCCTGATCGGATTGATGTTGATATTCGCGCTGGCCAATGGGCTGACCGGATTGGTGCCGTCCTATTCCTGGATGCTGGCCTTGCGGTTCATCAGCGGCCTGCCGCATGGCGCCTATTTCGGCGTAGCCATGCTGGTGGCTGCGTCCCTGGTCAGCGAGGAGAGGCGCGCTGCTGCCGCGGCACGCGTGCTGATGGGGTTGACGGTTGCCACCATCATCGGGGTGCCTTGCGCGGAATGGCTGGGGCAGGCGATCGGCTGGCGCTGGGGATTTGGCATGGTGGCGGCGCTGTCACTGCTCACAGCCAGTCTGGTCGCGCTTTATGCTCCGCATCAGCCGCCGCCGGATGATGCCAGCCCCATGACCGAGCTGGGTGCGCTCAGAAATCGCGACGTGCTGCTGACGCTGGCAATCGGCGCCATCGGCTTTGGCGGCCTGTTCAGCGTCTATACCTATCTCGCAAACACGCTGTTGTCGGTGACGCATGTGCGCGAAGGCTTGGTGCCGCTGGTCTTTGCGGTATTCGGGGCCGGCATGATGTCGGGACTGATGATTGTGCCGGGCTTCGCCCAGGGCAGGCTGATGACGACGGCGGGCTGGCTGTTGGTATGGTTCGCCGCCACACTGACCCTTTATACCTTCGCGGTGGGGCATCTTTGGTTCATCATGCTTTCAGTTTTTGCCGTCGGTCTGGGCGGTGCGCTGGGGCCGGTGTTGCAGACACGGCTGATGGATGTCGCCGGCGAGGCCCAGACGCTCGCCGCGGCACTGAATCATTCCGCCTTCAATGTCGCCAACGCGCTGGGGCCGTTCCTGGGCGGCATCGCCATCGCCCACGGGCTGGGCCTTGCGTCGACCGGGCTGGTTGGTGCGGGGCTTGCGCTCAGCGGTCTGATAATCTGGGCGATCGCGCTGAACCTTCAGAGATAAGGCATCAGCAGCCGGGCCGCGGCATTGCGCAATCTTATCCACAAGGGTTCCGCGGCCAGCATGTCGGCGGTGAGGATCTTGCCGGTTGCGATGCGCGCATTGATCAGCGCATCCAATTCGGCAGTGAATGTCCGGCCCGTCACTTCCAGATCGAATTCGAAATTTAGCCGGAAGCTGCGCGTGTCCCAGTTGGAGCTGCCGATCAACGACCATTCTCCATCCACGGTGCAGAGCTTGGTGTGATCGAAGGGTGGCGGCGTGGTGACGATGGTGGCGCGGACATGGCGGAAAAAGCGCAGGTTTCCCCACATCGCCCATTGCATGATCAGCTGGTTGCTCTCTGCTGGCAGCACGATCTCGATTTTCACTCCGCGCAAGCCGGCCTGCTGGATGGCGAATTGCAAGCGCTGGTCAGGCAAGAAATATGGCGTGATGACGCGGACATGGTGCTGGGCCAGGCTGAGCGCCGCGCCCAGGATCAACTCCAGCCGATAAAGGTCGGCATCCGGTCCGGAGCGCAGGCCACGGGCAAAGGCGCTGCCGGCGGGCTTGAGTTCCGGCCACCAGAAATCCCGGTCCAGCATTTCGTTGGTGGTAAAGCTCCAGTCGCGGGCGAATGCATCCATCAGCTCACGCACAACCGGCCCCTCGACCTGGAAATGCACGTCGCGGATTTGCCGGGGTCCGGAGAGACGGGCGGAATTCTCAGCGCCTATGTTGATCCCGCCCATGAAACCGAGTGCGCCATCGACGACTAGAATCTTGCGGTGGTTGCGCATGTTGAGAAAGGGCATGCGCCAGGGCAGCCATGTGTGCAGAAAACGCGCGGCTTGAACGCCGCCGCGCTGCATGCGGTAGAAGATATCCGGATAGACGTAGCCGATGCCGACACCGTCCAGCAGCACGCGCACTGCCACGCCGCGCCGGCTGGCCTCGATCAGGGCTTGCGCGAATTCCTCTCCGGCCGCGTCATTGCGGAAGATATAAGAGCTCATGGCAATGCAATGTTTGGCGGAGCGGATAGCCGCCAGCATCGCTGGATAGGCTTCATCGCCGCCCTGGAGGATTTTGAAAGCGTTGCCCCTGGTGAGCGCGCTCTGCGTGACGCGCTCGCTGACCAGGCACAGGCTCTTGAGATGGGGCGCGGCTTCCACATCCGTGGCGGCAGACGGATGCGCCGGTCTTCCACGCAGCCGGCTGAATTTCAGGGCGCGCCGGCTAACACGGTTAATTCCGAACATGTAATAGATCAATGAACCCAGGATGGGCGCGAACCACACGGCACCGATCCAGCCCAGCGCTCCGCGCACGTCGCTTTTCTTGAGCAGGACATCGACGGTAACGATGATGGCCAGCCCGATATGCAGTACGGCCAGCGCCATCGCCATGACGGGCGAGGACCAGAATGCGGACAAGGGAAACATGGACGGCGGCCCCGGTTTCTTCTTATACTGGGGACCTTATATATGATTTACCTGAAACTGGTTCCTTCTTTGCCTGTTTAGACAGTATGGTGCCCAGCTTTCCCAGTCACACCAATGGCCGGCTGCGCGTGATCAGCTGGAATTTGTTGCGCCGCGTTGGCGCGGGCGTGATGGATGTGTGCAAGCTGGTGAAAAGCCACCAGCCCGACCTGCTGCTTCTGCAGGAATGCACGGAAGACATCACCGAGCTGCCCTCATTGGTGGGCGGTCAATTTTTCCGTCATCCCATGCAGGCGCGCATCTATGGTCTGGCCGCCTGGAGCCCGCACCCCTTGCCGCCTTCAACCGAAATCCGTCTGCCTTATTCCATCCTGCCGGGCCGCGTGCCGCCCAGGCTGGCGCAGATCATTTCCTTTCATGGCATCACCATCGCCAATGTGCATTTGAGCCATGGCCAGTTTCTCAACCGCTTCCAGCTGCGCCATATCATGGAGCAGATGCGAGGCCCTGCCGCCATCATCGGCGATTTCAATGCGGTTGGGCCGGTGGGCTTCCAAGGCTTCTCCGATATCGGTCCGCGAATGCGCACCCACCGCGCCGGCAATATCATTGCGCTCAGGCTGGACCGTTGCATCGCCCGCGGACTTGTCTGTTCGGCATCGGAGGTTCTGGACAAGGGGCCCAGCGACCACCATCCCATGGTGCTCGACATGGCGGTAGACGCAAATTTCCGCGCGCCCTCCATCGAGGACAGCATCTTGTTCGCCCATTAGACGATCAGTTGAGCGGCCGTCTTTTCCAGATTGACGCTGGTGTTGGCCAGCATCTCGGGCAGGGGACGTTCTTGTCTGTTGATGGAATAGGCTGCTTTCAGGCCAATCATCCTGATCTGCTCCGGCGTGGCGGAGAGCTTGCCGCAAAGGGCGATCACTGGAGTTTTGCCCGCGCGGCCGCACAGGCCCTGGATGAGCTTTCCTTGCGCGCTTTGTCCGTCGAGATGGCCTTCGCCGGTTATGATCAAATCGGCCTTTGCGGCGGCTGCGTCGAAGCCCGTAATATCCAGCACGATCTCGATCCCACGCCGTAGCTCCGCGCCGAGAAAAGCGACCGCGCCGTAGCCCAGGCCGCCGGCGGCACCTGCGCCGGGTATGCCGGCCACGTCACGGCCGAGCTGCGCCTTCACCACGTCGGCGATATGCTTCAGCCCATCATCCAGCTCGGCCAGTACAGGATCGCTGCCGCCTTTCTGCCGGCCATAGACCCAGGCAGCGCCCTTGGGGCCAAAGAGCGGATTGGTGACATCGCACAGCACTTCCACTTTTTCGAATGGCGCGGGTGCGGGTACCAGACGGCTGACGTCTTTCATATGCCCGCCATCCGGCGGAACGTCTTGGCCGTTGGCATCCAGAAAGCGCCATCCCAGCGCCGTCGCCGCCCCGATCCCGGCGTCATTTGTGGCGCTGCCGCCAATGGCCAGCAGGGCACGGACTGCACCGCGCACTTTCGCGTCGGCCAGAAGTTCGCCCGTGCCGAAGGTCGATGTCTTGCGTGGATCGCGCTCTTCCAGCGTCAATAGCTGCAGCCCGGACGCCCGCGCCATTTCGACCACTGCGGTATTGCCATCGGCCGACAGACCATAGCGTCCGCTCACTGGCCGACCCAAAGGATCGGACACTGTTTTGTCGATCCAGTTGAGGTTGAGCGCCTGGCCCAGCACATCCAGAAGGCCCTCGCCGCCATCCGACAGCGGCATTTCCGTCACCATTGCCTTTGGGTGGTTCTGCTTCAAGCCGCGCGCAATCGCCGCGCAGACAGCATCGGCGGGCAGGGCGTCCTTGAAGGAGTCGCAGGCGACCAGGATGTTCATCCCGGTCTGATACGGCAATTATGGAAACGCAGCTAGTGCCGCTTGAAATACTGCACCGCGCGTTCGTGCTTTTCGGCAGCCTGGCGCGTATCGAAGGTCCCCAGGTTGCGGCGCTTGCCGGTCTTGGGGTCCTTCTTGCGGGAATAGAGCCGGTACTTGCCGGAGGAGAGCTTGCGGATCATGAACCTGTCCTTCTTTTCAGGTAACCGGGCGGGCCTTCAGGTCAAAACGGTTCCTCATACGCTCTGTTCCTGCTTTGATGCCGATCATGAAGTACCGCATCGCCGCTGTATTGGCCGCCACTTTCGTCCTGGGAGGTCAGGGCAAGCCAGACCACGAATTCACCGAATGTCCGGAATGTCCCCAGATGGTCGCCGTTCCGGCGGGCAAATTCCTGATGGGCAGTCCAGCGCATGAGCCGGGCCGGTTTGATTCCGAAGGGCCCCAGCATGTGGTGACAGTCAGGGCCTTTGCCTTGGCCAAATATCCCGTCACCAGTGCTGAATTCCTCGCCTTCCTGAATGCCACGGGCTATCAGCCCCAGCCTTGCAATCCGCTCCTGAGCCTGGGTTGGCGCCAGTTGAAGCGGGGGCTGGCCGCCACGCCCACCGATGTCGAGCCGCCGCGCTGGCCGGCGGTGTGTTTGGACTCGAAGGACGCCCAAGCCTATATCGCCTGGATCAATACGCGTGCCCGCGCCGCCCATCCGGATATCGGCAACCGCAATCCCTATCGCCTGCCCAGCGAGGCAGAATGGGAATATTCAGCGCGCGCCGGCACCACCACCACGCGCTGGTGGGGCGATGATGTGGGCGGGGGCCATGCCAATTGCAATGGCTGCGGCAGCCAATGGGACGACAAGCTGCTCGGGCCCGTCGACGCATTTCCGGTCAATGCGTTTGGCCTGTCGGGCATGCTGGGCAATGCCTGGGAATGGACCGCGGATTGCTGGCATCCGAGCTATGTGGGTGCGCCGGGCGACGGCCGTGCCTGGACCGACAGCTTCTGCATCCGCCATGTGATCCGCGGCGGCGCCTGGAACAACATTCCCATCTTTGTGCGCAGCGCCGCCCGCGTGGGTGCGGCGGAGGATGGCGCCGATCAAAATTATGATTATTCGACCCTGACCGGATTTCGCATCGCGCGGGATCTACCATAGCCGTAGCTGGCTCTCGAGCAAGCGAAGGTAATCAACGAAGCACCGCTTTCGGATCGAGATTGATCGTGAGCGTCTGGCTCTTCTGGCTCAGTCCGCCAGGCCACTGGATGGGCGATGCTAGCAACGCGGCGTCCCGCGCCGAAAGCGCCATGTCGCGGAAGACCTTGTCGGTGCGGAAGCGTTCCTGATCGACAACATAGACCGTGTCGATCACGCCGCTCTTGAGCAGCCGCACCCGCACCAGCACTGGCAGGTCGCGGGCACCGGGAATGGTCAGGTCGGGCAGCCAACGCCTCAGGATCTGCGCCCGTATAAAATCCTTGAGCGCGTAATTGCCTTCTCCCTCGCCGCTGCCGGTACCGCCGGGCGCGGATGTGTTGTCGGCATTGGGTAGCGCCGCGTCAGGCGTCTTCAGTTGTGCCAAGGCGCGAAGCCTGGCCGACAATTCATCTTCCGGCTGCTCTGTGCCTTTGGGATTGATGCCTTCGGGTACTGGCGCGCTCTCTGGGTGGGGCCGGGCCACCTGCAGCCGCGTTGCCGGCGCGGTCGAAGCCTGCTGGCTCATGGTGCCGCCGATCACCAGTTCGACGGGCAGGGCGCGCAACTGGGTCTGTGTCAGGGCGGGGCGCTGGTGCACGTACCAGAGCGCCGCCACAAGCAGCAGCAGGTGCAGCAGGAGCGACAACAGGACACCCGGGCCGCCATCTTTCCTCAGCTTTTCCGCCCATGCCTGCATGGCCCTACTCTATTAATTAACCCGGCGCTGCGCTATTGGAGCCCCATGAAGATCAAGCTTTACCAGGGTGACCTGCCCGACGGGCTGGACCTGGGGTCTCTCGTAGCCATCGACACCGAAACCTTGGGCCTCGATCCCCGCCGTGATCGGCTCTGCCTGGCGCAGCTGTCGGCGGGCGATGGCATTTGCCATGCGGTGCAATTTGCCGCCGGTCAGTATTCAGCGCCAAATCTCAAGAAGCTGTTGGCCGACCCCAAGGCAACCAAGCTGTTTCATTTCGCCCGTTTCGATATTGCCATGTTCCGGCAATATCTGGGCGTGGACACCAAACCGATCTATTGCACCAAGATCGCCTCCAAGCTGGTCCGGACGTACACGGACAAACATGGTCTCAAGGATATTGTGCGCGAGCTGCTCAATGTCGATCTTTCCAAGGAACAGCAATCTTCCGACTGGGGCGCCAAGGATCTGACCGAAAGACAGCTTGCCTACGCTGCCAACGACGTCGCCTATCTGCATCAGCTGAAAACGGTGCTGGACGCCATGCTGGCGCGCGAGGGGCGCACGGAACTGGCGCAAGCCTGTTTCGATTTTCTGCCCCACCGGGCGAACCTGGATCTCGCAGGCTGGGAAGAAGTCGACATCTTCGCGCATTGATCGAAGGCGCGGGACGCCCGGCCAAGCGCCTTCGATGCGGCCCGCGCGGGACCAACCAGACCGCAAACCCGCCCGCCTTGCCCTCAAACCCGTTTCGGGCGAAACTTGGCACGAAATTCGCTTAACGCCGCCGTAATTTGCGCCTGGCCAAGCTGGCTGTCGAGAATAGTTTTTATTATCAAAGGTTTACATGGGACCTTCCAAAGCCCCTTTGCATTCACTGTCGGGCGATATCGCCGGTTCAGACCTGGCTGCGGCCCGCAGGGTCCTTGTCACCGCGAGCGAAGCGCTGACCCAGCTTGCGGATACCCTGGATGGAGACTTTAGCCGCGCCATAGGCCTGATGCTGGCCGCCCACGATCACCAAAAACCGGGCCGGATCATCGTCAGCGGCATGGGCAAGTCGGGGCATGTGGCGCGCAAGATCGCCGCCACTTTGTCCTCCACCGGAACGCCGGCCTATTTCGTCCATCCCGCCGAGGCATCGCATGGCGACATGGGGGTCATCACCCGCCAGGATGTGCTGTTGCTGTTGTCCTGGGGTGGCGAGACGGCGGAACTGTCCGACTTGATCACCTATGCCAAGCGCCATCGCATTCCCATCATCGCCATCGGCGCCAATCCGGACTCCACTCTGGTCAAGGCGTCGGACGTGAAGCTGCTGCTGCCGCGCGCGCCTGAAGCTTGCCCGATGGGGCTGGCTCCAACCACCTCCACCACCATGATGCTGAGCCTGGGCGATGCACTGGCGGTGGCGCTGATGCAGCGCAAGGGCTTCTCGGCCGATCAGTATCGCGATTTTCATCCCGGCGGCAGCCTGGGCCGCGCCCTGATACGGGTCAGCGACCTGATGCATAGTGGCGAGGCCATACCGCTGGCCAAGCCGGACACGCCCATGCGCGAGCTGCTCCTGACCATGGCCTCGGGTCGGCTTGGCTGCGTGGGTATCGTGAATGCGGCCGGAGCGCTGACCGGCATCGTCACCGATGGCGATATCCGCCGCCACGCGGCCGGGATTGAGAACCGCCAGGCGTCAGAGGTCATGACCGCCAATCCCAAGATCGCGCAGCCCGACCAACTGGCCGCGGAAGCCCTGGCCCTGATGACGGAAAACAAGATCACCCAGCTTTTCGTCCTTGCGGAAGGCGATCCGTCGCCCAAAGGCGTCATCCATATCCATGACTGTCTGCGCGCGGGAATTGCATGAGCATGGCGGCAGACCGCGATCCTTCCACCACAGGACATGACTGGTCGGCGCGCGTGCGCACCACCAGCATGGAGGCATTGCGCTATTCCCGCTTCGTCGTGCTGATGAAGCGCATCCTTGCGCTGGGCGCGTTCCTGACAATCGCGGCGGTGCTCGCATTTTTCTTCGTGCAGCGCATGCCACGCCAGCTTCAAATGTCCTATGAACGGCTGGGCCGGGTGAAGAACGACCTCACCATGGTGAAGCCGCGCCTGGCCGGCAGCGATTCCAGGGGAAACCCTTACGTCATTACGGCCGATCGCGCGGTCCAGGATGCTCAGAATCCCAAGAAAGCCACGCTGCAGAATCTGGAAGCAGATATTGCGCTCGACAATGGCAACTGGATCAATGCGCGCGCCAAGGCGGGCCTGGTGGACATGACCAGCGGCCAGCTCGAACTTTACAACGGCATCGATGTCTTCACGGCCAAAGGCTATGAGCTGCATTCCAACAGCGCATCCGCCAACCTGAAACAGAACATGATCTATGGCCATGAAACCGTGACGGGCCAGGGGCCGGACGGAACGCTGAGGGCCGATGAATTTCATGCCGACCGCGACACCGACATTCTCACGCTCACCGGCCATGTCCGGATGACGCTATTCGGAAGCAAATAATGAAGAGTACCCTCATCCTGGTTTCAGCTTTTGCCGCCGTCCTGGCCGGCTCGGCATTGGCCGCCCCGGCCGCAAAGCCCATCACCGGCAATCACGACAACAATGCGCCGATCAACATTTCTTCCGACAATTTCCAGGCCGATCTCAATGGAAAGAACGGCACCTGGACCGGCAATGTCCTGGTGGTCCAGGGCGATACGAAAATGCGCTCAAACCAGGTGCGTGTCTCCACTGTCAATGGCAAGGCCGACAAGGTCTTTGCCAGCGGCAATGTCGTGGTGGATTCACCCGCATCCGGCACCGCTACCGGCGACAATGGAGTCTATTCGGTGGGACCGCGCATTGTCGTGATGACCGGCAATGTCGTGCTGAAGAAAGGCAAGGACGTGATGCGCGGCGAAAAATTGACCGTCAATCTTGCCACCGGTCAGGCGACCCTGGGCGGCGGTGTCAAATCGACGGGCAATGCTGGCGGCCGCGTGCAGGGCGTATTTACCCCCAATTCACAAACACAGTGAGGGCTGGGAAAATGAATTTTCATGGTTCCTTAAGCACAAACAGGCATGGTTTTTGCCAATGAGCGCAAAAAGCGAAGAAACTGCCGAAAATATGGGCGAAAACGCTCACGATACATTGCGTCTGGTCGAAGGCAGCAAGGGCCTTGTGGTTTCGCTCATCGGAAAAAGCTTCAACAAGCGTCCGGTTGTGCGTTCGGTTAGCCTTTCGTTAAAGCGCGGCGAAGCCGTCGGTCTGCTGGGTCCTAACGGCGCCGGCAAGACCACGTGTTTCTACATGATCACCGGACTGATCCCTGCCGATACCGGCTCGATCGAAGTCGATGGCCATGATGTTACCAAGCTGCCCATGTACCGCCGCGCGCGGCTGGGAATCGGTTATCTGCCGCAGGAAGCGTCGATCTTCCGCGGCTTGACCGCCGAACAGAATATTCGCGCCACCGCCGAACTGCTGGAGCCGGATGGCGCCCGGCTGGAGGCGATGGTCGAGGCGCTGCTCGCGGAATTCGGCATCACGCATATCCGAAACACGCCGGCAGTAGCGCTGTCGGGTGGCGAGCGCCGCCGTGTTGAAATCGCGCGCTGTCTGGCGACCCATCCCTCCTACATCCTGCTGGACGAGCCATTCGCCGGCATCGATCCCATCGCGGTGGGCGAGATCCGCGACCTGGTCAAGCATCTCAAGGACCGCGGCATCGGTGTCCTAATCACCGACCACAATGTTCGCGATGCTCTCGATGTGATCGACCGCGCCTATATTCTTCATGACGGACGCGTGCTGAAGGAAGGCACGCCCGCCGAGATCGTCAGCGACCGCGACGTGCGCCGCGTCTATCTCGGAGAGAAATTCACTCTGTAGGCAGCCATGGCTGGGGTTGGTCAGAGATTAGAAATACGTCAGGGCCAATCGCTGGTCATGACGCCGCAATTGCAGCAAGCGATCAAGTTGCTGCAATTGTCCAATATCGAACTGGCCGAATATTGCGAGCAGGAACTGGAGCGCAATCCACTTCTGGAGCGCGACGACCGCGAGGCCGCCCCGATCAACGATGCCCCCGATGCCGGGGCCGAGGCCAAGACGGGCGAACGTGCCGACGAAGCCCTGTCGCGTGAGGATTTCTCCAAGGCTTCCGATCTGGATGAGGCCGCGCGCGAGAACATGTATGACGGCGACGAGCCCCGCGCCAAACCCGCGGATGGCCCGCCAACCAGTTCGCTGACGGACTGGACCACGGTCAAGTCCGGCAACGCCTTTGAAGGCGAAGATGGCCTGGAATCCTCCATCACGGCGGAAGCCTCCCTCAAAGACCATCTCGAAAACCAGCTGTCCATTGCAGCCCTTCTGCCGGAGGACCGCATGATCCTTTTGGCGCTGATCGATGCGGTGGATGAGGCCGGCTATCTGCGCGCCGAGCTGACGGAAGTTTCAACGCGGCTGGGCTGTGAACTGGAAGACGTGCAGGCCGTACTGGGCGTGCTGCAGGGTTTTGAACCGGTGGGCGTTGGCGCCCGCGACCTGGCCGAATGCCTGAGCCTTCAGCTCCAGGCCAGGGACCGGCTGGATCCGGCGATGGTGACACTGCTGACCCGGCTTGACCTCGTGGCGCGCCGCGACATCAGCCAGCTCAGCGCGCTATGCGGCGTGGATGCCGAAGATATCGCCGATATGATCTCGGAAATCCGCACGCTCAACCCCAAGCCGGGCCTGGCCTTCGGCGCCGAGCCGGTGACGCCGGTTATACCGGACGTCTTTGTCAGGGAGAGTCCGGAAGGCGGCTGGTTGGTGGAACTGAATTCCGACACCCTGCCCAGGCTTCTGGTCAACAACCAGTATTACGGCACCGTGAGCAAAACGGCGCGCGACAAGGAGAGCAAGAACTATCTTGCCGACTGCCTCAACAGCGCCAATTGGCTGGTCAAGAGCCTGGACCAGCGCGCCCGCACCATCCTGAAAGTCGCCAGCGAAATCGTGCGCCACCAGGATGCCTTTCTTACCCATGGCGTGCGACATCTGAGGCCGCTTAATCTTCGAATCATCGCCGATGCGATCTCGATGCATGAATCCACTGTCAGCCGGGTGACCTCCAACAAATACATCGCCACCCCACGCGGCCTGTTCGAGCTCAAATATTTCTTCACTGCCTCCATCCAGTCCGTGGACGGCGCCGAATCGCACAGCGCCGAGGCCGTGCGCGACCGTATCCGGGAAATGATCGAGAATGAGGAACCGCGCGAAATCCTGTCCGACGACCGCATCGTTTCGCTCTTGACGGCGGACGGGGTCAATATCGCGCGCCGCACGGTGGCCAAATACCGCGAGGCTCTGCGCATCCCCTCGTCGGTGGAGCGCCGCCGGCTTAAGGCCGGTAACGCCAGTCCGGCCCTTGCCGGACATTAAGCAAGGTTTTTAAGTCAAGATTGACTTTGCCGGGGCACCGGCCTATGAACCCGCCGCTTTTGGGCAAGGCCCCCCGGACAGGGGCGAACCAACTTTCCGCTCACCACCGGGATTCTTGATGAACATTGCTGATCTGCTCGCGCCCGATGCCGTTCTCTCAGGCGTGAAGGCGCAGTCCAAAAAGCAGCTTTTGCAGGAACTTTCGGCGCGCGCCCACGCCCTGACCAGGCTGTCGGAGCGCCGCATTTTCGAGACCCTGGTCGAGCGCGAAAGGCTCGGCACGACCGGCGTCGGGGCCGGCATCGCCATCCCCCACGGCCGCATGGCCGAAGCCAAGACCATCACAGGCATCTTTGCCCGGCTGGAAAACCCCATCGATTACGAAGCTGTGGACAGCCAGCCGGTCGACTTGGTGTTCATGCTGCTGGCGCCCGAAAACGCCGGGGCGGACCACCTGAAGGCCCTGGCACGCGTGTCGCGCCTGCTGCGCGACAAGGCCGTGTGCGAGAAGCTGCGTGCGGCGAAATCCGGTGAAGCGCTCTATGCCATTCTGATAGGTGACAAGAACGGCGCCGGTACAGCCGCCGCTTAGGGCGCGGTTCCACGCGCCCTATTTAAGAACGGTCACTTTTTTTATGATAATCGGCGTGACGGGCGCCTGGCCGGGCATCGGGCCATTGTCGCCGACAGGCACATTGCCGATTGCGTCCACCACGTCCATGCCGGATTCGACCTGGCCGAATACCGCATAGCCGCTCGTATTTCCGGGATCGTCCGCTTTGTGGTTCAGCGGATCGTTGTCAGCCAAATTGATGAAGAACTCCGCCGTGGCGCTGTCCGGCGCTTCCGCCCGTGCCATAGCCACCGTGCCGCGCAAATTGACGAGGCCGTTATTGGCCTCCAGCGGCACCGGCCCTGGATGAATGCCGCGGCCTTTGCCATTGGCATCGAAGCTGCCCATCTGGATCACAAAGCCCTTGGCGACGCGGTAGAAGGCGGTATTGTCGTAATGCTTCTCCTTCACATAACGCAGGACATTGGCCACGCTTTTGGGCGCGCGCCCGGAATCGAGCTGAAGCGTGATGTCGCCCATGGAGGTGGAGATCAGCAGACGCGGACCTGTCATTGGCGGATTGGCAGGCGTCGGGGCCGGAGGCTGGGGTGCGGGCGCCGGCGAAACCGTGACAGCCGGCGGAGGCGCCGCAGGGGGAGCCTGCGTAGCCGCATCCTGGGCAAAGGCAGCGGTCGCGGCGAAAATAAAGGCAAGAGTGGAAAAAATGTGGCGCATGTCCCAAATTAAGCAGAAAGGCCGCGAGACGTCACGTCCTGCGGCCTTTGCCTGTTCCTGTACGCCGTTCTAGTGGACGCTGACCGGCGTGAGTTCATTCTGTACCGCCGCGCCATAGGCGCTGGCATAGCCATCGGTGAAGCCCAGCACGCTGCCATCTTCGGCATGCAGGACATAGAGCTTCATGCCATCGGGCAGATCGATATTGGCGGGGATCAGGCCGAGGCGGTGCGCTTCTTCGCTGCCCGTGGGTTTGATGTAGGCGATGCGGCCGGCCACAAAATTGCCGTCTTCCAGGTCATCGCTCTCAAATCTGTTCATCATGTCAACCTCCAGTCCTGATATCTATCACCCGCACGCTGAGCTGGGCCTGCTTGCGCGCCAAATCGATCTTCAATAATCCATTTGCCAACGCGGCAGCGGTTACTTCGATGCCGTCAGCCAGTACGAAGCTGCGCAAAAATTGTCGCGCCGCAATGCCCCGGTGAAGGAACGATTTGTCATTTGTTGCAGTCTGGCGTCCGCGGATGACCAGCTGGCGGTCCTCTTCGGTGACGCTAAGCTCTTCGTTTGAAAAGCCCGCCACCGCCAGAGTGATGCAGATGCCGCCATTCTCCAACTCTTCGATATTGTAGGGTGGATAGGAGTCGCCTGCCGTGCGGGCGGTGCGCTCCAACAACCTTTCCAAATGTTCGAAGCCCAGGAGAAAAGGGCTTCCAAAGATCGTCTGCCTGTTCACGTCCAGCCCTCCTTTGAGCGGCTGCCCGGTCCCCGTCATGGGCGGCCGGTAGAACAAAGATGGGGTGCCGGAACCGGCGTTCA
Source organism: Rhizomicrobium sp. (assembly GCA_035512055.1). Classification (GTDB taxonomy): domain Bacteria; phylum Pseudomonadota; class Alphaproteobacteria; order Micropepsales; family Micropepsaceae; genus Rhizomicrobium. The sequence continues at coordinate 42,444 of DATKEP010000142.1, forward strand.
AGCCGTAATGCAGGCGGGTACAACAATTGCTGGTTGTCCTGGTTCCACCGTTGAACCGCGTGGCAAAGGCAGGCAAAACCGCCCGATGCTGGTCATCCTGGACGACGGCCCCAGGCGGGTCTTCTCGGCCCCTTTCGGGATCATCCGGGCGGACAGCCCAGGCGAAGTGCCCGCTGCCCTGGCGGCTGTGGAAGCAGAGCTGGCAAGGGGCCACCATGTCGCCGGTTGGTTGGGCTATGAGCTGGGTCATGTCCTGGAACCAAGGCTGGGGCCGCCGCCGCCAATCCCGCTGTTGCGCCTGGGAATATTCCAGCCGCCATCCCCCAAGGCCCCCGCTCTTCAGGGCCGTGCCTATGCCGGCCCTCTTGTGCCCGAATGGAATGCGGCGGCCTACGGACTCCGTTTCGCCCAGGTGAAGGACCTCATCGCCGCAGGCGACATCTATCAGGCCAATCTCAGTTTCCGCGCCCGCTTTGCGTTCCTGGGTGACGCGCAGGCCTTGTATGAGGACCTGCGCGCGGCGAGCGCCGCTCCCCATTGCGGTTTCGTCAATGACGGCGAAAGCCAGATTCTCAGCCTTTCGCCGGAACTGTTTTTCGAACTCACCGCGGATGGTCATCTGACCGTGCGGCCGATGAAGGGCACGATCGCGCGCTGCGGCGACGATGCGTCCGAGCGGTCCCGGCTTGCGAACAGCACCAAGGATCGCGCCGAGAATCTGATGATCGTCGACCTGATCCGCAACGATCTCAGCCGTATCGCCGAAGGCGGCAGCGTCGAGGTCAGCGATCTGTTCCGGGTCGAAACCTATCCGACGCTGCACGCGATGGTATCGACGGTACGGGCAAGGAAACGGGAAGACGCCGGCATTGCCGAAATCGTGCGCGCTTTGTTTCCTTGTGGCTCGGTGACGGGCGCGCCCAAGATTCGCGCGATGGAGATCTTGCGCAACTTGGAAGACTCGCCACGCGGGGTCTATTGCGGCGCGGTAGGCCATTTTGCGCCGGCCCCGGACAATCGCTTCTCGGCCCGTTTCAATGTCGCGATACGAACGCTCACCATAGAAGGCGGGCGGGGTGAACTGGGCATTGGCGGCGGCGTCGTGCAGGATTCTCGGGCGGACAGCGAATATGCCGAATGCCGCGTGAAGGCGCGGTTCTTCGAGACCGGCCGCAAGCCGCTGATGTTGATCGAGACATTGCGCCACGATGGTGGTTTTGTCCGGCTGGGGCAGCATCTGGCGCGGATGGCGTCATCGGCCCGTGCGCTCGGTTTCCCATTCGACGAAGATGCAGCGTTGGCCGCGCTGAATGCCGCCGTGGCGGGCGCAAAGGGTGCACTGCGCCTGCGTTTGACACTGGACGAGGCGGGTCAATGCAAGGCGGCGGCGCATGGATTGCCGCCCAATCCGCCACATTGGCGCTACAGGATTTCACCGGAGCGAACCCAAAGCTCGGACCAGCTTTTGCGGCACAAGACCAGTCGCCGCGAACTTTATGACCGCGACCATCCGGATTGCGACGAGATGCTGTTCTGCAACGAGCACGGAGAACTGACCGAAGGCGCGCGCAGCAATATTTTCATTCGCCGCGATGGCCTTCTTCTAACCCCGCCGCTCGAGGCGGGCCTGTTGCCCGGTATCCTGCGGGCCGAACTGATCGCGCGCGGCGAAGCGCGCGCGGCAGTGCTGACACCGGATGACCTGAAGGGTGATGTCTATCTGGGAAACTCACTGCGCGGATTGATAGTGGCGAAACCAGGTTAGAATTTTGCCGCCAGTGCCGATAGCCATGCCACGGTTTGCGGCAGGATCCAGCCATCCACTTCTACCATGCGTCCCGCTTCCATGTCGGCGCTGGCAGCGTCCGCCAGACTCCGGCCCTGCAAGGCCGTGCGCAAGCGGGCGGCCTGGCTTGCTGCATCGAGAGCGCCTCCGACCCTGGCGCCCAGCCTGGCTGCATGATCGCGGTCCGTGAGCAGTCCCAGCAGATCGTCATAGGGCGTAGGCGGATAATGCCTCACGAAGAGATTGGTGAAGCGGTAAAGCCCCGCGGCAAGCACCGCACCTGCTGCCGTGACGCCGGCGATGAGACTTCTGCGCTTCATACCATCACTTTCTTCAGATGATCACCAAGCCGGAGCGTCAGCGCGACCAAATTGAGGGTGGGGTTGGACGAGCCATAGGTGGGGAATACCGAACTGCCAGCGATATAGAGATTGGATACGCCGTGCACGCTTGTGTCGGCGTCCACCACACCTTGCCGGGGATCATTGCTCATCCGGGTAGTGCCAAGATGGTGATTGCCCCAGTCCATTGCATTCAACCACTGCTCGCGATGATCGTAATTGATCCGTAGCATGCCCACCCTCGACGCAAGAAGCTGACGTCCCAGTTCCGTCAGCGTTTTGCGGTAAAGTGTGAAATCGGAGTCGGAAATACGCATGTCAAGCTTGAGGCGCGGCACGCCGAGCGCGTCCTTCTCGCCGGTCAGGGTCAGGCGGCGGTCGGGATCGGGTTGTAGCTCCATCCCACAGCCCAGCAAATAGGCCTTGGCGCTAGAGGCCTCCACACCCAGTGCCAGCGCTGTGGTGATCACCGCCGCCCTGCCGGTGTCATCCAGTTCAACCGGAGTGTCCACCGTGGTCAGCGAGCCCATCACCTGGCTGGTCCGGCAGAAGCTGGCGGTGGGTGAGATCACCGCCCGCATGATCGCGCCATTGTCCAGCGTCACGGTGGTGCCATAGCAGGCGGGAAGGGCGCCGCCGAACACAACCAAGGTGGCGACGCCACGGGGAATGGGATGGTCGGCGAAGAATCGCCCCACCAGATCATTCTGGTTGCCGATGCCGGGCCGCGTCACGTCGTTGGACGCCAGCAGCAGCCGCGCATTTTCCATCGCGCCTGCCGCCAGCACCACCATCCGCGGTTTCACCGAGAAGCGTTTGTCTGGCCCGCCGGCGGCGTTCAAGGTCGCCATGTCCAGCCGTTCGACCGACTGGCCGTTCGCTGAGACGCGTATGCCGGTGACATTGGCTTGGGTGTAGGGCGTAACATTTCGTGCCGCGCGCAGATCCTGTTCATAGCGATGGCCAAAATAAGTCGGCAGCACGCTGTCGCGCGTTTTGGAAAATTGAAACCAGCTCGTGTAGAGGCCGCCCGGCCCCAATTGCATCAGCGCCGCCGATACCGCTCTGTCACCCTTGTCATAGATCCACGGTCCGGCCTCGCACAGTGCCTGCGCACGCTGGAAATAGGGTTCGATTTCCGCGCGCTGGAAGGGCCAGCCCGAATGGGCAAGCCAGTCGCGGGCCTCGAAATC
>DATKEP010000143.1:0-6575 GCA_035512055.1 Rhizomicrobium sp.
TGGCATGGACCTTTCAGTGATCGCGCAGCTGCGCGGCGACAAGCCCACCGGTCTCGCCATCCAGCGCGACAGCCTCAACCTGCACCAGGTCTTCAACATCGGGACTCCCGGCGCATCATCCTTGCGCGTGCTGGCGCTGGCGACGGCCTCCGACATGGGCGCCAACGCGCCCATCGAATTCCTGCTTACCGGACAGGACATCGCGCTCGCGACGCTCTATCTCGGCCCGGGCGTGCCGGTGCCGGTGCAAATCCCCGCCCACGACATCGCAATCGTTGTTTCTCCTTGTTCTGAGGACGGAGAACATGCGCTGGCTGTGATCGAACAGCTGGCGAAAAACTGGCCCGTGCCCGTGCTCAACAACCCGGCGCAGATCCGCGAACTGGAACGCGACCGCCTGTATCGCAATCTCGCCGGCATTGCCGGTCTCGTCATTCCGCCCACGCTGCGCCTGACGCGCGCGACGCTGAAATCCGGCATCGACCTGCAATTCCCGCTGATCATCCGGCCACTGGGCTCGCATGCGGGCTTTGGTCTTGCCAAGGTGGACGATGAAGCAAGCCTCGCCGCCTATATGGAAAAGCGCAACGAAGACAGCTTCTTTGTTTCGCCCTATATGGACTATTCCGGCAAGGACAGACTGTTCCGCAAATACCGCATCGCCATGATCGACGGCCGCCCCTTCCCGGTTCACATGGCAATCGCCGAAGAGTGGAAGGTCTGGTACCTGAATGCCGACATGGCGCTGAACGTGGCATACCGCAGCGAAGAAGCGAAGTTCCTGCAATTCTTCGATGACAGTTTCGGCCGCCGTCATGGCCGTGCCCTCACCGAATTGGCCCGGCGCGTGGACCTGGATTATTTTCTGATCGACTGCGCCGAGAACCGCGACGGCGACCTGCTGATCTTCGAGGCCGATCATTGTGCCATCGTCCATGACATGGACCCGGTGAATGTCTATCCCTACAAGCCGGGGGCCATGAAGAAGCTGTTTGAGGCCTTCGGCAGCATGCTGAGGCGCCGCGCCGCGGGCCGCGATCTGCGCGCCGCATGAGCGCGGACGAAGATTTCAAGAACTCACTTGATCCTGCCGACTGGGCCGACACTAGCGAACAGGCCCATCGCATGTTGGATGACATGCTGGATCATATCCGGCACATCCGTGAGAAGCCGGTCTGGCAGCCTATGCCTGCCGACAGGCGCGAGGCATTTCGTGCACCGATTCCGCACGAGCCGCAGCCGATCGGCGCCATTCATGCCGAGTTCCTGTCCTCCATCCTTCCTTACGGCAGCGGCAACCTGCATCCGCGCTTCATGGGTTGGGTGCAGGGCGCCGGAACCGTGCCGGGCATGCTGGCGGAGATGCTGGCCGCTGGCCTGAACGCCAATCTGGGCGGACGGGACCATAGCGGCATCGAAGTCGAACGGCAGCTCGTGGCCTGGGTGCGGGAAATTTTCGGATTTCCGGATGGCGCCGGCGGCATATTCGTCACCGGCACCTCGATGGCGAATTTCATGGCCGTGCTCGTTGCCCGCACCAGGACACTGGGCACAAATGTGCGTCGTTCAGGCCTGGGTTACTCCCGTTTGCGCGGATATGCCTCGGTCGCGGTGCACGCTTGCGTGAGACGGGCCTTCGATTATGCCGGACTGGGCTCGGATGCACTGACCGAAATCGGCACTGATGCGGCCCACAGGATCGACATCGCGGCACTCAGGGCGCGCATCCGCGCCGACCGCGCGGCCGGGCTTGAGCCTTTCATGGTGATCGCATCGGCCGGAACCGTGGATGTGGGCGCGATTGACGACCTGTCAGTCCTCGCCGCCCTCTGTGCCGAGGAAAAGCTGTGGTTTCATGTCGACGGCGCATTTGGCGCGCTGGGCATTCTCTCGCCGGAGATCGCTCCCCGGCTCAAGGGCATCGAACGCGCGGATTCGATTGCCTTCGATTTCCACAAATGGGGCCAAGTGCCCTATGACGCGGGCTTCCTGCTTGTGCGGGATGGCAAATTGCACATGGACACATTCGCTTCGCCGGCCGCTTATCTCAGGCGCGACACACGCGGTCTGTCGGCGGCAAGCCCCTGGCCTTGCGACTTCGGTCCCGACCTGTCTCGCGGCTTTCGGGCGCTAAAGACCTGGTTCACGCTCAAGGCTTTCGGCACTGAAAGGCTTGGCGCGATGATGGCGCAGTCTTGCGCGATGGCGCGGCATCTGGAGGCCAGGGTTCGAGTTGAAGCGGAATTGGAACTGGTCTCAGGCGCCCAGCTCAATATCGTCTGCTTCCGCTATCGCGGCGACGACGGGCTGAACAGTGAGATCGTGGCCGACATGCAGGAGGCCGGCATCGCCGCGCCATCGCTCACCACGCTGAACGGGTGCGTGGCCATCCGCGCCTGTTTCATCAATCACAGGACGCGAATCGAAGACGTGGATGCGCTGGTGGACGCCACCTTGGCATTCGGCAGGCGACGGAACTCTTAGAGCCGGAAACGGACCTGATCGATCCAGAAGCGTTCCAGACGCTTCAGCGTCGTGATCAGGCCTTCCAGATGGTCGGTGCCGACATTGCCCACCGCTTCCAGCGAAATCAGGTGACGGTCGAACAGCTCGCGCAGCATGTCGCGCACCGCTTCGCCCTTGCGCGTCAAGCGCACCAGCACCGAACGGCGGTCGGCTTCCGAACGCTCGTGATGAATATAGCCGCCTTCAACCAGCTTCTTCAGATTGTAGGAGACATTGGAGCCTAGATAATGCCCGCGCGTGCGAAGCTCGCCCGCCGTCAATTCCTGGTCGCCCACATTGAAGAGAAGAAGCGCCTGGACCGAGTTGATCTCGCGCTCGTCGCGGCGATCCAACTCGTCTTTGATCACGTCGAGGAGCTGGCGATGCAGCCGTTCCACGAGATTGAGGCTCTCGAGATAGTGTTTGCGGACTGAAGTGGCGCTTGGGAGCGCCGCCGCGACTTGCGGTTTTGCCAGTGCTGTCATCTGCTTTTCCCCACTTTTCGCGGAGCCCACCTGTTGTTGAGACAACTCTAGGTGCAGATGTCTTAAAGACGCGTAAAATGGCGATTGTCCAAAGAAACTCTTTCACCAATCGTACAGGCGCGTCGCATTATGGCAAACGAGTCGTAAACGCGTCCGCGCAAATCAAAACAGTTCGTCCCAAAGCGGCGCAAATAGCGGTTCCAAATCGCCAACGCCTGCCAGCGATGACGGTTGCCAATTCGGATTTCGATCCTTGTCCACCAGCGCCGCGCGCACGCCTTCGCGGAAATCGTGGGACGGGAGAATCCGGTTCGCCAGGCGGAACTCCATGGCAAGGCACTCTCGCAGACTCAGTTCCCGCGCCAATCTCAGTTGCCGGAATACAAGCTTGAGGGAGGTGGGCGAGCGCGTGCGGATGGTTTGAGCGGTGGCAAGCGCAAAATCGCTGCCGTCGCGGCCCAGGCGCTCGAGAATGGCTTCGACCGAGCCGCCTGCAAACAGGGTGGCGATGCGGCCCCGATGGGCATTCAGCGGTCCCTTTTCCGTCTTTCGGACAAAAGGTGTGAAATCCCTTCCCGCCGCAAGTGCGTCGATCACGGCATCGAAATCTTCGCGCGCGACAGATTGCGTCATTAACCCGAAATCGAGCGCGTCGCCCAAGCCGATGGCGAGGCCGGTCAGGCCCAGATACATGCCCAGTTCATCCGGCAGGCGGGACAGGAAATAGCTGCTGCCGACATCCGGGAAGAATCCGATTCCGGTCTCGGGCATGGCGAAGGACAAAGACGCATCGGCCAGGCGCACGCTGCCATGTACCGACACCCCTGCCCCGCCGCCCATGCAGATACCGTGGACCAACGCGACGAAAGGCTTGGGGTACGCGCCGATCAGGGCGTTCATCAAGTATTCATCGTGCAGGAAGCGGATGCCCGCATCGCTGTTTGCAATCACGGCCTGCTGCGCAGCGCGGATATCGCCGCCGGAACAGAAGGCGCGTTCGCCCTCGCCCCTGATCGCCACTGTCCGGATGCCGTCATCCTCGGCCCAGGCCTGAAGCTGGGCGGTGATCCCTGAGACCATACCGTGATCAAGCGCGTTCAGCGCCTTGGGGCGGTTCAGGGTCAGAAGCCCCAAAACCCCGCGTTTTTCGGCCTTTATATGGGGGGATATCTCGCTCATTCGGTACGAGACTTGCGCGGCTGACGCCAAATTGGCAAGACAGGAGCGTCGGCGAGAGCCAGAGCGACAAAAGATAAAGCCATGAGTTCGTACCCCCATGTTCGCATGCGGCGCCTGCGCCGGCACGACTGGACCCGCCGCCTCGTCGCGGAGAACACGCTGTCAGCGGCCGACTTCATCTGGCCCGTCTTCGTGATCGACGGTGACAATAGGCGCGAACCGGTCGCCTCCATGCCGGGCGTGGAGCGGTTGTCCGTGGACCTGGTGGCCAAGGCCGCGAAGGACGCGGCTTGCCTCGGCATTCCCGTCATCGCCTTGTTTCCCCAGACGCCGGCCTCGCTCAAGACCGAGGACGGAGGCGAGGCACTGAACAAGGACAATCTGGTCTGCCGGGCGGTGCGGGCCATCAAGACTGCCGTGCCCGAGATCGGCGTGTTGTGCGACGTGGCGCTCGACCCCTATACCAGCCATGGCCATGACGGGCTGTTGCGCGACGGTGACGTGCACAATGACGCCACCGTGGAAATGCTGGTCCAGCAGAGCCTGGTCCAGGTCGAGGCTGGTTGCGACATCATCGCGCCGTCCGACATGATGGACGGCCGCATTGGCGCCATTCGCGCGGCGCTGGAGAAAGCGGGCCATCACAACACGCTCCTGATGGCCTATGCCGCGAAATATGCCAGCGCCTTTTACGGCCCCTTCCGTGATGCGGTAGGATCGGCCAAGTCGCTCACTGGCGACAAGCGCACCTATCAGATGGACCCGGCCAATGGCGACGAGGCGCTGCGCGAAGTGGCGCTGGACCTGGCCGAAGGCGCCGACATGATAATGGTCAAGCCCGGCATGCCCTATCTCGACCTGGTTTGGCGGGTGAAGGAACGCTTCGGGGTGCCCACCTTCGCCTATCAGGTGTCGGGCGAATTCGCGATGCTGTCCGCGGCCATTGAAAAAGGCTGGCTGGACCGCGACCGCGCCATTCTCGAAGCGCTGACCGGTTTCAAGCGCGCCGGCGCCAGCGGTATTCTCACCTATTTCGCGGTGGAAGCGGCCAAGCTGCTCAAGCGTTAACACTGCGCGACCGGCAAGCCGGAGCGTTCCATGGATTTCGCAAAAGCTCGCGAAGAGATGATCGAGGACCAGATTCTGCGCCGTGGGGTGCACGATGCCGTGGTTCTCGCGGCCATGCGGATCGTCCCGCGCGAGGCATTTGTGCCGCCGGACCTTGCCGACGAAGCCTATGAGGACCGCGCCCTGCCAATCGGCGAAGGCCAGACAGTTTCCCAGCCCTTTATCGTGGCGTTGATGCTGGTGGCCGCGAAACTCGAAAGTCACAATCGGGTGCTGGAGGTGGGCGCGGGTTCCGGCTATGCCGCCGCCGTCATCAGCCGCATTGCGGAAAAAGTCTTTGGCATCGAACGCGACGACGGGCTGACCCAGGCTGCCCGCACCCGGCTCGAAGAGTTGCGCTACGGCAATGTCGAGCTCAGGACCGGCGATGGCAGCTTCGGCTGGCAAGAGGCCGCGCCATTCGATGCCATTATCGTGTCCGCTGGCGGGGCGCATGTACCCGAAGCGCTGAAACGCCAGCTCGCGGATGGCGGACGGCTGGTGATGCCGGTGGGGCCGCTCATCGACCAGCGGCTGGTGCGCCTCATCCGCCATGGCGACGAATACACGCAGGACGATCTGGGCGGCGTGCGCTTTGTCGCTCTCGTCAGCGAATCCTGACCGCGGCGGCGCTACCGCCCGGCGGCCGGCTTGGATATGCTCGGGCAAATCGGGGGAGGAAGACGAATGAAAATCCAAACGCGCGCCATGCTGGGCGCCGCAATCATCTGCACGCTGGTTACGCCGGCCTTGCCCCAGCAAGCCGGCACGGTGGACCCGGCCGAGGTCAAGCGCATCATCGCCGAACACCCCGACTATGCGGTGTGGCTGAACGATCCGGCATTGGCCAAATTGACCCTGGCGGGGCCGAAAATGCCGGGCTCGCAATACAATGTGGACGATATCCGGCGCCCGCAGCCGGCGCATGTCGATACCGGCACGGCCTGCGCCGCCAAAGCGCCTGGCGATGCCGAAGTGCTGTTCGATGGACATGACCTGTCGAAATGGACCGGCGATCACTTCGACCAATGGACCGTGCATGACGGCGTGGTGACCACGGGCGCGAAAATCTACAACTTCTTGAAGACGAAAGAGAGTTATGGCGACGCCCAGATCCATGTCGAATTCCGGGAGCCGCCGCAGCCGCATCCGCCCGCCAATCCGCAATATTGGGGCAATAGCGGCGTCTTTCCCATGGGCCTGTACGAGGTGCAGATCCTCGACAACTTCAAGAACGACACCTATCCCGACGGTATGGTGGGATCGATCTATTCCCAGTTTGCGCCGCTGGTGAATGCA
>DATKEP010000144.1:0-6971 GCA_035512055.1 Rhizomicrobium sp.
CGCCCAGCCATCCATTCATGTTCGAACCGCGCTCCTGGTTCGGGTGAAACAGCTGGCCGGCTCCGCGACATCGTTCAGCGCATTCACAGCGTATCTAACGCGCCGCTCCAGAGACTCTCGTCCACGTTTTGCCGATCACGGGCATTTTCGAGTAGTACGAAAAATGCTGAAGTCCTATTCGAATCGTCGCGCCACTCGCGCGGCGATTTGTCCCGTCGGCCCATTGCAATGATCTTCCGAGGCTCAGTCTCAATCCGATCGATCATTCGCATTCTCGCCACGCGGTAACCTGTTGGACCCCTGATTTGGTAAGTACATTGATGGCACACGACGCCGCTGCTTGTCGGTGGAATGCCCTTCTCCGTTTCTTTACCGGCCTGGTCGCCATGCTGGCAGAACTGGCCCGGATTGATGGCGCAGGTACTCGTTACCTCGATCCCGGTGGCACCCCAACTGGGGAAAAATCGACTGGGGCGGCGAAATCTTCAAGCCACGCGGCTAGATCGGCATCCGACGTCCTTGGGCTTCGCGCGCCACCAAGATCTCCTCCTCGCTGTACACAGCTGGGTATAACTGCATGCCCGCAAGAACTTGCTGCGGGAGCGCGGAAGCCTTGGGGCCACCTATCATTGGCGGAATACTGGTTCCCAGCCAGCGCACACCATTTCGTTTGCATGCCTCCATGACGCGCAATTGCGCTGCCGCCAAGCGCGGGTCGGCATTCTGAAGCGCATCGCGTTCTGCTTGCGGCATCTCGCGCAGAATATTCAGTCCCCCGATGGACATGCCCATATCGCCGCCTCCACCCTCGGCAAATGCGATGCCCTTCACCGCCAGGATCGCTTCGGCGTTTGCCAGGGCGTGTTTGTCCTCGACCTTGACGCCGCAACTGATTTCACCCTTGGGATTGTGGGGCCAAGTATCCGCCACTTCATAGTACTGAGCCTGCGAGATGCCCCAGATGTGAGACGAGTAAATCTGGCTGCCAACACCGCGTAGACCCTCCCGGCCGTGTTGCGGCACGCCCGGATAATCGAAAGGATAACGGGAGGCGGCGACCATAACTTCCGCGGCGCCGGGATCGCGCATATGGCAGATATGAACGCCATGTGCGCCCGCCGACAGCGCCTGCAGGATCGCCCAGCTGTTGGCCTCCATATAGGCCTCGCTGTAACCAGTCATGGGCAGAGTGACAAACACCATCGGCGTACGGTGACCGCTGGCTGTGGGGCCGCCATCCACCAGACCCTGCATGAAGCTTCGAAGATGGGAAAAATCAAAGCTGGCATGCTCCATTTCATAATTGATGGCGTCGGCCCACGTTTTGGCCATCAGCTTGCCATAGGCATATCCGTCGGCCACGCCGGTCGGACCGTACTCCGCGTAAAAGACGGTCTGATTGTCTTCCCACAACTCGATCGCCTTGTTGAGACGGCGCACCTTGTAGTTCCGATCAACCTTCGAAGTCTGTTTGCCAGTGCCAGCGTAGGACTTAAACCCTCCCCCCTTGCTTCCTTCGCCCAGCCAGTTGGGGCTATCGAGCATGGTCGTAAGCATGTCTTTGGTTGCCATCGCGCCACGGGTCTGAGCTTGGGCCGCGCTCGCCGCGCCTAATGCCGCCCCGACGCTACCTGCAAGAAAATCGCGTTTCTTGATATCCATGCGATTCCTCCCTTATCCGACACCCCTAGATGGCGTCGGTTGGAAGGAACGGTACTACTCCACCTGATTTTCTTATAGTCACGAACGCGCTTCAGCGGTTGGAAGAATGGGCATCCCCGAAATGTTTGCCCTTGCAAAGCGGACATTCGGTGATCATGGCGTGAATTACCGCTTTTCACCTGGCTCGCCGCCGGTACTAACACCGCGGGTCGGGTTGACAGTGTTAGCTTCCAAATTAACCGACAATCCAGTCGGTGGCAAATCTCCAATCGAAAGGTATGTCGCGGCGCGACACCGTTGCGATCGCGCCAACCGATCAGCCCGGAAATTGATCACCGAACATCGGAAGACCGCTTAAGGATTCGGCTTTCCTCGCTTCATCCTGCAACACATCCCAGTGTTCGGCCAACTTGCCGTCCTGGATGCGGACAATGTCGGCCGCAATCCATGAGGCGGCGCGGCCGTGGCCTGAGAAACGACCGTGCGCGATCACATAATCGCCCTCGGCGACAATGATCTGATTCTCGTATTTCAGCGTGTCCGGCAGCGTGCGGACCAGGCCGAACAACCCCTCGCGCCCAGGCGCGATGTGCGCGCTATGCTGAATATAGCGGTCCGACCAATAGTGTTCCGCGGCGGTGTAGTCACGTTTGTTGAAGAGCAAGTCGAAGGCTTCGAGAACGAGCGCCCTGTTCTGTTGTGGCGAGGTCTTGGTCATGTTTGCTCCCGAAGTGACGCCCGTCGCATCTATTCTCGCCGAAGTCGCGCGACCTGCGCAGCCGTGATAGCAGAAGGTGCTGCGCCGAAGCGGGCTGTTACATAGTTGGCGACTGCCGCGATTTCGGCATCGGAATAGGCATCGCCAAAGGCCGGCATGACCACCGTCCCGCTGGGACCATCACGCGTCACGCCATGGAGAATGGCCTGGGCGACATTGCGGGCGCTGGGGTCATTGACGGCGCGAGCGCCATTGAAGCTGGCATAACTCAGGACTGGGCTCTCGCCGGTCCAGCCATGGCAGCCCTGGCAAGCGCCGGCAAAAATGGCCCTGCCCCGGCTGTCAGCCTGCGCCACGCCATCGCGGTAGGAAGCAGCCGCGGGAGCGGTCTTCGGCGCCGGCAGGTCAGGATCGGCGACCGGCGGAATCGTGCGCAGATAGACGGCGAGTGCCTCGATGTCCTGTGGTTCCAGGTGGATCAGGCTTTTATCCACGGCCTCGCCCATCGGACCCGAAGCGGTGCCATGGCCCTGCGCATGGCCGCTGGCCAGAAACGCCGCCAAGCTTTCGCCGTTCCAGCTGCCGATGCCACTGCCTTTGTCCTGGGTGATGTCGTAGGCCGTCCAGCCCGAGGCGACCGCGCCGGCGAACTTGCGTCGGTTGTCCAGCGCTTGCATCAGATTGCGCGGCGTGTGGCAGTCGCCGCAATGAGCCATGGCCTCGGCAAGATAGGCGCCACGATTCCATTGCGGGCTTTGGTCGGAGTCCGGCATAAAGCGTCGATCGGGATTGAAGAAGGCCGACCAGAACGCCATCAGCCATCGCTGATTGAAGGGGAATGAAAAGCTGTTGGGCGGCGTGGGCGCGTGCACGGCAGGAAGGCTGAACAGAAACGCCTTGATCGCTAGGACGTCATCGTCCGTTATCATGGTGTAGGCGGCATAGGGAAATGCCGGGTAGAGCCTCGTGCCATCGGGCGCGACCCCCTTGTGGACCGCGTTCAAGAAATCTGTGTCCGACCATCCACCAATGCCCGTTTCCTTGTCGGGGGTGATATTTGGGGAGTAGAGCGTGCCAAAGGGCAATTTGAACGCCAGCCCGCCGGCAAATGGCGCGCCGCCCTGTACGGTGTGACAGGCTTCGCAATCGGCGGCCCGCGCCAGATATTCGCCGCGGGCTACTAGGGAGCTATTTCGCAATGATGCCGGTACGCCGGTCGGATCTTCTCCTTTGTAATTGGCCAGCGTTACGGGACTTCCGCCGGCAAAATCCAGCGGCCCCGGTCCCAACACGATCCAGCCGGCATAGGCAAGGATGGCGAGCACCAGACCCACCAGCAGCAGGAGCAGCAGCCTTTTCATGCCAGCTTCCTTCCTGCCAGCACATCACGGTCAATCGGCAGGCGGCGAAGCCGGATTCCGGTGGCCGCATAGAGTGCATTGCACAATGCCGGGGGTCCCGCGGTGGTGCCGGTCTCACCAATGCCGCCTGGCGGCTCGCCGCTCTTGACGACATGCACCTCGATACTCGGCACCTGATTGACGCGCAGCATGCGGTAGTCGTGGAAATTGCTCTGCTGCACCCGGCCATTGGCGATAGTGATTTCGCCATAGAGCGCCGCTGTCATGCCGAAGACTATTCCCCCCTGAAGCTGCGCCATGACCGTGTCAGGATTGACGGCAATGCCGGTATCGACCACCGACACGATGCGGTGAATATTTACCTCGCCATTCTCGTCCGCTTCGGCTTCACACACTGTGGCGATGAAACTGGCAAAAGAGATCTGGGCTGCGATGCCCCGCCCTGTGCGCGCGGGCAGCGAGCCGTCCCAGCCTGAAAGTTTCGCGGCCTGTTGGACCACAGCCTTAAGACGCGGAGTGCCGTCGAGCATCGCGACACGGAAAGCGACCGGATCCTTGCCCGCCTTGTGCGCGAGTTCGTCGATGAAGCTCTCGATCGCAAAGACATTGTTATTCGGGCCGACACCTCGCCAGAATCCCGTGGTCACGCCTGGCGGTTCGCATCGCACATATTCGATGCGCTTGTTGGCGATGTCGTATGGCATGTCCACCGCGCTGTCGACGGCGTCGATGTCAATTCCTTTTTGAAAAGCCGGCGGCAGCCAACGCGCCATCACGGACGAGCCGGTGATGCGATGGGTCCAGCCATTGATCCTGCCATCCTTCAGGCTTGCGGACAGCAAGTCGCGATAGGCCGGCCGGTACACGTCCTGCCGGATATCTTCCTCGCGGGTGTAAACCACCTTGACCGGGCCATTGACATGCTGGGCGATGCGCACCGCTTTCACGGCCATGTCGGGCTCAAGCCTGCGGCCAAACCCGCCGCCCAACAAATGCTGGTTGACCTTGACCTTTTCCGCAGGCAGGCCAAGCGTGGCGGCGACGGTGGACTGCACGCGCGCCATGACCTGGGTGCCGATCCAGAGTTCGCAGCCGTCCGGCGTCACATGGGCCGTACAGTTGAGCGGCTCCATGGTAGCGTGGGCAAGAAAAGGAAGCTCGTAATCCGCGTCAAGCCTGTCGCCGTCGCCAAGCGCCTTGTCGGCATCGCCGACGGCTTTGGCGACAGCACCTTTCTGCGTGCTGGCCTTGCGAATGTCATCCCAGATCAGCCTGGAGTCGACACGGGCGTTGGCGCCGTCGTTCCAGCCAATGGCCAGTGCCGCAAGCCCCTTTTTGGCCGCCCACATGTGATCGCCCACCACGGCGACCAGATCATCCAACACCACGATCTGGCGCACGCCGGGGACCGCCTTGGCCATGCTGTCATCGACATGAGCGACTTTGCCGCCCAGCACGGGTGAAGCCGCAAGGGTGGCAAACTTGACGCCAGGAGGCATGGCATCGATGCCATAAACTGCCCGGCCGTTGACCTTGTCCGGCGTGTCCAACCGCTTGAGAGGCTTGCCAATCAGCCTGAAATTGGCCGGGTCCTTGAGAGCCACCTTGGCCGGCGGCGCCAGCGCAGCGGCACGCTCCGTCAATGCTCCATATCCCAATTTGCGCCCGCTGGAGGCATGAATGACCTGGCCGTTCGCGGTGGTACAGGAGGCAGCATCGACGCCCCACTGCTTGGCGGCCGCCATGATCAGCATCGCGCGGGTGGTCGCACCAGCCGTACGCAACGGCTGCCAGAAGGCGCGAATGGAATTGGAATTACCGGTTGCCTGCACGCCGAACACAGGATTCGCATAGTGCTTCTCGTCCGGTGGCGCGTGCTCCAGCACGACCTGGGAAAAATCCGCGTCCAGCTCTTCGGCCATGATCATGGCGATAGAGGTATAGACACCCTGACCCATCTCGACCTGCGGCATCACCAACGTGATCTTGCCGTCGCCGCCAACCCTGATGAAGGCATTGGGTGCCAGGACTGCCGCGGCCTGGGCAAAAGGCATTTTGAACCCATAAACCAACGTGCCTGCGCCGGTTGCGATCAAGGCCCGGCGGGACAGTTCGACACCTTTCGCGACAGATGACATGATGCCCACTCTCAGCTCGCGTTGGCTGCCTTCTTGATTGCGGCGCGGATGCGCACATAGGTGCCGCAGCGGCAAATGTTGCCTGCCATGGCGGCGTCGATGTCGGAGTCGTCAGGATGAGGCGTTGAATTGAGCAGCGCCGCAGCCGACATGATCTGGCCCGATTGGCAGTAGCCGCACTGCACGACCTCCAGCTCGAGCCAGGCCCGCTGCACTTTCGCTCCGTTCGGCGTAGCGCCCACCGCTTCGATTGTCGTGACCTTGCGATTTTTGATGGCGCCGACCGGAAGCATGCACGAGCGAACCGCCTGGCCATCGACATGCACCGTGCAGGCACCACACTGCGCGATGCCGCAGCCAAATTTCGTGCCGGTCATGCCGAGAACATCGCGCAGAACCCAAAGGAGGGGCGTATCAGGCGTTACGTCGACGTTGCGGATTTGCCCATTGACCTGGAGTGAGATCATATCTGTCTCCAATGAAAATCCGGCAGGCTATATTGGCAACTATGCGCCTCATCGAAAAACCGGTTCAACCTCTTTGAGTTCATGGTCATATACGGTCAACATTTCACGCCCCGGTCTAGGGTCCGGGACCGGCCTCACTGTTGTTTCGGCCCGGCTTCCGGCGAACTTCGCGCACGAATTTGGTTTTCGTATTAAGGCCCTCAGGTTCAAGAGATGCCTGTATGTTTGCTGCCGAAAGGTGCCGGAATTGGCGTCTTATGGGCCGGGCGTTCCCATCGCCCTGTTCGCCTTCGCGATCGCGGAAATGGGAATTCATCCAGTTTTCTTCTTGCACATCGCGACTGGGCTCGACAACACCAACTCGGAAAGGTGCCGTGAGAGGGGCTCCTGGGCCGCCGCGTCCAACCCAGCGAACACGCGGGCTCACGCCCCGGGCCGCAGCTAGGGAAGTTTGTCGAGAAACATATAGAGGGCGGCAATTTTTCCGTCGCGGGCCACGACGAAATCGGTTCCGGCGTATTCGGGCGGCTTGCCTGGCGTGCCGGACACCCAACGGACCCGCCCCCCATCGCCAATTTCCTCGGGCGCAGAGATCGGCTGATATCGAAAGTCGGGATGAGTAGCC
>DATKEP010000145.1:0-2377 GCA_035512055.1 Rhizomicrobium sp.
AAGGCGGCGCGCCAGGTCGGAGTTATTGACTTGCTGATCGCGCATCGCCAAGTAGAGCGCCAGCTTCGGCGCGAGCCAAAGCGGCACTGGCACTAGGCGCTGACCACGCTTCGCGGCTGAGGGCGCCGGGATCTCTTCCCGGCGGGATAGGCGGATCGAGAGATCCGATCCGAGGGCATCCATGGCTTCTTCCATAGCCTCACAGTCGTCCTTGCCATCGGTAGCGACACGTGGGAGATCGACGAAGTCGACCAGAATGCGGCCGTCGCTGCCGGCCCTGAATCTTGCGGGATACGTAAAGGCGGACATTGGTTCACCTCTCATAGGTCGGCACGAATGCCGACATGGCCGGCAAGAATGCCCACTCCACGAGTCAAGAGTGTCGAGACGAGTGGGCATGCGCCGGGGTGCGCAACGGAGCATGAAAAACGTCGGCACGAATGCCGACGTGCCGGCCTGAAAGCCGGCTTGAAAGCCCAATGTCACTTACGGGCAAATAAAACATAATTAATAGTTTATGTTTTATACATGACCTCTCCCAATTCGATCGATCTGGACGCGTTCGAGCACGTTTTGCAGACAACGGTCTCGGTGGGTTTCCTCGACCAGCTTTGCCGAAGACACAAAGTAAAGGTCCGGCCGGGGATCTACAGCCTGGCAGTAGTGATCTGGCTGATGATCTATCAGCGGCTCAATAGCAAGAGAACCTTATCCTCGGCGGTGCAGTTTCTGGCTCGCGAAGCGCCGCAGTGGCGGCGAGGGAGTCGAGCCATTCGCGAAGGCCGCATCTCGATCCGGACCGGTGGGTATTGCCGAGCGCGGCTGAAAATGCCCAAACTGGTGGCAACCGACGTGAGCGACCACATATTGGAACAATTGCAAGGGCTGATGCGGGAAAAGTTGGCGGATGTGGGGCGGCCGATGTTTGTGATCGACGGCAGCACCTTACGTCTGCAACACCGGCCGGAGTTAGTGAAGGCCTTTCCGCCGGGGAGCAATCAACATGGCGAGAATCATTGGCCAACCATGTTGCTGGTGGCCTTTCACGATGTACATACGGGGCTGGCCTTGCGGCCGAGTTGGGGGCCGATGTATGGGAAACACGCCACCGGCGAGCAGAAACTGGCAGCCGAAGCCCTGCAGCGGTTGCCCGCCGACGCCATCGTCCTTGCCGACGCCGACTTTGGGATATTCGCATTTGCGCATGCGGTCAACCAAACCCAACGCTTGATGATCTTTCGTTTGACCACCGCACGTGCGCAGAAGGTGTTGCACGGCATCAACCTGCGACCAGGTAGACGCCGCAAGGTCAAGTGGGAGGCCAGTCGCTGGGACCGCAGTTCCCACCCCGATTTAGCGGAGGGAACAGTTGTGGAGGGTTGGGTGGTCGCTTGCCGGCATCCCGCCCGCCGCGACGAGATCCTGTTTTTCTTTACCACGCTGGACGTGAAGCCCAAGCGGATTCTCGCACTCTATCGATTGCGCTGGAACATCGAAACCGATCTGCGCAGCCTGAAACGAACGGTGGACTTGCATCAGGTGAACAGTAAGAGTCAGGCCATGGTGGAAAAGGAAGTCCTGATGGCGATCTGTGCCTACAACGTCGTGCGGGCGGTGCAGTACCTGTCCGCCTCCCGAGCCGGCTTAACACCGCGCCAGTTGAGCTTTTCCACCGCCCAAGATGCAGTCATGGCCGCCTGGCCATATCTACAGCGTGCCTCCAATGCGGCCGAATTTCATCAAGAAGTACAGCGTTTGCTCCTCGTTGTAGCGCAGAGCAGATTGCCACGGCGCTCCCGCCAACGTTCGTATCCGCGTGCAGTCTGGGGTCGGGGAGGACAATTTCCGCACCGTCATTCTTCCGCCCAGGAGATGCCCAGGTGACCACCTCCTTCCTGACGTCCAAAACTCTGGCGGCTGCCGTTTATGACGCCTCGCAGGCAAGGCTCCAATTGGATTTTCGCGACGGCAGCCGTTATGTTTATTCCCCAGTCCCCCCACACTTGTTTCGAGCCCTGCTGGCTGCCGATTCCAAGGGTCGCTTTTTCAATCAACACATTCGTCGCGTTTTGCCATACAGCAAGGTGGTGCCTGGAATGTAAGTGGCATTGGGCTTTCAAGCCGGCACGTCGGCATTCATGCCGACGTTTTTCCGGGTTTCAAATCCGTGAAGGGGCGAGTCAGCCCGTGCCAGAAGTTCCGACGGCCTGAGGGGGCCCGTCCCACCGGCTTTGTAAGGCGCTGATCCTCCGTGGTGGGACAGGCGATTTCGCCTGTCGTTCCGACGCGCGATCTCCGATTCGGTTGCCCGCCGGGGCCGCGGATCAACGCCGATAAACTATTTCCCTCTTATCGGCGTTTATCCGGTGCGCCAGGA
>DATKEP010000146.1:0-78242 GCA_035512055.1 Rhizomicrobium sp.
GTTGTTGGCGACCCCGCGACTATCGCGAAAGGCGTGAGGGATTTTATTGCCCGCTACCGACCGGACGAAGTGATCGTCACCGCGCAGATCTATGATCATGCCGCGCGGCTGCGGTCGCTGGAGATTCTCAGCGCTGCGTTGGCCCTGGGCGCGGCGGCATGCGCTGTGGCGCCGGCGCGCTCGGGGGCGTGACATACATCGGCGGCGCGGACGATGGCATGATCGCGGCGCTGCCGATATCCATGTCGGCGAAGCTCGGCGCCTTGCCATAAGGATCATAGGCTACGGTACCGACGGCCTGTGGCGAGACAGCGATTGTGCCGCCGGTGTCGGTTGCATAGGGTTGGCCATTGGGATTGCCTTGCGGGCCTGTGCAGCCCGCGAGCGCCATGGCCGCCAGCAGGGCGCCGCCAATCTCGAATCTCATGCTTTTTTTCCATCCACTATTGCGGTAAGTCGCAGCATCGCACGGTAATCCGGGTTCCGGCTAGTGTCGTGGTTTCGAAATTCGCTTTGACTCCCATATCAAGCTCTGGGCGAATTTCGAAACTGAAACGACACTAGGAATCAATAAGTTGCAGGTGTTCCTCGATTCCGAAATTCGCCAGCGCCCGATGTGGAAATCATGCGAATTTCGGAATCTGAACGCCAGCCTTGTCGTGCGCCATGCTCACGTCTTTAATGTCGGCAAAAGTCCATAACGCTGAGGGGGATTTCATGAAACGCCTGCTTTTCACGCTGACATTGGCTGCATTGCCTACGGGACTGGCCGCCCAACCCCAGACGCCAGCCCCGGCGGCACCACCGGCTTATGATGCGGGCGGTCTGCCCCGCACGCCGACCTATGGCACGGTCGAGGGCCAGCCCATCGACAACCGCATGCCCGAAAAGAAGGCGGACCTGCGCCAGTTCCAGGAACAGACGCGTGCGCCGTACCACCATGCCACCGACTTCAAGGTGACGGTGCTGACCAACCAGCTGCACGCCGCCTGGGCCAGCGCGCTCCTTCCGGATGGCAAGCTTCTGGTGACGGAGCGCCTGCCCGGCGCCTTCCGCATTGTGGGACAGGATGGCAGCCTTTCGACGCCGCTCTCGGGGCTTGACGGTTTGCATGTGTCCCAGCCGATGACCGGTCTGCTCGATGTGGTGCTGGATCCGAACTTCGCCGGCAATCACACCATCTATTTCACCTACTTCGAATATTTCGACAAGACGGTCTACAACACCTCGGTCGCGCGCGCCGTGCTGGATGAAAACGGCAATGCCATCCGCGATGTGAAGGTGCTGTTCAAAACTTATCCTTTCGCGCCCAACGACCAGACATTGGCGGCTGGCACCAAGACCGGCGGGCGCATCGCCGTCGGCCGCGATGGCTACCTCTATGTCACGGTCGGCGACCGCGACAATGCCGGTCCAAGACCCTGGCCCGTGGCGCAATATCTCGACACCGATCTGGGCAAGGTGATCCGCATCACCAAGGACGGCGCGCCGGCCCCCGGCAATCCTTTTGCCGGCAAAGCCGATGCGCGGCCGGAGATCTGGGCCTATGGCATCAGGAGTCCGGAAGGCCTGGCATTCGCGCCCAATGGCGATCTCTACGAGGTCGAGCACGGTCCGCGCGGCGGCGACGAATTCAATCTGATCAAGAAGGGCGCGAATTATGGCTGGCCCTTCATTACCTACGGAATCGATTATCCCGGCAAGCCCGTCGGCGAGGGCAATGTGACGGCGCCGGGCATGGAGCAACCGGTCTATTACTGGTCACCGTCCACCGCACCGTCAGGGCTTGCTTTCTATAAGGGCGCGTCGAAAGCCTGGGACGGCAGTGTGTTTGTCGGCATGCTCAATGGCCGCCTGCTCGACCGCATCAAGTTGTCAAACGGGAAAGTGGTCGAGGAAGAAGCCATGCTCACCGACATGAAGCAGCGCTTCCGCGATGTACGGATGGGAAGCGACGGGGCGGTCTATGTGCTGACCGATGCCGGTGGAGCTGCAATCAGCGAGGATACCAAGCCCGTGGGCCAGCTGTTGAAACTGACGCCGGCGAAATAGAAATCAGCCCCGCGCGGTGTGCTTCCTCCATCGCTGCATAGACGGCTTCCTGCTCGATTGCTGGCCGGACTGGCGTCTAGCGGTTGACGCCAGGCGGCAGGACGGGCGGCGGCGTGGCGATGGGCGCCAGACCGTTGGCGGATAGGGGCGGCGGCGGCTGGTTGTTCTGGCGGGGCAGGTTCAACACATTGGCAAGGCCCTGCACCGGATTAACCACCGGGAAGGGCACCTGATTGCTGCTTGCCGGGCAGGTTTGTCCTACTCCACAGGCAGGCTGCACCTGCGCCCCAGCGGGAACTGCGGCGGCTAGCAGCAAGGCAAGGGCAAGCATCAATCTCATAGGGTCAAAACGTTCAAAATCTCTCAGCGTTCATCGAAATGGAACTGGGCGCCGGATCGGATGCCGGCGGGCCAGCGCGATGTCACCGTCTTCAGCCTTGTGTAGAAGTGTACGCCTTCCGGTCCATAGACGCCATGGGAGCCAAAAATCGAAGACTTCCAGCCACCAAACGAGTGATAGGCGACCGGAACTGGGATTGGCACATTGATCCCCACCATGCCGACCTGGATACGGTTGGTGAAATCGCGGGTCGCGTCACCGTCGCGGGTGAAGATCGCCGTGCCGTTGGCGTAAGGATTGGCATTGATCAGCCCGACAGCGTCTTCATATGTGGCGCTACGAACCACCGACAGCACAGGCCCGAAAATTTCGTCACGATAGACGGTCATGTCGGGTGTTACACGGTCGAGCAATGTGCCGCCCAGCCAAAAGCCTTTTTCATAGCCCTGCAAATTGAGCCCCCGGCCATCCACCACGAGTTCGGCGCCCGCGGCGTGCCCCGCATCGATATAGGAAGAGACTCTGTCACGATGTGCCGCCGTCACCAGGGGGCCCATCTCGGCGGCCGCATCGGTTGAGGGGCCGATCTTCAATGCCTGGACGCGTGGCTTCAGGCGCGCAACCAGGGCATCGGCGACCTTCTCGCCAACTGGCACGGCGACCGAGACGGCCATGCAGCGCTCGCCCGCCGAACCATATCCCGCACCCATCAGTGCATCCGCGGCCTGATCGAGATCGGCATCGGGCATCACCACCAGATGATTCTTGGCGCCACCAAGCGCCTGCACGCGTTTTCCGCCGGCACAACCACGGGCATAGACATATCGGGCGATGGGCGTCGAACCAACGAAGCTCACTGCGGCAATGTCGGGATGATCCAGGATCGCATCCACCGCGGCCTTGCCACCATGGATCACATTGAGCACGCCTTCAGGCAGTCCTGCTTTGCGCCACAAGTCATGTAGCAGATTGGCCGCGGACGGATCACGCTCCGAGGGCTTCAAGATGAAAGCATTGCCGCATGCCAGCGCCATCGGGATCATCCACAATGGCACCATGACGGGAAAATTGAATGGCGTGATGCCGGCCACAATGCCCAGCGGCTGGCGCATATCCCAGCAATCCATCTCCGACGACACGTTGGCACTGAAGCTGCCTTTGAGCAGATGGGGAATGCCGCAGGCAAACTCCACTACTTCCTGGCCGCGTGCCACTTCACCCAGTGCGTCGCTATGGGTCTTTCCATGCTCGGCGCTGATGGTGCGGGCAAGGTCATCCTTGCGCGCTTCCAGCAGCCGGCGCATCTCATGCATCACCTTGGCGCGGTGGACGGGCGTGGTTGCCGCCCAGGCGGGCCACGCCGCTTGCGCCGCTTGCACAGCGGCCTCGATCTCGGCCTCGCCCCCGCAGGCGACTTGGCCAGTCCGTTCGCCGGTGGCTGGGTTGAATACAGGCAGATGGCCGGTTCCGGCCATGGGCTGGCCGGAGATGATGTGACTTATGGTCTTCATGGGCCAGGCGTCTTATCACGCGGCGGACGGACTGTCGCCTTGCTCGGGCCGGTTGCCGGCCACGGCGGGCTCGGCGCGGCTGATGACCGCCTGGCGGGTGACCGCGGTCAGCACCTGGGCCTTGTCGAGGGCAGCCTTGACTTCTTTCTGCAACGTCCACAGGCCTCGCCAGTAATCAGCGCTGCGCACATAGGCGCGTGCCCGCATCACCGCGGAATATTCCTGAAGCTCGTTCACCACTGCGCTCGGCGCGGGCTCTTTCAGCACCAGTTCATTGGCGGCCAGCGCCGCGACAATGGTCTTTTCCACCATGTCGAGATCGTTCACCCAGTCCACCGGCACGGTGAAAGTGATGCGCCGGATCCGCTCACGGGTGTAGTTGACGATGTCGTCGCCGAAAATGCTGGAATTGGGAATGGAGATATAGACGCCATCGCGCGTGATGATCAGGGTGGTGAAGAGGCCGATCTCCCGCACGGTCCCCTGGCGGCCCTTGGCGATCTCGACGAACTGGCCGACACGGAAGGGGCGCAAGATCAACAGCATCACGCCCGACGCGACATTGGACAGCGTGCCCTGCAGCGCCAGTCCGATGGCCAGGCCCGCCGCCCCCAGGACCGCAATCAACGAGGTGGTCTGGACGCCGAACTGCTGCACCACCAGAAGCACGGTCAGGACCAGGATGCCATAGCGCGCCAGCGACGCGATCAGGGGCTTCAGGGTGAGGTCGATGGGCAGCGGCGCGAGGCCAGCTTCCAACCCGCGCTTGGCCCAGGTCGCCGCCATCCAGCCGATCACCAGGATGACGATTCCCGTCGCGAGGCTCAGGCCGCCATTGACGACAATGAGTTGCAACTCCGTCACCAGCGACGGCGTCGCTTGGGTCATGGCGGCGTGGGCGGGAACGGGAACGGCCACGGCGGAACTTCACACGGTTGCGGTGACCTAACGCGCCATCATGTGAAAAGTCGCCTTTGCCGCAGCTGCGAAGCTTGCGAATCGCACAGAATCTGGACAGTCTGCCCAGGTATTAGGCAACTCGTGGCACTTCGGGTTGCATAAAAATGGGGCAGCAATCTTGATCAATCGCGCTGATACCGCCTGGATGCTCACCGCCACGGCCCTGGTGCTGCTGATGACTTTGCCGGCCCTGGCGCTCTTCTATGGCGGGCTGGTCCAGGCCAAGAACATGCTGGTGGGCCTGAGGATGGACCGCGAACACGAAACGCTGGGGCTTGATCTCTCCGCCCATGGCGAGACTGGCTATCACAGGAACCGCTAGGAGCAGCTTCCATGAAACTGGTCATCGCCATCATTCAGCCGCATCGCCTCGACGCGGTGCGCCTGGCACTTACCGAAATCGGTAT
This sequence comes from Rhizomicrobium sp., assembly GCA_035512055.1. Classification (GTDB taxonomy): domain Bacteria; phylum Pseudomonadota; class Alphaproteobacteria; order Micropepsales; family Micropepsaceae; genus Rhizomicrobium. Next base: position 5,271 of record DATKEP010000146.1, read on the forward strand.
CAATGGCATGACGGTAAGCGAGGTGCGCGGTTATGGCCGACAAAAGGGTCACACCGAAATCTATCGTGGCGCGGAATACACAATTTCCATCCTGCCCAAGCTCAAAGTTGAAGTCGCGCTGGCTGACGAACGCGCTGACGACGCCATCTCGGCCATCACGCGTGCCGCGCGCACGGGCCGCATTGGCGACGGCAAGATTTTCACGATCGACCTTCAGGCGGCTCTGCGCGTGCGCACCGGCGAAACCGGGGAAACCGCGCTTTAGGAACAAGAGCCGACGGAATGTCCAAGCTTGCCCTTTGCGGGGGGCTGTGGAATCCATCCCGGGATGGCCACCGGTCCCCGCAAACCTGCTTCTCATGCCGAGGTCCTGGACGCGCTCAAGACCAAGGGCCGGTTGCGGGCCCTGTCTCGCACTCGCGGCGTGGACTTCACCTCCAACGACTATCTGGCGATTGCAGAATCCCAGACCCTGCGCAGCGCGGCGCTTGACGCGTTGGCCCGTGGTGTTCCACTGGGCGCGGGCGGTTCCCGGCTGTTGCGCGGAAATCATCCCGAACATGAGGCGCTGGAAGAGGAGGCCGCCAGCTTCTTCGGCAGCGAAACCGCGCTCTATTTCCCCACCGGCTTCGCCGCCAACGCAGCCATCGCGGCCACGCTGCCACGGCCGGGCGATCTGATCGTTCATGACGCGCTGATCCATGCGAGTTTTCGCGACGGGCTGGAGCCGGAGCGCATCCAGGTCAGTCAGGCACCGCACAACGACATTAGCGCCATGGACGACATCATCAGAGGTTGGCGCGCCGCCGGCGGAAAGGGTCAGGTGTGGATTGCAGTCGAGACGCTCTATTCTATGGACGGCGATCGCGCGCCGTTGGCGGACCTCGTGGCATTAGCCTCGTGTCATGATGCCATGCTGGTGCTGGATGAGGCCCATGCCACAGGTGTGCATGGCGAGCAGGGCAGGGGCCTGAGCGCGGCGTATGAAGGGGCCCCCAATATCATTTCGTTGCACACTTGCGGCAAGGCGCTTGGCGCGGCCGGGGCTCTGGTCTGCATGCCTAAACTTTATTGCGATTTCATGGTCAATCGCGGCCGTGCATTTATTTATTCCACGGCGCCTTCGCCCTTGCTGGCGGCGGTCGTGCGCGCCAGCCTGAAGATCATTGCCGGCGCCGAACAGGAGCGTGCCCAGCTTGCTGCGCTGGTGCGCCATGCCGAAGCGGGCCTCAAGAAACTGGGCTTGAGCGTATCCGGCTCTCAGATCCAGCCGGTGATCATCGGCGATGACCGGCGTGCCGTGACGCTCGCGCACGCCTTGCAGGAACGGGGCCATGACATCCGCGCCATCCGTCCGCCCACCGTGCCGGAAGGCACGGCCCGCCTGCGTCTTGCGCTCACCTTGCATGCCCGCGTCAGCGATCTCGATGCACTATTCGCCGATATGGCCACCCTGCTGGCGCGGTCATGAGATTTGTCGTTACCGGCACCGACACCAATATCGGAAAAACCGTATTTTCCGCCGGCCTCTGCGGCCTGCTCGGCGCAAGTTACTGGAAGCCGGTCCAGTCCGGGCTCGATGGGCCGACCGACAGCGACGTGGTAGCCGCGCTCAGCGGCGCGCCGATTGTGCCGGAAGTTTATCGTTTCAAACTTCCGGCCTCGCCGCATCAGGCGGCCATGGAGGAAGGCGTCACGATCGATCCGGACTCCCTCGTTCTGCCTGACGGTCCCTTGGTCATTGAAGGCGCGGGCGGGCTGATGGTGCCTTTGACGCGCGAGACTCTGTTCATCGATGTTTTCGCCCGCTGGCGGATACCGATGATCCTTTGCGCCCGCACAAGGCTGGGCACGATCAATCACACGCTGCTGTCCGTCGAGGCCATCCGGTCCCGCGACATCCCGCTCCTGGGCGTGGCCTTTATCGGCGACGCCAATGATGAAAGCGAACAGGTGATCGCCGAAATCGGAAAAGTGAAACGGCTGGGCCGCCTGCCTGTGATCGAGCCGCTTGTCGCGGGCCGCCTGGCCGGCGTCTTTGCCAAGGCCTTCGAACGTCGAGATTTCACGTGAAATCCCCTGTCTGGCACCCCTTCACCCAGCATGCGCTGTCACCGGAGGCGCCATTGGTGCTGCGTGGCGAAGGCGCCTGGCTGGATACCGAACGAGGTCGGCTGCTGGACGCGATCTCTTCCTGGTGGGTGACCACCCATGGTCATTGCCATCCCAGAATCGTGGAAGCGATCAGGCTGCAGATCGACAAGTTGGATCAGGTGATCTTTGCGGGCTTCACGCATCAACCGGCAGAAGATCTCGCGCGCGGATTGATTGAGATTGCGCCCAAGGGGCTGGCGCATGTCTTCTATTCTGACAGCGGCTCGACTTCGGTGGAAGTGGCGCTGAAGATGGCGCTGGGATTCTGGAAAAATCGTGGGAGCCGGCGAAATCGCATCATCGCGCTGGAACATGCCTATCACGGCGATACCATTGGCACTATGTCGGCCGGTGCCCGCGGCATATTCAACGCAGCCTATGCGCCGCTTTTGTTCGATGTCGCGCGGTTGCCGTTCCCTGCTGCCGGCCACGAACAGCAAACTTTGGATTCGCTGGAACAGGCGGCGAAAGAGGCGGCCGCACTGATCGTCGAGCCCTTGATCCTGGGCGCAGGCGGCATGCTGATTTACGCGCCCGACCTTTTGCGCGCGATGTCGGATATTTGCCGCCGGCATGGCACATTGTTCATCGCCGACGAAGTGATGACCGGCTTTGGCCGGACCGGCAGTCTGTTTGCCTGCAACCAGGCCGGGGTCACGCCTGACATTCTCTGTCTCGCCAAAGGTCTTTCCGGCGGCAGCCTGCCGCTCGCCGCTACACTTTGCACTGGCCAGATATTCGACGCCCATTATTCCACCGACCGCAGCCGCACTTTTTTCCACTCCAGTTCCTTCACCGCCAATCCGGTGGCCTGCGCGGCAGCTTGCGCAAATTTGGAAATCTGGAGAACGGAACCGGTTTCGCATCGCGTCGCAGTGCTTGGCGCGCTCCAGGAAGAGCGGCTTGAGCCGTTCCGCAGCGACCGGCGGTTCGAGAATGTCCGCCGCCAAGGCACCATAACGGCCTTGGACCTAAACGTGCCCGACCCCGGCTATCTGGCCGGAATTGGCCCCGAATTGGCGGCTTTCTTCCATGGCCATGGGGTCCTGCTGCGACCCCTGGGCAATACCATTTATGTCATGCCCCCTTATTGCATTGCGGCGGGGGAACTTGATCTGGTCTATGATGTCATTGCGCAAGCCGCCGGAAAATTCGCGTAACCGGCATCTGATCGCCGGCGAAATGACGGGTGTAGAAGGCCCGGAGGACCGAAGAATGACCCTGAAGCCGCTTTATTCAGTCATGATGGCTGGCGCTGTTGCCGTGTTTGCGCCGCTTTGGATGAGCCATGCCGCCGCCGGCGATCTGGATAAAGAGATTCCCGCGGCCGCCGTCGATCCCGTCAATCCGGCGTCCAGTGAAGTGGCGGTACTGGCGGGCGGCTGCTTCTGGGGCCAGCAGGGCCTGTTCGAGCATGTGAAAGGCGTGACCAAAGTGGTCGCCGGCTATTCGGGCGGAGAGCGCAAGACGGCGCGGTATAGCGTGGTGGCGACTGGCACCACCGGCCATGCGGAATCTGTGCAGATTACCTTCGATCCGCATCAGGTGACATTTGGTCAGATTTTGCGGATCTATTTCTCGGTGGCGCATGATCCCACCGAAGTGAATCGTCAAGGGCCGGACGAGGGTGCCCAGTATCGCTCGGAGATCTTTGTCGGCAGCGCCGAACAGGAATCAAGCGCGCGGGCTTATATCGCCCAGCTTGATGCCGCGCATGTCTTTGCAGGCCCCATCGCCACCACAGTGGAACCGTTGAAGAGCTTTTATCCGGCAGAGGACTATCATCAGGACTATCTCGTCCAGAATCCTGATTCCTCATACATTCGTATTAACGACCTGCCCAAGATCGAGGCCCTCAAGCAGGTCTGGCCGGAATTTTACCGGGCCCGGCCAGTGCTCCTGGCTGAGCGGTAGACCCTGCCGACCAACAGAAATGCTGGCAAAAACCAGGCGTTTGGCGATTCTAGCCGATTACGGCCCTGTTACCTTCACCAAAAGCCTATCCGGCCGGGGCTTAACCGTTTCCTTTGGCGTTCTGATCTGGTAGGTCACGCCCCGGCTTGAGCCGCGAGTCCGCCAAGAGGCGGTTTTTGCGGGCAAATCCGAAGAAATTAGAGCGAAACCGAACCATGAAAATTGAACGTGTGATTGTGGGCGTTGTTGCGCTCTTGGTCGGACTGTTGCTGGGCTGGATGGCGCGCGGAGTGGCGAGCTACAATGTCCATGCGGCCCAGGTCGCGACCTATGACGACTGGCGCGTGGCCTGTCCTTCGGCCGACATGAAGGATGCGGCTTGCGAGCTTTCCACCGATCTGATCGACAAGAGCCAGCCCAACGGGTCCGTACTTGCGCGCGCCACCGTCACTACCGACAAGGATGGCAAACAGGTCATGGGCTTCACCTTGCCCTTCGGCGTTGCGCTGGAAGCCGGCATGGGAATGCGCATCGGCAAGGACCCGGTAAAGGTCATTCAGTATCGGACCTGCAATACGGTGGGCTGCATTGCCACCACCCCATTTGACGACACGCTGGCCAACACGCTCAAAGGCACCGATGACGCCGCGGTCCTGTTCGCGGGTCTTGACGGCAAACCCGTCTCGGTACCCTTCTCCTTCAAGGGCTATCAGACGTCCCTGTCTGCCTGGAAAAGCGCGGAAGCCAGGCGTCATTCCTGGTTCTGGAGACTGTGGTCATGAAGCTGGCCCTGACGGGCATTGCAGCTGGTACCTTGCTGGCCACAGGCGCAGCACTGGCGCAGGCTCCGTCTGAGCAGGCTGATCTTGTCAAGTCTGTTGGTGACTGGCAGGTCCGCTGCTTCAAGGTGCAGAATCAGAATCCCTGCGACCAATATTGGGAGCAGGTCGACCAGCGCACAGGGCAACGGGCGGTTACGGTTTCAATCGCCTATTCCCCCAGCATGGAACGGCATCTGGTGGTGATCACCGTGCCCTTGGGCGTTTCCCTTCCCAAAGGCCTGACCGTCCAGACTGACAATTACAGTTCGCCGCCGATGCACTATCGTACCTGCAGCCGGGACGGATGTTTTGTGCAACTGGTCGACAATGCCCTGGTAGAGGCATTGGCCAAGTCCGGCGCCGATGGCAAGCTCAATATCGTTGGTGATGATGGCAAGAGTTACAGCCTACCGCTGTCCCTTAAGGGCTTCGCTGGAGCCCATGACGAGATGGTGAGCGATGCAAAGACCCGGGCCAAGCCGGTTCCGGCTCCAGCCAAGCCCTGACGGCGGACCAATGAATCCGGCGTCCAAATCTAGTGGAGACGTAAGCTTATGAAATCATCGGAATGGAAATGGGCCTCCGCCCTGGCAAGCGCCATACTGAGCGGCATGTTGGCCTCAGGGGCTGCGTTGGCGCAAGGCGCCGCGCCACCCGCCCAACCACCCGCCCGGCCTGAAACCAAGCAGTTCGATGATTGGGCCGTGCGCTGCTTCCCGGTACAGAGCCCCAGCCCCTGTGACATGTTCCAGGAAGTGGCGAACCAGCAGCGCAATCAGCGCATTCTTTCGATATCCATTGCCTACGTTCCGAGCATGGATCGCTATGCCCTGCAGATCACCGTGCCGCTGGGCATTTCGATACCGAAGGGGCTAAGCCTGCAGACCGATAGCTACACCTCGCCCACCTTGCACTATCGCCGTTGTGACCGCGACGGCTGCTATGTCGAGACCGGCGTGGACAAGAGCCTTGTCGAAGGCATCGCCAGGTCCAGTCCGGATGCCAAGGCAAAGATTAACGTCACCGGAGATGGGGGCAAATCGGTGGGCATCAGCTTTTTCCTCAAGGGCTTTGCCGCGGCCCATGATGACATGGTGAGCCAGGCGAAGGCGAAGGCGAAGCCAGTATCCCAGGCCGATGCCAACGCACCGGCCGCACCCGCAGCACCGGCACGCTAGTTCATCACGCAATTGCCAATCGAAAGGCCGGTCGCGAGATCGGCCTTTCCTGTTTCAGGCCGTAGCCGGCTTGAACGTCATCGCCACGCCGTTCATGCAATATCGCAGCCCGGTCGGCTTGGGCCCGTCGTCAAATACGTGCCCCAGATGGCCGCCGCATTGGCGGCAATGCACTTCGGTGCGTGTCATGAACAGGCTGTTGTCGGTCTTGGTCAGCACCGCATTGTTCAGCGGCTTCCAGAAACTGGGCCAGCCGGTGCCGCTGTCGAATTTGGTATCCGAGGAATAAAGGTCAAGCGCGCAGCCCGCGCAGGCGAAGATGCCCTTGCGATGCTCATTGTTGAGCGCCGAAGTGAAAGGCGGCTCCGTGTCTTCATGGCGCAGAACCTGATAGGCCGCCGGCGACAGCATCTTCTTCCAGTCCGCGTCGCTTTTGGTCACTTCGTAGCCTTGGGCATTACTGGTGCCCAGCACCGCACTCCCCATAAGCGCGGCAAGAACTTGGCGTCGCTGCATTTTCGTCTCCATTGCGACCGTTATACGTCAACCAAAGTTCGCCGGATCGTCCAAAACGTTACAGACGTGGAATGGTCTGGAACCCAGGGCAATATAGACCGTTATCCCACCAGCGTTCCACCGGCAGGAAAACCCATCAGGAGTAGCATTATGGACAAGGACAGGATTGCAGGCTCGGCAAATCAGGCCAAAGGCGCCATCAAGCAGGCGGCCGGCAATTTGACCGGCGATGCCAAGCTTCAGAGCGAAGGCGCGACCGACAAGGTGAAGGGCAAGGTGCAGAATGCCGTAGGCGGCGCCAAGGATGCGTTGCGAGACGTCTCCAAGCATTAGCACGGGCCCGCACATTCATCGACCAAGAGCCCGGTCTCCATTTGGAGGCCGGGCTTTTTCATGGACCGATTTCATGGGAATGTCTTTTGATGCGCCTGTTTGGGCCACGCTATAATCCGCCGTCCAGAGGAATTTTCATGATCCGCTTTCTGACTTGGCTTCGTTCCCTCCTGGTTTCCGTGCTGAACGGCGTCGCCAAATTCGCCGTTTTCGTGGTGCTGGTGGTTGTGGCGCTTTTGGTGTTCGGGCTTGCCCATGGCGACGGCCTGCCGGGTAAAATGGTGCTGACACTGGACTTGCGCGAGCCGGTCGAGGATTCCGGCGCCGCGGTGACCAGCGTCTTCACGTCCAAACGCGCGACGGTGATGGATGTGGTCCTGGGCCTGGATGCGGCCTCGCGCGATGCTCGTGTCAAGGGTGTGGTGATGAAGCTGGGCAATGGCGCCCTCTCCACCGCCCAGGCCGAAGAAATCGCGACCGCTGTCCAGCGCTTTCGCGCCTCGGGAAAATTCGTGACCGCCCAGGCATCCGCCTTCTTCAGCGCGGGCCTTGGCGATTACCTCGCCGCCAGCGCCGCCAACGAAATATGGATCCAACCCAAGGCGCCCTTCTCGCCAGCGGGCGCGGGGGGAGGCGAGTTGTTCCTGCGCGGCACGCTCGACAAGATCAATGCGGTGCCGCAATTGGCCAAGCGGGCAGAATTCAAAAGCGCAGCCGACATGTTCATGGAAAAGCAAATGACGCCTGCCGATCATGAACAACTCACCGAGCTGATGGGTTCGGTCTATGACGCCGCAGTCACCGAGATGGCGGCCAACCGCCGCATAAGCCGGTCAGAGGTTATCGCCGCGCTGGAGGCGAGCCCGCAATTCGCCGAGGACGCGCATGCGCGACACCTGGTCGACCGCATTGGATATGACGACGAAGCCAATTCGGCGGCGCAAGGACGGGCAGGGGCCGGCGCCAAGCTCGCGAAATTCACAGATTATGTGAAGAACATCACTCATATCGCCACGGCAAATGTCGCATTGGTCGAGGCGGCCGGTGAAATCCGCGACGGCACCGCGCACAATTCGCTGTTGAATTCATCTTCCGGTATTGCCAGCGACGACCTATCGGCGGCGATCGCCCAGGCTGTCCGTGACAAGAATATCAAGGCCATCCTGTTTCGGGTGGACTCGCCCGGCGGTTCAGTAACGGCTTCCGACCAGATCCTGCATGCCGTGAAAGTGGCGCAGAAGGCGGGCAAACCCGTTGTGGTCAGCATGGGATCGGTGGCGGCCTCGGGCGGCTATTACATCTCGCTCAGCGCCAATCGCATCGTGGCCGAACCCGGCACCATCACCGGTTCGATCGGGGTCCTGACCGGCAAGGTTTCTTTCGGCAAGACGCTGGGATTGGTGGGAGCGCATGCCGACGATGTGTCGGTGGGCAAGAACACCTTGATGGATTCCGCGATCGAACCATTCACCGACGCGCAATGGGCGAATCTCAACCACGAGGCCGATGTGATCTATGACGACTTCACGAGCAAGGTGGCAGCGGGGCGCAAACTGCCGCTGGACAAGGTTCGCGATGTGGCAAGGGGCCGGGTCTGGTCCGGCGCCGACGCCAAACCGAGAGGGCTGGTGGACGCATTGGGCGGTTTCTGGACGGCGGCGGGGCAGGCATCGGCACTTTCCGGCGTCCCGATCAGCGACATGATATTCCGCATCTATCCTCGCCCCACGGGCATCCTGGGCCGGCTCGAGGAAATGTCAGGCGGTTTGGACGCCAGCCTGGGTATGTTGGGAAGGGTCGAATCGCTCCTCGATCTGCCACCTCTCCGGGCGATTCTGACCCAAGCCTCCAGCATGCCTGCGGGCGGGCCTGGCGAGACAATCCAGCTTAAGGCCGGAAATCTGCCACGCCCGTAACCGCGCGTGACAGAAGATTGCAAGGAAACTGCTTGTTCCCGGTAGTCCTTGAACTATAATTTCCTTTGTGCGGGGGCACGAAGCTGGCTTGTAACATCCATAACTGCGATTATGGGGTCTTGCCGTTTCGAGGGGCGTCCGAAACGAGAAGAAAGCTGGAGTCCCGTCATTCCTGCGCATATATCCAAGGCGGCCGACAAGGCCATCGAAGAACTGAGCTTTGAGGGCGCGCTCAGGGAGCTGGAAGCCATCGTTTCCCGGCTGGAGCAAGGCGAGGTGGATCTTGAAGATTCCATCGCGCTTTATGAACGCGGGCAGGCATTGAAGTCTCATTGCGAGAAGAAGCTGAAATCCGCGGAGGGGCGGCTGGAAAAAATCGTGCTGGGCACGGGCGGACCCGAAATCAGCAAGCCCGAGAGCAATCAGAAACTGGAGACGGCATGAGCTTGCTTTGCCGTCGCAAAAAAGAGATTTTCCGCGCATGAATATTCCCAATACCAAGACCCCCTTGCTGGACCAGGTCGATCTGCCCGAAGACCTGCGCAAGCTGGAGAAGCACCAGCTGCGCCAGTTTGCCGACGAGCTGCGCGGCGACCTGATCGACATCGTGTCGGTCACGGGTGGCCATTTCGGCGCCGGTCTCGGCGTGGTCGAACTGACCACCGCACTCCATTATGTCTTCGACACCCCACGCGACAGGGTGATCTGGGATGTCGGCCATCAGGCCTATCCTCACAAAATCATCACCGGACGGCGTGCGCGGATGCGCACCTTGCGCCAGGGCGGTGGGTTGTCGGGCTTCACCAAGCGCAGCGAAAGCGAATACGACCCGTTCGGCGCGGCTCATTCCTCGACCTCCATTTCCGCCGGCCTGGGTATGGCGGTCGCGCGCGACCTCAAAGGCGGTGCCAATCACGTGGTTGCGGTGATTGGCGACGGCGCGATGAGTGCGGGCATGGCCTATGAGGCGATGAACAATGCCGGTGCCAACAAGAATCGACTGATCGTCATCCTCAACGACAATGATATGTCCATCGCTCCGCCGGTTGGCGCGATGAGCGCATATCTGGCGCGGCTGGTATCCTCGCGGCCCTATACCGGCATCCGCAACGTCGTAAAGCGTTGGGCGCGCCGGGCCTTGCCGCGCGCTCTGTTCAAGGTGGCCCAGCGCACCGAGGAATATGCCCGCGGCATGGCCATGGGCGGCACCCTGTTCGAGGAAATGGGCTTCTTTTATGTGGGCCCCATCGATGGCCACAATCTCGATCACCTGATCCCGGTGCTCGAGAATGTGCGCGACAGAATGAAAGGGCCTGTCCTGGTGCATGTTGTGACCAAGAAAGGTCATGGTTATGCCCCTGCCGAGGCCGCCCACGACAAGTATCATGCCGTCAACAAATTCACGGTGCTGACAGGCGAACAGTCCAAGTCCACGCCCAAGGCGCCGGCCTATCAGAAGGTGTTCGGCGAGAGCCTGATCGCCGAGGCCAAGAAGGACCCGCGGATCGTTGCCATCACCGCTGCCATGCCGTCAGGCACCGGCGTGGACTTGTTCGAGAAAGTGTTCCCGGAACGCACCTTCGACGTCGGCATCGCCGAACAGCATGGCGTGACGTTTGCCGCTGGCATGGCTTCGGAAGGCATGAAGCCTTTTGCCGCCATTTATTCCACCTTCCTGCAGCGCGCCTATGACCAGGTGGTGCATGACGTGGCGATCCAGTCGCTGCCGGTGCGCTTTGCCATGGACCGCGCAGGGCTGGTGGGTGCCGACGGCGCCACTCATGCGGGCTCCTTCGATGTCGCCTACCTGGCAGCCCTGCCGAACTTCGTGATCATGGCGCCATCGGACGAGGCCGAGTTGACCCACATGGTCGCCACCGCTGCCCACATCGACGATCGCCCCAGTGCCATTCGCTATCCGCGCGGCGAGGGTACCGGCGTGGCCCGGCCTGCGGAGGGCATTCCCCTGGAAATCGGCAGAGGCCGCATTGTCAAGGAAGGCGCCGGCATCGCCATCCTGAATTTCGGCGCGCGCATGACCCAGGTGCTGCTGGCGGCCGAGCGCATGGGCGGTTACGGGCTCTCGCCCACCATCGCCGATGCGCGCTTTGCCAAGCCGCTGGATACCGCCTTGATCCGTCGCCTGGCACGCGAGCATGAAGTGCTGATCACCATCGAAGAGGGCGCGGCAGGCGGTTTTGGTGCCCATGTGATGCACTTCCTGGCGCATGACGGTTTGCTGGACAAAGGTCTTAAGATCCGTCCCATGACTTTGCCCGATGTCTTCCAGGACCACGATACGCCGGAGAAGATGTATGCCCAGGCGGGGCTCGACGCCGACGGCATCCTGCGCACAGCGCTGCAAGCGCTTGGGCGGGGCGGCGAGGCCGTTCACTTGGCTGCGGGCAAGCTGGCCTGATTTCGCAAATGTCGCGGCAGGTTCAACCCGGCCGTGACAAGAGTGTGTCGTGAAACCCTGCCCTCATTTCGGCACCTGCGGCGGCTGCACCCTGCAGGATCTGCCGCCCGCCGATTACGCCGCGGGCAAGCGCGCACTTGTGCAGAAAGCCTTGATGAAAGCAGGCGTCACCGCCGAAGTGCTGGCGCCGATCATCGTGCCGCCGCGCTCGCGGCGCCGCGCCGTGTTCAAGATCAAGAGCCTGCCCGAGGGTCTGCATGTCGGCTTCCATGCCGCCAAAAGCCACACCGTTATCGACATGCACCATTGCGACGTACTCACGCCGGGACTGTTCGCCCTGGTGGGCGCACTGCGCCAGCGGCTTGAGCCGCTGTTCGGGGTGGGAGAGGCGGCGGAACTGCATGTCACCGAAACCGAGACCGGCTTTGACTGCGCCTTGCGCTGGCGCGCCGGCCTGACACCGGCGCTGACCGCCGCGCTGTCTTCGGCGCTTTCCGACCTCGGTATCGCGCGGCTGACCATGGGCCGTGACCTGGTATTCGAGACCGCCGCTCCCAAGGTTACTCTGGGCGCCGTTTCGGTGATCCTGCCGCCAAATCCTTTTCTGCAATCCACGGCAGAGGGCGAGGCCGCATTGCAGGAACGCGTGCTCGAAATCGTCGGCAAGGCGAGGGCGGTGGCCGATTTGTTTTCCGGCGTCGGGACCTTTACCCTGCCTCTGGCAAAGATGGCCAGGGTGCATGCCGTCGAACAGGATCACGCGGCGCTGAAGGCGCTGGCGCAGGCTGCAAAATCTGAAGGCTTGAAACCCGTCACCACCGAGGTCCGCGATCTGTTCCACCAGCCGCTGACGGCCTTGGAACTGGCCTCTTATGACGCCGTCGTGCTGGACCCGCCGCGCGCCGGCGCGGAGGCCCAGATAAAGATTCTTGCAAAATCAAAATTCCCTGACATCGCCTATGTCTCCTGCGATGTCGCCAGCTTCGCCCGCGATGCCGCCATCCTGGGCGGGGGAGGGTACAAGATCGGTCCAGTTACCCCGATAGACCAATTCCTCTGGTCGTCGCATATTGAACTGGTTGCGGATTTTGTCCGCCCGCGGTGAGCAGGCGAAAGATGGGCAGAGGATTAAGGCTCAAACTGATTGCGCTTGTGATGGTGCTAGGTGCGCCGCTGGCGGCGGCAGCGCTTTGGCTGTTTGACCGTCCCGCCCCGGCCACCCAGACCAGAACCACTGCCACTAGAACTTCCACCCTCATGGACTTCAACCATTGGGCCGTTGTGCTGGTTGCCGGTGACTACCGGGCCCATTCGGGTGCGCCATCCAAGGTCTTCGACAATGGCCGCCGCGACCTGGCCACCGCTTTCGCCAACATCGGCTTCGACAAAGCCAATATGGTCCAGTTCTCGGTCGATTATGACGACGGCACCCAGCACACGGGCGTGCCCGAGATCGCCACCGCGATGCAGTCGGTATCGGCGCGCGCCAAAGACGGCTGCCTGATCTATTTCACGTCACACGGCACGCCCACAGGAATCATTGTCGGCGATGCGGTTCTCACGCCGGCCCAAATGCATGACATGGTGAACAGCGCCTGCGGCGCGCGTCCCAGCGTCATCGTGATGTCATCCTGTTATTCGGGACAGTTCGTGCCGGCACTGGCCGCCGAAAACCGCATCATCATGACCGCCGCCCGGCCCGACCGCACCAGCTTTGGCTGTGGCGAGATGGATCAGCATACCTACTTCGACGATTGCTTTCTGCGCGCCATGCCGATGGCCGGCGACTTTCCCGGCCTAGGCGGCCTGGTGCAACAATGCGTGGCCTTCCGCGAGCAGCAATCCAAGGTGACACCGCCTTCGGAGCCGCAAGTGAGCGTTGGTCCCGGTGTGATTTTCACCTTGCGCTGGCGCGATGTGCCGCCAGGAGGGGACCACTCCAACTAGCCTTCAGCCGAACAATCCGCGCAAAGTCGGCATCGGGTCACCGCAAAAGTTCAGTGCATGCAGGACCTCCGCGACGCCAAAACCAACCACGAAGATCTTGCCCGCCGTGACGGCCATGTATCCGGCAGGGCTGTCCTTGAGCTCGAAGCGGTAAAGGTCATCGCTCGCCACGCCCGTGGAGAAATCCCGCCACAGACCATAAGCCGCGGCGGCGGCGAGCAATCCAAAGATGACGGCCATTCCCGCGGGCGACATGCGTTTCTCCAGGCGGGCGAGCAGACCACCAAAATGTTAGGAAATGGTGCGTGTGGCTAGGAGCCGACCTGGCCTCGGTGCCTAAGCGCCTGATCAGCCAGCACGATGGCCATCATCGCCTCGCCCACGGGCACCGCGCGGATGCCTACACAGGGGTCGTGACGGCCCTTGGTGACGATCTCGGTCTCGGCGCCCGATCTGTCGATCGTGCGGCGTGGCGAAAGGATCGAAGACGTTGGCTTGACGACAAAGCGCGCAACCACCGGCTGTCCGGTAGAGATGCCGCCCAGTATGCCGCCGGCATGGTTGGACAAAAATACCGGCTTGGCGTCATTACCCTGGCGCATCTCGTCTGCATTCTGTTCGCCGGTCATGGCCGCCGTGGCAAAGCCGTCGCCGATTTCAACGCCCTTCACCGCGTTGATGCTCATCAGGGCGCTCGCCAGTTCATTGTCGAGCTTCGCATAAACCGGCGCTCCCAGCCCTGCGGGAATTCCTTCCGCCACGACTTCGATGATGGCGCCAACGGAAGACCCGTTCTTGCGGACGCTTTCCAGATAGCTTTCCCACCGCGACGCCGCTTTCACATCCGGGCAGAAGAACGGATTGTTGTTCACATCCTCCCATGACCAGTTGGCGCGGTCGATTTTTTCCGTACCCATCTGCACCAGCGCGCCACGAATCCTAATCTTGCCATAAAGCTGGTCCAGGACCTTGCGGGCGATGGCGCCTGCCGCCACGCGCATCGCGGTTTCGCGCGCGCTTTGCCGTCCGCCGCCGCGATAGTCGCGCAGGCCGTATTTTGCGTCATACGTATAGTCCGCATGGCCAGGCCGATACTTGTCGCGGATCTCGCTATAGTCCTTGGAGCGCTGGTCGACATTTTCGATCACAAGCCCGATGGGCGTGCCGGTGGTCAACTGTTCGCCCATCCGGTCGTCCTGGAATACGCCCGACAGGATTTTCACAGTATCCGGCTCCTGGCGCTGGGTGACGAACTTCGACTGGCCCGGCCGGCGCTTGTCGAGCCAGGGCTGGATGTCCGCCTCGGTCAAAGCGATGCCGGGCGGGCAGCCATCGACCACGCAGCCGATCGCCACCCCATGGCTCTCGCCAAAGGTCGTGACACGAAAGAGGTGGCCAAACGTGTTGTGCGACATGTGTTGCCCTTTGGGGCTGTTTACCCCATGGAGGTGGGATTGGAAACCACGGGCCCAGCCGAAGGCAGCTGCTTGATCTGCGCCGCTTGGACCCGGAAGACCACGCCCTGCGGTTCGTCCAGCGCCGACATCTGGGCAGCATCCAGTCCCAGAAACAGGCCCCTCAGGATGCGCGTTGCCGCGCCATGGCTGACTGCGAAAGTGTCGGACCTGAGGTCACTGATCCAGGCCGTCAGGCGCTTGGCGACATCCTCATAATTCTCCCCGCCCAACGCCGGGACATGCCATTTGTCAGCGGCACGGCGGTCGTAATAGGCGGGATCGAGCGCACGGGCCTCGGCCTCGGTCAGCTGGTCCCAGTCTCCCAGATCGATCTCCTGGATGCGTGGATCTGTGGTGTAACCTTGAGGCGGCAGCTCCAGCACGGCTCGGGTGATCTCCATCGTCGTGCAGGCGCGCTCAAGCGGTGAGGCAACGCAGGCGATCGCAGGCTTGATCCCAAGCTCGCGCTTGAGAACCTCGCCGATCTCGTGCGCCTGATCGCGGCCAAGCGCTGTGAGCGGCGTGTCTTTCTTGCCTGAGAATCGCTTTTCCAGATTGGCCAGGGTCTGGCCATGGCGCGCGAAATAAAGCGTCAGCCCGGATGCAAGCTCAAGATGCATCCGGCTTTGGCACCACCGAGATGTCAGGTGCGTCTTCCGCCTTCATCCCCACGATGTGATATCCCGCATCCACATGCAGATTTTCCCCCGTCACGGCGCTGCCCAGGTCCGACAACAGGAACAGCGCGGCATTGCCGACCTCGGCCTGCGAAACCGTGCGTCTGAGCGGCGAGTTGTATTCGTTCCATTTCAGGATATAGCGGCTGTCAGCGATACCGGCGAAGGCCAGCGTCTTGATCGGACCGGCAGAAATCGAATTTACGCGAATGTTCTTCTTGCCCAAATCCTCGGCCAGGTAGCGCACGGATGCTTCCAGCGCCGCCTTGGCCACGCCCATCACATTGTAATGGGGTGTGGTGCGTTCCGCGCCCAGATAGGTCAGGGTCGCCAAGCTGCCGCCATTGGGCATCATCTTTTCTGCCCGCTGCGCAACCGCAGTGAAGGAATAGCAGCTGATGTCCAGGGTCATGCGGAAGTTTTCCGCCGTGGTGTCGATATAACGGCCCTTGAGCTGGTCCTTGTCGGAGAAGGCAATCGCATGAACCAGGAAGTCCATGCTGTCCCACACCTTGCGCAATTCGGCGAAGGCCGCATCGATCGATTCCGCTTTCGAGACATCGCAGTCGATCAGTGCGGTGGGCTTGAGCGGCTCAACCAGCGGCACCACACGTTTGCGGAACAGGTCGCCCTGATAGGAAAAGGCCAGTTCAGCCCCCGCCTCATGCAGGGCCTGGGCGATGCCCCAGGCGA
Organism: Rhizomicrobium sp.; assembly: GCA_035512055.1. Classification (GTDB taxonomy): domain Bacteria; phylum Pseudomonadota; class Alphaproteobacteria; order Micropepsales; family Micropepsaceae; genus Rhizomicrobium. The sequence goes on from DATKEP010000146.1 coordinate 21,296, forward strand.
TGGAGTGTTGATTGGCCACCCCCATGACCAGGCCACGCTTGCCCTTCATGAGGTTTGAAGATGACATGCCGTGCTTCCCCGCTTCTGCTGAACCTTAGTCATTTACCCTGAATAGGCCGGCCGCCAAACGGGATTTTCTTGGGCTAAAATCCCTAACATTACCAAACTGTTAGCGTGTCTTGGCGCGGGGGTCATAATTGGCCCCCCAGTTACTCGCGAAGCTTCGCAGGGCCTCGTCGGGGCGATCGGGCAGTGCCACCACCAGCCGCACATAAAGGTCTCCCGCTGCAGCCTCGCCATGGGCGGCAATGCCTTTGCCCTTCAGCCGCAACGTGGTGCCGGTGTTGGAATTGGCTGGCACAGTCAGCGACACGGTGCCCGTCAGAGTGGGCACAGGGACCTTGCCGCCCAGTACCGCCTCTTTCAGGGTCACGGGCAGGTCCATGCGGATGTCGTTGCCGTCACGGGTCATGGCGGGGTGGGGTGCCACCGAGACGGTGAGCAGGATGTCGCCATTGGGGCCGCCGCCCTGGCCTGCGCCGCCACGGCCTTTCACACGGATGGTCTGGCCATCCTTTACGCCCACCGGAATCTTGACGTCGATCTGCTCGCCGTTCTGAAGCATGACGCGTCGGGCCCCCCCGTTGGCGGCCTCGTCAAAGCTGACCGTGACGGCAGCGGTGAAGTCCTCCCCCTTGGTTTGGCGCGGCTGTCGCGACCCGCGTCGCGCGAAGTTCATCAGGTCGGCAAAAATGTCTTCGCCGCCTGCCGCGCCGCCGGCGGCGCCATCGTCGAAGCTAAAATGGAATTCACGCGCACCCGGTCCGCCGCCACCGCCAAAGCCGCCATAGCCCGACCCGAAAGGATGGCCCTGGCGGAAGCCACCGGCCCGGGGATCAAAACCGCGGGGATTGCCATCGGGGCCGATGGCGCCCGCGTCGTATTGGGAGCGCTTTTCCTTGTCGCCCAATATGTCATAGGCCCCGGATATCTCCTGGAAGCGCTTTTGCGCGGCGGCATCACCCGCATGCTTGTCGGGATGATGCTTTTTGGCCAAGTTGCGGAAGGCTTTCTTGATCTCAGCGTCGCTCGCCGTCTTGGTGACGCCAAGGACTTCATAAGGGTTTTTCATACGGTTCTTTCGGGGCGGGATTCGCTCTAATTGGTTCCTTTATATCATCTTTTCAAGGCTGACTCTGGCCACCGGCTATGCGGAAATCCCCCCAGGGCACGCACGTCAAGGGGCCGAGGCTCAGCAAGCTCTTCACGGAGAAGAATCTTGCCCGCGCCGTGGCAGCGGTCGGCCGCCTATCCTCGTTGGCCTAGGGTCCTAGTGGGCGCACAGGCGCAGATGCGTCGGATGCACCTGGTTGCAGCGGCTGTTGTTGCTGCTGAACGGCCGGGGGCCCCACAACCCTGAGGCGGTCGGCGGCCTCCTTCATACCATGGCCGGCGGCGGCGGCATAAAGTTGGCGCGCAACTTCCAGATTCTGGGGTACGAGCGGCGGCGCACCGGTTTCATAGAGTTCTCCCAACTGGAATTGGGCGGTGGGATGATTTGCGGCGGCGGCGGCCTCGAGCAGGGGCAGCGCGCTGGCAAGGTCCGGCGGACCCGCTTCACCTTTGAGGAACATGTCGGCCAGATCGGCCTGGGCGGTGGGAAGCCCCGCCTCGGCGGCGCGCTGAAAAAGCTCCTCGGCTTTCTTCGGGTCCTTGGCCACACCCTGACCCTTGCGCAGCATCATGGCGAGGTTGCGCATGGCGGCGAGGTCTTCATATCTGAGGTCCCACCAGATCTTGAAGGCCTGCTCGTAATTGCCCGCGTCATAGGCGCTAACGCCGGAATCGAAAATTTTTGCAATGGCCGCGCTGTCACGGGCCAAGGCCGGGCTCAATCCCACCAGGGCAACGCAGAACAAGGCGGTAAGATGCCGAAAAATCTTGTTGGTTTGGGGCATTGCGGCGGGAAGGCTACCCTGTCAGGCACCAAACTGCTAGGACGCCTGTCATGACGATGGAAATGGGAGGACCAGTGGACGATGGTGGCATTGCCACGCGTGACGATCCTTTCACACTCTTTCGGAGCTGGCTGACGCAAGCGGAAGCCTCCGAACCAACTGATCCCAACGCCATGGCGTTGGCGACCGCGGGCGAAGACGGCATGCCCAATGTCCGCATGGTGCTGCTCAAGGGCGTGGACCACAACGGTTTTGTCTTTTATTCCAATTCCGAAAGCGTGAAGGGAAGCGAGCTTGCACACAATCCCCGCGCCGCGATCAATTTCCATTGGAAGTCCCTGCGCAAGGCGGTGCGCGCGCAAGGCACTGTAACCCAGGTTTCAGATGCGGAAGCCGATGCTTATTTCGCCACCCGCCCAAAGGACAGCCAGATCGGTGCTTGGGCCTCGCCCCAGTCGCGCCCGATGGATGGACGCTTTGTGTTCGAAAAGGCGCTCGCTGAATACGGGGTGAAATATGCGCTGGCCAAGGTGCCGCGGCCGCCATACTGGAACGGCTGGCGCATCACGCCATTGCGGATCGAGTTCTGGCGCGACCGACCATTCCGGTTGCATGACCGGCTGGCTTATGTCCGCGATCATGCGGATGGCGCCTGGCGCACGCAAAGACTGTATCCATAACCATGGCCACACAGGGGCGGCTGGAACGGGCGGGGCAACTGATGCGGCGGGCGGCGATCGCCTCCGTCAGCGTTTCGCTATTTTTGGTGGCGATCAAAACCTTCGCCTATTTCGCCTCCCATTCGGTGGCGATGCTGGCGAGCCTTGCCGATTCCGCGCTCGATCTTTTCACGGCCTCGATCAACCTCTTCGCCATCCGACAAGCGCTGACGCCGGCCGATGCCGAACACCGGTTCGGGCATGGCAAGGCTGAGCCGCTGGCGGGCTTGGCGCAGGGTGCCTTCATCACGGCCTCTGCCTTGTTCCTGGTAATCCAGGCTGTGTACCGCATACTCGCGCCCGAGCCGATCATTCACAGCATCGAGGCGATGATCGTGATGTGCATCGCCATTGCCTGCGCCATCTTGCTGATCCTCTATGAGCGGCGCGTCGTGGCCAGGACAGGTTCGCTGGCCGTAGAGGCCGACCAGACCCATTATCTCGGCGATCTCGCCACCAATGTGGGTGTGGTGTTGGCGCTGGTGATGAGCGCCTATCTGGGCTGGACGATGGCCGATCCCATCATTGCCATCGCGGTTGCCGGCATTATGCTATGGAGCGCCTTGGGTGTGGGCCGTGGCAGCTTCAACCAGTTAATGGACCGCGAACTGCCCGACGAGGAGCGCGCCCGTATCCGCCGCATCGCAGAAAGCCATGACGCGGTGATGAATGTCCACGACCTGAAAACCCGCGCCGCCGGTCTTTCTACGTTCATCCAGCTGCATCTGGCTCTCGACCCCGAGATGCGGCTTGTGGAGGCGCACAGGGTCAGCGATGCCGTCGAGCAGGCGATCCTGAATGCCTATCCAGGTGCGGAAGTGATCATCCACCAGGATCCCGCGGGTCTTGAACCGCTGCCACAGGATTTCCACGACTGACGGTTGCCGCGCACGCGGCCGCGAACAATCATGCGTATCACTCGCAGCAACGTGCTGCAAAGCCGTCTATGGTCCGCCATCCGCGCAAAGGGAGGCACTTGCTATGGCACAAAAGATTGCGGCCGGTAGATACGGACCTACCGCCAAATTTTTCCACTGGCTGATCTTCCTCCTGCTGGCGGCACAATATGCCATCGGCTCGATCATGCCTCACATCGGCCGCAAGACTTTGGATGAGGGCTGGGTGCACTGGCATTTTCTGGTCGGCGCGGTGATCCTTTTGGTGATCGTGTTGCGCTTTGCCTGGCGGCTGTTTCATCCGGTGGCGCTGGCAGACGGTTTGTCAGGCTGGGAGCTCGTGCTGTCGCGCATGACGCATCTGACACTTTATGCGCTGGTGTTTGCGATGACGGTTCTGGGCTGGGCGGCGGCCAACTTTCGCGGCTGGGATATTACGCTTTTTGGCGTGATCCCGCTGCCGAAGCTGGCTGCAAAGGGGACGGCCTGGGCGCACGAGGCCGGCGACATCCACAATATCCTGGTCTATGTGCTGCTCGGATTCATCATCCTGCATGTGCTGGGCGCCCTCTATCACTACTTCATCAAGCGCGATCAGGTGGTGCAGCGCATGCTGATGGCAAACGACCTGCCCTAGATAGAGCAGTATTTCCTAGATATCGGCGCCGGCGGAGTGAAATGGAATGGCTGACGGCGCGGTCAGCCCCAGGTGCTTCACAGCCAGCCGGTGGGCAATGCGCGCGAGCATGAAAAAGATCGGACTGGCCAGCAGCGACATGGCGATGACCGCAATGGCGAGCTTGTGACCGGCCGGTGAAAGGGCACCTGCCACCAGGCCCGCGCCGGCAATGACGAAGGAGAATTCTCCCACCGGTGACAGGAACAACGAGGTGGCGAAGGCGGTATCGAAATTCTTGCCACCCAGCGTCAAGAGAAAGAAATTCAGCGCCGTTTTTCCGCCGGTCACAACCACAAGCGCGATGCCGATGATCCAGGCCTGTCGGATCAGATAGTCCATGTCGATCAAAAGCCCCACCGACAGGAAAAAAACGAACAGCAGGATGCTCTGCACTGGCTGGGCCATCGCGAGCGCGCCACGCCGGAGCGTGGAATGGCCAACCGCCAGCCCACCCAGGAATGCGCCCAATGCCGGCGACAGGCCCAGGATTCCGGACGCGGTGGCGCTGGCAAAGCAAATACCCAGCACGCCCAGCGTGCCGACATCGGAATTCTTGAGCAGATATTCACTTGCCGGGAAGCGGAAACTCTTGATCCGGTTGAGCACATAGATGAAGGCGGCCAGAAGCGCGAATGCCAGCGCCAGCCTGGCACCCACGCCGAGCAGCGCCTTGGGCGTCAAGGCCTGGCCCAGCGTGTTCGTGATCAGAAGCAGAGGCACCACCGCGAGGTCCTGCGCCACCAGGATCGCCAGCGCGAGGCGTCCGGCGGGCGTCTCTTTTTCCTCGCTGTCCTCGATCATCTTCATCGCCACGGCGGTCGAGGAGATGGAGAGCATGAAGCCGATCACGATGCCGCCAAGGATTTCGCCGTGCACGGCGTAGGTGAACACCGCCACGGAGATCGGGATCACCAGGCACGTGACGCCGGTGATGCCCAGCGCCAGGGGCAGGGATTTGGAAAAGGAGGCGAGCCGCATTTCCATGCCGATGATGAAGAGCAGCATCAGCACGCCGAGTTCGGCCAGGGTTTCTATGCTGCTGGAATCGCGGATCAGGCCCAGGCCCGTCGGACCGAGCGCCACGCCCACCAGGATGAAGCCGGCCGCCGCCGGCATGCGCAGACGGCTCATAACCAGGCCCAGACCTACCGCGGCGGCCAGGACCAGGGCGAGGGCGGACAGGGACTGGTGGGTGTGCATGATCCGGTCTCTGTAAGCGGTAACCCGCGATGATAGTGACAGCCCTTGGGAAGGCGCAAAAGCGATAAATGGCTTTAAGGGCGCGCGTCTTTTGCCCACCGAGTTCGTCGGCCGTGCTCTCCTACGCTGGTTACGCTTCTTGCGCCAAGACTTCAGCGGCAGCCGTGATACTTGTTCGCCTTGCAGGTCTCGACCAGTGTTCGCGCTTCGCTTTGCGCCGCAGGCGTCATGCGCCGCCACAAGCCATCACGATGGGCGCTGGCATAGGGAATGTTGCCCTGCTCGGCAGCCAGTGCGTACCACATGTAAGCATGGAAAGGTTCGGCCTTCATGCCCTGGCCCAACTCATACATCAGACCAAGATTGTACATGCCGGCGGAGTTGCCTTGCGCCGCTGACGCCGAAAACCATTGCGCCGCCCTGATATAGTCGCGTCGCACGCCCTTGCCGTCGCGGTACAGGCCGCCCAGATTGTTCTGGCCGAGCGAGGAGCCGGCCGCCGCAGAGAGCGACAGATACCGCACCGCTTCGGATATGTTCTGCGGCACGCCCTTGCCGTCGAGATACAGGATGCCAAGATCGTTCTGGGCGATTGGATTGCCCTGGTTTGCAAGCGGACGCCAGGACGCCATTGCGTGCGCATAGTCGGCGCGCTGGTAATAATGGGCGCCGTCCTGCAAAGGGTCCGCCGAAGCACGGCAAATCGTCATTGTCACCGCCACCAGCGCGAGGACGAGGGATTTACGCATTCCGGGTCTCCGGCCCTTGTTCGGAACCGAAAATTAACGCGCGAACCATGAACATCCGCTTACCAGCGAAGCAGCCTCGGCCCAAGAAATCCGCCAATTGCCGCACTTAAAAGGATACCCAGGCTGTACCAGATGCCGATAAAGGGCGCCGAACTCTCGGTGCAGTGGAAGGAATAGACGAACGCGCCCATGGCGCCGGCGAACAGTCCTGCGCCCAATCCCGCCAGGGTCAGGCGCGTGGGCGCCATGCGTCTCAATCCCCAGAAGGTGGCAGCCATCGTGGGAAGCGACGTGAAAGTCACCAGGAAGGCGCAGACCCGGCTTGAATAGCCCAGGATAAGATGCCGCACATCGGCGCCCGGCGCCAGCAGCTGAGCCGCCGCCAGGAGCGCGATGGCAAAGATCGGCAGGACAAGGATGCGGGCGGGCTGCGCCGTGTCAGCCCCAGGCCGTCCGGCCCGCTCGACCAGCCAGAAGGCGAAAACCGCAATGGCAAATGTGTAGACCAGCTTGGTCCACATGCCGAAGCTGACGATCGCGCGCGTGAAATCGTGGCGCAAGCCGAGCACCGAAAGCATCAGGATCGTTGAGCCGACAAAGCCAGCCAGCACGGCCAGCGCCAACACTTGCGTCAGCGCCGAGGGACGTGACGGCTCAAGCCGAGACGAAAGATCGGCGATCAGGTCATCGGTCCGCATTGCGGCCCTCCCCGTCGCTCATGTCTTTGGCGCGCAAGTCCTCGCCCAGGGATTTCAGCGCCCGGTGCACCGTCACCTTCACCGCGGATTCCGACATGCCCGTGCGCTTAGCCGCTTCGGCAACCGAAACACCATCGAGCTTGATGTCCTTGACCAGCTGGCGCTTGGCCGGAGGAAGCTTTTCGAGCAGCTTGACGACATCGCGCCGGGCTATTGCCTCCTGCGCCTCGTCATGACCAAACAGGTCGCCGGCCTCGTCCAGCGGTACGGTGGCGCGGCGTTTGTGGCGGCGATATTCGTCGATCAGCTTGTAGCGCGCGATGCCATAGACCCAGGCGGTAAAGGGAAGGGCCGGGTCATAGCTTGCCCGCCGCGTATGAATGGCAATCAATGTCTCCTGCACGGCGTCCTCGGCCGCGGCCGGATCCAGCCGGCGCGCGTAATAGCTCCTCAGGTGCCGGGTCAGGCCGCCAAGCAGCATCCGGTAGGCGCTGGCGTCGCCCATCAGGGCTGCCACCATCCAGTTCCGGTATTGCGCCTCTTGGGCGATCAAACACGGCTCCTTAACGGAAGGGTTCGCGTGCACCGGGAAAAAGTTACAGGAAAGACGGTTCAGGTGGTACCGGGGCCGGCCAGGGGCGCGTCAGTTCCTTTTCGCCTCATCCAGTATGTCGGCAATCGTTTCCTTGCCTTCGGGGCTGTGCATCCAGTTTTCCGCGGCCGAAAGGGTGGGGAACTGCAGCGGCACCTTCTGCGGCTTGTTGCGCTCAGGCACCGGGACCAGCACCTCGAAGGTGCCTGCGAAACGGACGTCCTTGGTCTCGGCTGCAAAGGGAGGCGGCACCCGGCTCTTGCGCTTTTCCTTCATGCTGCCCATGGCCGGCTCCCGCTTTGACGAGGGGGCTTCTAGCAGGTTTCAATCATGCCGGTCAGCCCGTTTTTTGCGGCCGATTCCAAGCTTTTCCCGCCACAATCGGGCGGGAATTTCCTCGACCTGCCCCTCTGCCAGCTGGCCCAGCTGGAAAGGGCCGTAAGCGGTGCGGATCAGCCGGGCGACCTTGAGACCCAGCCGCTCCATCACCCGCTTGACCTCGCGATTCTTGCCTTCCTTCAGCTTGACTGTGGCCCAGCTGTACATGCCCTTGCTGCGCTCGAGGTCGGCGATGATCGGGCCATATTTGACGCCGTCGATGGTGATGCCTGTGGCGAGACGATCGAGATCGGGCTGGGTCACCTTGCCAAACAGCCGGGCGCGATAGACCCGCGCCCAGCCGGATCCAGGAACCTCCATGCGCCGGGCAATCTCCCCGTCATTGGTGAGCAGCAGCAGCCCCTCGGAATTGAAGTCCAGCCGCCCAACCGACACCACCCGGCCAAGATGTTTGGGCAGGTTGGCAAAGACGGTAGGGCGGCCCTTTTCGTCCTTGTGGGTGGTGACCAGCCCGGACGGCTTGTGATAACGCCACATCCTTGCGGGCTCAGGTTGGGCCAGCGGCTTGTCGTCCACCTGGACGACATTGTTTTCGGTGACATTTAAGGCAGGCGAAGTGACAGCCACGCCATCGAGCTTCACCCGGCCTTCCAGGATCAGCTTTTCGGCATCGCGCCGTGAGCAGATTCCCGCACGGGCGATGACTTTGGCTATACGCTCGCCCGCTGGCTTTTCACCGGGTGGCAATGCTAACTCCTTCAGCCATGAACGACGCCGAAGCCATAGCACTGACGCTGGAAGAAGCGAAATCAGCAGCCCTGCGTGGCGAGGTTCCGGTGGGCGCTGTGCTGCTTTCAGCCGATGGCACGCTACTGGCACGCGACGGCAATCGCGTCCTGGAATTGAAGGATCCCTCCGCCCATGCCGAGATGCTGGTAATGCGGGCGGGAGCGAAGGCCTTGCGCAATGAGCGGCTCACAGGCACCGCGCTCTATGTCAGTCTGGAACCCTGCGCCATGTGCGCCGGTGCCATTACCATGGCGCGGGTGGGGCGCGTTGTCTTCGCCGCCTGCGATCCCAAGGGTGGCGCGGTTCTTCATGGCCCGCGCTTCTTCGAGCAGCCGACCTGTCATCACCGCCCGGTGGTAGAGCAGGTCGAGCCGCATGCTCTGGAAGCAGGCGAGATATTGCGGGAATTTTTCAGGGTGCGGCGGCTTTAAAACCGTCTTGGTTCGTCCTAGAACCAAGACGGAGAAAATCCGGGGAATCCCAGCTGCAGCACTTCTCTCGCAGCGATCAGTCCGATGCCGGCACCGATCAGCACATCGCTCAGGAAATGCGCTGTCAGCAGCGCGCGCGTCACCGCCAGCAACGCCGCAACCGCAAACCATATCGGCCACCACAGCGGCCAGACACAAGTGAAGATCACCGCCACGCAGCAAATGGTCAGCGCATGACCCGAAGGGAAGGAATTGTAGGCGGGATTGAAAGCGAGCGGAATGAAGCCATATAGCCCCATTTCCATGTCGTCGCGCGGACGCCTTCGCCCCAGCACCAGCTTGATCACATGCAGCAGGGCGCTGCCCATCGTAAGGCTGGCAATGAAGGCTAGCGAATAATTGATCAACTGGGTGGCATCGTCGGCCAGCGCGCCGAAATGGCGCATGCCGGCGGCCACGATCAAGGCCAGGATCGCCGCCGCCAGCCAGTGGCCGGCCTTGGCATAGTGGGTGATGGAGTCGAGCCGCCGGTGGGTTTTGGCGTCGATGTGATCATAGATGAAATGTGCAAGCTGCCGGTCGACGAGAAGCGCCGCAAGACCCGCAAGAATGGAAAGGAAGCCTGCCCAGAGAAGCATGGCGCTTGGTTGCCAACTGGCGCGGGCACTGTCAACTGGTCAGCCTTTTAGGGCGCGCCACCCAATATCCTTACGAAAAAACGCGCCCTGCCAGTGGATTTTCTCCACCGCCGCATAAGCCCTGGCGCGTGCCTCGGCCACGTCCTGGCCTATTGCCGTGACATCTAACACCCTCCCGCCGACGGCGGCAATCTCAGTGCCCCGCCTTGCGGTTCCGGCATGGAACAGGGTGACGCCGGGCAATTTTTCGGCCTCATCCAGGCCAATGATCGCATGGCCCTTCTCATAGGCGCCGGGATAACCCTTTGAGGCCATCACCACCGTCAGTGCTACGTCATCGCGCCAGTCGAGGGGTTGGAGTTTACCATCACGCGCCGCCACCAGCGCAGCGAGCAGGTCGCTCTTGAGACGTGGCATAAGCACTTGGCATTCGGGGTCACCGAAGCGGCAGTTATATTCGACCAGCTTGGGCCCGGTCTTTGTGATCATCAGGCCCAAATAAAGCACGCCCATATAGGACATTCCACGCGCCGCCATGGCGGCAACTGTCGGCCTGATGAATTTGTCCATCGCGATTTGTTCAAGCCGCGCTGTCAGAACAGGAGCGGGCGAATAGGCGCCCATGCCGCCAGTGTTGGGGCCGGTATCGCCATCGCCGACGCGTTTATGATCCTGGGCACCGGCCAGAGGCACGACATTGATGCCGTCGCTCAAGGCAAAGAAGCTCGCCTCTTCGCCTTCCATGAATTCTTCCACCACGATGGCGTGACCGCTTTCGCCAAAGCCGCCCTCGAACATGAAGTCGATCGCCTGATCGCTTTCGCTTTTGCCGCTGGCGATGATTACGCCCTTGCCGGCCGCGAGCCCGTCGGCCTTGATTACGACCGGAAAGCCCAAACTCTCCGCATAAGCCTTTGCCGCTTTGGGCGCGGTGAAGCGCTGGTAGGTGGCAGTGGGAATGTCCGCCTGGATACACAGGTCTTTGACAAAGCCCTTGGAGCCTTCCAGCACAGCCGCTGCCTTGGATGGGCCAAGGGCGCGAATGCCGGCGGCCTCGAACACATCCCACAAACCGCCCACCAGCTGGGGATCAGCCCCGATTACCGCGAAATCGATTCGCGTGTCCCTGGCGAAGCTCACCAGGGCGGGAAAGTCTGTGGCCTGAATCGGTACGCATTCGGCCACTTGCGCGATGCCGGCATTGCCGGGGGCGCAATAGAGCTTTGTCAGCAGTGGGCTTTTCGCCAACGCCCAGGCCAGCGCATGCTCGCGCCCACCTGAACCCACCAGCAGAACCTTCACCGCACCCTCGCTATTTTTCGCCGCCACCCTGTAACATGCCGCCATGAGCGATACAGCCTTTTCCAACTTGCCCGAATTTTCGGTCACAGAATTGTCGGCAGCACTGAAACGGGCGGTCGAGGACCAGTTCGCCTTTGTGCGGGTACGGGGCGAGATTTCCGGGCTGAAATTCCATTCTTCCGGCCATGTCTATTTCGACCTCAAGGACGAGAAAGCCTGCCTGAACGCGGTCATCTGGCGTGGCACCGTGCCCCGGCTGAAGGTGAGGCCGGAGGCCGGCATGGAAGTCATCCTGACCGGCAAGCTCTCGACCTATGCCGGAACCTCGCGCTACCAGATCATCGTCGAGCAGGTGGAGCTGGCGGGTCTTGGTGCGCTGATGCTGCTGCTAGAGGAGCGGCGCAAGAAACTGGCCGCCGAGGGCCTGTTCGATGCCGCCCGCAAGAAGAAACTGCCCTTCCTGCCCGAGGTGATCGGCGTGGTGACATCGCCGACGGGCGCTGTGATCCGCGACATCATGCACCGGCTTGAGGCGCGATTCCCGCGCCGTGTGCTGCTTTGGCCGGTGGCGGTGCAGGGCGAGAAGGCCGCTGCTGAGGTCGCGGCGGCCATAGCGGGCTTCAATGCCTTTGACGGCAAGGGGCTGCCGCGTCCCGATCTCATCATCGTGGCGCGCGGCGGCGGCTCGGTCGAAGACTTGATGGCGTTCAATGAGGAAGTGGTGGTGCGCGCCGCGGCTGCAAGCGCGATCCCGTTGATCTCGGCGGTTGGCCACGAGACCGACACCACCTTGATCGATTTTGCCGCCGATGTGCGCGCGCCAACTCCGACCGCCGCGGCCGAACTGGCGGTGCCGGTCAGGAGCGAACTTCTGGCCCAGACGCTGGATCTGGAACGCCGTTTCGTGCGCAGTTTCGCCAAGGCGATGGAGGATCGCCGCCGGCACCTGGCGCAGTTGGTGCGGGTTCTGCCGCGCCCCGAGAGCCTGTTCGCGGGTCCGCGCCAGCGCCTCGATATGGCGTCCGACAAATTGCAGCATGCGCTGAGGCGTAATCTGCAAATCCATGAAGTGCGATTCAATCGCGCGGGCGCCCAGTTGCGCGATCGCATACTTCGGGACCGCATGGCTGTGGCATCCGAGCGCGTTGGCGTTTTGGCCAGACGCGCCGAGCGGGCAGAACGCGCGCGGTTGGGCGAAGCGCGGCGGCATTTGGAAGGCCTGGCGCGTGTGCTGGACGGGATATCCTATCGCTCGGTGCTCGAACGCGGCTTTGCGCTGGTGCGTGGCGAAGATGGAACCGTGCGACGGCGCGCTGGTGCGGTGCAGAGCGGGGAGCCCCTCACCCTGACCTTTGCCGATGGCGAAGCCAGGGTGGTTGCGGGCGAGGGCGCTGGCCGGTCGGCGAAAAAAAAGCAGGGCGCCGATCAGGGCTCGCTTTTCTGATACCGAACCGGATAAACTGTCTTTTGATATGTCCTACGCAGCTTGAGGACCTTTTATGAATATAATGGAGCGCGATAAAGGTGAGGCGAAGCTTCACTATCTGGACGGCGAATATGAAATCGTCGTCCCGGGCGGCTATGTCGTCTGCGCGGTGACGAGCGTTCATATCCCGTTGGATGCGCTGCGCTATTGGAGTGTGGACCTGCAGGAGGCCTATGCCACTCCGGCCATCGCGACGGCGCGGGCACAGGAAAAGGGTCTTGTCCCCAAATAGCATGATGCCAAAGGCATGATGTCGCGGCGCCTCTTTGCCGGGGCAGCGCTGTCTTTGGCGGCCTTGCCGGCCGGGGCCGACGACAAGCCGGTGCGTTTCTCGGTTACCGGCGCTCTGGCGCAAGGGAGCCTGGCACTCGGTACTGCGCCGCCGGGCTCGCTGGTGGCGCTGGACGGACGGCCTTTGCGCATCACCGCTGACGGTCGCTTTGTCTTTGGTTTCGGTCCCGATCAGACCAAAGCATCACTGATTACCGTGCGCTATCCCGATGGCGATGGCGACAGCAGCAGCTTCACACCCACGCCGCGCCAATATGAGGTCCAGCGGGTGACCGGCCTGCCGCAAAAGACGGTGACGCCGCCGCCAGAGGTCGCGGCGCGCATCGCCCATGAGGCTGAAACCATCTATCTGGCACGGCTGACAGATAGTCCGGGTACGGATTTTCTCTCCGGCTTTGACTGGCCGGCGCCCGGCATTGAAAGCGGGCTGTTCGGAAGCCGGCGGATCGACAATGGCGTGCCGATGGCGCCGCATTACGGCGTGGACATGGCGGCACCGACGGGCACGCCGGTTCATGCGCCGGCCGATGGATTGGTGAGCATCTGCGACGACTATTACCTCGATGGCGGATTCACGCTGATTGATCACGGCCAGGGCGTGTCGACCTCGTACCTGCATCAGAGCAAAAGGCTGGTGAAGGCGGGCGAGGTGGTCAAGCGTGGCCAGGCCATCGGCCTGATCGGCGCCACCGGCCGGGCCACGGGTCCGCATCTGCACTGGGCGATGAACTGGTTCGAGCTACGGCTCGACCCGTCGCTTTCGACGCGCAAGCCCAAGCCCGATCCGCTTTAGAGACTTACCGGCTGGGTTTACCCACGTAACACTTTCCGTCGCCACACTCGAATGTGGTGTGGGGCGTTGCGGCCAGGAATTCGTCGAAGGCCTGGCGCACGTCCGGCCATTTACCCACGCCAACAATGGGTTTCTTGAAATAATCGTCGCCGACCAGAACGCCGCCGCTGTTGAGTTGCGGCCACCAGGCCCTAAGGTCCGCCATCACCGACTGATAATCGTGGCCGGCATCTATGTGCAGCACGTCAGGCCGGATGCCGCGCTCTTTCAGCAGCTGGAACGCGTTGAGGGAATCGAGCGGCAGCGGCACGACCTGACCGGCCACGCCCTCCTTGCAGATATTGGCGGCGAACTTGTGATAGAGGCGGGGATAGCCAAATTCGAAGTCCAGGTCGGGAATGAATTTCTCCCACAGATAATGTTCCGAAGAACCCAGCCAGGTGTCGATGGCGATCACCACGGCGTCGAGATCCATCCGCTGGATCTCCCTGGCCATGGTCACGACGGAGGCGCCTTTCCACACGCCCACCTCAACCACGATTGAGGGCTGCGCCTCGCGGATCGCGCGAGCGAGATAGGGATGGTTGGAATGCCAACCCTGCAGGTCACCGGCAAAGCGGGTTTCCGGAAATTCCTTCAGCGGGTCGCGCCCGAAGAACAACCTGTCGAGGATTTCCTGACGAACACTCATGCCTTGCTCCGCATCAGCTCGGCATCGCGCGCTGTCGGCCAGCGATTGTGAATCCACAGCCATTGGCCAGGATCCTCGCGAATGGCCTGCTCGATGCCGGCGGTGATGGCGGCGGTAAGGCTCGCCATGTCGTCCGTCTCATCGCCGCTGGGGGTGAAGTCAAGCGGCTGGGCGGTAACATGGAAGCGCGCGCCGGCCAGACGCCGATTGGCTGCGAGCCAGATCCGGCACCCCATTTTGAGCGACAGTGCGGCAGGCGCCGGCGTGGTCATGGCATCATGGCCGAAGAAGGGAACGGCAATCCCTTCGCGCAGCTTCTGGTCCACCAGCATGCAAAGCACCTTGCCTGCGCGCAGCTGTGCCAGCATGGGGCGTGCGGCATTGTGCTTGGCGATCATGGTGTCGGGGCCGTTGATGCGGCGCTGGCGAGCCACCCATTGGGCGACATAAGGATTGTTGGGCGGCCGCACGACCGCGGCGACGTCCAGGCCGACTTGGTGAGCCAGGATCGGCATCATCTCCCAGTTGCCCAGATGCGCCGACAGAAACAACAGCGGCCGGCCTTTCAAGGCCTCGACCGTCATGCCCGGCGGCAGGCTATAGGTAACGCGCGGGTCCTCGCCCTTGGGTGTGAATTTGTCCAGGTGCGGATACTCGCCCACCACCCGGCCAAGATTGTCCCACATGGTGCGGCGGATGGCGTTGCGTTCGGACGCTGTCTTCTCTGGAAAAGCACGCGCGAGATTGGCGCGCGCGACCCGGTCGGGTGGCAGCCAGCAGAAGACATTGCGGCCGATAAAACCGCCCAGCCGCGAAGCGGCTGAAAGACCGATCACCCGGAACAGGGCCATGAACGCGAAAAAGACAGCCGCTTCCGCGCCGTAACGCAGCTTCTCGCCCAGGGGCAGGCCGGCGCCGGAAAGGGTGGGATTTTCACTCATGGTCTGGCGCTAGACTTCCGGCACGGCTCTGTCAAGCAAGCGCTGCATTGCCGCCTTGTCATCGAATTCCGCTACAACCTTCAGCACCCTGATGCCCTCGCGTTCCGCCGTGGTGAGACGGACGAAATCCTTTTCGGTGGTCACCAGCAGCACGTTGCCGGCCACCATCTTGAGCTGGGTAATTTCGTCTGGCGTGTAAGCGTGATGGTCGTCGAAGAAACAGCTGCCCGTAAGATGGGCGCCGCAATCTTGCAGCGAGGCGATGAATTTCTCTGGGCGCCCGATGCCGGCAAAGGCGAAAACATCCTTGCCGGCGAAGGCCGCGGCATTGGGTATGAGACGGGCCCGAAGCACCGGACCCCTATAGCCTTCGAGATCCGGCTCGCCCTCGCCCACCAATATGACCGCGTCGGCGCGGGCAAGGCCTTGGGCGACCGGTTCCCGCAAAGGCCCTGCCGGAATCTGACGGCCATTGCCAAAGCCGGATTCTGCATCCACGACCACGAGCGACAGGTTCTTGCGCAGGCTGAAATTCTGGTGACCATCATCCATCACAAGAATGCTGGCGCCTTTGTCACGCGCAAACCGTGCGCCGGCGGCACGGTCACGTGCCACGGTTGTCGGAGCGGTCCGCGCCAGCAGCAGGGCCTCATCGCCCATCACGGCGGCACTGTGGCCCCGTGAGGCCAAAGCGGGACCGCGCTCTTTGCCGCCATAGCCGCGGGTCAGGAAATATGGCTTGTGCCCGCGTGCGCGCAGCATTTCGGCGATTGCGATTGCGACCGGCGTCTTGCCGCTGCCACCAGCGGTCAGGTTTCCCACGCAGATCACCGGCAGGCCTGGATTCAAAGGTCTGGCATTGCGCGCCTTGAAGGCGACACTTATCCCGTAAAGCGCGCCCAGCGGCGAAAGCAGCGTGGCCGGCAGCCCCTTTTTTTGCCAGAATTCAGGCGCGCGCATCGAGCAGGACCTTGAGCGCGTCAGTAGTGCGGTCTACCGCGCCCGACAATGCGGCCGCGCCGCGTGCCGCGGCATCGCCCGCTTCTTTCGCCAAGGCCACATCGGAAATGAGCCTTGCAGCTTCTCGTGCAATGTCGGTGCTGCTGGTAACCGTGCCAAAACCTTGGGCCGCGAAAATTGCCTCATAGGCCTTGGGCGCGCTGGCGATGTTGGGTCCGGCAAGCACCGCGCAGTGAAGCCGCGCCGGCTCCAGCACATTGTGCCCCCCCAGCGGCACCAGCGTGCCGCCCAGGAAGCAAAAGCGGGAGAGGCGGTAGAACAAGCCCATCTCCCCCATCGTGTCGCCGATATAGATCGCGGTCTGGGCCGAAATCTGCCCGCCAGTGGAGCGGCGGCGGAAGGCGCGCGCGCCGCAAAGCATTTCCAGGTCGGGACCTCGTACGGTGTGGCGCGGCACCAGAATGGTGAGAAGATCGGGGAATTGCGCGCGCAGCATGTCATGCGCCGGAAGCAGGGTCTCGTCTTCGCCCGGATGGGTCTGGGCCGCCAGCAGAACGGGGCGCGTACCGATTGCCAGACGCATGGCCGCCAGAGCATCCTCGTCTACGGCCAGGGGCGGTGCATCGGCCTTGAGGCTTCCCACAACTCGCACATGGCGGGCACCCAACCGGCGGAAGCGTTCCCCAACCTCTTCGTCTTGCGCAAGAACCATGTCGAATGCCGAGAGGAGTGCCGCAACGCTTTTCCTTGCCCAATTCCAGCGCTCGGCAGAGGCGGCCGAGATACGGGCGTTAACCAGCGCCAGCTTCACGCCGCGCTCATGCGCCTCCAGTATCAGGTTGGGCCAGAGGTCGGATTCGATGAAGAGACCTGCATCGGGCCGCCAGTGATCCAGGAAGCGCCCCACGGCCCCGGGCGTGTCGAGCGGCACGAATTGATGCAGCACGCCTTGAGGCAAACGCTGGCCCAGTAGCGCGGCACTGGTGACAGTGCCGCTGGTGACCAGCACGCTTGCATCCTCGCGCAGTTTCTCGATCAGGGGCAGCGCCGACAGGCTCTCGCCGACACTGGCGCCGTGCACCCAGATCAGGCGGCCAACGGGGCGCGCCAAACCAGCGACGCCCAGCCGCTCGTTCATCCTCATCCAGTCTTCCTTGCCGCGCGCGGCGCGCTGGTTGAGCACCAGCCGCGCGAAGGGAGAGGCAGCCCTGGCGAGCAGGCGCCAGCCGACAAGGCCCAAAGGTACCCTCATCGGGTGTCTTCCAGATTGTGGCGGTAGAGGCTGGCATAAAGGCCGTCTGCCGCCACCAGTTCGGCATGAGTCCCGGCTTGCGTGACCTGTCCTTTGTCCAACACGTAGATCCGGTCCGCATCCACCACCGTGGAAAGCCGGTGGGCGATCACGATAGTGGTGCGGCCTGCCATCAGCCGCGACAGAGCTTCCTGCACCTGGCGCTCGGATTCGGAGTCCAGCGCGCTGGTTGCTTCGTCCAGCAGCAGGATAGGGGCATTGCGCAGCATGGCGCGGGCGATGGCGATACGCTGGCGCTGACCGCCCGAAAGTTTCAGCCCGCCTTCACCGACACGCGTGTCATAACCTTCCGGCATCGCCTGGATGAAGTCATGGGCCGCTGCATTGCGTGCCGCCGCCCTGATCTCGCCCAGTGAAGCGCCGGGTTTGCCAAGCGCAATATTGGAGGCGATGCTTTCATCGAACAACACCGCTTCCTGGGCGACCACCGCGATGGCCGCTCGCAGGGATTCCAGAGTGACGGACTGGATGTCCTGTCCGTCGATGGCGATCGTGCCGCCCTTGGCCTCATAGAAACGCAGCAGGAGATTGAAGATCGTGCTCTTGCCTGCGCCGGACGGTCCCACAAGCGCGATCTTGCGCCCGGCTGGAATTTCAAGCGAAACGTGTGAGAGCGTCTCTGCGCCATTGCCATGATAGGAAAAGCTCACGCTGTCGAATTGAACCGCGCCACCCTTTGGCACAAGAGGTTTTGCGCCGGCGCGGTTGATGATGGCCGGGCGAGCGTCGATCGCCTCGAACATGCGATCGGCGGCGGCAAGGCCCGCGGAGGCCGTGGGCCAAAGCTGGGAGAGATTGCGGATGGGCTGCTGCGCAAGAAGCAGGGCGGTGAGGAACCCGCCAAAGGTGGCCAGGCTCAGCTCTCCATGCAGATGCTGCCATCCCGCAACATAGAGGACCAGAGCAAAAACAGCGCCGGCAAAAATATCGGTCACAGGGGCGGCGGCGGCACGCAGGCGCACGGCCTTCAGAAGAGTCACCAGGCGCGCTTTAAGCCGCTCATCCACGCGCGTGACGGCATGGGTTTCCAGGCCATAGGCCTTGATGATGCGTCTTCCGTCCATGGCTTCGGACAGCACAACGGAAAGGTCGCCCGTCTCGCGCATCCCGCGCGTTGCGGCGCGTCGCATCGATCCGCCCAATCGTTCCATCGCCCAGGCCACCATCGGAAGGGTGAGCAGAGCCAGCAGCCCCAGCTGCCAGTCGCTGACCATGACATAAACGAGATAGGCGACGAGCTGCACGCTTTCCAGGAATACCGCGGCAAGACTCTGTGTCAGGCCGTCCCGCATCAATGTCGCGTCGTAGAGAAAATTAGAGACGAACTGGCCGGAATGAACCGCGTTGAGGTCGGCCAGGTCGCGGCGGATCAGCCGGGCGAACATGTCGCGCTGGGCGGCGGCAACGGTCTTCTCGCCCAGAGAGTCAAGCCACAAGCGGCCAGTAAAGAGACAGACCGCCCTTATGGCCACGATGCCCAACGCCACCAACGTCAGCGGCAGCAGCCAACCGGCCTTTTCGTTCGTGAATATCTGCTTCAGCTCCAGCTTGACCAGCTGGGGCAGAAGCCCACTTAACGCGGAGGTTGCCAGCATGCAGAGGATTGCAAGCGACAACAGGCCCAATTGCCCGCCGATATAGTCGCGAAACAGGCGGCGGGCCACCGCGCCAGTCTTGAGCTCGGGGGTCTTGCTGCGTGGTGTGACGGCGAGGGGAATGGAACTCATGGCCAGCGCCCGTTTAGCACGGGCGCGCCAAGAAAAGCAAAAAAGCGAGGGCAAAAAGCCTTTTTAGGCCAGTGTGTTAGTGGCCGTGCTAGTGGTGATGGTCATCGTCCGGCTCCAGCAACCGGTGCAGGTGGACCACGAAATACCGCATCTGGGCATTGTCCACGGTGGCGTAGGCCTTGGCACGCCAGGCCTTCTTGGCCTCGGCGAAATTGGGATACATGCCCACGAAATCGAGCTTGCCGAGATCCTTGAACTCGATATCGCTTGCATTTCTCAGCTCGCCGCCGAAAACAAAATGCAGAAGCTGCTTGCCATCTTTTCCAGACATGACCATCCCATTTCCTGATCGCCTCATTGAAGCCCAATCGGGCTGCGCCACTAAGCTCTCTTATTGTCGCAGCAGCGAAACTATTTCTGCATGCAGTTCGGGATTGGCGGCGACGATACTGGATTGCAGCGTCACCGGCCGATTGTAGATCAGCACGGCACCGCTTGCATCGGTCAGGCGTCCGCCGGCTTCCGACAGGATGATGTCGGCGGCGGCGAGGTCCCAGTCGCGCTTGGAGGTAAGGCTGACGCTGGCATCGGCGCCGCCGTCGGCCACCAGCGCCAGGCGGTACGCCACAGAATTCCTGTTCTGGACGTGCATCGGCGGCCAGGGCGCGCGCGTGAGCTGGGTGCGGTCACCCAACATGAGGCAGCCCTCCAGCTTCTTGCGCTCTCCCACTTGGATGGCTAGGCCATTGCAATGGGCGCCTGCGCCCTGGCGCGCTGAATAGAGTTCCTCCTTCGCGGGATTATAAACCACGCCACAGCATGGCCTGCCCTCGACCACAATGGCGGCGCAGATCGTGAAATGAGGCCGGTTCTTGAGGAAGGCGATGGTGCCGTCGATCGGATCGATGATGAACACCTTGCGGCGGGACAGGCGCGCGGGATCGTCGGTATTTTCCTCCGACAGCCAGCCGTAAGCGGGCCGCGCCGCGGTAAGGTGGTCGCAAAGATATTTGTTGACCGCCAGATCCGCCTCGGTGACGGGGCTGCCGCCCTCCTTGCTCCAACGCTTGTAGTCGCCGCCATAGTATTTGCGTGCGATATGGCCGGCCTCGCGCACCGTGTCTTCGAGAAGTCTCAGATCCTCAAGATCCGGCAAGGGTCATGCCTTCGACACGTACTGTCGGCGCGTTTGTGCCGTGACGGAATTCCAGGTCACTGGCCGGAATAAGATGAGCGAGCATGTCCTTGAGGTTGCCGGCGATCGTGACTTCGGAAACCGGAAAGGCGATTTCGCCGTTCTCGATCCAGAAGCCGGCTGCGCCGCGGCTGTAATCGCCGGTGACATTGTTCACGCCCATGCCCATCAGTTCCGTTACATAAAAACCCTGCTTGATGTCGGCAATCAGTTCACTGACGGAAAGCCGGCCGGCTTCCAGATAAAGATTGGTGGCCGAGGGCGTGGGCGGTCCGCCCGTGCCGCGCGCGGCATGGCCGGTGGTTTCCAGATTGAGTTGGCGGGCACTGGCACAATCGAGGAGCCAGGTGGTCAGCCGCCCGTCTTCAATCAGGGCGCGGCGGCTGTTGCCGACGCCTTCTCCGTCAAAGGGTTTGGAGCGCAGGCCTCGTGTCCGATGGGGATCGTCGATGACATTGATGCCAGGCGCGAACACTGGCTGGCCCATGCGGTCCTTGAGGAACGAGACGCCGCGGGCAATCGCGGCGCCGGATATGGCGCCGGCAAAATGCCCGATAAGGCTGGCCGCTTCGTCAGGGTGAAACACGACCGGCAAGGTTTGCGAAGGCATCGAGCGCGGTCCAAGACGCCGCACTGCCTTTTCGCCGGCCTTGCGGCCGATATCCTCAGAATCGCGCAGGTCTGCGGCGTGACGCGCGCTGGCGTGATCATAGTCGCGCTCCATGCCGGTGCCTTCGCCCGCCAGGACCGCGACGCCGATGCCATGACTGGTGGCGGCATAGGTCCCGAAGAAACCCGTCGTGGTTGCAAGCGCGATGGCGTTTCGTGAGAAGGAGGCGCCGCCACCTTCGGAATTGGTCACGCCTTTGACGGCAAGGGCCGCACCCTCCGCGGTGCGGGCCCGTTCGATCAGGAGTTCCGCGCTGGGCTCGTTCGCATCTTCAAGGTCCAGTTGGGGGATGGAAGTGGCCAGCCGGTCGCGGGGCGCCAGGCCTGCGAACCGGTCTTCAGGCGCCAGTTTCGCCATGGTCACGGCACGGGAGGGCAGCATCGCCAGTGCATCGGAGGAAAAATCGCTGGAGGAAACGAAAGCGACCTTCTGGCCGACAAAGACCCGCAGGCCCAGGTCGTAGCTTTCCGCCCTCTCGACATCTTCCAACTTGCCCAGCCGGTAGGAGACGCTGGCGGATACGCCCTCGACATACAGTGCATCCGCGGCTTCGGCCCCGGCCATTTTGGCGGCATCCAGCAGATGGGCGAGCAGGCTCTGGGGATCGTGTTTGGAGGTGGTCATGGCCCTCCGATGCCGCGTCTTTGGGGGCGCGTCAAGGCTTTGCTGCGGAACCCGTCAGCGCGACCTCTGATATTGAGGGACATTAGCGCGAGGCGGGAACGCTCACCAGATTGGCTTACCCATTCCAGGTAGACCGAGCCGCGACCATTTTTCAGTAACGCGCCGGATCACTTCTTCATCCATGGCGATCTTGCGGCCCCATTCCCGGTGTGTTTCCGGCGGCAGCTTGTTGGTCGCGTCCAGCCCGATCTTGGATCCCAGCCCGCTTTCCGGCGAGGCAAAGTCCAGATAGTCGATCGGTGTGTTCTCGATCAAGGTGACGTCGCGTGCCGGGTCCATGCGGGTTGAAATCGCCCACATCACATCCTTCCAGTTGCGCGCATCGATGTCGTCGTCCACCACGATCACCCATTTGGTGTACATGAACTGGCGCAGATACGACCACACCGCCATCATCACCCGCTTGGCGTGACCAGGATAGGCCTTCTTCATGCTCACCACAGCGATGCGATAGGAACAGCCTTCGGGCGGCAGCCAAAAATCCACGATCTCGGGAAATTGCTGCCGGATCAGCGGGACAAAGACTTCGTTCAGCGCTTCGCCCAGCACCGAGGGTTCGTCGGGCGGTCGTGCGGTATAGGTTGAAAGATAGATCGGATCTTTGCGCATGGTGATGGCGGTGGCGGTGAAGACCGGGAACTGCTCCACCGAATTGTAATAGCCGGTATGGTCGCCATAGGGTCCTTCGTCGCGATAGTCCGACAGCGAAACCTCGCCCTCGATCACAATCTCGGCTTCCGCCGGCACTTTAAGCGGCTGGCTCACACAGTCGGCCAACTCGACACGCTGACCGCGCAGCAATCCGGCGAACTGATATTCCGACAGGGTCTCCGGCACTGGTGTCACGGCGGCCAGGATGATCCCGGGATCGGCGCCGATCACGGCAGCGGCGGGCAGGGGAGCGGACTTTTCCTTCCCCCAGCGCGCATGATGCTGCGCCCCGCCGCGATGCTTGAGCCAGCGCATGATGGTCTGGTTCTTGTTCAACACCTGCATGCGGTAGATGCCGAGATTGTAGTTGTCCTCGCGCGCATCGGTTGGTCCCTTTGTCACCACCAGCGGCCAGGTGATCAGCGGCGCGGGCTCGCCCGGCCAGCAGGTCATGACCGGAAGCTTCGACAGATCGATGTCGCCGCCTTTGAGCACGATTTCCTGGCAGGGCGGCCGGCCGACAGTCTTGGGCTTCATCGCCAGGATGGTCTTGACCAGCGGCAGAAGTTCGGCCGCCTCGCCAAAGCTGCGCGGGGGCTGGGGCTGTCGCAATTGGGCCAGAAGCTCGCCCACTTCCCGCAATTCCGCGCCAGTCGTGCGTTCGACGCCGTTCATGGTCACACCCATGGCAACGCGCTTGACCGTGCCGAACAGGTTTACCAGCACGGGCATCCCGCTGATGCCGCCGTCGGCGCGAACGGGCTTTTCAAAGATCACCGCCGGGCCGCCATCCGCGATCAGCCGGGTCTGAATCTCGGTCATTTCCAGAACAGTGGAGACGGGTTCTTTCACCCGCACCAACTCGCCGTCCTTCTCCAGACGGTCGAGAAAATCACGCAGGGAGCGATAGTTCATTCCGCCGGCAAGGTCCCAATCGAAAAGCGCGGAGGATGGGCATGCTTGACGCTGTACAGGAAGTATATGGCAAGCCCGATCACCGTCCAGGCCGCCAGCCTGAGCCAAGTATCGAGCGGCAGGAATACCATCATGAAAAGGCACATGATTATGCCGAGCGGCGCGGTGATCCAGACCAAAGGCGTGCGGAACGGCCGGCGCAAATGGGGCGCCCGCACCCGAAGCACCATCACGCCGACGCACACGATGGCGAAGGCGGCCAGTGTGCCGATGGAAACCAGTTCGCCCAGAATGTCGATCGGCAAGGCGCCCGCAAGAATCGCAGCGAACATGCCGGTGACGATATTGCCTTTGGACGGTGTGCGGAAGCGCGGGTGAATCTCGCTGAACACCTTGGGCACCAGCCCATCGCGCGACATGGCATAGAAGACGCGGCTCTGCGCCAGCAGCAGCACCAGCACCACCGAGGCCAGGCCAACAATGGCGCCGATATTGACGAAAGGCGCGAGCCAGGATGTACCGGGCAGGTGCTCGACCGCCTCGCTCACGGGATGCGGCACATTCAGCGTCTGGTAGGGCGCGATACCGGTCAGCACATAGGACATCAGCATGTAAAGCGTCGTGCAGATCAGCAGCGAGCCCAGCATGCCCAGAGGAATGTCGCGTTGCGGGTTCTTCGCCTCTTGCGCCGCCACGCTGACGGCATCGAAGCCGATATAGGCAAAAAAGATCACACCGGTGGCGCGGAATACACCGGTCCAGCCGAAATGGCCGATCTCGCCCTGGTTGGGAGGAATGAAGGGCGTATGGTTGGCAGGCACGATGTGGGAGAAGCAGGCGAAAATCACCACCAGCACGATGGTGAGCTTGGTGATCACCATCACGTTGTTGAAATTGGCCGAGGTCTTCACGCCCACGATCAGGACCCAGGTAATGAATCCGATCAACGCAACAGCGGGCAGGTTGACCACGGAACCGGTGGTTGTCATGTCGGCGAAGCCATGGCCTGCCAGCGGCGCAGAGGCGATAGCCGCGGGGATCGGATAACCGGCGCGGGTGAGGAAATTGTTGAAATAGCCCGACCAGCCCACCGCCACGGTCGAGGCGGCGGCAAGATATTCCAGCACCAGGTTCCAGCCGATGATCCAGGCCAGGAACCGGCCCAAAGTGGCGTAGGTGTAGGTATAGGCACTGCCTGCCACAGGAATCATGCTGGCAAATTCGCTGTAGCAGAGACCGGCGAAGAGACAGCCCAGGCCCGCAATGGCGAAGGAGATCACCACGCCGGGTCCTGCGTAACCCGCGGCGGCATGGCCGGTCAGCACGAAGATGCCCGCGCCGATGATGCAGCCGATGCCCAGCGAGATCAGGTGCAGTGGCCCCAGCGCCCGTTTCAGGTCGCCTTCGTCGGTGGGATTTTCGGGAATGTCCGCCGCCATGTCTTTCACGTGTCCCTGCAGTATCACGGGGCACTGTGACAGACGGCCCGCCGCCCGCCTAGCCCTTAGACCCGGAGCCGATAGACGCCGGTTTCACGGATCTCCCGGTCCTCCAGATCGCGCGTGGTTTGAACATTGTAAGTTGCGAGCCTTTCGGCCCGTTCCTTGGGGAAATAGTTGCGTCCCGGATCACCCAGCAGTGCTGGCACGCCGAGCGGGACGAGCCATTCCAACAGCCGTTCCGCCAGCGGTCGTTCGTAAAAAAGATCGCCCACCAGGATCATGTCCCAGTTGGCCGCACTACCAATCAGATCGTCCCGCGTCACGGCCACGTTGCATTGATTGGCATCTGCATTGAGATGGATGGCGGCACAGGAAAAGGAATCGATGTCGGCCGCCAGCACGCTCGCCGCGCCGGCCTTTGCCGCAGCAATCGCCACCAGGCCCGAGCCGGCGCCGATATCCAGCACCCGCTTGCCGGCGACCAGGTTCGGGTGGTCCAGCAGATAGCGCGCCAAAGCCTGGCCGCCAGCCCAGGCAAAGGCCCAATAGGGCGGCGGCACGCCAATCTCGGCCAGTTCTTCCTCCGTGGCGCGCCACAAGGCAACGAGTTCGGTGGCGAGATAGAGCCTGATCTCGGGCACGAGCGGCGGCGCCATGAGCGCAGCATTGGACGTAATGAACTCTCGCGGTGTCATGCGACGGCAGCAGCGATGCCCAGCACCAGCAGCACGACACCGCTGATCCTTTCGCGCCAAACCGCATGTCCCAGGCCGGCGAGGCGCGCACCATGCGACGCCAGCCAGCCATAACCGGTGAGAATGATGCTCTCGCCGATGAAGGTGATCACGAACATGATCAAATATTGGGGGATCAGCGGTCCGTTTGTGTCGAGGAATTGCGGCACGATGGCACCGAAGAACAGGATTGCCTTGGGATTGCCCATCTGGGTGAGCGTGGCCTGGACGTAAGGCTTGCCCATAGGTTTGGGACCATGCTGATCGGGAGCGGCGCGAAAACTTTTCCAAATCGTGCTAGTCCCCAGCCAGACAAGATAGGCCGCGCCCAGTAGCCTGATGACATGGAAGACCGGGGGCGAAGCCGTCACTAGCGCGCCAAGCCCCGTGACGCAGATCACAAACCAGAGTGTGTTGCCGGTCTGGGTGCCGGCGATGGCCGCCAGGGCGTCGCGGAAGCCGCCCTTGATGCCATACGCGCTGATCATCATGACCGTGGGGCCGGGCGTCAGCGAAAAGATCAGCTCCGCGCCGATGAACAGCAGAATGCCGTGGGTGGTCAGGATGGAAAGAGAGGTCATGTTGGGCCAGATTGTGGGTGCAGGCGCCTGTTGGCAAGCCTGGCGCGAAAGGAGAAGATGGCCACCTGCGCCGGAGCAAGACCATGCAGCGATATGCTAGCTTTGCGGATTTCTATCCGTTCTATCTCAGCGAACATGCAAACCGCACAACGCGAAGGCTGCATTTCCTGGGCTCCAGCCTGGCACTGTTCTGCCTATTAGAGCTGTTTTTCACGGGCGACGTCTGGTGGCTGGCCGCAGGCCTTGTCACCGGTTACGGCTTTGCCTGGTTTTCCCATTTGGTGTTCGAGAAGAACAGGCCTGCCACCTTCCGCCAGCCAGTCTTCAGCTTCATGGGCGACTGGGTGATGTACTGGCAGATCCTGACCGGCCGGATTCCCTTCTAGAGAAGCTCGCCCTCTGTCAGCCGAACCAGCTTGCTATCAGAAAGGCCAGCGTGATCAGCGCCCCCGTTTCGCGATTGCTGCGGAAGATGTGCAGGCAGTTTTCCGGGTTCTCGATGTCGAGCTTTTTGACCTGCCACAACAGATGCGCGCCGGCGAGCAGCATCACAAAGGCAAACGGCCAGCCGGTATGCTCGGTGAAACCCGCAGCCAGGATCAGTGTGAAGCCGATCGCATAGAAGCGCGCGATCCATTTGTCAGACCGGTCGCCAAACAGCCGGGCGGTGGATTTGACTCCGATCAGCTCGTCATCCTCCCGGTCCTGGAGGGCGTAGATCGTGTCATAGCCCAGCGTCCAGAAGATCAGGCCGGCATAAAGCATGACGTCGGCGATATCGACGCTGCCCATCTGGGCGGCAAAGCCCAGCAGCGCTCCCCAGTTGAAGGTCAGTCCCAGCCAGGCCTGTGGCCACCAGGTGACGCGCTTCATGAACGGATAGGCTGCGACCAGAAGCAGCGAGGATGCGCCCAAGATGATGGCAAACAGGTTGAGCTGGACCAGAATTAAAAGCCCCACCAGGCATTGCACAACCAGGAACAGCACGGCCTGTCGCACGCTGATGGCTCCGGAGGGGATCGGGCGGCCGCGTGTTCGCGCCACGCTTGCATCGATCTTGCGGTCGACGATGTCGTTGAAGGTGCAGCCGGCACCGCGCATCACCAGCGAACCAATGCCAAACAGGACCACCAGATAGAGGTCCTGCCATTCCAGGAAGCGGCGCTCGTCGGCCGCCGCGCCCAGCAGCAGGCCAAATACGCAGGGCCAGAACAGGAGCCAAGTCCCGATCGGCCGGTCCAGCCGCATCAGCTGAAGCCACGGACGAAACCCGCGCGGGGCGTGCTCCACCCAGCTTGCCGGCACGGCGTCCAGGGGCGTGGTTTGCGATTTCAAGTATTGATTGGAAAGGGGCATCGGGTTGAATTGTGCCATGGCGGATGAATTAACAGAAGCGGGTGGCCGAACCCGCCTGTATGTGACCGGCGATCTGGGCACGAAGGTGGCGGTGGCCCTGGACGAGGGTCAGACCCATTATCTGCTCCATGTGTTGCGCGCCCGCACGGGGAACCGTGTCTTGCTGTTCAATGGCCGTGACGGGGAATGGCTGGCCGAGCTCACCCAGATCGGCAAGCGCGGCGTGTCCGCGACATGCCTGAAACAAACGGCACAGCAGGCCAGTTCGCCCGACATCTGGCTGGTTTTTGCGCCGATTAAAAAGACACCGTCCGACTATCTGGTGCAGAAGGCCGCCGAGCTGGGCGTCTCGGTGCTTCAGCCAGTCTTCACACGGCGCACCGTCGTCAGCCGCATCAATGAAGAACGCATGGCGGCCAATGCCATCGAAGCGGCGGAACAGTCTGCGCGGCTTACGGTGCCGGAGATCCGTGAGGGCGTAGCGCTCGAAAAGCTCATGGCTGCCTGGCCGATAGATCGGCATCTGTTTTTTTGCGACGAGGGTGGCGACGCCCAGCCGCTGGCGGAAGCTGCCCGCGCTAAGAGTGGTCCGGCGGCCATTTTGACCGGCCCCGAAGGCGGCTTCGAGCCTGCCGAGCGAAAGCTGCTGCGCGAGGCAGCCTTCGTTATTCCGGTAACTCTCGGTCCGCGAATCCTGCGCGCCGACACCGCGGCGCTGGCCGCGCTGGCAATCTGGCAATCAGTCAAAGGCGACTGCCGCTAAGGCTTCGTCTTCGGTCAATGCGCGATAGGCAAAGCATTGCGCCCCAACGGCCAATCCATAGAACACCACCATGAACGCTGTACGCCCAAAATTCGAGGGAAATCTTCAAATGTAAAATGATAGGCATGCGCGATCGTCGCGCCCACCGGAATCTTTTTCATTGCTTACCCCAGACCCAAGCGTCGCCGAAATTAGCAGCTTATTGTGAGGATCGCTAACCGCCGTATTCATCATGACGGCGCAACCAGTAGCCGGCCTCGTTGCGTCCCTTCGGTGCACGGTCGAGCCACTGATACATGTTCCACAATCCATCCAACCCGCGCGAATAGGTGGAGTAGGTGTGATAGATCACACCATCCTGGAGCGCGAAGGCGCTCATCCCTGGGCGGTCGCGGGTGAATGTCGCCACGTCCGTCCCGGCCATGGCAGCGACCTGAGCGACAGCGCTTTTGCCGTCATCGGATTTCCATTCCTGGACCGCCTTGCCCGCCAGCGGCTCGTGCATCGGTGACTCGCGGCGGTAGTTATATTCGATACTACCCTCGCGCTGCTGATCCTCGCTGAAAAAGACACTGAAATCGGCATTGAAGTCGCTGCCGAAGGAGGACGCCCAGGGAAACATCCAGCCCATCCGCTGCTTGTAGGCCTTGAGCTTGGCGTAAGGTGCGCGCGACACCGCCCAAAGCATTACGTCGTGGTTGGCAAGATGCGCCGCGACGCCGTTGAACCCGTCTGCAATCGATGAACAGGAAGGACAGCCCGCCTTGTAATCAGGTCCGAACATGAAGTGATAGACCAGAAGCTGTGAACGGCCCTTGAAGAGGTCAGCCAACGAAAGTTTTCCTTCGTCGCTGTCGAACTGGTAGGGCCTGTCGATCCGGACCCAGGGAAGTTGCTGGCGCCGGCGCGCCAGTTCGTCGCTTTGCCCGATCAGCGCCTTCTCGTCCTCGAGCAGGTCAAGCCGCGCCTTGAGCCATTCTTCGCGTGTCCCGGTGGTGTGCATTGCCATCGCTTGTCTCCCTGTCGCATCGCTCCGGCCCGGTCATGGAGGATAGCGCTTGTCCTAGACCCCATCATATCTGCGCCAGACGTCCCAGAAGGCCTTGATCCGTTCCACCCAGTCCGCGACCTCCGCCACGCCTGCAGGATCGAGCGAGTAGATGCGCCTCTGCCTGTCGGTGCGCACGCTGACCAGCCGCGCCTCCTTCAACGCCTTCAGATGCTGGGAGATGGCGGGCGGTGACAGTTTGAAATGACCGGCAATCTCACCGGACGAAAGCGCGCCCGCCGCCAGCATCTCGACGATGCGCTGGCGCGTCGGGTCCGCCAAAGCTGCAAACGACGAAGATGCACGGAGTGCGTTCATCGCCTAATACTTTTATATCTACTTAATTAAGTCAATATGAAAATATGGCCGTCTTGCGCCTGCCAGTTCCGGCACTTAAGTACCGGAGCAAGGGTGCATTCATGTCCATTCCGCAGTCCGCCAGCGGCCCGATCCAAAGCCGCGACGATCTAGTTCACCAACTGTCGAAGGGCTGCCGCCCCAAGGCCGAATGGCGCATCGGCACCGAGCACGAAAAATTCGTCTACGACCTCAAGACCCACAAGCCGGTGGCCTATGACACGCGGCCGGGCATTCGCCAGTTGCTGGAAGGCATGCAGCGCTTCGGCTGGCAGCCTGTGCGCGAAGGCGAAAACACAATCGGGCTCACCCAGAATGGCGCCTCGATTAGCCTGGAGCCTGGTGGGCAATTCGAACTGTCGGGCGCACCTCTCAAGTCGGTGCATGAGACCTGCGGCGAGGTGAACACCCACCTGGAACAGACGCGCGAGGTGGCAAACGAGATGGGTGTGGGCGTGCTGGGTTTCGGATTTGCGCCCAACTGGACGCTTGCCGAGACGCCGGTGATGCCCAAGGGCCGCTACAAGATCATGCGCGATTATATGCCGAAGGTCGGCGGCTACGGCCTGGACATGATGTTCCGCACCTGCACGGTCCAGGTGAATCTCGATTTCGACTCCGAAGCCGACATGGTGAAGAAATTCCGCGTCGGCCTGGCGCTGCAACCCATCACCACCGCCCTTTTCGCCAATTCTCCTTTCCGCGAAGGCCGCCCGAGCGGCTTCCTCTCATACCGCGCACAGATCTGGACCGACGTGGACAATGCTCGCGCCGGAATGCTGCCATGGGTGTTCGAGGACGGCATGTCGTTCGAGCGCTATGTCGATTACGCGCTGGATGTGCCGATGTATTTCCTCTATCGCGACGGCAAGTATATCGACATGGCCGGAAAGAGCTTCCGCAAATTCCTGGCCCGCGAGATCCCGGAAGTGGCGCATGTCACGCCCATGCTCAGTGACTGGGCCGACCACCTCACCACAATCTTCCCGGAAGTCCGCCTCAAGAGCTTCCTGGAGATGCGCGGCACCGATGGCGGAATGTGGCGGCGTATCTGCGGCATGCCGGCGCTGTGGGTGGGAATTTTCTACGACAGTACGGCATTGGATGCGGCCTGGGACCTGGTCAAGGACTGGACGGCCGAGGAACGCCAGGCCTTGCGCGATGGCGTCGGAAGACAGGCCTTCAAACTGCCGTTCCGCAGCACCAATGTGCATGAGATCGCCCACCGCATGCTGGATATTTCCGCCGCTGGCCTCAGGCGCCGGGCCGCATTGGATGATGGCGGTATGAGTGAGGAGGGATACCTCACTCCGCTGCGCGAAATGGTTTCCCGCGGCTATACCCGCGCCGAAGAGATGCTGAAGAATTACTACGGTCCCTGGAAGCACTCGCTGGGCCCGCTTTTCACAGAATATAATTTCATCTGACAACGCATCCGCTCGGTTTGAGGCGTGTCGCATGTTCAGGGCTTCGAGACGCGCATTCCTACTCGGCGGGGCATCGGCCATGCTGTCGGGCAAATCCGCCATCGCACAACCGCGCGATGCCTTGCAGGCCTGGCTTGAGGCGCATGTCTCGCCCATACGCGCTATCGACGCGGCTGACGAAGACTTCGCGGATCTGGAACCCCTGGGCGCCGCCATCGGTCCGGCGCGCGTAGTGCAGCTTGGCGAGCCCAGCCATGGTGCAGGTTCCTGTTTCGCGGCAAAGGCGCGGATCGTGAAATATCTGCACCAAAGGCTCGGCTTCGACGTGCTGATCTGGGAATCGGGCATGTATGACGTTGCCCTGGCGCAAGCCGCGATGCGGGGAACGGACGATGCCATGACGGCCGCCCGGCGCGGCGTCTTCACGCTCTGGTCCATGGCGGCGGAGGTCAAGCCGCTCTTCGTTTACATCAAGGCCAGCCAGGCGACCGTCCGCCCGCTGAAGATGGCAGGCTTCGACATGCAGGTCACGGCCGACGGCTCGACCGCGCGATTTGCGGAGTACTTGCGCGCGCTCATGGGCGGTTTGCAGGACTCCACTTTGCGCAGCAATGCGTCAGTGCTGGCCGAGCAGGCGCTGGTGGCGCGCGAACATCTCTATGCCAACAAATTCGCCGGTCAGGATGATCTCAATTCCCTGTCGGCGGCGACCAAGGACTTGATTGGACTGATCAAAGACAGGCGCGCGGATTTCGAGCAGGTGCGCGGGCCCCTGGGCACCGATTTCGTGGTGCGCACAATCGAAAATATGCGGGCGGATGGGGCCTTCCGTGCCGAGTTCGTCCGCGCGCCCGCGACCACTGCCGTGCGCGAAAGCAACCGCGACGCGGCCAATGCCGTCAATCTGCGCTGGTTACTGGAACAGGAATATGCCGGTCGCAAGGCAGTGGTCTGGGCCCATGACGTGCATGTGATGAACGCCTATTACGATTCGAATTTCCGCGGCGTGCATCTCACGCAACAAGTCGGGGACATGAAACCGATGGGCGTGTTCATGGCCGACTGGCTGGGCAGACAGATCTATACGCTGGGCATGACGACGTTCGAGGGCGAGGATGGTTTTGCCATGGGCGGGCCCGCAACGCCCATACAGCCGGCACCGGTTGGAAGCCTGGAGGCGCGGCTCCATGCCATCGGGCACGCTTACGCCTTTGTCGATTTGCATGGAATGAAGAGTCCGGACCCAGTGACTGTCCGGCTACCCAAATACGACACCAACACCGTTACGGACGTCAGCCGGATATACAGCGGCATCTTCTATATCGACCAGATGGCGCGGGCGACGCGCGCCGCCTGAACATGCCGGGCAGGTGCTCTAATTCTTCGTCACCGTTCGGGCTGCACTAATCGGCTCGCCAGTCGGCACGCGAGTGGCGTTGTTCCGCTTGATCATCCAGTGTGGATATTGCGCCCGGTCGGCGCTGACCTCGTCAAGCTTGGCGATTTCTTCAGGCGACAGGGTCAACGTCACAGCCTCCAGATTGTCGTTCAGCTGCGCAAGCGTCTTGGCGCCGATGATGGTGGAGGTGACGAAGGGTTTCTGGCGCACCCAAGCCAGCGCCACGCGCGCCACCGACACGCCATGCGCCTTGGCCACTTCGCGCATCGCCACGACGATGCGGTCGGCCACGTCTTTATCGATTGGCGGGAAATCGAATGTGGCGCGGCGGCCAGGTTCGGCCTTGGCATCGCCGCCGGGCGTATACTTGCCGGCGAGATAGCCGCCCGCAAGCGGGCTCCAGACCAGACAGCCGATCTGCTGGTCAGCCATCATCGGCACGATGTCCTGCTCCAGGTCGCGGCCGGCGATGGAGTAATAGACTTGCGTGGTCTCGATCCGCGTCCAGCCGCGATTTTCGGCGATGCCATTGGCCTTGACGATCTTCCAGGCTTCCCAGTTGGACACGCCGACATAGCGCACCAGCCCCTGGGCCACGAGATCGTCCAGCGCCCGCATGGTCTCTTCCACGCCCGTGACCGTGTCAGAATGATGGATCTGGTAGAGATCGATGTGATCGGTCTGAAGCCGTTCGAGACTCCGGCTGACGCTGTCCATGATATGGCCGCGTGAGGCGCCCATGTCATTCGGGCCGCTGCCCATGCGGCCGTAGACCTTGGTTGCCAGCACCACGTCGCTGCGCTTTACGCCCAGGTCCTTCAAGGCCTGCCCCGTCATTTTCTCGGACTCGCCCAGTGAATAGACGTTTGCAGTGTCGATGAAATTGACCCGTGCCTCCAATGAACGGGCGATCAACTGCGTGGCCTCCTTCTGAACCAGCGTGCCGATGACCCCGCCAAAAAAATTCTCGCCGGAGAAGGTCATGGTGCCCAGGCAGATTTCGGACACGTAAAGGCCACTCTGGCCCAGGCGGTTGTACTTCATCGCAATTCCTATCTATTTTCTGGCAGCGGGATGAATTCCTTGTCGTCGCCGGGAATGAGGCCGAACTGGCCGTCCTTCCATTCCTGCTTTGCGCGCTCGATTCGATCTTTCGAAGACGAGACGAAATTCCACCAGATGTGACGCGGGCCATCGAGCGGCGCGCCACCCAACAGCATCACCCGCGCGGGCGCGTCGGCGTAAAGCGTGACCTCTTCGCCCTTGTCCAGCATCAGCATGGCGCCTGTGCCGTGCACTTCGGTCTCGTTGGTCTGAACCTCGCCTTCCACGACAAAGAAAGCGCGCTCCTCATGTTCGCTGGTGTAGTGGAACGCGCCGCCTGGCGCGAAGCGGGCGTCTGCATAGAAGATGGGCGAGAACACCTTCACCGGCGATTTCTGGCCGAAGACTTCGCCCGCAATAAGGCGCAAGGCTACGCCCTTGTCCTCGCGCTCCGGCAACTGATCGCGCGAAAAGTGATGGAAGGCGGGTTCGGCTTCTTCATCGGCCTGAGGCAAGCCGACCCAACTCTGGATTCCGTGCAGTCGGTGGCCGCGTGCGCGCATCTCCGCCCCAGTGCGTTCGCTGTGGGCGATGCCGCGCCCCGCGGTCATCCAGTTGACGTCGCCAGGCGCGATCTCCTGCACCGATCCCAGCGTGTCGCGGTGGATCTGCGCGCCGTCGAACAGATAGGTGACGGTGGCAAGGCCGATATGGGGATGGGGTCTTACGTCCACGCCTTTTCCGGGAGCGAAGTCCACCGGGCCAAAATAATCGAAGAACACAAATGGTCCGATGCTGCGCCGCGCGATTTGGGGCAGCAGACGGGTGACGTAAAATCCATCGCCAAGGTCGTGGGCTTTTCCGGTGATGGGGATCATAGGCGCGGAGCCTAGCGGGCCCAGGACAAAAGCTCTAGTGTCGCGTAAACAAATCGGGGAGGCGCAGGTGCTTGGCAAGGTTGCAAAATCAATTCCTATCGCCGCGCTGATGCTTGCGGCGCCGGCGGGGGCCAAAGATACTGCCTTGCAGATGGTTTCGATCGATGTCGAAGGCGGCGGCGGCACGCTGTTCGTCACCCCGGACGGCCAGTCGCTCCTGATCGACACCGGCAATCCCGACCAGAGCCGCATCACGGGCGACCATCCCAGTTCCGAGCGCATCGCGGCGGCAGCGCATGAGTTGGGCGTCAAGAAGATCGATTATCTGATCATCACCCATTATCACGGCGACCATATTGGCGGCATCGAAGGATTGTTGAAGCGCATTCCTGTCGGCACGGTGATCGATCATGGTCCGAACCGCGAGACCACGGCCTCACCCAATCCGACCGCGCCCCAGATCGACATGAAGAATCCGCCGCCAGGCTCAACCGCCTATGGCTATGAGCACTACATGCAGGCGATTGCGGGTCATCACCATATCGTGGCCAAGCCCGGCGACGCGTTCCATATCGGTGGCATGACCGTGACCATCGTGGCAGCCGACGCCAAGGTAATCGCAAAGCCGCTGCCGGGAGCGGGCGAGGACAATCCGTCCTGCGCCGGCATGGAAGGCATGGCCAACAATGGCGGCGAGGAAAATGCCCGTTCCACGGCTTCCGTGATCTCCTACGGCAAGGCACGCATCGCCGCTTTCGGCGACCTCACCTGGGACCGCGAGAAAGACCTGTTCTGCCCGATCGACCGAATCGGCAAGGTGAACGTGTATCTGGCCACCCATCACGGTACCGCGCTGTCCGGCAGTCCGGCGGCGGTCAATGCCCTAGCGCCCATCGTCGCCATCGTGGGCAACTCGCCACGCAAGGGTGCCGATGCCGAGCGCATGAAGATCATCAAGGCCAGCCCGCGCATCCAGGCGGTGTGGCAGCTTCACACCACAACGGTGGCTCCCGATGCCAATGTGGCCGCGGACATGATCGCCAATCCCGTCACCGACCAGAGCAAGGACATGGCCTTTGGCTTGCGCCTGCGCATCGAAAAGGACGGCAAGGTGACGGTGATCAATGAACGCAACGGCTATAACAGGACCTATGGAGCAAACTGACCATGCTGCGCAAGATTCTGGCCGCTGTGCTTTTGACCTCAGCACTAACGGCTCCCGCGCTCGCCGCTGAAGGAACACTCAAGGTTGTTTCCATCGACGTCGAAGGCGGCGGCGGCACGCTGTTCGTCACGCCCGAAGGCAAGTCGCTTCTGATCGACACCGGCTGGCCCGGCGGTTATGGACTTCTTCCGTCGCCGGACGGCGCCCAGAACAGTGCCGACCGCATTGTGGCTGCGGCGAAGAAGCTAGGCCTGAGCAAGATCGATTACCTGATCGTGACCCACTATCACATGGACCATGTCGGCGGCGTCGTTGAACTGGTCAAGCGCATGCCGGTGGACACATTCATCGACCATGGTCCCAATGCCGAACATCTGCCGCCGGGCGTGAAGGACGATCCGCAGCTTCCGGGCGGTGCGCCGGACGTGCTCTATCCGAAGTATCTGGAGGCGATCAATGGGCACAAGCATATCGTTGCCAAACCTGGGATGGTGATCCCGATGGGTTCGATGACCGACACCATCGTGTCGAGCGATGGCATGACCCTGTCCAAGCCGCTTGCCGGCGCCGGCGCACCCAATCCGGCCTGCGACAATGAATTGAGCAAAAGCACCAAGGCGGATGGCGGCGAAGAGAATACGCGCTCGGTCGCCTCGCTGGTGACTTTCGGCAAGGTGCGTATCGCCCTGTTCGGCGATCTGAGCTGGAATAAGGAGCGCGAACTGTCGTGCCCGGCTGGCAAGCTGGGGCATGTCAACCTGCTGATCGTGACCCAGCATGGCTCCAACATTTCCAGCAATCCGGCGTCCATCGCCGACATGCATCCCGATATCGCCCTGATGGGATCGGGTGGCAAGAAGGGCGGCGATGAGGAGGCGATCAAGACGGTCAAGGCCTCGCCCGGGCTGATGGGCTTCTGGCAGACCCACGAAAACTTCGCCCATCCGGAATGGGACGGCGACAAGAACATGATCGCCAATTTCAATCCGCCGGCGGGCGCCGTTGCCGCCCAGGCCAAGTCGCTGTTCACCGCGCCACCGGACCAGGGTCATGCCATCCATGCGGAGATCACGAAGGATGGTCAGATCACCATGACCAACGACCGTAACGGGTATAGCAAGACCTATCAGGTCAAGTGACACGCTACAGGCGTGTCATCCCCGGCGAATGCGAGCGGCAGCGAGCGTGAGGGAAGCGGATCCAGTCTGAATTAAAGTGGCAGAACAACGTATCCGGTCGCATCTCTCGTGATAGGCCGCGCCCATTTCATCGCGTCGCATGAGAGCGGGCCATAGAGATGCGGAAAGTCTTCGCCGCGTGATGGCGAATATTCCCATTTCAGCGCCGTGCCCAGGGCGCTTGGATCCACTGCCACCAAAACGAGATCGTCTTTATCGGCATAGTAGCGCCGTAAGGTCTCTGGCAATTGCGCGGCAGTGGAGAAGTGCAGGAATCCGTCGGCCTGGTCGTGCGCCGAGCCGTGATAGTCGCCGCTGCTTGCTTGCCATTCCGCGCGCGGCACGATCTTGAAGATCAAGTCAGTCGTCACCGCCGCTCCGCCAGCGCCAGCCACCCTCTGTTTTGATGTAGGCAAGCACGCAGGTCGGAACCACGATGACCGCGCTGCCCGCGATCATCCAGATCACGCGCAACCCGTTGTCGCGGATGGCAGGGCCCAGCAGTACCACGCCGAACAGAGCGGCGCAGCTGACGATGGCCAGTACCCAGCCCTGCCAGGTGTTGGGCGTCGCACCGTAGCCGAAGCTTTTCTGCCGGAACCAGTATTTGGCCATCAGTTCGACCCTTGTCCTATGCAGCTTGAGCCGTTCCACCAACCGTCAACCCGTCCAGCCGCAGCGTCGGCTGACCTACGCCCACCGGCACGCTCTGGCCGTTCTTGCCGCACGTGCCGACGCCGGTGTCGAGTTTCATGTCATTGCCGATCATGGTCACGCGCGTCAGCGATTCCGGGCCTGAGCCGATCAGGGTCGCGCCCTTGATGGCCGGACCAAGCTTGCCGTCCTCGATCAGATAGGCCTCGGTGCAGGAAAACACGAACTTGCCGTTGGTGATGTCCACCTGGCCGCCGCCGAAGTTGGTGGCGTAGATGCCCTTCTTCACGCTGGCCAGGATCTCGCCGGGCGTCTCGTCGCCGCCCAGCATGTAGGTGTTGGTCATTCGCGGCATGATCGGCGATGCATAGGACTGGCGCCGCCCGTTGCCGGTAGGCGCAACGCCCATCAGCCGGGCATTCTGCCGGTCCTGCATATAACCTTTGAGGATGCCGTCCTCGATCAGCACCGTGCGATGCGTGGGCGTGCCTTCATCGTCGATCGAGAGCGAGCCGCGGCGGCCATCAATGGTGCCGTCATCCACCACGGTGACGCCCGGCGCGGCCACGCGTTCGCCCAGAAGTCCCGCAAAGGCGGACGTCTTCTTGCGGTTGAAGTCACCTTCCAACCCATGGCCGATGGCTTCGTGCAGTAGGATGCCCGGCCAGCCCGGCCCCAACACCACAGTCATCTCGCCGGCCGGCGCGGGGACAGAGGTCAGATTCACCAGCGCCTGGCGCAGTGCCTCGTCAATGGCGCCCTGCCAGAATTGCGGTTCGAGATAGGCCTGATAGCCGCTGCGCCCGCCACCGCCGAACACGCCGCTTTCCTGCCGGCCATTTTCCTCTACCACCACCGAGACATTCAGCCGGACAAGGGGACGGATGTCGGAATATTGCTCGCCGCCGGCGCGAATGATCTCGATGCGTTGCCACTCGCCAGACAGGCTGGCCGACACCTGGCGCACGCGACCGTCCTTGGCCCGCGCATAGGCATTCATCTCTTCCAGCAGTTTGACCTTCTTCTCGA
The DNA here is from genome assembly GCA_035512055.1 of Rhizomicrobium sp. Lineage (GTDB taxonomy): Bacteria > Pseudomonadota > Alphaproteobacteria > Micropepsales > Micropepsaceae > Rhizomicrobium. The sequence continues at coordinate 59,657 of DATKEP010000146.1, forward strand.
AGCCGGCCGTCTCAAGCGGGTCGATGTCGGTATAGAGCCTGATATTGCTGCGGGCGGGCGATGACGCGGCGACCCCCGAATAGCCGTGGCTTACGGCCCGCACCGTGGCGGCGGCCCGCGCGATAGCACTTTCCGAGATCTCGGAGGCATGGGCATAGCCGGTGGCTTCGCCCGCCACCGCCCTGAGGCCGAAGCCCTGGCTGGTGTCGAAAGTAGCGGCCTTCAGCCGGTTATCGTCGAAACTGAACGATTCGGACTGGCTGTACTCCAGGTACAATTCCCCGTCGTCGGAGCTCTTCAGCGCCTCATCCACGGTTTGCTGAACCCGGGCGCGGTCCATTCCGGTGCGGGAAAAGAAAAGATCATGGTCGGCCATGGTTTGCTCCGGCTAATGGATGCGCGGCAAAAAGCCCCGCGAATGTGCTGATCGTCCCCTAGATATCGGGGGTCGCGGCGGTTCCGGCAAGCGCGGCAATGCCAAACCGACGGTCCCCGAGGCAAGAGGGCCGGGATAAGGGCGGGCCCGGAGTTGGGCCGTGCCATAAGGTCGCAATGACTTTAAGGGCTTAACTCCTCTAAATCGCCGCCAAGAATCTGAAAAAGGGCGGGTATTCCACCGTCCCGATTTTATCCGAGGTCGCGAACCATGTTTTTGCGGAAATCCGGCATTGGTGCGGCGGCGGCCGTCCTCCTGGCCCTTTCGAGGCTCCCGGCCTTCGCCCTTCCCCAGCCCTATCAGATCGACTTTCAGCCCGCCGCCTCGCCGGTGATGGAACAGATCGAGGATTTCCACCGCCTGCTGCTCTACATCATCATTGCGGTCTGCCTGTTCGTGCTGGCGCTGCTGGTAGTTGTGGTCGTCAAGTATCGCGCCGGCGCCAATCCGGTTCCTTCCAAGGTCCATCACCATACCCTGCTGGAAGTCGCCTGGACCCTGATTCCGGTGATCATCCTGGTGTTCATCGCCGTTCCATCCTTCCGCCTGCTTTATTACGAAGCGGCCATCCCAAAGCCCGACGTGACCATAAAGGCGATCGGCAAGCAGTGGTTCTGGAGCTATGAGTATCCGGGCTCAGCGGCCGGGTTCACCTATGATAGCGTCGGCCTGTCGGATAAAGACGCCAAGAAGGCGGATAAGCCCCGCCTGTTAGGCGTGGACAATCCGGTCTACGTCCCGGTCAACAAGGTGGTCGAGATCGATACTGTCGGCGCTGACGTGATCCATAGCTGGGCGATGCCCCAGATGGGCGTGAAGATGGACGCCGTACCGGGCCGCATCAATCGCACCTGGTTCAAGGCAACTCAGACCGGCGTGTTCTATGGACAGTGCTCTGAACTTTGCGGCGCCCGCCATGCCTATATGCCGATCGAGATGCATGTGGTGAGCGATGCCGACTATGATGCCTGGCTCGCCGCGTCCAAGAAGAAGTTCGCCGCGATCGAAAACGACGCCACCCGCGTCGCGTCGAATTAGGAAATAGCGCAATGACCACCACATTCGACGCCCATCAAGAAGAACTCCATCACGGTGGTGGCGACCATGCCCACCACCCGACCGGCTGGCGGCGCTTCGTCTATTCCACCAACCACAAGGACATCGGCTCGATGTACCTGATCTTCGCGGTGGTGGCGGGCTGCATCGGCGGCTTCTTCTCGATGATGATGCGCGCCGAGCTGATGTATCCCGGCCTGCAGGTCTTCAAGGAGCCGCATACCTTCAACGTCTTTGTCACGGGCCACGGCCTGGTGATGGTGTTCTTCATGATCATGCCCGCCATGATCGGCGGTTTCGGGAACTGGCTGGTGCCCCTGATGATCGGGGCGCCAGACATGGCGTTTCCGCGCATGAACAACATTTCCTTCTGGCTTCTGCCCTTCAGCTTCGCGCTGCTGGTACTTTCCATGTTCGTGGAAGGCGATTCCGGCGGCATCGGCGTCGGCGGCGGCTGGACCATCTATGCGCCACTCTCGACCACCGGTTCGCCCGGCCCGGCCATGGACCTTGCCATCTTCTCGCTGCACATCGCGGGTGCGTCCTCGATCCTGGGCGCCATCAACTTCATCACCACCATCTTCAACATGCGCGCGCCCGGCATGACTCTGCACAAAATGCCGCTGTTCGTGTGGTCGATCCTGGTGACGGTGTTCCTGCTTCTGCTCTCGCTGCCGGTCTTGGCGGGTGCCATCACCATGCTGCTGACCGACCGCCACTTCGGTACGTCTTTCTTCAACGCGGCAGGCGGCGGGGATCCAATCCTCTACCAGCATCTGTTCTGGTTCTTCGGCCATCCCGAAGTGTACATCCTGATCTTGCCGGGCTTCGGCATGATCAGCCATGTCATCGCCACATTTTCCAGGCGGCCGGTATTCGGCTATCTCGGCATGGCTTATGCCATGGTCGCCATCGGCTTCATCGGCTTTTTGGTCTGGGCGCACCACATGTACACGGTGGGCCTCTCCGTCGACACCAAGGCCTACTTCGTCTTTGCCACCATGGTCATCGCGGTACCCACCGGCATCAAGGTGTTCAGCTGGATCGCCACCATGTGGGGTGGTTCCATCGAGTTCAAAACACCGATGCTGTGGGCAATCGGCTTCGTCTTCCTCTTTACGGTGGGCGGCGTGACCGGCGTGGTGCTGGCCAATGCCGGCGTCGATGTCGTCTTGCAAGACACTTATTATGTGGTTGCCCACTTCCACTACGTGCTGTCACTGGGCGCGGTGTTCGCGATCTTCGCGGGCTTCTACTTCTGGTTCCCGAAGATTACCGGCTACATGTACAATGAGGCGCTGGGCAAGCTGCACTTCTGGATCACCTTCATCGGCGTGAACCTGGCTTTCTTCCCCATGCACTTCCTGGGCCTGGCCGGCATGCCGCGCCGCTATGCCGACTATCCGGATGCCTATGCTGGGTGGAATTATCTCTCCTCCATTGGTGCCTTCATCGCCGGCTTCGGCGTTCTCGTCTTCCTGACCATGGTTGCGGAAGCCTTCGCCCGCAAGCGCAAGGCCGCCGACAATCCCTGGGGCGTGGGCGCCACGACCCTGGAATGGACGCTGTCTTCGCCGCCACCCTTTCACCAGTTCAACGAGCTGCCCAGAATCCGATAGGACCGATCCGCCAACCCATGTCGCTCTCACTGGCCTATCCCCGCGTCACGACCGTCGGCGATTTTCTCGCGCTGTTGAAGCCGCGGGTGATGTCGCTTGTGATCTTCACGGGGCTGGCCGGAATCGTGGCGGCGCCAGGGCATGTCCACCCGCTTATCGGCTTCACCGCGCTGCTCTGTATCGCGGTGGCCGCTGGCGGATCGGGTTGCCTCAACATGGCCTATGACAGCGACATCGACCGGCTGATGACCCGTACAGCCACCCGGCCCATTCCCATGGGGCATGTGGCGCGGGAGGATGCGCTGGCCTTCGGCTGGACCCTGTCAGTTGCGTCAGTCGCCATCATGGGGCTGTTCGTGAATTTTCTGGCAGCCGGTCTTCTCGCCTTCACCATATTCTTCTACGTCGTGGTCTATACACTCTGGCTCAAGCGCCGCACGCCGCAGAACATAGTGATCGGCGGACTGGCGGGCGCGCTTCCGCCCGCCATTGGATGGGCCGCGGTCACCGGCAATCTGACGTTCGCCCCGCTGCTACTTGTCGCCATCATCTTCATGTGGACGCCGCCGCACTTCTGGGCCTTGTCGCTCTGGCGCAGCGGTGACTATGCACGGGCCGGCGTGCCAATGCTGCCAGTGGTGAAAGGCAAGCCTCACACCCGCTTCCAGATTCTGCTCTACAGTCTGGTGCTGGTGCCGCTGGGCGTGTTGCCCGCATTCCTTCACATTGGCGGCTGGCTCTATCTTGCCGCTTCGGGCGGGACCGGTGCGTGGTTCCTGTGGGAAGCCATTGCCACTTATTTTGAAAAGAGCCAGGACAAGGAGCCCGCGGCCCATCGCCTGTTCGGTGTGTCGCTGCTCTACATGACGGCCCTGTTCGCCGCCTTGATCGTCGAGAAACTCGCCGGCCTCCCAGCTTTGGCACTCAGGTGAGGGATGACGATGCCGAGCGCGCGCGCCGCAAACGCAACATTGCACTGGGACTGGTTCTCGCCGGTGTGGTCATTCTGTTTTATCTGATGTCGATCGTGCAGTGGCACGAACACACAACCCATTAAAGGGGCAAGGCTTATGAGCAGCGGTGTGAAGCACGATTATCACCTGGTGGATCCGAGCCCATGGCCGATCGTCGGTTCCGTGGGCGCTTTCACCATGCTCACCGGCGCCGTGTTCTGGATGAACAAGGATTACACCGGCTTCTGGGGCCTTCCGGTGAACGGCCAGCCCTACATCTTCCTGATCGGCCTGGGACTGGTGCTCTACACCATGGCCGGCTGGTGGCACGACGTGATCAAGGAATCCGTCGTGCTGGGCAACCACACCCCGGTGGTGAAGCTGCATTTGCGCTACGGCATGCTGCTGTTCATCGCCTCGGAAGTGATGTTCTTCGTGGCCTGGTTCTGGGCCTATTTCAATTTTGGCATCTTCCACAATGACGTGGGCGTTTCCGCCTGGCCGCCGTCCGGCGTGACCACACTGGACCCCTGGCACTTCCCCCTGCTGAATACGCTGATCCTGCTGACTTCAGGCACGACCGTGACCTGGGCGCATCATGCCATCCAGACCGGCGACAGGAAGGGCGCCATTCACGGCCTGATCCTAACGGTGCTGCTGGGCATCAGCTTCACCTGCGTGCAGGCCTGGGAATATGCCCATGCGCCCTTCACTTTCGGCTTCAACAATCTGGCGGTCGCCCCCTTGACCGATCCGGCGCATGCGGCACTCGCGGCCGGCGCGGGCAATTTCCAGGCGATCTATGGCTCGACCTTCTTCATGGCGACCGGCTTTCACGGTTTTCATGTGATCGTCGGCACGATCTTCCTGACCGTGTGCCTGGCGCGCGCGATTGCCAGACAGTTCACGCCCACCCGGCACTTCGGCTTCGAGGCGGCGGCCTGGTACTGGCACTTCGTTGACGTGGTTTGGCTGTTTCTATTCGCCTGCATCTACGTCTGGGGTAAAGGACCGATCATCGCCGGCTAGACTTTTGTTCCCCGGCGGTGTCGCCCGTGCTCACATACGCTGGGTACGCTCCGCCCGGGCTCCTTGCCGGATGAACAAAATGCTCCGCCCGGAGCGGTGATTATGACCATTGCACCAAATACATCCGTCGCCATCCTCAAGGGCCTCTGTCCGCGTTGCGGGCAGGGGCCTTTGTTTGACGGTTATATCGCGTTGAAAAACCAGTGCCCCGCCTGCGGCCTGGACTATGCCATCTTCGATGCGGGCGACGGGCCGATGGTGTTCGGCATCCTGATTGTCGGCGCCATCGTCTGCGGACTGGCATTGTGGGTGGAGTTCACCTTCCAGCCGCCGCTATGGGTGCATGCGGTCTTGTGGCTGCCGCTGATCTGCATCCTGACAGCGATTTTCCTCCGCTTGTCCAAATCGGCGCTCTTGGTGCTGCAGTACAAGCACAAGGCAGGCGAGGGGAGGCTGTGATCTTCCGCCCCTATCCGGGCATGACCGTGGCCTGCGCGATCGGGCTCACTATCCTGTGTGGTCTGGGCATCTGGCAGCTGGAGCGCCTGCAGTGGAAGCTCGCCCTGATCGCCACCGTGAACGGCCACATGACCGCAGCGCCGGCCAGTTTGGATCGGATCAGGGCCATGCCTGCTGACGAGGCGCAGTATCGCCGTGTCACGCTGCATGGCCATTTCGACCACGTCAAAGAGGCGTATGTCTTTACGACCGATTCATCCGGGGCGCCCGTTTATCACGTGCTCACACCGTTCCTGACCGGCAGTGGAAAGGCCTTGATGGTGGACCGTGGCGCCGTGCCGAAGGACAAGCTTGATCCACTTTCCCGCGCAGCCGGCAATATCACTGGCGAAACAGTCATAACCGGCGTGTGGCGGGCACCCGACGCGCCGGGCCTGTTTACGCCGGCGCCAGATATTGCCCATCGCGTCTGGTATGCCCGCGATCTGGCCGGCATTGTGAAGGCCAATCATGTCACGCTGTCCGACCCCGTGCTGATCGAGGCCGATTCCACACCGAATCCCGGTGGCCTGCCGCGCGGCGGCCAGACCGTGGTCAGTTTCCGCAACCAGCATCTCTCCTATGCCGTCACCTGGTTCGGGCTGGCTGTAATGCTTCTAGGTGTTTGGTTTTCCTATCATATTTCCAAAGGTCGGATTGCGCTCAAATAGATGGTCGGCGACGGCCTTGGGCCCTATAACCGCTCGCCATGAACTTCATTTCCACGCGGGGTCGTGCGGCACCCGCTTCCTTTTCCGACGTGTTGTTGGCGGGTCTCGCGCCCGACGGCGGTCTTTATCTGCCGCAAAGCTGGCCCCGATTTTCGGGCAGCGAAATTGCCGCCTTCAAGGGTATGCGCTACCAGGACGTGGCCTTCACAATCTTGTCCCGATTCACCGCTGGTACCTTCAGCGATGCCGAATTGCGTGAGGCGATCGAGGCGGCCTATGCCGATTTCGACGCACCCGAGATCGCCCCTTTGGTCGAAATGGGCAAGGGCCGTTATCTGCTAGAGCTGTTTCATGGCCCCACACTGGCCTTCAAGGATATAGCGCTTCAGATCCTGGGCCAGCTGTTCAGCCGCGCGCTTGCCAAGCGCGGTGGCCGCGCCACTGTGGTCGCGGCAACATCGGGCGATACGGGTTCCGCTGCCATAGCGGCCTTGGGCGGCCTGCCCAACATTCTGACCGTGGTGCTGCATCCTCATAACCGCGTCAGCGACGTGCAGCGGCGGCAGATGACGACATCACCGCATGCCAATGTCGCCAATGTCGCCATCACCGGAAGCTTCGATGATGCCCAATCGCTGGTCAAAGCCCTGTTTGCCGACAAGGCCTATGCGGAGGAAATTTCGCTTACCGCGGTCAATTCGATCAACTTCGCCCGCATTGCGGCGCAGTGCGTCTATTATTTCGCGGCCACTGCCCAACTGGGTGAGCCGGCAACATTCGTTGTGCCGACCGGAAATTTCGGCGACATCTTCGGGGGCGAGGCGGCAATGCGCATGGGGCTTGCCGCGGCACGCCTGGTTATCGCTACTAATGCCAATGACATCATGGCGCGGGCGCTGAACGAAGGCGTCTATGTCTCAGGCCGCGCGCACGCCACCTTGAGCCCTTCCATGGACATCCAGGTCGCATCCAATTTCGAGCGCGCCTTGTTCGAGGCCGGCGACCGTGATGGCGGTTGGATAGCTTCGGCCATGAACGACTTCGCCTGCAGCCGGCGGCTTGTCCTGCCGCAAGCGGTGCTGGAAAGGCTTCGCGCCCGCTACAGTGCCTTCGCCAGCGACGATGCCGAGACGCGCGCGGCCATCGCGGTCATTTACAGCCAAACCGGCCGCATCATCGATCCGCACACCGCGGTCGGCGTCGCAGCGGCAATGAAGATGGATCGTGGGTCTTCGCCGGTGGTGATCTTGTCCACCGCCCATCCCGCCAAATTCCCGCAAGCTGTCAGCGAGGCAATTGGAACACCCCCCCAGGTTCCGGCGAGGCTGTCGGGCCTCGAGGAAAGAGCGGAAAATTACGTCGTGTCTGCCCCCGAGGCTTCTTTGATAAAGCAGATCATCTCTTCTAGACTGGCCGCATGACCCTTAAAATATCTAAATTGGCCAATGGCTTAACGGTCGTTACCGACCCAATGCCCACGCTTGAGAGCGCGGCAGTGGGCATCTGGGTGAATACCGGCAGCCGCAATGAGGCGCCTGCCCAGATGGGCATCTCCCACATGCTGGAGCATATGGCGTTCAAGGGAACCGCCAGCCGCAATGCGCGCGCCATCGCCGAAGAAATCGAAGCCGTCGGCGGCATCCTCAATGCCTATACCGGTCGCGAGCAGACGGCCTTTCACGCCCGCATCCTGAAATCGGATGTGCCGCTGGCGATGGATATCATTGCCGACATCCTCACCAATCCCAGCTTCGAACAGTCCGAACTGGAGCGCGAGCGCCAGGTGGTACTGCAGGAGCTGGGCCAGGCCCGCGATACACCCGACGATATCGTGTTCGATCATCTTCAGTCCGCGATCTTCAAGGACCAGCCGCTGGGCTGGCCGATCCTGGGTGAAGAGAAGACGGTCAATGCCTTCAGCCGCGATATGTTGAAGGATTACATGGCGTCGCAATACCGGCTCGAGGGCATGACCCTGATCGCCTCCGGAGCGGTGGAACATTCCGCAATCCTGAAGCTCGCAGAACAAAAGTGCGCGGGCCTCAATCCCGGCAAGGTACCGCCAAGCGCGCCGGCGCATTATGTGGGCGGCAATTTTCGCGCTGTCGAAGACCTGGAACAGGCCCATGTCGCCTACGCGTTTCCGGGTCTGGCCAATCCGGCCACGGATTATTTCGTGGCCCAGATTTATGCCACGGCGCTGGGCGGCGGCACGTCTTCGCGGCTGTTCCAGGAGGTGAGGGAAAAACGGGGACTTTGCTACTCCGTCTATGCCTTCTCCACGGGTTTCCAGGATTCGGGCTTCCTCGGGATTTACGCCGGCACCGGCGAAGAGGAAGCTGGCGAGCTATCCGCCGTCATCGCGGGCGAAATGGAGGCGATGACGAAAAATCTCAGCGAGGGGGAAGTGGCACGCGCCCGTGCCCAGCTCAAGGTTTCACTTCTGATGGGGATGGAACGTCCCGGCACGCGAGCCGAACAGATCTCCGGCCAGCTCTTTGCATTGGGCAAGGTGCAATCGGCGGCCGAGATCGTTGCGCAACTGGACGCCATTGATGCCGAGGCGGTGAAATCCTATGCGGCGCAAGTGATGAGCACCGGTCAACCCACTATTGCCGCGGTTGGGCCGATCGCCAAACTGGAACCGCATTCTGTCTTCGCGCGCCGCTTTGGCGAGGGCCGCCCGAAATCCCTGGCAGACGCGGCGGAATAATGGTCAAGGCCGCACTCGCCAAGACAAGTCCGATCGCATTCATGCGCGGGCTCACATTTCCCGGTGGCCAGCAACCCGTGATCCGCGGCCAGGGTGTCTATTTGCGCTACCCGCGCATCGCCGACTATCCGGTCTGGGCAAGACTGCGTGGCGAGAGCCGCGAATTTCTCACGCCCTGGGAACCGGTCTGGGCCGACGATGAACTGACCCGTGGCGCCTTCCGTCGCCGCATCAAACGCTATCAAAAAGAGACGCGGCTGGACTCGGCCTATGTTTTCTTTGTCCTGCGCGAGAGCGACAATGCCCTTCTGGGTGGATGTACGCTGTCGAATGTGCGGCGGGGCGTGACCCAATGTTGCACGCTGGGTTACTGGATCGGCGCCAAATTTTCTCGCCAGGGTTACATGACCAGTGCCGTGAAGGCGCTGATTCCCTTTGTGTTCAAAACATTGGGATTGCACCGCATAGAAGCCGCCTGCCTGACCGATAATGAGCCGTCCAAGAATCTGCTGGTTCGCACCGGGTTCCGCCAGGAAGGTCTGGCGCGGCGCTATCTCCTGATCAATGGTGAATGGGCCGACCACCTGTTATTTGCTTTGCTCAAGGAAGAAGCGCAGTTAGGTTGAGGTGCTTGTCCTCTGACGACAGGATAGATGAACATATTTCGCTGCCTTGCTTTTTCCCTGGCCGCGCTGTGTTTGACGGCCGCATTCCACGCGTTCGCCGCCGACAAACAGGCAACTCCGGTTAATTTCGGTTCCAGCGAGAATGTGCTGGAGCTTAAGAATTCACTTTTGCCCTATCGCGCGCCGGGCGGTACAGCCGAACCCGATGGTTCATCTTGGTACATCGTGCAGGTCACCAATGATTCCGTTCGACCCGCGACGCGTGTGCTTCTGGCGGGCCAGCCGCCGCGCGCCGCATTGTCCGTCATTCCACGCCGCTCGCGCCCGGCCGTACTGGCGGTGGCAAGCTCGGACTCCGGCACGGTGGTTGAAACCGCGAGCGCCTATGGCCGGCGCGCCTGGCGCGTGATTGTGCCGCCGGTTTCGACGGTTGGTCTCGCCATACAGGTTGGGTCGGCCGACACTCCGCCGGCGCTCTCGGCCTGGACGGAGCCGGCGCTTTCCTCGCACAATCGCCAGCTCGCCATCTTTATCACTGCGGTGGGGGCGCTGATCGCTGCCGCGGCGCTTATCACGGGCGGCCTTGCGGTCCTGATCGGCCATGCCGCGCCACGCTGGGTTGCGCTGACCTTGATGATGTTGCTGCTCAGCTGGTTGTCGGGCACCGGCATGTTCGATGCGAATATCGCCACCCGCATTGGTGGGCCTTATGGCCTGTCGGCAGCCTTGACGATGCTGGCGCTTGTAGCGGGCGCGCGGCTGGCGGATGCCATCATTCCGATGCGTGACACCTGGCCTCGTCGCGAACAGCTGTTCCATCGCACGGTGTACGGCCTGATCGGGCTGGGCGCTCTTGCATATCTGGGCGTGCCTGGCGCGACACTTCTGACGGACATCGCCATCGTTCTGGGCTCAGTCGTGGTGGCTGCCTATCTGATCTATTGTGGCCGCACCGGATATAAGGCCGCACAGGTGATTGCGCCCAGTGCCGCGGCCTTTGCGCTGGTGGCGCTTGCTGCTGCCGTGACGGCGGTGGGAGGTCTTGGTGAAAATCTCACCGGTCCGGCCGCGACCGGCGGCTTTGCGGCGGCGGGTGCCATTCTGCTGGCGCTGGCCGTGATTGCGTCTGAAGAGATCGCCGTGCTGCCATTCCTTCATGGTTCCCACGCCGCCAAGCTGTTGGAAGCGCAAGCGCCCGGCGGCGAGAGTGCCGATATCGATCCCAATGCGCCCTTCAACAGCCTGGCGCGCGCCGCGATCGGCGCGGCGCGTCAGGGTGTTTTCGATCTGGATTTTCGCGCAGGACTTCTGACCCTGTCGGCGGAAGCCGCTCAGATCGTCGGCCTTTCCGCACGCGAGGTGACGCTGTCACACAATGACTGGATCGGCTTCATCGCGCCGGAGGATTGCGAGGTCTATGCCGGCGCGCTCGAGGACTACCGCAATCGGCCGGGGTTGGCCTTTCGACTGGAATTCCGCATTCGCGGTACTGGCGGTTCCTGGCGCTGGCTCGAACTGCGCGCCACCATCATCAGCGAACAGGACGTGCCTTCCGACTGCCTGGGCCTGATTGCCGACGTCACCCAGCGCAAGGAAGCGGAGTTTGCGGAGGCTCAGGCCGGCCGCCAAAGCGAGGCTGCCGGTTTGCGCGATAGCTTGACGGGATTGGGCAATCGCGTGGCCCTGATGAAAGCGCTCGATGGACTGGGAGCGGGTCTTGGCAGCGCGCTGCTCGCGCTCATGGATGTGGACCGGTTCAAGTCCGTTCACGCAAGCCTTGGTGATCGCGGCGCAGACGCGATCCTGATGCTGTTGAGCGAGCGCTTGACAGCCTTGGACAAGAGGGCTCGGTTGTTCCGCGTGGGCGGTGACAGTTTCGCATTGCTCTACAAAGATTCGCATGGCGAGCCGCAAGCCCTCGGTAACGCGCTGGCTCAAGCCTGCAGCAAACCCTACCGCGTGGAAGACCGCGATGTCTTCGCACCCGTGAGTATCGGCCTTGCCAGGGGCAGCCAGGGCAACGACCCTCTCGCGCTGTTCAAGAATGCCGAACTGGCCATGATCGCCGCCAAGCAGCAGGGCGGGGCCTGCGCCAGGCTTTATTCCGCCGAGCTGGAAAAATTGGCGCCGGGCGACAGCGTGGCGCTGGAAAGCGAGCTTCGCCACGCCCTGAGTGCGGACCAGCTTGATGTCTTCTATCAGCCCATCATCCGCCTGTCTGACCGCAGCGTGGCTGGGTTCGAGGCGCTTTTGCGCTGGCAGCATCCTGTCAAAGGGCTGACCTCGCCATCCGACTTCATCGTCCACTCGGAAGAGACCGGATTGATCGTGGAAATGGGCCGGCTGGCGCTGGAACGCGCCGCCGCCGATCTCGCTCATTGGCAACGCTATTTCCCCCTGAAACCGCCTCTCTTCGTCAGTGTCAATTTCTCGCGCCGCCAGCTGAAGGATGCGGGCTTCGAGGCATTGCTCAAGACAGTGCTGTCGGACAGCGGGATCGCGCCCGGTACGCTCAATCTCGAAATCACGGAAACCGCGATTGCCGATGACGCGCGCCTGCGGGAGATCATGGCGCGTGTCCGCGATGCGGGCGCGGGACTCTCGATTGACGATTTTGGCACCGGCGCCAGCACATTGAGCGAATTACGCAGCCTGCCGGCCGACACGGTGAAGATCGACAAGAGCTTCCTGGCCCGTCACGCCGGCAGTGACATCGGCAATGACGGCGAAGTCGTCCTGGCGGGGATTGTCGCCATGGCCCAGGAACTCAAGCGCCGGGTCGTGGCGGAAGGTGTGGAAAGCGAAGCCGACGCCCAGTTCCTGGCTAAGATTGGCTGCGACTTCGCTCAGGGCTATTATTTTTCGCCCGCGCTCGACGCTGGCGCGGCACTGGATTACATCGCAAGGCATTATAATACTGCGTCCACACCCGAAATTGGCTGAACCCCTTTCAATCCCAACGGAGATGCTCATGACGATCAAAGTCGGTGACAAAATTCCTTCTGCCACCCTGATGGAAATGCAGGACGGCAAGCCCACGCCGGTAAAGACCGACGAATTTTTTGCCGGCAAGAAGGTGGCGCTGTTCGCCTTGCCTGGCGCCTTCACGCCCACCTGCTCGGCCAAGCATGTACCGGGCTTTGTGAACAATCACGGCGCGCTCAAGGCCAAGGGTGTTGACGAAATCGCCTGCCTCTCGGTCAATGATGCGTTTGTGATGGGCGCCTGGGGCAAGGATCAGAAAGCCGGCGACAAGGTGCACATGCTGGCCGACGGTAATGGCGATTTCACCCGCGCGGTTGGCCTCGAAATGGACGGCACCAAGTTCGGCATGGGTAAGCGCAGCCAGCGTTATTCCATGGTCGTCGACAATGGAGTGGTGAAGTCGCTGAACGTGGAAGAGCCGGGAGCTTTTGATGTATCGAGCGCGGAATATCTTCTGAGCTCTGGTCAGCTGCCCTGAGGACCAGGAATTGCGGAACGGGCCAGCGCGTCCGCCCGCTCATTCTCTGGATGTCCGGAATGGCCTGCCACCCAGACCCAGTGGATGGCGTGGCGGGCCATTTCCGCATCCAGCCTGCGCCACAGGTCTTCATTCTTGACCGGCTTCTTGTCGGCGGTTCTCCAGCCCTTTGCAATCCAGCCCGGTAGCCATTTCGAAGCGCCATCCATTACATAGCGGGAGTCGGTATGGATGGTGACGGGGCCGCCTTTCTTGAGGGCCTTGAGCCCTTCAATCACGGCCGTCAATTCCATGCGGTTGTTGGTGGTGGCCTTTTCACCACCCGACAATTCTTTTTCATGCTTGCCCGACCGCAGGATCGCCGCCCAGCCGCCTGGGCCGGGATTGCCGGAACAGGCGCCATCCGTGAATATCTCCACGCCCTCGCTCACAACCCATATTCCCGCGCATGGCGCACCTTGTTGTGGAAGCGCAGCTTCTTGGAATATTCCCGCGGGTCCTTGGGCCTGACCAGCGCGTTGGGATCGGGATTGAGCCAATCGTAGGTGCGCGTAAGAAGAAAGCGAAGCGCGGCACCGCGCATCAGGACGGGCAGGGCATCGATTTCCGTATTGCTCATGCCGCGTGCCGCGCGATAGGCATTGATCAAGGATTGGCCCTTGGTGATGTTGTAGCTGCCGTCCAGTTCGAAGCACCAGCTGTTGAGCATGATGGCAAGGTCGTAAGCATAGAAATCATTGCAGGCGAAATAGAAATCGATGACCCCGCCCACGTCATTGCCGACGAAAAGCACATTGTCAGGGAAATAGTCGGCATGGATCACGCCGACAGGCAAACCGGTGGGCCAGGCAGGCACCAATTCCTCCAGCGCATTTGTCATCAGGGCGCTCAGCCCATCCTCGATGGCATCGGCGCCGTGGATGGCTTCGGCCAGTGGCCGCCAGCCCTTGGGTCCCAGCGCATTGGCGCGCGTGACTTTGAAATCTTCACCCGCCTTATGCAGGCCGGCCAGGACCCGTGCCGCCGAGGCGCAATGCGCGGCATCGGGGCGCCGCAATGCGATGCCGGTAAGAAAGGTCACTATCGTGGCATTCCGGCGGTTCAGATTCACCAGCGCCTGTCCCTGGCGGGTCTTGACCGGAAGAGGGCAATGCACCCCCGCCTCCGAAAGATGCTCCATCAGCCCCAGGAAAAATGGCAGGTCTTCCGCCGCCACCCGCTTCTCATACAAGGTCAGGATGAAGGCGCCGCGGTCGGTCTGCAGGTAGAAATTGGAGTTTTCGATGCCCTCGGCGATGCCCTTGAAGGACAAGGGCTGGCCGATGTCGTACTGCTCCAGGAGCTTTTCCAACTCCTCGAAACTGACTTCGGTATAGACCGCCATGGCCTTTCAGCCCCCCACCTTACGCCTCGGAAAAGCTTGGCTTTTTGAATGTTCTGTGCTTTCCATCGGGGGTCTGCTTGGCTATGGTCGCCCCACCCGGATGGCGGGGCCGGAGAAGTCGGGCCCGGGCGGGCAAATGTCAAGCGTGAGCCCGTGCCAAAGGGAAGATCTTGTTGATGCGTTTTAGCCTGTCCCGCCTGGCTCTGGCCGGAGCCCTGCTGCTGCCCCTTTTGGGCTGCAGCACCAGGATCATCGTTTGTCCGGTACCGGCGATCCTGGCGGACACCCAGAGCGTCACCATTTTCCGCCCCGGCACCACCCCGGATATGGCCAATGAGCTCTACACCATTGCGCTGATAAATGCGCAAGGCGACTGCACTTACAACACGAGGCAGAATCTGGTGAAGGCGTCGCTGGACCTGACCTTCCGCGCGACGCGCGCGCCCCAGGCCACGGCCGCGACCTACAGCGTGCCCTATTTCGTGGCGGTGACCGAGAATGCCAAGATCTACACCAAACGCCTCCTCTATTTGAAATTCACCTTTGCGCCGGGCGCGGCCACTGCCACCATCACCCAGTCGCCCGACGACTTCGAACTGCATGTCTCCAACGGCAAGCTGCCCTGGAATTATGAAGAGCTGGCAGGTTTTCAGATGACGCCGGAGCAGATCGAATACGCCAAGAACCGGAGCCGCTACGTCCCATGACTGCGCTCACAGCCGAACTTTCGCGCATCGCCGGTCAGGCGTTCGCCGCGGAAGGCTTGGCGGAAAGCTTTGGCCAGGTGCAAGAATCCGACCGTCCCGACCTGGCGTCGTTCCAATGCAATGGCGCGCTGGCCGCGGCCAAGTCTGTTTCACGCCCCGTCGATGGCGGGGCTGCAGCGAAAGCCAATCCCCGCGCCATCGCGGAAAAAATCGCCGCGCGCCTTCGGGCAGAAGGCATCTTCAGCAAGGTTGAGATCGCCGGCCCCGGTTTCCTCAATCTCGATCTTGCCGATGAGGCGTTGAATGCGCGCATCGCCATGCCGCTGAGGGCGCACGTCCCTAATGGCAAGACTGTGGTGATCGACTTTGGCGGTCCCAATATCGCCAAGCCCATGCATGTGGGGCATCTGCGCTCATCCATCATCGGCGACTGCCTGCAGCGGCTTTACCGCGCCAATGGCTGGCACGTGATCAGCGATGTGCATATGGGGGATTGGGGTCTGCAGATGGGCCAGCTGATCTCCGAGATCGAGATCGAAGGCATCGCCCCTGTCTATTTCGATCCCAATCTTACCGGACCTTATCCGGAAGACTCCCCGGTCAGCATGGACGATCTGGAGACGCTCTACCCGCGCGCATCCGCCGCCTGCAAGGCCGATCCAGCGCGGCTGGAAGCGGCACGCCGAGCCACGGTGGACCTGCAGGCGGGGCGGCCGGGCTATCGCGCGCTGTGGCGGCAATTCGTGAAGGTTTCGGAGCGCGGCCTCGAGCGGGAATTCGGCGCGCTGGGCGTGCGTTTTGATCTTTGGAATGGAGAATCCAGCGTGGACGCGCTGATCGCGCCCATGATCGAAGACCTGAAACAGCGCGGCCTGGCCGGCTTGAGCGAAGGCGCGTTGGTGGTGGATGTGGCGCGCGACGACGACAAGAAGCCGATGCCGCCGCTGATCCTGGTGAAATCGGAAGGCGGCGTGCTGTACGGAACGACCGATCTCGCCACCGTGATCGAGCGGGTGCGGCAATACGATCCCGACCTGATTCTCTATGTTGTGGATCATCGCCAGCACAGCCATTTCGAACAGGTGTTCCGGGCGGCGGAGAAAGCCCAGCTGTCGGGCAAGGCGCATCTGGAGCATGTCGGTTACGGCACCATGAACGGTCCCGACGGCAAGCCGTTCAAGACCCGCGCCGGCGGCGTCATGAAGCTCCATGACCTGATTGCGATGGCCAAGGCGGAAGCCGAAAAGCGTCTGGCCGAGGCGGGAATAGGCGCCGACTATCCGGCCGAGGAACGCGCGGAGATCGCGCGCAAGGTCGGCATCGCCACCATCAAATTCGCCGATCTCTCCAATCACCGCACTACGGACTATGTCTTCGATCTGGAGCGTTTCTCCAAATTCGAGGGCAAGACCGGACCCTATCTGCAATATGCGGCGGTGCGCATCCAGTCCATGCTGCGCAAGGCCCGCGAGCAAGGCTTCCAAGCGGGTGTCCCTGCCATTCATTCGCAGGAGGAGCGAAAGCTTGTGCTCCGGCTCCTTACTGTGGGCGACATGCTGGCGGCGGCGGAGGAAAAGCGCGCCCCAAACCTGCTGTGCGAATATGCCTTCGCGTTGGCGCAGGACTTCAGCCGGTTCTACGGGGCACACCATGTCCTGTCTGAAGCGGACGAAGGCTTGCGGGCCGCCCGGCTGGGACTCTGCGCCCGGGTTTTGGCGGTTTTGGCCCAAGTCTTGGACCTTCTGGGGATTGAAGTACCCGAAAGAATGTGAGCCGGAAAAATGTGAGTAAGTTCCGGCGGTTCCGGGCTTTCGTTGACTCAAGGCCCACCCCCTTTATGATGCTTTGCAACATCCCTGTCCGCCGGAGGCGCTGCGGGGATGGCCACCACACGATCCCTCGCGGGAGACGTTTGTTTTTGTCTAAAGCCGACTTGTCGGCCGAAGCCGAAGGCGAAGGCCGAAGGAGCAACCGCCCCGGAAACTCTCAGGCAAAAGGACCGCGATCGGGTGATGAACTTCTGGAAAGCGGGACGGCCCATTTGGGCCCGTTTCCACCGAAGGGGTAATCCGGTCCGTTCCCTGGTGGAGCCGACCCGGGGAAATCTCTCAGGTCCGATGACAGAGGGGCTGCGCTCTAAAAGGGGTGCGGACTCTTGAATCAGGACCGTCATGACCGTCGCATCGGAAATTTTACGCCAGACGCCGCTTCACACCCTGCACCTGGAACTGGGCGGCAAGATGGTGCCCTTCGCCGGCTATGCGATGCCCGTCCAGTATCCGGCCGGCATCCTGAAAGAGCACCTGCACACCCGCGAGAAAGCGGGCCTATTCGATGTCTCGCATATGGGTCAGGCGTTTCTTGCGGGCGACACCACTGCTCTGGAGCGCGTCACGCCGGCCGATGTCGTCGGTCTCAAGGAAGGCATGCAGCGCTATGGCCTGCTTTTGTCCGAGGCGGGCACGATCAAGGACGATTTCATGTTCTCGCGCCTCGCAGGCGAGGCCGAGCTTTATCTGGTGGTCAATGCCGCCACCAAGGAATCCGACTTCGCCTATATCGGCGACAAGCTCAAAGGCAGTGCGACATTGATGCCTCGCCCCGATCGCGCGCTTCTGGCGCTGCAGGGGCCGCTTGCCGCTGCTGTATTGGAACGTCATTCGCCTGGAATTTCCAATATCACCTTCATGAAAGTGGTGCGCGCTGTGGTTGCCGGTGCACCTGCCATCGTGAGCCGCAGCGGCTATACCGGCGAGGACGGGTTCGAGATTTCCCTCGAAGGTGGCGATGCCGAGCGTGTGGCCCGCATGCTGCTGGCCGAAAGCGAAGTGTTGCCTATCGGGCTTGGTGCGCGTGACAGTCTGAGGCTCGAAGCGGGCCTGTGTCTTTATGGCCATGACATGGACGAGACGCGAAATCCGGCCGAAGCCAGTCTGCTCTGGTCGATCGGCAAGCGCCGCAAGGAAGCAAGGGATTTCCCCGGCGCGGCTGAAACGCTCGGTGGCGCGCCCGCCATCAAGCGCGTGGGCATCAGGCCGGAAGGCCGTGCGCCCGCGCGGGAAGGCACTGAGATCGCGGCCAAGGACGGTCGCATCATCGGCAAGGTCACTTCCGGCAGCTTCGGACCCAGCCTCAACGCCCCTGTCGCCATGGGCTATGTCGAAACGGCTTTCGCGAGCGATGCAACGGCGGTGGACTTGCTGGTGCGCGGCAAAGCCATGCCTGCCGTGATTTCACCCATGCCATTTTTTCCCCACAACTATCGCCGCTAGGAGATTTTTCATGACCGAAGTCCGTTATACCGACCAGCATGAATGGATCCGCCTCGATGGCGACGAGGCGACGGTCGGCATCACCAAATATGCCGCCGAGAGCCTGGGCGACGTTGTGTTTGTGGAGTTGCCGCCCAACGGCAAGACCGTAAGCGCCGG
>DATKEP010000147.1:0-6718 GCA_035512055.1 Rhizomicrobium sp.
AATCCGCAATATTGGGGCAATAGCGGCGTCTTTCCCATGGGCCTGTACGAGGTGCAGATCCTCGACAACTTCAAGAACGACACCTATCCCGACGGTATGGTGGGATCGATCTATTCCCAGTTTGCGCCGCTGGTGAATGCAAGCCGCGCGCCCGGTATCTGGCAATGTTATGACATCGTCTTCCACCGCCCGCATTTCGACGGCGACAAGGTGATGCAACCGGCGCGCATGACGGTGATGCTGAATGGTGTGCTGGTGCAGGACAATATCGCGCTGATCGGCGCCACGGTTCACGGCAAGGTCGGTGTCTATGCGCCGCATCCCGACGCCCTGCCTCTGGCTCTGCAGGATCATGGCAATCCCGACAGCCATGTCTCGTTCCGGAATGTGTGGATCAGGCGGTTATCCGAATAACCCTTAACAAGAAAATGTCATGCCCGCGTCCAATGGGTGATCGTGGACAGTGGGATTTGATCCGCCCAAGCCGTCGCCAACTCCATGGGACATCAATGTTGGCGTTCAAGGTCTTATCCAAAATCCCTCCAGAATGCCCGTAGTTCGTACCGTAGCTATGACTGCGCCCGCGGTGATCGAGAACGAGAGAAGTGCAGCCACAAGCGATACGCAGAGCAGGACTCCGTCTTCTTCCAGGTAGGCAAATGAGATCAACATGATCACCAGCGTTGGGACGATGTTGAATGGAAAAGGCCCAATGAGGGTCACTGCCAGGAGAAGAATTATCAACCCGACCAGTCGTTTTGTCGTCTGTATCGGCGTGGGCCAGCGCGGGCGGATGACGACCTCCATGCGCTTCAATAACGGAATCGCCCAGACGGCCAATCGCGAGACGCGTTGCGTCGGAATTGATCGTCTTGCTAGGAAACGCGGAAGGCTTGGCCTTTCGCGTCCCAGAATCATCTGGATCGCTGGAAACGGCAGCAGCAGCATGGCGAGCGTTGCGATCGCGGGTGCCAAGCCGAAGAATGCGACAATGAGCATGAGAAGCCCAAAAGATCGATTTCCGAGACGACCGATCAGCCATTCGAGGCTCACGCGATCCGCCGGCGCATCATCAAGCAACCGCGTAAGCGCTACTGACGTTTGAATATGCGGCGGCAGGCGCACGTCGTCCATTTCGGGCTTGCTCGGAAATCAGCTTGACTTGTTGACGTCACGAATCAGCGCATAGGTCTGAAGCGGTACACCACCGAGCATGTTTTGTTTATTGTTCGGGAACCGATTTTGCCAAAAATGTAACCTGAGTGGCCTATTCCTATATCCCGGCTCCCCTTGTGGAAGAGGCAAACCAGCCTCTACGCCACCGGCTTGATACCCATCTGGGCCAGCGCGGCGTTGAGATGCGCCACAGCCTCGTCGCTGGGACCCGGATAGGACATCATCGGCGTGTTGCCGATATAGCCGATGTCCTTCATGCCTTCGGGGCGCGAGAAGAATCCGCCCAGCATCAGGCCGCGCAGGCGGGCGAAGAAGAAGGCGGGCCGGACATAGCCGGGTTTCACCTTCGCCTTGAAGGCGATGTCGTCGAGAATGGCGTGGCGCTCGTCGTCGCTGGCGGAGGCGAAACCGTGACCGAAACGGGCATTGCCTTCGGCGTCGAGCCAGGCAAGGCCCGACAGGATCAACCAGCGGTCGCGCTGCTGGTCGGGATAAGGCGCACTGACCCATTCGTCGATGAAGGCATCCAGATGCAGCGCGCTGCCGGACGGCGAACGGTCATCGGCGGGCAGCATGAGGTCGGCAACAATGCGCATCACGCCGCGCTGGTCGTCGCTCAGGGTCAGTGGCCAGGGCGTGGCTGGCTTGAGCAGGTTCGGGTCGCTTCCATAGCCGGGTGTGTTGATGGGCGCGAAGGTCAGGTCCTTCCAAAGGCTGCCCGCGGTCTGAGCCTCGGCCGGCTCGACGACGCTCGTAACCCAGGGACTGGCGAAGGCGGCACTGACCCAGGCAAGCGTCTCGCGGCGGGAGATGGTGCTCATACTTCACCTTTCCGCATCCGTTCGGATAGCCGGTCCATGCTTCGCCAGGCCAGCGCCATGATGGTCAGCGTGGGGTTCTTGTGGGCGTTGGACGAGAAGACGCCGCCATCCGCGATCACCAGATTGTCCACGTCCCATGTCTTGCCAAACTGGTCGGTGACGGAATCCGCCGCGGTTGCCCCCATGCGCGTGGTGCCGACTTCGTGGATGATCCAGCCGCCCACCGCGATCGCCTGCTCCGGCCGCGGCAGCGGCCCGCCGATCACATGCCCGCCCAGCCGCTCGATGACCTGTTTGGCCGTCTCCATGCCGTGGGCGATCTGGCGGTATTCATGGTCCGACCATTTCCAGTGGAAGCGCACCACGGGAATGCCGAACTTGTCCTTCACCTCCGGATCGATTTCGCAATAGGAGTCCGGATTGGGGACCATCTCGCCGCGTACCGTGAAGGAAAGCTGCGCGCCGTAATAGCGCCTGGCATCTTCCTTCAGCCCAACGCCATAACCGTCCTCCATGCCGCCCAGCGAAAGGCCCGGTCCCGGTGGGCCGAAGCGGCCGCCGATCTCGTAGTGATAGCCGCGCGGGAAATCGAGCTTGCCCGCCGCCTGCTCCTGATAGAGCCACCAGGGAATATAGAGATGGCCGACCTCCATCCCGTCCTCATTGTAGCGCGGGCGGTTCTCCAGCGCCGGAATGTGGCCGGCAACATTGGTGCCGGTCGTGTCCACCAGATTGCGCCCAACCTGGCCGCTGGAATTGGCGAGGCCGCCCTCCTTGGAATTCAACAGCAGCCGCGCCGTTTCGCAGGCGCTGGCCGCCAGGATGACTGCGCGCGCCTTCACCAGATGGGTGGCGCCGTCCTTGTCGTAATATTCGACGCCTTGCGCCTTGCCGTTTTCGCCCATGACCACGCGCGACACCATCGCATTCGTGATCACCCGTGCCTTGCCGGTTCCCATCGCCATGGGAATGAGCGAGGTGGTGGACTGGAAAGCCGCGCCGATGCCGCAGCCCCGCCCGCAAGGCGTGGCATAGAAACAGGCTTGGCGCGGGGCGTGGGGATGGTCGATCGGCTTGGTCAGAATCGCCTCGCGCGCCGGCACGCAAGGGATGCCCAACGCATTGGCGCCCGCCTTGATCATCAATTCGGTGACACGCGGCTTCGCCGGCGGCAACAGAATGCCGGGCGAGGAGTCGGGATGGTTCTCCAGCCCGGCATTGGCGCCCGACACGCCAATCAGCTTTTCGGTTTTGTCATAGTAAGGCGCGATGTCATCATAGGAGAGCGGCCAGTCCATACCAAGTCCGTCGCGGCTTCTGGCCTTGAAGTCGTAAGGCCCGAAGCGTGGAACATGGCGGCCCCAATGGTTGGTGCGACCGCCCAGCATGCGCGAACGCCACCAGCGGAAAATCGAGCCCGGCGCGTTGGTATAGGGCTCGCCGGGCACGTCCCAGCCGCCATTGGCGGTGGCATCGTAATAGCCGAAATGTTTGTCGGGTGTTGAGCCGCCGCACAAAGGCGCCTCGTAATTCCACTTGAACATGGCGGCTTCGGCGACCGGGTCATAGTCGCGGCCCGCTTCCAGGATCAGCACCTTGACGCCCGCGCGCGTCAGCACATAGGCGGCCATGCCGCCGCCCGCGCCCGATCCCACGATGACCACATCGGGCTCGAAAGCTCCGCTGCTTGCGGGTTTATGCTGGGCCATGCCGGTCTGTTCTTGTTTCAGCCGGCACAGGCTAGGACATCGACGCCCGATGATCCAGCGTCAATCCCGCGCCGTCGAAAACAGGCTTCTGAGGATGATCTCGGCACGCGCGGGAAGCACATGAAGACCTGAGCGCCGCTGGCCCAGGTCGATCACATTTTCCAGCACCAGCATGGCCAGGCCATGCACCGCCGACCACACCGCCAGGCCCAGCGCGCTGTCATGCAGCGCATTGCCGATTTCCTCGCCGATGGAATCGGCCTTGAGCGCCAAGGAAGGGAACTGGTCCCGGTTCGGAAGCTGGCTGCCGAACATCAGTCGCGCCAGCGCCGGCCTTTGGGCGACAAAACGCATATAGGCGGCGCCGATATTGGCGATCTTGTCGGATTCGGTGCCATGCGCCTTTGCCGCCTCGCCCAGCAAGCCGCGCAACTCGTCAAATCCTTCGATCGAAAGTTCGACCAGGAGCGCCTCATGGTTGGGGAAATGACGGTAGGGCGCGGCGTGACTGACGCCGGCCTTGCGCGCCACCGCACGCAGCGTCAGCGCCGCCAGCGATTCCTCTTCCAGAATGGCCCGGGCGGCTTCGAGAAGCCCGTTGCGCAGATCGCCATGATGGTAAGCACGGCTCTTCGCCGCCGCGAACGCCGCGGCGGACCTGTTGCGGGTGTCCCGCTCATTATCGATACCCAAAGCAAACCTCTATGACTTGTTGCCCTTGCGTGCGGTCTCCTGGCGCACGAAAAGACTTGATGTGTCCCAGCGTTTGCCCCCCAAATTCTCCACCTCGGCATAGAACTGGTCCACCACGGCCGTCACAGGCAGGCTGACACCCTGCTTGCGGGCCTCTTCCAGGGCAATGCCAAGGTCCTTGCGCATCCATTCCACGGCGAAGCCGTGATTGTACTCGCCAACATTCATCGTTTTATACCGATTCTCCATCTGCCAGCTCTGGGCGGCACCCTTGGAGATCACGTCCGTCACCGCCTCGATATCGAGGCCTGCGGCCCGCATCAGGCTGAAGGCCTCGGACATGCCCTGCACGATGCCGGCAATGCAGATCTGGTTGGCCATTTTGGTGAGCTGGCCGGAACCCGCCGGCCCCAGCCGCTTGGCCAGCTTGGTATAGGGCGCCATCACCGGTTCGGCGCGGGCATAATCGGCCTCCGAGCCGCCGCACATGATGCCCAGCTTGCCGTTGACCGCGCCAGCCTGGCCGCCGGAAACCGGCGCATCCACAAAGCCGAAGCCGCGCTTGCCGGCCTCTGCCGCAAGCTCGCGGGCGATGGACGCCGATGCGGTCGTGTGGTCCACGAACACCGAGCCTTTTTTCATGGCCTCGAACGCGCCAGCCACCCCCAGGGTCACGTCGCGCAGGTCGGAATCGCGGCCCACGCAGCAGAACACGATGTCTTGGTCCTTGGCGGCCGACGCGGGCGTGGCGGCGGTCTTGCCGCCGTATTCGGCCGCCCATTTCTTGGCCTTCTCGCCGTTGCGATTATAGACGGTAACGTCGTTGCCGGCTTTTTGCAGATGGCCTGCCATGGGATAGCCCATCACGCCCAGGCCCAGAAATGCGAGTTTCATCAGTCTATCACTTCCACTTTAGGGGTTTGTCCGGCCGCGAAAGACGGACGTTTCATCAGCCAGATAATTACAAATACAGGCAAGGAAATAAGGAACATGAAAAGGAAATCGTTGGCATAGGCCTGAACTTGCGCGCGGTATTCTATGAGAGAATTCAGATTTGCCAACCCAAAAGGGATCTTCGGATTCATGTACATGGAAGGTCCGTTCACGCCCAGCGCCCTGTTGAACACGGAGGCCTGACCTGCAAGCTGGGAATGGATTGTCTGCACCGAATTGGCCAAAATCGTGGCAGTCAGCGAGACCCCGATGGCCGAGCCGATGTTGCGCATCAGATTGGTTAGGCCCGCGCCGTCAGTGCGCAGTTCCGGGGTGAGCGTGGCAAAGGCCACCATGTTCATGGGAACAAACACCTGCCCCATGCCCAGGCCCTGGACAAAGGTCACCCAGGCCACGGTCGTTTCCGATACACCGGGGGTCCAGTCCGTCATCGCCCAGAGCGACCACAGCAACAGGCTGGCGCCCACAGTCATGATGACGCGGGGGTCCACTTTCATGGTCAGGCGGCTGGCGAACATCATGGCGACCATGACGCCCAAGCCGCGCGGCACCATCAGGAAACCGGTCTGGGTGACCGTGCGACCCGACAGATTTTGCAGATAGGGCGAAATCAGCGCCGACGAGGCCAAAAGCACCAACCCCATCACGAACATCAGCACCAAGCCGCCCACGAAATTGCGGTCCTTGAAGATTTCCTTCGGGATGAAGGGTTTTCGGGCCGTCAGCATATGGACCAGGAAAAGATAAAGCGCGATGCCGCTGGTGATCGCCTCGATCACGATTTCCGGCGATGAGAACCAGTCCTTGGTCGTGCCGCGATCCAGAAATAATTGTAATGCCGCCAGCCCGACCGACAGCGTGCCGAAACCGAACCAGTCGAACTTGAGTGTGCTGTCCTTGGCGGTGTCCTTGAAGAATATCCACAGGGCGATGCAGGCAGCCACGCCGAAAGGCACGTTGATGTAGAAGACCCAGCGCCAGCTATAGGCGTCGGTCAGGACACCGCCCAGCGTCGGGCCCAGGATCGGCCCCAGCATGACGCCCATGCCCCAGATCGCCATGACCTTCCCGCGTTTCTCGGGCGGGTACATGTCCAGCATCACCGCCTGGGACAGGGGACCAAGGGCGGCACCGAACATGCCCTGGACCAGGCGGAACAGCACCATCTGCGACAGGCTGGTGGCGGCGCCGCACAGCATCGAGGCGACGGTGAATCCGGCAATCGATGTGATGAGGAATGTCTTCTTCGAATAACGCGCCGCGATCCAGCCCACCGGCGCGGTCATGATGGCGGCGGCGATGATATAGCTGGTCAGGACCCAGGTGATCTGCTCATAGGTCGCCGACAGCTGGCCCATCATGTAG
>DATKEP010000148.1:0-6596 GCA_035512055.1 Rhizomicrobium sp.
GTGCGCCGGTGTCGGACAAGGCCTTGTGGAGTGCGAATTCAAGACGGATTTTTTCTTCCGGCGCGAGCCCTCCGCCATTCCGGGACAAATCGATCATCCGCTGAATATGACGTTCTGCAACGGGCTCGGCCGAACTGTTGACCAGCGCGAAGAAATGCCGCGAAGCCGCGGGCTCCAGTTCGCAGGCCCGTTCGAATTCGCCGCGGGCGGCCGCCAACTCGCCCAGCACCTGCAGGACAAGTCCACGATTGGTATGAATTCCGGCGTCATCGGGACGAAGCGCAAGCGCGCGATCGAAGCTAGCAAGCGCCTCATGAGGAAGGTTCTGAGCGTCCTGAACAAGGCCCAATCCGTTGTACGCGTCGGCTGACAAGGGATCGAGTGCGATGGCCTTTCGATATTCCACCACGGCCTCATTCAACCTTTTCGCCTCCCTCAAGGCACCGGCCAGACCGGCCTGCGCCATTGCATAGTCAGGATCGATATCCAGCGCGTTTCGGTAATGACGAATGGCCTGTGCGGGACGCAATGCCTGGCGCAAGGCCGCGCCGATCAAATAATGCGCTTCGGCATAGTCGGGATCGATCACTACCGCCCTTTGCAGGCTGGCAAGGGCCTCGTCCAATCGCGCCTGGGAGAACAGTATCGCGCCGAGTCCGTAATGGGCCTCGGCCAAGTCCGGATCCAGGATGAGCGCCTTCTCATAGGCGGCCACGGCCGGCGCCGTCTTTCCGGCGGCATTCAATGCCGTAGCCAGATCGCAGCAGAGGCTGGCAGAGCCGGTATCGCGCTCTGCCGCGGCCTGGATGAGAGCCAACGCCTTTTCGGTTTGCCCCACCCGCAACAGCAGCACACCTAACTGGTGCTGGGCCTGTGAATGCCCAGGTTCAGCAGCCAGGATGGATTCGTACAGACTGCGGGCCTGCGCAAGGTCACCATTTTCATGGAGCGCATCCGCCCGGGCGATGACATCCTCGTGCGTCATTTCATCGGCGCGAATGCCGTCAAGGGTAAGGCTCCTTGCGCATATTGAAGGCGATGGAAATGCGCGGCCGCCCGCCCCGGTGGGCATAGACCATATGCGGCACATAACTGGGAAACAGGATCAGCATACCCGCCTGGGGCCGCTGCAAAAAGGTGGTCGCAACCAGGCCTGACAGGAAGGTGTTTGCGCGCCCCTGGCATGGGTCCAACAGGTGGATGGGCGTGCCTTCGTCGCTGTCAGGATCGCCGGCATCCACATAATAGGTCCCCGACCAGGTTGAGCCGGCGTGGGTGTGCACGCGGTTGAAGTCGCCGGGCCGGTTGACATTGGCCCAGGCATGAAGCGTCCAGCGCATCGGTCGCCAGGGCTGGTTGTTTTCCGCCAGGACACGTTGCGTGACTTCGTCGGTCATGGCGTAGATGTGGCGGATTAGCTCCATGCCGGCATCGCCGCAAAACTCAAGCTGGCCGGTTTCGGAATGCCAGCCGCCGACATTTGTTTTGCTTTCGCCCGGGCTATCCTGCTCGTGCGCCTGGATGCGGGAAACCAGCTTCTGGTTCAGCTGTTCGGTATCCGGCAGCACGCGGGCGGCAAGCGGAGACGCAAACAGATTGGCGAACTTGATATCCGTCTTGTCCTGCAAGGTCCCCGAGCCCGGCTGTACGACGAGCCGAGGTTATCCGAACTGGCCTCCGATAGCCCAGCTAAAAGCCGGCCCGAACGCGGGCGGCCGACTGGTGTCAAACAGATGGCCTGTTCAGGCCTGTTTCGTCTTGCGGCGGCGTCGCGCGGTCGCCAGCGCGCCGAGTCCACCGGCGACCAATGCAAGGGTCCCGGGTTCGGGAACCCCGATCGTGCCGCCACCGTTCTGGTTTGTGCCGGTGAAGATCTCGGCCAGGGTGCCCGGGAAGGTGTTGGAATGGATGTCACAAAACGTTTCGGAAAGGCCGCTGGGGTCGAGGCCTTCCCAGCACACGAACGCGTTTGACCCAAAGGCTATGTTGCCGAAATCCGAGGAAATTGTGCCGCCAT
This sequence comes from Rhizomicrobium sp., assembly GCA_035512055.1. Classification (GTDB taxonomy): domain Bacteria; phylum Pseudomonadota; class Alphaproteobacteria; order Micropepsales; family Micropepsaceae; genus Rhizomicrobium. The sequence continues at coordinate 2,018 of DATKEP010000148.1, forward strand.
TGTATGTCGCCGAGAAGGCGACATCGAAGTTGCCAACGAACGAACAAATGCCCGTATTGTGGGTGTCGTTTGTGCCGCAATGATGGCCGGACGGGTCATTGACATCTCGCCCCACGATGCCAGTACCTCCTGGAACCTGGTTTCCCAACAAGTCATCATAGTCATATGCGAAGAGATTTTGGCCGTGTTGGCCGGAAAGGGTCAGGCTTTGAGACACATTGCCGTTTCCCCAAATCAGCTGGTACACAGTGCTAGCGGCGATATCGGGCACGGCGATGGTGACGGTGGCGGGGTTAGATGCCGTGCCGGTAAAACTTGAACCCGGACCGCCCCCAGCAGCATCCTGATAACCGGTGAGCGTAACACGGACATTGGTGAAGGCGGTGCCGTTCGGATTCAGGATAAAGAGGTTCGGTGTGTCGAACGGCGCCGGGTTGCCGCCATTGTTGTTGGCGTAATGTGCGATGCTGGTACCGCTGACCGCGTTAACGGCCGAGATGCATGTTGCAGCCGAGCATTGTTCGTCATAAGCACCTATGATCGAGCCAACCAATGTATTCGCTTGAGCCGTCGAGCTCAGGGCCAGCAGTGCCGATACGGCGGTCCCCGCCAAAAGCTTGGAATGCATGTCATCCCCTCCCCTAAATCGGTTAAAAAATTGACTTGCCAACATCCAAGCAATTTATGTGCCAAAATTGAACATTAGCCAATTTCAATGATTTGGTTGGTGTCAAGATGTGCGTTCTGTCAACTTGGTTTACACTGTTACCTGTGTGTAATCGAAAGTCCCGGTCTCACCGTTCGACCGGGTCGTGCGTCCCCAGGTTTGCCGAACATCCGCCGGCGGAGGTAACTAGGTCTGGGATTCCGGTCTGGACGCATGGTCAAGGAAATTCCGGACACGCTGCTGGGTATGCAGCTCTTCAAACAGGGCCAGCTCGCACGCGCGGCTTCCCATTTTCGCCGCGCGCTCGCCACCGATGCCGGCAATTACGAGGCGCTCAATCTGCTGGGAGTCATTTCCGCGCAGTTGGGGCGGCAGGATGAAGCCATTGGATTGCTACAGCGGGCGGTCGCCGCATATCCGCTGGCCCCGGAGGCGCACAACAACCTGGGAATGGCGCTGAATCTCGCCAAGCGTCATGACGAGGCGGTGCCGGTTCTGGAGAAGGCCGTCAGCCTTAGTCCTTCCGATGCCGTGGCCCGCAACAATCTCGGCGTCGCCCACCAGGCCTTGGGTCATCGAGAGCTTGCCGTCGCCTGTTTTCAGCGTGCCTGCCAACTCAGGCCGGATTATGTGGAAGCACTGAGCAATTTCGGCGCCGCGCTGCACATGCTCAAGCGCGACGAGAGTGCCGTTGCCGTGCTTTCCAGGGCCTTGCAAGTGAATCCCCGCTTTGCCCAGGCGCATAGCAATCTGGCTGCAGCCTTGTTGTCATTGGACCGCATCGATGACGCTGTGGCGGCCTGCGAGCGCGCCATCTCGCTGGATCGCGGTAATGCCGAAGCGCAGGCCCAAGCCGGCACCACATTTCTGGCACTGGGCAAGTTCGAAGAGGCCCGCCGCCGGCTCGGGGAGGCCGTCCGGCTTGCGCCGTCGAATCCGTCCTTCTATGGCAAACTTGTTAGCTGCTACACGGTCGAGCCGGCTGATCCCCATCTCAAGGCAATGGAGCAATTGCACGCGCGGATTGATGAGCTGCCCGGCGACGGGCCGACAGAATTGCATTTCGCCCTTGCAAAAGCCTACACCGATACTGGCGAGCACCAGCGTGCGTTCGACCAGCTGACAAAAGGCAATGACCTGAAGCGCCGCAGCCTGCAATATGACGAGGCGACTACCCTTTGCTGGCTGGGCCGAATAGGCGATATTTTTTCCCCCGAGTTGATGCGACGGAACGCCGGCTTGGGTGCGCTTTCCGCGAAGCCAGTTTTTATTGTCGGCATGATGCGGTCAGGCTCGACGCTGGTGGAACAGATTCTTGTCAGCCACCCGGCCATCGTCGGGGCCGGCGAGCGGCCTTACCTTCGTGAAGCTTACGAGCGGGTGCGCCAGCAAATGGGCACCGAACTTCCATATCCCGAGTTCATGGAAACTGCCCGTCAAAAACAATTGACAGACATTGGCCGCGCCTATCTCACTTTGTTGGAAAACACGCCACTGGCCGGCGAAGCATCGCGCATCACTGACAAGATGCTCAGCAATTTCGCAATGGTTGGGCTCATTCATCTCGCCTTGCCGAATGCCCGCATCATCCACACCTGCCGCGATCCGGTGGCGACCTGTCTTTCCGCATATTCCAAGCTATTCACCGACGAACAGCCTTTCACCTATGACCTGGGCGAACTGGGCCGTTATTACGCAGCATACAGGCGGCTCATGGCGCACTGGCGTGAGGTCCTGCCCGCAGGCGTCATGCTTGACGTTCAATATGAATCCCTGGTCGACAATTTCGAGGCCGAGGCACGTCGCATCGTGGCGCATTGCGGGCTAGACTGGGATGAGAAGTGCCTTTCATTCTACGAAACGGAAAGGGCTGTGCGCACCGCCAGCGCGGCCCAAGTGCGCAAGCCGATCTACAAAAGCGCGACAGGACGCTGGAGGCCGTCCGATGACCTGCTGGCGCCATTGCTGGCAGGTTTGAACAGCATGCGATGAGCCGCGGCGCTCTTCCCCGAACCACCCCACTTGTAACCGCGACTCTCCGGGATCAATTTTAGCCAATGGTCAAGCCTTCCCCCCTGGCGCCGCGCCAGATCGAACTCATCGCCAAGGCCCTCTCCGAGCCGCGCCGGATGGAGTTACTGCGGCGGATTGGCGCTTGCGCGGAAGCCACGCCCTGCAGCGCACTTCAAGACGGCTGTGGCGTAACCGCCGCCACTTTGTCCCATCACATGAAAGAGCTGGAAAATGCCGGCCTGGTCGAAATCAGCCGCGAGGGGAAATTCGCCTATCTCAAGCTGAACCGCCCGGTGCTGGAGGCCTATCTGGCCGAGTTGGCACGGATATAGCGCGGGTCAATCGCTGCCAGCGCCTGGCCGATACCAGTGCAGGTTGCCTGGCCGGGCATTGATCGCCAGCCGCGTGGACATGCCATCGCCGCCCGAACTGACGCGGTGAAAGCGACCTACCGGCGCAAACACGACGTCCCCCTCACTGGCCGTGAAAGGCTTTTCACCCTCGATCAGAAAATTCTGCTTGCCCTCCAGCACAAACCAGAAGCCTGGAAAGTTGGCGCGGAAATGGCCCCAATCACTGTCAGGAGGCAATGGCTGTGGCGGCCCCCGGAATACTTCCACTGAGAGATAGGGATCTTTCAGGACAGTGGCAGGCGCGGGCTTGCCGTCCTGGACCACATCCTTCTCGAAATCCAGAAAGGGCCTGTTGGCCGTGTCATAGGCGCCGCGGCCCTTGAAGGCTGCCTTGATATAGCTGACGCCGGATCCAGGCGCCGGCGTTTCCGAAATCGGATAGATTGGGGCCTCCGCCGGGTGCAGTTCAAAGCGGAGTGACGGTTCGTTTCCTGCCGTCTCAAGCGTGAATGCCGTGCGCGCCGGCACCTGGACCAGGAATCCCTTGGTTGCGACAAAGGAAGCCTGACCTTCGATCTGAAAGCGGATCTGGCCCGACTCCACCACCCAGAAGGCGCGATCATCCGCATACATGATGTTTTGCGTGCTTTTGCCAGGCGCCATCGAGACATAGCGGGCCACAAAGTCGGGTGTATCGACGACAGGCTCTGACCAGTCCTTCTCGCCTGCATGCCGGGCAAGAATGTCCGACAGCTTCCAGAGAGGACGGTTGGGCGCGGCATAGGGAACAAGCTGCGATGGTCTGGGCGCCCATGCCAGCGTACTTGCAGATTGCGCGCTGGCATCGCTGCTTGCCACGACGGGGCCGAGAAGGACCGCCATCAGCAGCAAATGCGACGGCGTGATCCGGTTCCGGAACGTCATGAGAATCTCCAGCAGGACAACCGGTCAAAGGCTACGTCACTCCCGCAGCTTTTGGCAGGCAGGGGCTGGAGCAAGTCAGGGGGCCGTCGTGGCCGGCGCACTCTGGAGGCTGAGTTGGCCATTGTTGCCGCCGCCACTGCTGGACGTGGCAGCCACGATCACGATCGCGACAATGGCGCCCGTCCCGATCAGGGCGAGGCCGCTACGCGTTTGCTGGGCGACACGAATGCCGGCTGACTGGCCCGGCTTGAGAGGGGGGTGAACGGGTCGGGCGTCTTGCGCGCGGACGGCCCGATGCACTGCCAAAAGCAGACCGGCGGCTGCGATCGCCATCACAAAACTGTTTTTGATCATCCCCTGACTCGTAAGATCTTATTTCAGCTGGCGAATCTGACGAAATTGCGACGAAAACCCTACGCGCCCTTGAAAGTCAGGTTAGTCATTACGATGTCTGTCGAACTATCGAACTACTCAAGGGAGACAAAGATGGGCAAATTGCAAGGCAAGGTTGCGGTGGTGACTGGCGCCTCCAAAGGCATCGGGGCGGGCATAGCCCGGGCATTGGGCGAAGCCGGCGCTTCGGTCGTGGTCAACTATGGTTCCGACAAGACTGGTGCCGAAA
>DATKEP010000149.1:0-3603 GCA_035512055.1 Rhizomicrobium sp.
GTCTTGTGACAGTTTTGTCTATTCATTCTTTTTGTAGGCTCCAGTATGACGATACCAATTCCATTGTTGATTCGCGCTCGATAAGGGACTTTCTACCAGACCTCGTTGAAGGCTGCATTTTGCAGTGACTTTTGGGGTCCGATGTGAATTCCAGCGCCGTTCAGGCTGAAGCACTTGCCAGAGGCGCGCGCATGCTGCGCACCGCCTTGGGGCCGGCAATAGCGGGCTATCTTGAAGATCCGAGCATTGTCGAAGTCATGCTCAATCCCGACGGCCGGATTTGGATCGACCGGCTCTCCGGCGGTTTGGAGGACACCGGTCACCGCATGGCCCCGGCCGATGCCGAACGTATCGTGCGGCTTGTTGCGCACCATGTGGGGGCCGAGGTCCATGCCTCTGCGCCACGGATTTCGGCGGAATTGCCTGAAAGCGGAGAACGCTTCGAAGGGTTGATTCCACCCGTGGTCTTGACCCCTTGCTTTGCCATCCGCCGCCCTGCCGTCGCCGTTTTCACATTGGAGGATTACGTGAAAACCGGCATCATGTCCGGCAACCATGCGGCACTGCTGCGTTCCGCTGTGCGCGCACGCAAGAACATCCTGGTTGCGGGCGGTACATCCAGCGGCAAGACCACTCTGGTCAATGCGCTATTGGCAGAAATCGCCAAAACAGGCGAGCGTGTCGTTCTCATTGAGGATACGCGCGAATTGAAGTGCGCGGCTCCCAATCTTGTGGCGCTGCGCACCAAGGACGGCGCAGCCTCCCTGTCGGATCTGGTGCGCTCATCGCTCAGACTGCGGCCTGACCGCATTCCCATCGGCGAAGTTCGCGGTCCCGAAGCCTTGGATCTGCTGAAGGCCTGGGGCACCGGCCACCCCGGGGGTATCGGCACGCTTCACGCGGGCTCGGCGCTCGGGGCCATCCGACGGCTTGAGCAGTTGATCCAGGAGGCGGTCGTCACCGTTCCCAAAGCGTTGATCGCGGAGACAATCGATCTCATCGCGGTGCTGTCGGGGCGTGGGCCAGCGCGGCGGCTGTCGGAACTGGCTTGCGTTCGAGGTCTGGACGACCGCGGCGATTACATCGTGACCACAGCAGGAGAATTTTGATGAAGCCCATTCACCCCGGCACAGCGATTGCCGTTGCTGTCCGCAAGGCGATCGACTTTGCAACATTGCTTGCCATTTCCGTCCTTTTGGTTGCCCCTGCCGATGCCGCAGGCACCAACATGCCCTGGGAGCAGCCGCTCAATCAGATTCTGGATTCCATCCAGGGACCCGTCGCCAAAGTCATGTCGGTCATTGTCATCATCTTGACGGGACTGGCTCTCGCCTTCGGAGAGACCAGCGGGGGGTTTCGCCGTCTGATTCAGATCGTATTTGGACTTTCCATCGCCTTTGCCGCTTCCAGCTTCTTTCTCACCTTCTTTCAATTCGGCGGCGGAGCCTTGATCTGATGGCGACCGAAGAACCTATTGCCGGTTTCTATGCGCCGGTTCGCCGTTCGCTGACTGAGCCAATCCTGCTTGCCGGCACGCCGCGATCCATCGCGATCCTGAATGGCACGCTCGCGGCGGCCGTCGCGCTCGGCCTGCGGCTCTGGCTCGTTGGCATCGTGCTCTGGCTGGTTTGCCAGTGCGCGGCCCTTTGGGCGACCCGCCGCGATGCCGCCTTCGTGGACGTGGTGCGGCGCCACCTTCGTTATCCTGCCCACATGGTGGCGTCATGATGAATCTGCTGGAATATCGGCGCAAATCCCAGCTCCTGGCCGACTATCTGCCATGGGCGGCCTTGGTCGCCACAGGCGTGATCCTCAATAAGGACGGTTCGTTCCAACGCACCGCCCGGTTTCGCGGACCCGATCTCGACAGCGCCACGCCCGCCGAGCTGGTCGCCATCATGTCGCGCCTCAACAGTGCACTGCGCCGGCTGGGTTCAGGCTGGGCCATTTTTGTGGAGGCTCAGCGCGTGCCGGCCAATGACTACCCCAAGAGCCAATTTCCCGATGCAATCTCCGAACTCGTGGATGCCGAACGCAAAGCGCAGTTCGAGGAAGAAGGAACGCACTTCGAAAGCCGCTATTTCCTAACCCTGGTGTGGTTGCCACCGGCCGATGACGCGACACGCGCAGAGAGCTGGCTCTACGAAAATGGAGCACGTCAGGACGTCAATTGGCAAAGCCTGCTCAAAAACTTCACAGATCGCACCGATCGCGTCCTGGCTCTTATCGAGGGCTTCATGCCGGAAGCCCAGTGGATGGATGACGGCCAGACCCTGACCTATCTGCATTCCTGCATTTCCACCAAGCGCCATGCAGTGCGTGTTCCAGAGACCCCGATGTATCTGGACGCTTTGCTGGCCGACCAGGATCTGACCGGCGGTCTCGAGCCCCGACTCGGCTCAACCAGTTTGCGCACCCTGACCGTCATGGGATTTCCGTCTCAGACCTGGCCGGGCCTGCTGGATGATCTTAATCGCCTGGCCTTTCCCTATCGCTGGTCGACCCGTGCCATCTGCCTGGACAAGACAGATGCGGCCAAGGTTTTGACGCGCATCCGGCGCCAATGGTTTGCCAAGCGCAAATCCGTGATGTCCGTCCTCAAGGAGGTCATGACCAATGAGGCCTCGGCGCTCCTGGATTCCGATGCCGGCAACAAGGCTCAGGATGCCGATCTCGCGCTCCAGGAACTGGGATCAGACCTTGTCGGCCAGGCCTATGTCACTGCCACAATCACGGTCTGGGACAGAGACCCACGCATTGCCGAGGAGCGGCTGCGCCAGGTCGAAAAGACCATTCAGGGACACGACTTCACCTGCATCCGTGAGAGCGTCAACGCGGTCGAAGCCTGGTTGGGAAGTCTGCCGGGACACGTCTACGCCAATGTCCGCCAGCCTCCGATATCGACGCTCAACCTCGCCCATATGATGCCCTTTTCCGCGGTCTGGGCGGGGCCGGCGGTAGACGAACACTTTGGCGCCCCACCCCTCTTCTTCGCCCGGACCGAAGGCTCAACGCCATTCCGTTTCGTGGTCCATGTGGGCGATGTGGGCCACACGCTCGTCATCGGCCCGACCGGTGCAGGCAAAAGCGTGTTGCTCGCGTTGATGGCGTTGCAGTTCCGCCGCTACCCGAATGCCCAGATATTCGTGTTTGATTTCGGCGGCTCGGTTCGTGCCGCGGCCCTTGCCATGGGCGGGGATTGGCACGACCTGGGCGGTACTCTTGCTGACAAGGTGTGTGAAGAGGTCGCGCTGCAGCCTCTGGCGCGCATCGACGATTCCAGCGAGCGCGCTTGGGCCGCTGACTGGGTGGCTGCACTGCTGGCCCGCGAAGGTCTCTCCGTCACCCCGGAACTAAAGGAGCATCTCTGGTCGGCGCTTACCTCCCTTTCCTCCGCACCACCTCAGGAACGCACCCTGACCGGTCTTTCAGTTCTGCTGCAATCTGCAACCCTCAAGCAGGCGCTCCAGCCCTATACGGTGGGCGGTCCATGGGGTCGCTTATTGGACGCCGAGACCGAACGTCTGGGATTCTCAGACCTCCAGGCGTTTGAAACCGAGGGTCTTTTTGGAACGAGCGCTGCGCCTGCGGTCCTGTCCTACC
>DATKEP010000150.1:0-3366 GCA_035512055.1 Rhizomicrobium sp.
CTGGTGCTGGTAAATGTTCCCAAACCCGAACAAATCGTCGCCGAGGCCGTCGCCCTGGTTCGACCAGGAGGGTGGGTAGCTTTTCACGAGGCCGACTGGTTCGCGCACATCTGTGAACCGCCATCCGAGGTGTGGACCGCCATTGTGCAGCTGCTGGTGCGTTACAGTGAAAAAAACGGAATCGATCTGTTTATTGGACGCAAGCTTCCGGGCCTGCTGCGATCGGCAGGTCTTACCGAAATTCAGGTAAAGCCCCTCATTCATGTCTATCCACCGCGTGCGCCTCGCCGCAATATCCTTCTCGATTTTGCCGAGAATCTGAGCGAACGCATTCTGGCGGACGGGTTGGTGGAAAGAGTCGAACTGGACCGGCTTAGGGAAGCACTTCGACATGATCTCGATGATCCGGGCAGGTTGGTGATTTCGCATCTGTTTCTTCAAGCCTGGGGACGCAAGCCCGCGAAAACGGCGTGATGCCCAGCAGGTCAGGAGCGGAGCGATGACCAATATTATCGACATCAAGGCTTTCATCGACGACCGCCCGATTGCGCCCTTTCTGTGGGTGCTGGTGGCTATGTGCTTCCTCGTCGTCGTCGCCGACGGGATGGATGTGGCGATCATGGGCTTCGTCACGCCGTCTATCCTGCAAGACTGGAACATTTCGCGGCCGGCCTTCGGTCTTGTCATCAGCGCGGCGCCCTTCGGCCTTGTCATCGGGGCGCTGATCGCAGGCCCGTCATCCGACCGGTTCGGACGCAAGATCGTGCTGACGATCTCGGTGCTCCTGTTCGGCATTTTCATGTTCATGGCTGCCTGGTCGTCCTCGCCGCAAGAAATGGCGCTGCTGCGCCTGCTCGCCGGTATGGGCATGGGCGCGGCGATGCCGAACGCCACGACGCTGCTTTCCGAATATGTACCGCAGCGCCGCCTCTCCCTGTTGATCACCATCATGTTCAGCGGCTTCAGCCTTGGCTCGGCCGCGATCGGCTTCATCGCCGGCTATATGATCCCGCATTTTGGCTGGCGCTCCGTGCTGCTGGTAGGGGGGATCACGCCGCTCGTGCTGGTTCCGTTTCTCTTGGCGCTTCTGCCGGAATCCGCGCGGTACCTGGCGTTGCAGGGCGCGCCGGCGGACAAAATTGCGAAGGTGCTTGGCCGGGTGACGGGCCATCGCTTCACCGGCGGCGAGAGCTTCGTCTCGCCCGAGCCGTCCCCCCTGCGCGCAAGGAGCCCGATCGGCGTCCTGTTCTCGGACGGATACGCCAGGACGACGATCGCGCTCTGGATCACCTATTTCATGGGCCTGATGGTCGTCTATCTGCTGACCGGATGGCTGCCGACCCTGATGAAGGATGCGGGCCTCACGATCACCGCCGCCGCCAACGTCACGGCGATGTTCCAGATCGGCAGCATGATTGGCGCGATCCTGATCGGATGGGGCATGGACCGGGGTCATCCATCCCGGGTGATCGGCGCCGCCTATCTGGCGGGCGCCGTCTTCATCATGGGGCTGGCATGGCTCGGGGCGCTGTCCGGTTGGCTCCCCGCCCTGGTCTTCGCCGCGGGCTTCTGCTTCGGTGCGCAAACAGGCCTCAACGCCTTCGCCCCAGGCTGCTATCCGACTATGGCCCGCGCCACGGGCGTCAGCTGGATGTTGGGCATGGGCCGCTTCGGCAGCATCGTCGGCTCGCTTGCCGGCGGCGCGCTCCTGGGACTGGGCTGGAGTTTCGGCGCTGTCCTGGGCATTCTTGCGATCCCGGCGCTCTGCGCGGCCATCGCCATCGCTTCCACCCGGCCCATAGCGGGGAGTTTTCCACTTGAAGCGGCGGCGCACTGACAATGTCCGTTTTGGCAATGTCCTGTGTGGCTCCTGCATTGCAAGGGTTGATTTGATGGTGTGGCGTGGTGGTCGGGTGCAGTCTTGTGTTCGGCCTGTTGTGCGGTGCACATGACCGCTGGCCATGATGGTATGCACGGATAAGGTCGCATTTTGCTTATCGGGTTGTGACGCCCTGGACATTGGGCGGGTTGTCCCCATCTCCAGTCTGACCGGTTCGCCATCACATCGCATTGTCCTCGCAACCTCAGGGTTGGTGTTGGCGCTACCGCGCTGGGGGCGGTTCTTGGGCTTGGTGTGGGCGCGGCGACGGGAAGCGGCCACGCGGCGACGGTGGGCGCCGCGAGCGGCGGGGTGATCGGAGCAGCGGTGGGTGCCAACCAAGCGTCTTATGCCGGCTGTAGCCTGCAGCGGCGATACGACATTGCCTACTCACAGTGCATGTATGCCAAGGGCAATTATGTGCCCGGCATGATGGCGGCCGCGCCGCCTCCACCTCCGCCACCGCGGAGTTGAGGATGCCGGGGGGCGTCTAGAGCGCCGCCTGCTCCTCTTGATCAACCAATTGGGAGCGGCGGGCTAACCGCTGAAATGCCATGTTGCGTGTCTATTCCTGTCTTCTTGGCGTCTTCGCGGCGGCCCTGCCACTTGCACCGGCCGTTGCGGAGGAATTGGCGAAGGCTAATCCCGCCGCCTTGAATCATTGCTCCATCAGCAAGGCTCAGCTTGACCGGAAATTGCGGGCAAAAAACGTGCTCCGACTTTTTCAACACAATCGGTCAGAAGGCAATGAAGGAGCTCTATACCGACGACTGTGTCGTCTATGTGCCTCCTGGTGCTTTCATCGGGCACGAGGCACTGGACAAGCTCGCAGGAGCGCTGCGCGCAACCCATCCACATTTCGTATACACGCCGCACGGCGAGCCCCAGGTCCTCCACAATGCTGGCCGTCTGGCGTGGGGATCCGGTCCGCGCGGGGAGAAGCCCAATTACACGGGCTTGGACGTGATCGTAGTTCGCGATAACAAGATTATCTCAGCCGCGGTAGCCGCAGCCTGCGCAACTCGCCCGGTAGGCGCTCCGACGACCAGGTACCAAATTCGCGGCAGAGCACGTAGAAGCTCGGCGTGAACAGAAGCCCGAACAACGTCACGCCGATCATGCCGAAGAACACCGCAATGCCTAGCGCTTGGCGCATCTCGGAGCCGGGGCCGGTGTCGATCACTAATGGCAGCGTCCCCAAAATAAACGCGACGGAAGTCATGAGGATTGGCCGCAGGCGCTGGCGTGCGGCAAGTTCGGCGGCGCCGCGCCCGTCGAGCTTTTCCAATTCTTCACCGCGTTTCGCAAACTCCACGATCAAGATGGCGTTCTTAGCGGCGAGGCCTACCAGCACCACAAGCCCGATCTGAGTAAGAATATTGTTGTCGCGGCCCATCAGGTTCACGCCCAGGATGGCCGCGAGCAAACACATCGGCACGATTAGGATGACGGCGAGTGGCAGCACCAAGCTTTCGTAGTTCGCCGCA
>DATKEP010000151.1:0-22786 GCA_035512055.1 Rhizomicrobium sp.
CCGGTGTCATCGTGCCCCAACAGTCTCCCGGCAGGGAAAAAAAGAAAAGACCGGGCAGGGCCCGGTCTCTCCCCTAACGTTCCGGCCTTGTGATCAGACCGAATAGTACATTTTGAACTCGACCGGGTGAGCCGGGAACAGCCGAAGGTCCAGTGGATCCTCGGCTCCGGCGAACGCCGCAGCGTCGCGCGCGCAAGTGCGACGCGAGGCCGGGACGGCGAAGCAAAAAGGGCGCGGCAACCGCCGCGCCCCTCATTGCTTCGCTTGATCGCGCGATCAGACTGAATAGTACATCTTGAACTCGACCGGATGCGGCGTGTGCTCGAAGGCATACACCTCTTCCATCTTGAGATCGATGTAGCTGTCGATGAAGTCCTGTGTGAACACATTGCCCTTCTTCAGGAATTCGTGGTCGCCGCGCAGATTGTCGAGCGCTTCGCGCAAGGAGCCGCAAACCTGCGGCACCTTCGCCAGCTCTTCGGGCGGCAGGGCGTAGAGGTCCTTGTCCATCGGACCGCCCGGATGGATCTTGTTCTCGATGCCGTCCAGGCCCGCCATCAGCATGGCGGCGTAAGCGAGATAGGGGTTCGCGCCCGGATCGGGGAAGCGGACCTCGACGCGCTTGCCCTTCGGCGAAGGCGAGAAGGGAATGCGGCAGGAGGCCGAACGGTTGCGGGACGAATAGGCCAGCAGGACCGGAGCTTCGAAGCCGGGGATCAGGCGCTTGTAGCTGTTGGTCAGCGGATTGGTGAAGGCGTTGAGCGACTTGGCATGCTTGATGATGCCGCCGATGTAATAGAGGCAGGTGTCCGACAGGTCGGCATAGCCCGAACCGGCGAAGAGCGGCTTGCCACCCTTCCAGATCGACTGGTGCACATGCATTCCCGAGCCGTTGTCGCCATAGACGGGCTTGGGCATGAAGCACGCGGTCTTGCCATAGGCCTGGGCGACCTGGTGGATCACATACTTGTAGATCTGCATGTAATCGCCGCACTTGGTCAGCGTGTTGAACTTGAAGCCAAGTTCGTGCTGGGCGGAGGCCACTTCATGGTGGTGCTTTTCCGGATTGATGCCCATGTCGCGCATGACCGCCAGCATCTCGCCGCGCATGTCCTGTTCGCCATCCACCGGCGGTACCGGGAAATACCCGCCCTTTACCTTCGGGCGGTGACCGAGATTGCCTTCCGGATATTCGGTGCCCGTGTTGTAGGAGCCTTCCTTGGCGTCCACGTAATAGAAGCCGTGATTCATGGCGACGTCGAAGCGGACATCGTCGAAGATGAAGAATTCGGCTTCCGGACCGAAATAAGTCGTGTCGCCGATACCCGAGGAATTCACGAAGGCCTCGGCGGCCTTGGCGATGGAGCGCGGGCAGCGCGCATAATTCTGGCCGGTGGTGGGCTCCAGCACGTCGCAGATCAGGATCAGCGTGGTTTGGGCGAAGAAGGGATCGATCACCGCGGTGTCGAGGTCCGGCTTGAGCAGCATGTCGGACTCATTGATCGCTTTCCAGCCGGCGATGGAGGAGCCGTCGAACATGGTGCCGTGGTCGAGGAAATCCTCGTCCACCATCATCAGGTCGAAGGTGACGTGCTGCCACTTTCCGCGCGGGTCGGTAAAGCGGACGTCCACATATTTGACTTCCTTTTCCTTGATCAACTTCAGGATATCGGAAGCGGTTGCTTTCTTGTCGGCCATAGTTCGGTCTTCCCTTCAACGTTGAGCTTTGAGTTTATGAATCGGTCGCTCCCGCTCGCACGGACGCTCCTATCTATGAATTGGTCGCTCCCGCTCGCACGGACGCTCCTGTCTATGAATTGGTCGCTCCCGCTCGCGCGGACGCTCCTGTCTATGAATTGGTCGCTCCCGCTTGCGCGGACGCTCCAGTAGTGGTCGCTCCGGCCCCCGGCCGGACATGGTGAAATCAAATTGCGTCCGCGCCGGTCTCGCCAGTGCGGATGCGGATGGCTTCCTCGACATTGAGGACGAAAATCTTGCCGTCGCCGATGCGGCCCGTGCGCGCAGCCTTCTGAATCGCCTCGATTGCGGCTTCCTGACGGTCTTCATTGATGACGATTTCGATCTTCACCTTGGGCAGGAAATCCACAACATATTCGGCGCCCCGATAGAGTTCGGTGTGGCCCTTCTGGCGGCCAAATCCTTTGGCCTCCGTAACCGTGATGCCCTGGACCCCAACTTCCTGCAGCGCCTCCTTCACCTCGTCGAGTTTGAACGGCTTAATGATGGCTTCGATTTTTTTCATGCTCTCCTCTGCGCGCGCCTGGGTATAGGGCGCACGACCTCCGTTAACGAGTTAGCAGGACTTGTGCCGGTTTTGCCTTGAAAAAACTCGATAAAATTCAACTACTTACCGGTCGGGCTAAAAAGCAGGCCGGAAAATAGCCTATGAAAAGGGCAAAATGAACATTTATTGGGCATTTTTTTGAAGTTGCCCAACGCTGCCAAAGGTCTTCATCCGCCGTGGCGCGGGTTTCTGAAAAGTCTTAAGCCGGATTTCTCGTCACCTCCTATTTTCCGCGGTCGTATGCCCAACCCCGTCTTTTCCAGTCTGCCCACCAGCATCTTCCAGCATATGACCGGGCTCGCGGTTAGGCATGAAGCCATCAACATGGGTCAGGGCTTTCCCGACCAGGATGGGCCGATCAGTTTGCGCGAGGTCGCCGCCAAGGCGTTGATCGACGGTCCTAACCAGTATCCGCCATCCAAGGGACTCCCGGTGTTGCGCCAGGCGGTTTCGGCGCATGCATTCAAATTTTACGGCCTGTCCTATGACCCGGACGACGAGGTGGTGATCACTTCGGGTGGCACCGAGGCCGTTACCGGCTCACTGATGGCGATGGCAGGCGCGGGCGACGAAGTTGTGATGATCGAGCCGACTTACGATTCCTATCGTCCCATGGCGGAAGCTGCCGGCGCGGCGGTCAAGGCGATCAAGCTCAAGCCGCCCGGCTGGCGCCTGGAGGAAGCGGAGCTGCGCGCTGTGATCGGGCCAAAAACCCGTGCGATCCTGATCAACTCGCCGCACAATCCGGCCGGCCGCGCATTCAGCCGTGAAGAACTCGAATTGCTGGCGCGGGTGGTCTTGGAGACCGAGGCGGTGGTGATCTGCGACGAGGTCTATGAGCATCTGGTCTATGACGGCAAGCCGCACATTCCGCTCGCGACCTTTCCGGGCATGCGCGCCCGCTGTGTGCGCGCCGGTTCGGCCGGCAAGATCTTTTCATTGACCGGGTGGAAAGTGGGTTGGGTGACAGGCCCGCGCGAGCTGGTCAGCGTAGTGACCAAGGCGCACCAGTTCCTGACCTTCACGACTTCGCCGGCGCTGCAGCTGGGCGTGGCGCATGGCCTGACCCATGAAATGGATTTCCCGATTACGCTCGGACGGCGGCTGCAGAAAAACCGCGATTTGTTGGCCGCGGGGCTTTCGCATATGGGTTTTGACGTGAATCCCTGCGAAGGCACTTATTTTCTGACCGCCGGGATTTCCAGGCTGACGAATGAGAAGGACTTTGCCTTCTGCGAGCGGCTGATCCGGGATGCCGGCGTCGCCTTGATCCCGCTTTCTGCCTTCTTCAAGTCGGGCACGCCCGACACAATTGTTCGCTTCGGCTTTTGCAAGCAGCAGTCGCTGATCGAAGATGCATTGGACCGGCTGGAGACATATTTCAAGAACCGATGAGCCACGAAATCCTCACCAATTCGGAAATGGGCAAGGCCGATGCATTTGCCGTCGCTCACGGCGTGCCGTCATTGGTGTTGATGGAGAATGCGGGCCAGGCGGTGGCCGACGCTATCGCGGCGCGGTTCAAACCTTGTCCGGTGACGGTCCTGTGCGGACCGGGCAACAATGGCGGCGACGGCTTTGTCGTGGCGCGGCTGCTCGACGAATATGGCTTTACCGTGCGCGTGGCCCATGACGCCGAGCCGAAAGGCGACGCCGCCGTCATGTCGGACAGATGGAAAGGCGTACGGTTGGCGCTGGCGCCGGAAGCGCTGGATGGCGCCAAGCTAGTGGTGGATGGGCTTTTCGGCGCCGGACTGTCTCGTCCGTTGGAGGGCGCATCCGCCCAGGTCGTGGAAGCGCTGAACGACTTGCCGGTCGTGGCGATCGACGTGCCGAGCGGCCTGTCGGGCGACACCGGCCAGGCACTGGGCGCGGTCGTCGTGCGCGCAGTGCTGACTGTGACGTTCTTCCGCAAGAAGCCGGGCCATCTTCTGCTGCCCGGGCGCGTCTTGTGCGGCGAGACGGTCGTGGCCGGCATCGGCATTACGCCGGAAGCGGCCAGCACGCGACTGCATGAAAACACTCCGGCCTTGTGGCGCTTTCCCTGGCCCAAGGCCGAGGGCCACAAATATTCGCGCGGTCATTGCGTGATCGTCAGCGGCCCGGCACATGCCACGGGAGCGGCGCGGCTTGCGGCGCGCGCTGCATTGCGCGTTGGCTCAGGCCTGGTCAGCGTGGCATCGCCGCCTGAGGCGCTAGCGATCAACGCCGCCCATCTCACTGCCATCATGGTCAAGCCGTTCGATGACGCACGGGGCCTTACCCATCTCCTGTCGGACAAAAGGTTCAACGCTGCAGCCTTGGGTCCGGGACTTGGCGTGGGCGCTGAAACGCGCGAACTGGTGAATGTGGCATTGAGGAGCGGCGCATCTGTGGTGCTGGATGCAGATGCAATCACTTCATTCCGGGATGATCGCGGCGCGCTGTTCAACCGCCTGCATGAGAGATGCGTGCTGACGCCCCATGACGGGGAATTCGAGCGCCTGTTCCCCGGGCTGTTGGATGAAAGCCTCAGCAAGGTCGAGGCAACGCGCACTGCCGCCAGGCGCGCCGGCTGCGTCGTGTTGCTCAAGGGTGGCGACACGGTGATTGCCGAAAAATGCGGCAAGGCCGCAATCAATGCCAATGCGCCGCCCACGCTGGCGACGGCAGGATCAGGCGATGTACTGACCGGCCTGATCGCGGGCTTGCTGGCCCAGAACATGACGGCGTTCGATGCGGCCTGCGCCGCCGCATGGCTGCATGGCGATGCGGCCGCCCGTTTTGGACCAGGCTTGGTCGCGGAAGATCTCCCGGAAGTGCTGCCGCGCTCGTTACAGGCATTGCTCTAGCCCAGATCGTCCATTATAAGAGACATATGGACACTTTGGTGAACAATGCGGAGGCCAGCATCGCCCGCCGCGTCCGGCTTGAGCGCGACGCCCGCAACTGGTCATTGGCCGAGTTAGCCGAAAGATCCGGAGTCGCCAAGGCCAGCATCAGCAAGATCGAGCGGGGCGAGGTCAGCCCATCGGCCGGCATTCTGGTTCGTCTGGCTACCGCCTTCGAGCTGACGCTGGCGGGACTGCTGTTGCGCGCCGAAGAAAGCGGAAGGCTGGTACGGGCGGCCGACCAGCGGACATGGCGCGATCCCAAGACCGGCTATGTCCGCCGCCAGATTTTCAGCCGGCCCGATCATCCGCTGGAGATGGTGCTTGTGGAACTGCCGCCGGGCGAGGCCGTATCGTTTCCGGCATGGTCTTATGTCCGCACCCGCCATGTCGTCTGGGTGCAGTCAGGCGAACTTGTGTTGAAGGAAGGGCATGACCGCCATGTGCTGAAGGCGGGCGACAGTCTCGGATTCGGCCCGCCAGCGGAAGTGACCTATGCCAATGAGAGCGACAGGCCGTGTGGCTATGTTGTGGCGCTGGTGCGCAGTTGAGGATGGAGATCGTCGCCGTCCCCCGCCCCACCGAAGAGGTTGGTGCACTCGTGGACGAGCTCAATGGCGAGTTGGGAGCGCTATATGCATCAGAACAACGTCATGGCTTGGCGCTGCAGGCGATCTTCGAGCCGCACATACGCTTCTTCGTGGCACGCAGGCAGGGACGCACGGTTGGGTGCGGGGGCGTGGCTCTGTTTGCGAATTATGCCGAAGTAAAGCGCATGTATGTGCGCCCCGAAGCGCGGGGGCAGGGTGTGGCGGACGCCATCATGACACGCTTGATCGCCGAAACACGAGCGGAAGGTCTTTCCGTCCTGCGGCTGGAAACGGGTACGGAGTCGTTCGCAGCCATTCACTTCTATCGCAAGTGCGGCTTTCGGGATTGTCTGGCCTTTGAGCCCTACGCATCCCTGCCACCCCATCGCATCGCCGCCAGTGTCTTTCTGGAAAGGTCGGTGCCATGACGGAAATAGGCATCCGCCGCGCGGAGCAGGGCGATCTGCCGGCGCTGCTGGAGATCTACAATCATTATGTCATGAACACGTCCATCACCTTCGATATCGAGCCGCGCACGCTGGAGCAACGCCAGACCTGGCTGGACGGCTTTGCGCGGTCAGGGCGCTACCAATGCTTCGTGGCCGTGAAGGACGGCCGGGCGATGGGCTGGTCCAGCTCGCACCGCTACAATGAGCGCGCCGCATATGACACCACGGTTTCCTCCACTATATACCTCGCGGCCGAGGCCTGCGGGCAGGGTTTGGGAAAGAGGCTCTACGCCACCCTGTTCGAGGCACTGAAGGGCGAAGATATCCATCGGATATTCGGCGGCATCACTCTGCCCAACGCCGCATCGGTCGGGCTGCACCGGTCCTTCGGCTTCCAGGAGATCGGCGTTTACCGGGAAGTTGGCCGGAAATTCGGCCGGTTCTGGGATGTAGGGGCCTATCTGCGGCCGTTTCACTAGCAACCCCCCAAAACCCCTGCTATAGGGGCCGGCTTCCAGGCGGATTCCTGAAAAATCCGGGCGCGGTCAGCGGACATGGCGGAACTGGTAGACGCGCTGGATTTAGGTTCCAGTGGCGAAAGTCGTGGGGGTTCAAGTCCCTCTGTCCGCACCATTCCTATGGCCCGCGAGCCGCGGGCCATAGGAATGGCACGCGGCCCGCGCGAAAGCGACTTGAGGGTCGCTTGGCAGAATGGACGTGCGTGCGGCCTGGGCGTGTTGCCAAGGCCGTCCGCCGCGACAGCGGCAAGAGGGCGGCCGCGGCAGTGCTGGATCGATATAGGTATTAGAGAAGCGAGACGTTTCAGATGCAGATCAGCGAGACCCTTTCCGAGGACCTGCACAAGCAGTTCACGGTGACCGTTCCGGCCAGCGAGCTGGACAGCCGGGTCAATGCGCGGCTGGAAGAGATGAAGCCCCGGGTCAACCTCAAGGGTTTCCGCCCTGGCAAGGCGCCGGTCTCCTTCCTCAAGAAGCAGTTTGGCAAGTCCATCATGGGCGAGGTGGTCGAGCAGGCCGTCAATGAAGGCAGCCAGAAGGCCATCGCCGACAACAAGCTCAAGCCGGCGCTTCAGCCCCGCGTCGAGCCGGTGGGCAGCGTCGAGGATGTGGTGGACGGCAAGGCCGACCTCACCTTCAAGGTGATCGTGGACCTGATGCCCGATTTCACCACCACCGACGTCTCCAAGCTGGTGGTCGAGCGGCTGACCTCCGATATCACCGACACCGACATCGGCGAGGCGCTGGACCGCCTGGCCAAGAATGTCCGCAATTACACGACCAAGGATGGCGCTGCCGAAAAAGACGATGTCGCGGTAATCGACTATGAGGGCAGCATTGACGGCGTGCCGTTTGACGGCGGCAAGGGCAGCGATTTCAACCTGACGCTCGGTTCCGGCACCTTCATTCCTGGTTTCGAGGATGGCCTGATCGGCGCCAAGGCCGGCGAGGCACGCGACGTCACTGTCACCTTCCCGACCGACTATCACGCGGCGGAAATGGCCGGCAAAGCCG
This sequence comes from Rhizomicrobium sp., assembly GCA_035512055.1. Taxonomy (GTDB): domain Bacteria; phylum Pseudomonadota; class Alphaproteobacteria; order Micropepsales; family Micropepsaceae; genus Rhizomicrobium. The sequence goes on from DATKEP010000151.1 coordinate 7,747, forward strand.
CCTTATTCAAGGTCACCGTCAAGGAAGTGAAGGCGCCGGAAGAGACAAAGATCGACGACGAGTTGGCCAAGAAACTGGGCCTGGACAACCTTTCGGCCCTCAAGACGCGGGTGCGCGAACAGCTCGAAAATGACTACAAGGCCGCCAGCCGCTTGCATCTGAAGCGCCGGGTGCTGGATGCGCTGGACAACACCCACGACTTCCCGCTGCCGCCAGCGATGGTCGAGCATGAGTTCAACAATATCTGGGCCCAGGTCCAGGAAGAGCTCAAGCGCGAGGGCAAGACCGCCGAGGACGAGGGCAAGACCGAAGACGAGTTGAAGGCGGAATACCGCAAGATTGCCGAGCGCCGGGTGCGGCTGGGGCTGGTGCTGGGCAAACTGGGCGAGCAGAACGGCATCACGGTTGCGGGCGAGGAGGTGCAGCGCGCCATCATGGCCCGTGCCCGCCAGTTCCCTGGCCAGGAGCAGCAGGTGTTCCAGTTCTACGCCAACAATCCCCAGGCCCAGGCCGAGATCCGCGCGCCCTTGTTCGAGGACAAGGTCGTGGATTTCATCGCCGAACTGGCCACGGTCAATGACCGCAAGGTGGATAGGGAAACTCTGTTCGCTGATCCCGAGGATGAGCCCGCGAAGGCCTGACACCTGTCATGGCCGGCCATGACAGGTGTCGGGTGTCGCAATGTACGGCCCCAGCACTATATTAAGTGGGCGATGATGTAAGATCGCCGTATTCGATCCGAATCAAGAGGCGCCGCCCATGGCCGATCCCACCGAATTCTATAACAACACGCTGGTGCCGATGGTGGTCGAACAGACCGCTCGCGGCGAGCGCGCTTTCGACATCTACTCCCGCCTGCTCAAGGAGCGGCTGATCTTCATCACCGGTCCGATCGAGGATTATGGCGCCAGCCTTTTGACCGCCCAGCTTCTCTTTCTTGAGGCTGAAAACCCCAAGAAGGAAATCCACATGTACATCAATTCGCCCGGCGGGTTGGTGACAGCAGGATTGGCGATCTACGACACCATGCAATATGTGCGCCCGATGGTTCACACCTACTGCATCGGCCAGGCGGCCTCCATGGGTTCGCTGCTGCTTGCCGCCGGCAAGAAGGGTGAGCGCTATTGCCTGCCCAATGGCCGCGTGATGGTGCATCAGCCCTCCGCCTCCTATTACGGCCAGGCGGTGGACATTGCCCGCCACGCCCAGGAGATCGTGAAGCTCAAAAAGCGGCTGAACGAGATCTATGCCAAGCATACTGGCCAGCCCCTCGAAGCCGTTGAAAAAATGCTCGACCGGGATACCTATATGACGGCCGAAGAAGCCAAGGCTTTCGGTCTGATCGACCAGGTGATGGAGCGCCGGCCGGAGCCGGAAAACGCCCAAAGTTAAGATATTTCGGGCTAAAGTTCCGGAATCTCTGGAAAATTCCGGACCAGTCCGGATTAAACAAATCTTGATCCAGGCGGCCCTAGCATGGTCGAATGTTGGGAATGGGGGTGCTTCGGCGCTCCCTTACGTTGTGCAAAGCAGCATATGCCGTCTAGGCTAGAGGCTGTCATGTGCCCCTAAAGGGGTAAGGGTCGGAAAGGGCCCGGTGTAAGACGATGAGCAAGGCCAGCGGCGGCGAGTCCAAGAACACCCTCTACTGCTCTTTCTGCGGCAAGAGCCAGCACGAGGTCAGGAAACTGATCGCGGGCCCGACCGTGTTCATCTGCGACGAGTGCGTCGAACTCTGCATGGAGATCATCCGGGAGGAGAACAAGACCTCCTTCATGAAATCCAAGGAGGGCGTGCCCACGCCGCAGGAGATCTTCAAGGTGCTGGACGATTATGTCGTCGGCCAGAGCCACGCCAAGAAGGTGCTCTCGGTCGCCGTCCACAACCATTACAAGCGGATCAATTCGACCGGCAAGAATGGCGACGTCGAGCTGGCCAAGTCCAATATCATGCTGATCGGCCCCACCGGCTGCGGCAAGACGCTGCTCGCCCAGACGCTGGCGCGCATCCTGGACGTGCCTTTCACCATGGCCGATGCCACCACGCTCACCGAGGCCGGCTATGTCGGCGAGGACGTGGAGAACATCATCCTTAAGCTGCTGCAGGCGGCCGACTACAATGTCGAGCGCGCCCAGCGCGGCATCGTCTATATCGACGAGGTCGACAAGATCAGCCGCAAGTCCGACAACCCGTCCATCACCCGCGACGTGTCGGGCGAAGGCGTGCAACAGGCCCTGCTCAAGATCATGGAAGGCACTGTCGCCTCGGTGCCGCCGCAAGGCGGGCGCAAGCATCCGCAGCAGGAATTCCTGCAGGTGGACACGACCAACATTCTTTTCATCTGCGGCGGCGCCTTCGCCGGCCTCGACAAGATCATCGCGGCGCGCACCGCTGGCTCCTCGATGGGCTTTGGCGCCAATGTGCGCGGGCCTGATGAGCGCGGCACCGGAGACCTCCTGCGCGAGATCGAGCCGGAAGACCTGCTCAAGTTCGGCCTGATCCCGGAATTCATCGGCCGCCTGCCGGTGCTCGCCACCTTGGGTGACCTGTCGGAAACAGCGCTGATCGAGATCCTTACGCGTCCCAAGAACGCGCTGGCCAAGCAGTATATGCGCATGTTCGAAATGGAAGGCGTCAAGCTGCGCTTCCAGGAAGAGGCGCTGCATTCCATCTCCAAGAAGGCCATCTTGCGCAAGACCGGCGCGCGCGGCCTGCGGTCCATCCTGGAAGGCATCCTGCTCGAGACCATGTTTGAACTGCCCACCCTGTCAGGCGTGCAGGAGGTGGTGATCACCGCCGATGTGGTCGAAGGCAAGGCGCGGCCGCTGTACACCTACTCTGACAAAGAAGCTCGGGAAAAGAGCGCTTCCTAGAGCGGGGGACGTATACAACGCCCTCTCTTGTCGTCCCCGCGAAAGCAGGGGATCCAACTTATGGATTCTCGGCTGGGAAAAGTCGGATTCCCGCTTACGCGGGAATGACAATTAAGTTTGGGCCCTTGCCCTCTATGGCATGTTCAAACACCCGCACCAGAACTGCACGCCCGGCGAAGTATCCACGTCATACTTGCGCACGAAATCGAGTTTTCCGTCTGAGCCCACACGATAGACGGAAAGTCCAGCGCTGACCTTGTTGCCATCGGGAAGCAGCATCGGCGTAGTGCTGGCGGCAATCAGCACCTTGCTGGATGGGTCCATTGTGAACGTCCGCAGCTCGAAGCCATGCGCCTCGGCGCGCTGGATCAAAGTGGGCTCGCCAGTTTTCCGGTCGATCGCCCAGACCGCGACACTGTTCTCGCCGCCATTGGAAACCTTGCGGCCATCCTGGTCCATCAACCCCGAGCCGCGGTTGGTCTGATAGACAAAACGGCCGTTGGGATGGACATGAATCGGTCCGACACCCTGGCCGGGATGTTTTTTCTTGCCGTCCGGATCGGTCAGCGCGCTTTTGAAGAATAAGGGTTCGGTCGAAAGCGTTCCGGTGGCGTTGAGGCCAAATACCGCCAGGCTGTTTTCTCGCTCCAGCGAGACATAGACAAGTCGGCCGTCGGGGTGGAAATCCAGATGCCGCGGGCCGAACCCCAAACCATTGCCATGGGGGGCAATGGACTGGAGGCTGGAGAGCTGGCCATCGACAAAATCGAACACTTCGAGATGGCCAGGATCTTCCGGTTTGGCTGCGGTAGCGTCATTGCCCCGGCTGCACAGGGTAAGTGTCCTGTTACCGGGCGTGACCCGAACCTGGTGCGCGTAAATGCCGAAGTCCGGACGGCTGGTCTGCACCACTTCCTCGCCGATGGTGCCGTCCTGCATCAGCCGGTGCACCGTCACTTGGCTGGGAATGTTGTAGGCGATGAACAGGTAGGCGCCGGCATGGTCGGTCGAAATATGCAGTGGCCGCACGGGCAGAAGTCGCCTGGGGCCATGTTCGGTCAGGGTTCCGTCGGCGGCGACGCGCAAGGCAACGGCATAGTGATTCTTGTCGGTGCCTGTCGTACCCATCGGACCCGAACCGGGCTGGCCGTTGCTGGCCGCGACATAGAGGAACTTCCGCGATGGGTGCGGCCAAGCATATTGGACATTGGCGGGAAGGGTGATGCTGCTTCGGGCCATGAGCGTGGCGGCGCCCGCGTCAAGGTCATAGACGTTCAGGTTCGGTCCGACACTGGCGTAGAACGGAATTGAATTTTGCGCATGGGCGGGACCTGATAGGCCCGCCGCCCCGATGGCGCCCGCGGCCAACGTGAAATTTCGCCGGTTTAACATGGTGTTCCTCCCACCCTTATGTGGTTTTCGGGAACGATAAGACCGGGGCGGGATGGGGGCAAATCCGCCACGAATCCTGGAAAAATGCGGGTTCCCTGTGGGTTTCCGCGCAGGAGCGGGAACCAAAGGCCCCTAAGTCATTCTACTGCCTTGAAACACCCTGTTAGGGGGGCCACTTTACAGTCTCCGGAGTCGGCCCCTTGTCGATGGGCGACTCTTCAGTCAAAGGCTTCGCCCAGAATGGGGGAGCCGATCATAGGCCGGCCAACCCGGCAGGAGCGCGTGAAATGGCGGAAGACGCCACCAAGAAAGTTGAAACCAAGGACGCGGCGACCGCGCCGGTCCTGCCGCTGCGGGACATCGTCGTGTTCCCGCACATGATAGTCCCTTTGTTCGTGGGCCGCGAAAAGTCGGTCCGCGCGCTCGAAGAGGTGATGAGCGAGGAGAAGCAGATTCTGCTTCTGACCCAGAAGAATGCCGCCGAGGATGATCCTACGGCCGAGGGCCTGCACACCATCGGCACGCTGGCGACGGTCCTGCAGTTGCTCAAGCTGCCCGACCAGACGGTTCGCGTGCTGGTGGAAGGCAAGTCGCGTGCGCGTGTGACCGGCTTCACCCCCAGAAGCGATTTCTTCCAGGCGACCGTCGAGAAGATTGCCGAGGAACCGGCCGGCGCCCAGGAATCCGAAGCGCTGATGCGCACGGTCAAGGCCAATTTCGAGCAATACATCAAGCTCAACAAGAAGATCCCGTCCGAGACCTTGGCCGCAGTTGCCCAGATCGACGATCCGGCCAAGCTGGCCGACACCGTCGCCTCGCATCTGTCGGTCAAGATCGGCGAGCGCCAGTCCTTGCTCGAGACTTTCGGCACCACTGAAAGGCTGGAGAAGATCCTGTCCCTGATCGAAGGCGAGATCGGCGTGCTGCAGGTCGAGCGCAAGATCCGTTCACGCGTCAAGCGCCAGATGGAAAAGACCCAGCGCGAATATTACCTGAATGAGCAGTTGAAGGCGATCCAGAAGGAACTCGGCGAAGGCGAGGAAGGCCGCGACGAGATGAACGAACTGGAAGACCGCATCCGCAAGACCAAGCTCAGCAAGGAAGCGCGCGAGAAGGCGCAGGCCGAGGTCAAGAAGCTGCGCTCCATGTCACCCATGAGCGCGGAAGCAACCGTCGTGCGCAACTATCTTGACTGGCTGCTTTCCCTGCCATGGGGCAAGAAGAGCAAGATCAAGCGCGACATAGTCGCCGCCGAGCATGTGCTCAATGACGACCATTTCGGCCTCGAGAAGGTCAAGGAGCGCATCCTTGAATACCTCGCCGTGCAGCAGCGCGTGGGCAAGCTGAAGGGCCCGATCCTGTGCCTGGTGGGACCTCCGGGCGTGGGCAAGACCTCGCTCGCCAAATCAATCGCGCGTGCGACGGGCCGGGAATATGTGCGCATGAGCCTTGGTGGCATGCGGGATGAGGCGGAAATCCGCGGTCACCGCAGGACCTATATCGGTTCCATGCCTGGCAAGATCGTCCAGTCCATGAAGAAGGCGAAGACGTCCAATCCGCTTTTCTTGCTGGACGAGATCGACAAGCTCGGCGCGGACTATCGTGGCGACCCGTCTTCGGCGCTGCTGGAAGTGCTGGACCCGGAACAGAATGCCACCTTCAACGACCATTATCTGGAGGTCGATTTCGACCTTTCGGACGTGATGTTCGTCACCACGGCCAACAGCCTGCACATGCCGCAGCCCCTGATGGACCGCATGGAGATCATCCGCATCCCCGGCTACACCGAGGACGAGAAGGTCGAGATCGCCAAACGCCACCTGATCCCCAAGCAGTTGAAGCAGCATGGGCTGAAGGAGAATGAGTGGAAGATCACCGATGACGGCCTGCGCGATGTGATCCGCTATTACAGCCGCGAGGCCGGCGTGCGTAACCTGGAACGCGAGATCGCCAACCTGGCCCGCAAGGCGGTGAAGGAGATCGAGACCAGAAAGACGCAAGCCGTGGAAATCACCCCTGCCAATCTGGGCGATTATGCCGGCGTCCGCCGCCACCGTTTCGGCGAAGTGGAAGGCGAGGACCAGGTCGGTGTCGTCACCGGTCTGGCCTGGACGGAGGTGGGCGGCGAGACGCTCACAATTGAATCCGTGATGCTGCCCGGCAAGGGCCGCTTCCAGGCGACCGGCAAGCTCGGCGAAGTGATGAAGGAGTCGATCGACGCCGCGCGTTCCTATGTCCGCTCAAAGGCGACCAGCTTCGGCATCAAGCCGCCCCTGTTCGACAAGATCGACATCCATGTCCATGTACCGGAGGGCGCAACCCCCAAGGATGGACCGTCGGCGGGCCTGGCGATGGCCACCTCCATCATCTCGGTGATCACGGGCATCCCGATACGCCGCGATGTGGCGATGACCGGCGAAGTCACGCTGCGGGGACGCGCCCTGCCGATCGGCGGCCTCAAGGAGAAACTGCTTGCCGCTCTGAGGGCAGGGATCACGACGGTGATCATCCCCAAGGAGAATGAGAAGGATCTCGCCGAAGTCCCAGACAATGTGAAGACGGGCTTGAAGATCGCGCCGGTTGCCAATATGGGCGAGGTGCTGGCCGTGGCGCTGACCCGCCAGCCCGAGCCGATCGACTGGGTCGAACCGGAATTGCCGGCCTCCTTGCCGCTTTCCGACAGCGATCCCGACCCGATGGTCACCCACTAGTCTAGGTTGCATAACCGGAAAGGGGCCCGGACTTGCTCTTCGGGCCCCTCTTTTTGGGCAGTGGGACCCCAAAAATCCCCCGAATCCGGGCTTTTTCGGCTTTACGGGGTGGTTTCACCCCTCCTAGACTCAGCGCGCAGCGGGAGAATCGTGCGGGGCGCCGGTTTTAGGGCCTGCGTCGCCAAAGAGAAGGAGCCATCCGTGAATAAGAACGATCTCATCCAAAAGCTTTCGGATACGACCGGCCTGCCCAAGAATGACGCGGCCAAGGCGGTGGATGGCGTATTCGACATCATCGCCGCCACGCTGAAGGCGGGCGATGAAGTGCGCCTTACCGGTTTCGGCGTTTTCGTAGTGGCAACTCGCGCGGGCGGCAAAGGCAGGAACCCGCAGACCGGCGAAGAGATCACCATCAAGCCGTCGCGTCAGCCGCGTTTCCGCGCCGGCAAGCAACTAAAGGATTCACTGAATTGACGCGCCGCCAAGGCAGCAGATCCGTGTTAGGTCCGCTGGTCTTGCTGTGGTTGGCTCTGCATGCAGTGCTTCTGGGCCTGATCCTGGGCGTAAAGTTCCTGACCGCGAAAATGGTCGCGCTCCTGTTTCTGGCTGGGACGCTTGTCTGGTTCATAGTGGGCCGCAAGCGCGCGCCGTCCTTGCCCGCGCCGCGCGGCATGGTTTGAGGCGCATTTCTCGACGCCATTTTGGGGCGGTTAGCTCAGCTGGTAGAGCATATCGTTTACACCGATAGGGTCGGAGGTTCGAACCCTTCACCGCCCACCATGTTCGCCCAATAAAAAAGGGCTTTTCTTGCAATATCGGGACCGGGTCGGGAACGCGGATGCTCTCGGGGAAGCGCCAGGGAAGCGGGCTGCGGGAATAACAGGCCCAAAAATCGGTCCGACTCATAGGCGCCTGGCGGCTTGGCCGTCACGCGGCGGTTGTGAGGTTCCTGACCGTGGCAGCGTACCACCGGGTTCCGCGAGCAGTCGGGATGCCTCGGTCATTTAGGGCCTTGGCGATGCCGTTGAGTGAATCAATTCCTGCCTTCCGGATTGCAGCGATGACGGGCAGCGTATTGGCCGCGAACTGTTCTGCTTCTTTGCTGATCCTACTGCCACGGATGCGCGCGGCTTCCTTGGCCGACATTCCCTGACGGACTGGATTGGCGAAGCCCAGGAGAGCGCCGCGCGCCTTCTTGGCCTGGAGTGCGGCCTTGGTGCGGTTACTGATCTGCTCGCGTTCCTCCTGCGCAACGGCCGCAAGGATGCGGATCGTATGAGGGGTCGCATTGGCGTTGTCCACCGCCACGAACTTCACACCGCTTTCCAGAAGATTGCCCAGGAAGGCGGGGTTCCGGGTCAGGCGGTCCAGCTTTGCGATGACGAGGGTTGCCTTCCGGCGCCGGCAAAGGTCGAGGGCCGCGCGCAACTGGGGGCGGTTGTCGTGGCGCTTGCCACTTTCTTGCTCCACGAACTTTTCAAGCAGCTCCCATTGCCCGCCGTTGAGCCAATCCATGACGGCAGCTTCTTGGGCTTCCAGGCCCAGGCCGGAGCGGCCCTGCTTATCGGTGGAGACCCGGAAATAAGCAACAAACTGACCCATTGCCACTGGTTTTCCCTGCTCTGTATAAGTACCCAACAACCATCGGCTAGTTATAAGCGCAAGGCAAGGGGGTACGATGGGTTTGAGCGCTGGGGTGGGGGGCATTGGCGCCCCGGTCGGGCCTGTGATGCCAGGGTAATCGCGGTATCGGCTTCGGGATTTGGTCAGTTTACGCGCTTGGCCTGGATGCGGCGCATTTGCATGGCCTGCCTCGCCCTCTCGATTCTCGTCTCCGGCGCGAGCCTCTTGTCCTTCGACGCCATGTTCAGGCCCGCGATCAGCTTTGCCCTCTCCTCCACGGTGAGGTTGAGCCTCGGCATGGGTTTCGGCGTGCCCTTCATCTCCGGTTTCTCTCCATTCAGTTAGGCCCCTGTTGACAGCGTCCTCTGGCCGGCCCTGCCTACCCCCGCATCACCCTCGCCAGTTCAGCCTCATCAGCCGCAGTGAGGTCGAGCGTGGATGCCTTCTGATATTGCGCGCGGGCTGCATCCTTGCGCCCGGCATATCCCAGCGCCTCACCCCATTTCAGGTGCAGCCGACCCCAGTTTGACGCGTATTTCTCCGCTTCCGCGAACTTCGCCAGCGCCAGGTGAGACTGGTTCTTTGCCGTCAGCGCTTCGCCCCACATCTCCAGCGGATCGGCGAAATGCGGACCTTTCTGGTTGGCGAGCCTAAACTTCTCGATGGCCGCGTCCGGCTGCCCGCGCCCCAGCAAGGCCTGGCCCCATTCGCTTTCGGCCATGGGGATGGACGGCGCGCTTTGAACGGCGCGGCCAAACCACCAGTCGGCCCGCGCATGCTGGCCCTGCAGTTCCGCGATGCGCGCGCGCATCCGAAGACAGATGTAGCAATCTGCCGGTGTTGCGGCGATTCGCGCCTCGGCGGCGGCAAAATTGCCGAGCCGGGCTTCGGCATAAGTCATCCGGGGCACAATTGTCGTGGGCATCAGGGAGTGGTCGCGTGGAGATTTTGCGAACGTGCTGGCATCACCCAGCGCAAGCACGCCGGACCAGTTTTCGGCCGCACTGTTCCAGGCCATTTTTTGAAAGACGGCACTGAGGCTACCCTGATCTCCGGTCTGCCTCGCGATGTCGTCCATCCTGGCCAGCGTTGCCCGCGCCGCGGCCAAGTCGTGTAAGCCGGTTTCGGCTTCCGCTAGGTTGGACAACAAGCTCGAAAGCGGCAGACCCGGATAACCGGACTGGGACAGGGGAGCCCATACCCGCCGCGCGTCCTCGAATGCCCCCATCTGCTCGTCAATATAGGCCTGCGTGCGTTGTCTTGCGCCGGGCACATTGGCAGACAGGACATAGGTCTGGGTTGTGCCTGCTAGGCGCTGGAGTTCGATCCGCCCGTCGCGCACCGCTTCCTCCGGGCGGCTTTTGTTCATTTGAGTACCCACCAGATTCGTCCATGCCCCAATATTGTCCGGCTCTGCCGTCACCGCCTCTTCCAGCACGCGCACTTGAGCGTCCACGCCCTCCTGGCTGCCCAGGCTTACGGCCCAGCGGTTGAGGCCCCATATCCGGTCTTCTCGGTTGTCGCTCTTTGACAGCTCGTGGAATATCAGGGCCGCTTCGTCTGCACGGCCGTGCGTCGTTAGATACATGGCGTAGCGAAAGGGCTGGGTGAGTCGGTAGAGGGATTCCGCCAGCTGCTGCGTCAGCGCATCAATATCATCTTGCGGGCCAGCTACGCTCTCGGCTCCGTCTTCACCCGCCCGCGCCGTCAGGGCGATGCCAGATGCGGTGTGCACGACATCGCCAGAGACATGGGTATCATGTCCCAGCTTGCCGCGCAGCCAGTTGTCCAGCTCCGCCAGCGACACACCGGTCTCCGGAATTTCCAGCTTTATGTCGTGTTGATCCCAGCTGTTAGCATAGGTCCTGGCCGGGCGCTGGGACGAGGTTTGCTTCTGCATCAACGTGAGACGGTCGAGCACCTTGGCGGCCACGACGTCGCCGGTCAGGCCGCGGCTGGCGAGATCGGGAGGCACGGAAAAGGGCTCGAACAAAAGGCCATTGCTGTGCGCCGCATCCCACACCATCAGGGCAAAGCCCGAGGCCACCGCGATGCCGACCACCGCGGTCGCAACCCTGAGCAGCACGCCAAGCTGCTTTTCCCAAACGCTCAGATGCAGGTGCTTGAACTGTTCGTGCAGGTGATGGAGTTGGGCTGCGATCAATGCCCGCTGATCCTTGAGGAAGGCATCTGCTTCTTCGCGGCTTGCACCACCCAGCGCCATTGCCGCAGCAAACGGGTCTACGCCAACGCCAGACGCCTCTGCTCCGGTATCCTGACCTTCGGTTTCCTCAGACACAAATCCCCCTGGGCGCGCCCTTATAAGCTATTGAGCCATATGCGGGGAGCGGGGGCAACAAGCGGCGGCAGTCAGAATAGGCTGCCGCCGCAGACCCAACAGAATCCGCTTGCGCTCTACCGCTCGCCCCGCGTTGGCGGGGTGTCTTGGCTGGGCAAATGCCCGTGGGCGAGGGCAAATTCAAACTCGGCCATCTGACGTCTGAAGGCATTCATTCATACACCATCGTTATGTGGACGGGTTGCGCGGCCTGCTGATTGTCCTTCTCGCCCAGGCACGTCATTGCGGTGCCGAGTACTATTGGACATTACACCCCGCCAAATGTCTGGCGCACGTGACGGATCAGGTTGGCTAGCGCCTTACGCTCCGCAATTGCCTCGCTCGTATATTCCCCATGCCGATACATCCCGTTGCGCTTGGCTTTTGGCGCACCGCCACCAGCGCCATGAAAGCGGCACACGTTCCAGCCCGCGACAGCCGGAGCTCGACATAGCTTTCTGGTGCGTTTGGACCTGGCCGCGCAGCGTGGGCTGGAATGGCAGGGCAGGGGCGCTTTCATGGGGTTGTCTCCGGTTTTCCGGAGACGCCCCGCCCCATGCTAGTCACGTTGCCGACAATAGCCTGACCCCCTTCGTTCACAGTCACATGCTCGACCCGCATAGTCTGATCCCCACTCGACCGATATCGCTTTAGGGCCTCAACCAGGGTTGCGAAGATCCGCGCAAGCTTGTTGTAAGCCCGCTCGGCGCTGTCCTGCTGCATGAGGTTTTCTACATGGTTGAGCCTTCTGGCAAAGGCCATGACGGCGTTATGGGTCGCAGCCATTTGCGCCGCTAGCATCGCCTCGACTTAGTCGCGTGGCTCGATGCCCTGAACCACAGAGAGCATGAAGTTCAGGCCGCCCTGGCTCACCTCCTTCCCGGTTGATGCGGCACTGGCAATTTGCCCCGCCAGGCCGAAGAAGAAATCTATGTTGGTGGTGGTGATGGATTGCATCAGCATGACATTGCCGATGGCCTAGTCCGGGTGATCGACAGACGTCGTCGTCTTGCCGCCCCTAGTTTGGATCTTGAGGTGTGGCAGTTTGCGCCGTGCCTTAGAACGTTCCCGCAACAAGGAACCAATTCCCCAAACCATCGTTTGCCGTGGAGGCCGCCATGGCGGTGTTCATCGCCATTCCAAATAGGAGCCCGATATGCTGGCAGACAAAGCGGCGATGGCGACCATTGCAGTGAAAGACATCGATGCTGCCAAGACATTCTACGGCGAAGATCTGGGCCTGAAGGAATCCAAGACTATGGGCCGTGACGTGGCCGTCTATCAAAGCGGCAACTCGACCCTTGTCGTCTACAAATCCGAATTTGCCGGCACCAACAAGGCGACCTCCGCCACTTGGGGGGTAGGCGACGAATTCGACACGATTGTCACAAATCTGAAGAACAAGGATGTTGCCTTTGAGCATTACGACGTGCCCGGCCTGGAACGGCAGGGCGACATTCATGTCATGGGTGATTTCAAAGCCGCCTGGTTCAAAGACCCGGACGGCAATATCCTTCATATCAACAACAGATAATTCCACGCAGCGACACCTGGCACGGGGAACCAGGCGATGAAAACCGTCGAAGAATATCTGCGCCACGCCGCCCGCTCCGATGAACTGGCGGCCCAGGCCGAGACACAAGAGCACAAGGCGCAGATCGAACAGATCGCAAAAATGTGGCGTGATCTCGCCCGCCAGCGCGAACAGCTGCTAAACCTAAAGAAACCCGCGAAATAGCCGGCTTTGGCGGATGTTCAAGGCGTGATGCCGCGCGCGGCGAAATACTGATCCAGCACCGCGGGCGAAGGCGCCGGTTCGGCCATGGCGATATAGGAATCCGGTCGGGTGAGATAAAGCGCATTCTCTTGCAATCCCGCCGCGCGCGCCTTGACGTCCCACGCAAAGACGTTGAGAGGCACGCCCCGTTGGTCGCACCACCGGGCAATGGCCGGTTCCGCGCCGCCGAACACATGCGCCTGCCAAGCCATGTTCGCCAGCGGTTTGTAATTTGCTCCGTCCTTCAACCAGGGCATACGGTCGCCGCCTTCCACCGCGCGCACCTTGCCGGCGCTGAGAGCATCGTTTCGGTAATTGATCCTGATTTGCGAGACCGTGCGGAACAAGAACTCGCGGAAGGCCTGGAAATGTGCTGCTGCCGGCAGAACCACGGGGAAAACCTTTGTGCGAATGAAATCGGCCATTGGACCTTCGGCGCTGACAAAGCTGAAGCCGCGATCGGTGGTGGCGACCAGCTTCCTGGCAAAGGCGATGCGTTCCTGTTCGTAGGAATCGAGCAGCACGTCGGGAGCGCGGCCGCTCAGCACCCAGCAAAGCTTCCAGGCCAGGTTGATGGCGTCTCCGATGCCGGTGTTCATGCCCTGGCCGCCGGCTGGGCTGTGGATATGGGCGGCGTCGCCGAGCAGGAAGGCGCGACCCTTACGGAAGTGATTGGCAACCCGGTGATGCACCCGGTAGGTGGAGAACCAGTTCACCTGGTCCACCTTCACCTTCAAATTGTGGATGGCGCGGTCGCTGACGTCCTCGAATTTCAGGCTTTCGGCATGTTCGGCGCGCTCGTCGCGCACCGTGCCGATCAGGCGCGCTCGGCCCTGCCCCTTGAGCGGAAACAGGGCCAAGAAATCAGCCTCGTCCAGATCCACATGCAGCTCGCCATCCACTGGCGGGCCGGAGGCCTCGACATCGGCGACATAGAAAACCTGCTGGTAGGTGCCACCGGGAAAGCCGATGCCGGTAATTTCGCGGGTCTTGGAGCGGGCGCCGTCGCAGCCGGCGAGGTAGCTGCACTTCAGCGATTCTTTCCCGTTCGGGCCGTGGATGGTGGCAGTGATGAAGTCGCCGCTGTCGAGAAAGCCGGTCAACTCGGTCCGGCGTTCGACCTTGATCGCCAGCGCCTCCAACCGGGCGATCAGGAGCTTTTCGTGTTCATCCTGGGGGAAGATGTGGAGGAAGGGGTAGGGCGTCATCCCTTCTCCTACATCCGAGAAGTCCACCCTTGCTTCGCGATTGCCCTTGACCCAGAGGTTGACCGCCGGAACCTTGTGGCCGTTCTGGATCACCGTCTCGGCGAGGTCGAGCTGGTGATAAAGTTCCAGCGTGCGGGCATGCACCGCGAGCGCCCGCGACGTAGTACCGGGCTTGTCGGTCTTGTCCAGGATCCGGACGGAAACGCCCAATTTTGCCAACCACAGCGCCAGCACCAGACCGGTGGGGCCCGCTCCCACGATCAAGACATCGGTGTCGGCCATGTCACCCTCCGCTGGAAGTTAGAACGCCGGAGAAGAAAAGCGGAGCCCAAAAAGCCCGCCAACGGGAGGTCTGGTGCTGAGCCGTTGAGGTAGATGCGTCGAACTTGGATAAAGGAAGGACACGCACTCGGCATTTATCTGTACACAGATGATCTGTGCGTAGTGCAAATTGTTCCCGAAATTCATCGCCGGGAATGTCGTGCTGCCCAATTCGCCAACTGAGAATGCATCCCCGAAAAGGCGCCTATGAGACTACCTTTCGCGTCGGGAATTATGCGGGCAAAAACAAAAGTGCAGAACGAATTACCATAATAGATGCGCTTGTAGCCGGAGAACTTCTGTCCGCGCACCCTGCCCAGCACTGCTTTAGATCCGAACAGTTTCCAGAGCGGATCAGTGCTTTGCCCCAATCGGTCACAACACTGATCCGGTGTTCCTGGCCGACCGCAATGTGCTGATCGTTGGCGAACGTGACCCAAGATATTGATGGCGAACAATAAAAGTCCGGCGCCGGGGGCGGCGCTGGGCTCGCGAAGGGTATTGCCGGGGGGCCGTGAGTAAGCGCGACCTCAGCAAAAGCTGTCACCAAATTGTGTCAAAGGTTTTCCCGTTTACATCTCATCAGGGGCGGCCTGAGAAAATCGGAACTTTCCTGGGCGTCTACGCTGGGGGCTTGGGAATGGGGCTGGTCGTTACCTTATGGGCGGCCAGCCCTACCTTCATCGGCCTAAGACGTCGCGGGTCGCGTGCTGCAGAGCTGCTGGAAATCCGTCTGGGAAAATGTACGGCTGAAAGATGAGCGCCAAGATCGTGCCCACGACCATGCCAGCTATGAA
>DATKEP010000152.1:0-2663 GCA_035512055.1 Rhizomicrobium sp.
TAGCGGCGCGGCCACCGTTCCCGCGCTGGCCAAAAATCCGCATCTTGCCGATCCGGGCTATCCGATCACCATGGTTGTGCAGGGCCGTGGCGCCATGCCGTTCCTGACTGACATTCTTAGTCCGACGCAGATTGCCAATGTGGTCGGCTATGTGCGCACACATTTCGGAAATAACTATCCGGGGCCGGTGACGCCGGCGGATGTGGAACGGGTAGAAGGCCTTACCAAATAGGCGGCGGCAATTTTTGCGAAGCTCGTCCTGACCAATGTCGAGCGACCAGATTGTAGTCCCGAACTGCCCGGCAGCAGCGGAGCCAGCATAGTCAAGGAGCCATCGCGAGATGAATGCCGACAGCCCCCCGAATGCGAATACTGAGAAAACGACACGCCGCAAGATTTTGACGGCGATCGGAATGGTGGCAGGCTCGGATGCGCTGTACCAGGCGATGACCACGCTGGGTTTTGGTGCCGAAACCCAGTTCAACGGCCCGCCGCGACTCTCTGGCGCCCGCAAGGGGGCTTCAGTCCTGGTGCTGGGTTCGGGGCTGGCTGGCATGTTGGCCGCCTACGAAATGTCGAAGGCGGGTTACAAAGTTCAAATCCTGGAATATCAGAACCGGGCAGGCGGCCGGAACTGGACGCTGTATGGCGGCGATTCATACACCGAACTTGGCGGAGCCACGCAGAAGGTTGCTTTCACGTCCGGCAATTACCTCAATCCCGGCCCGTGGCGGATTCCGTTTCATCATCGGACAATGTTGCATTACTGCAAGCTGTTCAACGTCGCGCTGGAGCCCTTCATCCAGTTCAATCACAATGCCTATGTTCACAACACCGGTGCATTCAAGGGCAAGCCGTCGCGGTTCAATGCGGCCGCGGCGGATTTTGAAGGCAATGTCGCCGAACTGCTTGCCAAGGCGGTCAACCAGAACGCTCTTGATAAGGAGCTGACGCGCGAGGACCGTGATAGACTGCTTGAGGCCCTGCGGATGTGGGGCATGCTCGACAAGGACATGCGCTATACCACAGGCCTGCTATCCTCGTCGCACCGTGGGTACGACAGGCCTGCGGGCGGCGGCGTGAATGGGGAGCCTACTCCCTCAAAAGTCTACGCGTTCCGCGACCTGCTCGATTCGCGAATTTGGCAGAACATGGCGTATTTCATGCGCCTAGAGATGCAGACGACAATGTTTCAGCCTGTCGGCGGCATGGGCATGATCGGAAAAGCCTTCGAGCGCCAACTTAAGCCGATGATCACGTATAACGCGAAGGTCACGAAAATCATCCAGGACAAGGCTGGCGTGACGGTGACTTACACGGACACGGGCAAAGGAACGGTCAGTCAAGCGAGGGCAGACTTCTGTGTCTGTACCATCCCGCTGGGCGTGCTGAACCAGATTCAAAACAATCTGTCACCGGCAAAGAAGGCTGCGATCGCCGCTGTCCCCTACGGCGCTTCAGTCAAAATCGGGCTCGAAATGCGGCGCCGCTTCTGGGAAGAAGACGATTACATCTACGGCGGCCACAGTTTCACCAATCAGGACATCAGTATGATCTCGTATCCCAACAACGACATGTTCAAGAAAGGTCCTGCGGTCCTCCTCGGTTGTTACGCCCAAACGACTGCAGGCGCCTTACGCCTGAGTGCAATGACGCCGGAGCAACGCATCGAGGCGGCACTCACCCAAGGCTCGGTGTTCCACCCGAACAGTTATCGCAAGGAGTTTATCACCGGCGCCTCTGTCGCGTGGAGCCGGGTGCCATGGACGGTCGGAAGCAGCGGACGGTGGACCGATGAAACGCGCAAGACCCATTATCAGCGACTGATAGCCGTTGAAGACCGCATCGTGCTTGCGGGCGAACATGCCTCCTATGTCGGCTGCTGGATGGAAGGCGCGCTGCTGTCCTCTATCGACGCCATCAC
This sequence comes from Rhizomicrobium sp., assembly GCA_035512055.1. Classification (GTDB taxonomy): domain Bacteria; phylum Pseudomonadota; class Alphaproteobacteria; order Micropepsales; family Micropepsaceae; genus Rhizomicrobium. Next base: position 1,925 of record DATKEP010000152.1, read on the forward strand.
ACGCCTGCACAAACGCGCTGTGGAAGCCTGAACTCATGAAGATCATTCCCTTCGCTTTTCTTATGGCTTTAGCAGCCGCGCCGGCGCTGGCACAAGTGCCCAGCAGGGGCGACGACGCTATGACAGGCAGCGCTGACAACCAGTCCGTACACGGGGTCACGGGCCAGCAGGTCTTTACCCAGGTCTGCCAGGCTTGCCACATGGCCGACGGCAAAGGCGGTAGCGGCGCGGCCACCGTTCCCGCGCTGGCCAAAAATCCGCATCTTGCCGATCCGGGCTATCCGATCACCATGGTTGTGCAGGGCCGTGGCGCCATGCCGTTCCTGACTGACATTCTGAGTCCGACGCAGATTGCCAATGTGGTCGGCTATGTGCGCACACATTTCGGAAATAACTATCCGGGGCCGGTGACGGCGGCGGATGTGGAACGGGTGGAAGGCCTTACCAAATAGGCGGCGGCAATTTTTTGCAAAGCTCGTCCTGCCCAATGTCGAGCGACCAGATTGTAGTCCTGAACTGCCCGGCGGCAGCGGAGCCAGCATAGTCAAGGAGCCATCGCAAGATGAATACCGACAGCCCCCCGAATACTGAGAAACCGACACGCCGCAAGATCTTGACGGCGATCGGAATGGTGGCAGGCTCGGATGCGCTGTACCAGGCGATGACCACGCTGGGTTTTGGTGCCGAAACCCAGTTCAACGGCCCGCCGCGACTCTCTGGCGCCCGCAAGGGGGCTTCA
>DATKEP010000153.1:0-5002 GCA_035512055.1 Rhizomicrobium sp.
GCCAGAGAGAACAGGCCGCCAAGAGCAGTCGCATACACCACGATGCCGGTGAAAAGTCCCCAGCCCCTTTGGACCTCCCGGCTCACAATCGCCGGTTCCGGCTTTTCGCCGCGTTGCGCCGCGGCCTTCGCTTCAAAAGCAATCGCCTGTTCGACCGAGGGCTCGCCGACAAGCTCGGCATATCCAAAAGCGATCACGCCGGCGATCAAACCCGCCATCAGCCCCCGAAGAAGAAGTGCCCCGATCATGGGTTAGTGGCAGGGAAAACCGAGGAGGTGCCGCGAGTCGTGCACAAATTCATGCACGTACATTCCCGAAATCAGCGATGTCGCTCCCTGTTCCGCGCCGACGAAGTAGATTGCAAGCAGCAGCAGCAGCCCCGCGAATATGGTCCAGGGCAACAGGTCGTTGAGCGGAATGGCTGGAATGGCAACGGGCGCCACGGCTGGCAGCGATCCAGGTTGTGCCATATCACCTCCAGTACAGCTTACAGTCCGAGGAAGGATCATCTAGTCTGAAACCCAGCCGTGTCGATGTCAACGACGGCACACTGCCATTCCGGAGCAATGGGTTTGCGCCGCCTGACCCTTATCTGTCACGCCGCCACCGCGTCGCAGCGGGAGGGCCGGTTTCCTCTCCCCGACGAGTCCATCATGACGGGCACAACGCTGCATGGCCCCTGCAACAAGGTGCCCGGTCCGCTCGCCTGCGCGCCGGAAAAACGGGCCCTGGAAACCGCCCTGCTGCTTGCACCCCACGCGTCCACGATGCAGGCGCTGCGAGACTGCGATTTTGGCGCCTGGATGGGAAAGAGCGTGCAGGAAATTCAGCTCGACGACCCCGCCGGCACAGCGGCATGGCTTTGCGATCCCGGGTCACGGCCACACGGTGGGGAAAGCCTGGCCGAACTATGCGAGCGTGTAGGCCGATGGCTGGACGGCATTCGAGAAAACGGTCACACGTTTGCAGTGACTCACGCAAGCGTCATGCGCGCCGCCGCATTGCATGTGCTTGGGGCGCCCTTCGCGGCCTTCTGGCGTCTCGACATTCAGCCCTTGTCCGCCATGGATATGCGCTTCGACGGCCAATTCTGGACCATCCGCTCGCTCAACGATCATTGGGCCGATTGATGCACGCTTGCGCCAGGAGCGGCCCTGTCACTCGATACATTATTGTGCGATGAATATCGATGCGCGCACGGGCTGTCATGGCGGAATGCGAAGGTGGCGCCGGTCGACCGGCACTAAAGAGCCGGCACATTGCGGCGGCCACCATAGGCAATGCCCTGGAATTCTACGACTTTCTCACCTACGCCCTTTTTTCGGTGCAGATCGGTCATGCATTGTTTCCTGCCCAAAGCGCCTATGGCAGCCTGATGCTGTCACTGGCGACGTTTGGCGCAGGCTTCATAACGCGGCCCATCGGCGCCCTTGTCATCGGGGCGTATTCGGATCGGGCGGGACGCAAACCGGCGATGATGCTGTGCTTCATTTTGATCGGCTGCTCGATCTTCGGCATGGCACTTATCCCGACCTACGCGACCATCGGCATCGTCGCCCCGATTTTGGCTGTGCTGGCCCGAATGCTGCAAGGCTTCTCGCTTGGCGGGGAAGTCGGCTCCAACACCGCCTTTCTGCTCGAAGCTTCGCCATTGAACAAGCGTGGTTTGATCGTTTCCTGGCAGGCCGCCAGCCAATTGATCGCGCTGGTGGCTGGAGGAACCGTGGGCACTTTGCTCACGCTCATTCTTCCGCCCGATATGCTCGATGCTTATGGATGGAGAATTGCATTTTTGTTCGGTTCCATAGCGGTGCCGTTTGGCCTTTGGCTCCGCACGAACCTGCCTGAAACCCTGCACGTCCCCGAACCGGTTGCCGCGGCGACTCCTACGCCCCAAACCCGGCTCAGTCAGGCTCGCTCGCATTGGCGCGTCATGACATTGGGCCTGATCATTATCGGCTCCACCACAATCGCCAATTACATGTCGGTTTATATTGGGACCTACACGCAAGACACGCTGCACATGTCCGCGCGGGTTGGCTTCATTGCCGAAACAAGCGGCTTCATCCTGGCGACTCCCGCGGTCCTGCTGGGCGGGTGGCTGTCGGACCGCCATGGCCGCCGGTTCATCAATACATGGGGCAACCTGGCTTATCTTCTGCTGATATACCCGATGTTCTACTGGGTCGTGGCGAGCCGGGAGCCGCTGGCGCTGATCTTGAGCATGACCATTCTCGGCATGGCCTCGAACTTCATTCTGGGCTCCTTCACTGCCGGATTGACCGAATGCCTGCCAAAAACGATCCGCGGAAGCGGTTTCGGCACCGTCTATTCGGTTTCCATAGCCGCATTCGGAGGCACTACCCAGCTGGTTGTGACTTGGCTCATTCACGTGACCGGCAGTGCAATGGCGCCGGCCTGGTATGCCATCGGCGCGGCCGCAATTGGGCAGATCGCCCTCATGCTCATGCCGGAAAGCGCACCCGTGCGATGGAAGGCTATTCCCGCCGTCATCGCAATCGCCGGGACGCCAGCCTGAGAACGGGAACCGCTATTTCAGCGCCCGCGATGATCCTCGCCACGATCATGGTGACCGCGGTGGCCGTGATCGTCATTGTAGTCGCGAGCGTCATGATCACGGTCGCCATCACGCCAATGGCTGCTGCCCCATCCGCGATCCCAGTGACCGCCGTGCCAACCCCAACCTTCGCCATGGTTCCAGCCGAAATTGACCCTGGTCCAGCCATTCCAATTATGCCAGCTGCCGCGATACCAGAACACGGGTTGGCCATCATACCAACGATAGTAATGAGGTCCGCCAACCGCGACGCCTTCCAATACGACCGGGCCGCTGTAAACCGAATAACCACAGTCGCCCTCATAATAGTAATTGTAGGAATCGCATGGGCCGGGCGGATAAAATCCAGGACCATAGAAATAGCCCGGACCGCCCACGCCCACGCCGACATGCACGCCGGGTACATGAATGCCAATATCCACCTGTGCGTTCGCGGGCACCACATTCGCCAGGATTCCGCCCGCCACTGCGGCAGCAGCGAAAGTCATTTTCGTCAATGATTTCATCCCTAATACTCCCTCAAAATCTCTGCTGCCCGGAAGACAGCGTCACCGACTGCCCCTGAACGGCAGAAGTACCCAAACCACGGCTTTGCCGGATCGTGAGAATCGTTCGAGAAAAATCATTTCGCTGAGAATATTGGAAATGACCTTAAATCCATTTGAAGCAAATAGAGACTTTTGACTAAAATCCCACCACCGTCGATGGTTCATGGCAACCCGATCACCTTATTATTTGCAGCCCATGCGTTTATGAAGGCGTCGCCCTTTTCACAGTGCCGGGGTAAATGTCCGCGCTTTGCGCCATGGGCGAACATTCGTCACTATCCAGGCCTCGGCTTGTGGGTGCTCGTCAGCGCGGCAGTCCCGCTCCTAGTGCGACGAGATTTTCAGCAACTCTGCCAGATACTCCTTCCACGCCGCCGCCCAGGTATGGGTCTGGTGGCCATGGGTCTGGTCGCTGATCGGGATTAGGACAAAGCGGCCCCGTTTCAAGCGCTTCACTTCCCGCTCGGCGATCCCCAGCTCTGGCGGATCACTGAAATCGTCGGCGGAATTCACCCACATCACTGGCGCCGTGATCCGCTCCAGCGCGGGCGAAGGGTCATAGCCGCGCGAGGCATCAAACTGGTACAGCATGTCATTGGCGTCGAGCGTGGCCAGGTCGTCATCCATTCTGCTCTTCGCAAATGCGTCTGCCGCATCGCGGCTGGGATATTGTTTCTGCATCTGCAAGGCTGAGCTGCCAGACAGTAGCTTAAGGATGGCTGCTGTACGCAAACCCTCACGAGGCTCAGCCTTGTAATCACCACCCTTCCAGGCCGTATCTGAAACGATCGCGTCAATCGCCAGCTTTCGCCATAGACGGTTGCGGCCCGACACCTGCACCGGCAGGCAAGCCAACGGCATCAGCGCGTCCGAAAAATCGGGATAGGTTTCGCCCCAGACAAAGACATGCATGCACCCCATGGACGTGCCCATGGTCAGCCGGAGGTGATCAATATGTAAACCTTGGGTCAGCAATAAATACTGCGCCGCCACCATGTCGTCATACCCATATTTCGGGAAATGGGCATGCATTCCGTCGCTCGGCTTGGAAGACTTTCCATGGCCAATGCTGTCGGGCAGTACGATGAAGTATTTCTCCGGGTCCAACAAACCACCGCGCGCAAACAGCACACCGGAAAATTGAGGCTGGAAGAACTGGTGCCCATCGTAACTCGTTCCGTGCAGTATCAGCACCGCGTTGGTGATGCGGCCTGTGCCGTCCCGCGAGGGCTTGCCCAGGGTCGTGTAATGCAGGCGCAGCGTGGACAGCGTGTCGCCCGATTGGAATGTGAAATTTCGGACGGTGAAATCACCTTCCTGCGACGGTGGATCGGCGGCATCCGCGGTACCGACGAGCCCGGACGAGGCAGCAAGGAATATGAGGCCGGCTAGTGATCGAAACATGGGACCTCCCCTCAAAAGTCGATCACAATTGACCTGCTTTTGGCGGCGGGTTCAACAGGTCGGCGCAACACCTTCTAGTCTTTCTAGATCAGGAGGTAAGCGCATGGAATGGACAGCCCGGGTTAGGTTTACGGCGTGTCAGAAGGCCGAGTTGTGGGAGCGCTGGAAGAACGGTCAATGCGTGGCGGACATCGCCCGTGCGCTTGGGAGGCGGAACAAGAGCGGCGTCTACCGGATATTGGCTCACGATGGCGGCATTGTACCGCTGCCGCGCCGGAGGGCTGCGGGAGCGCTAAGGCTTGAGGAGCGCGGAACGACGTCGAACGCGACGGTCAGGCGTGGATGGTTCGCCATGAATCGCGCGGTGCCGTGCCAGAAATAGGATGGAAACAATACAAGTTTTCCCACTGCGGGCGTCACAACCCGGGATGGACGGTCATCCTTGCCCAAGCCAAAGGGCGACTCCCCGAAC
>DATKEP010000154.1:0-76610 GCA_035512055.1 Rhizomicrobium sp.
AAGGGATGGCCGGCCCAACTTTTGGCCTGGCGCTCGTGATGGCCGTCAAAGGGGCCGTTATAGATGCGTTTGGGCTCCAAAAAGATCACCGGATCGTTACTCTCGATGCTGGCGATCAGAAGGCCCTTCGCATCATAGGGACTGGAAGGAATGACGGTGCATAGTCCGGTCACATGAGCGAATAAGGCCTCCGGGCTCTGGCTGTGGGTCTGCCCGCCGTAAATGCCGCCGCCATAGGGCGCGCGAACAGTGATGGGCGCAAAGAACTCGCCATGCGAGCGATAACGCAGGCGGGCGGCTTCCGACACCAGTTGATCGAAGGCTGGCAGGATGTAGTCAGCGAATTGGATTTCCACCACCGGTCTCAAACCATAGGCCCCCATACCGATGGCGGTGGCGATGATGCCGCCCTCGGAGATCGGCGTATCAAAACAGCGCTTTAGACCGTGCTTTTTCTGAAGTCCTTCCGTGACCCGGAAGACACCGCCAAAATAACCGACATCCTCGCCAAAACTGAGCACGTCGGGATCGCGCCTCATCATCACGTCCAAGGCGGAATTGAGGGCCTGAATCATCGACAAGCTGGCCATGTCACACCCCCAGCTCCGCCCGTTGTTCACGGACCCGCCAGTCAGGCGTCTCGAACACGCCTTCGAACATCTCGGCCACCGGCGGCTTGGATTTTCCCAAGGTCCCGACAGCCTCGCCTTCCTTGATGGCAAGCCTGACGCTTTCCTCCAGTTCCGCCTCGAACTGGACATGGCGATCCTCGTCCCATTCCCCCGCACGGATCAGGTGCGTCTTCAACCGGTCAATGGGATCGCCCAAGGGCCAGGCCTTGGCCTCGTCACTCGGCCGGTAGCGCGTTGGATCATCGCTGGTGGAATGGGGCGCCACACGGTAGGTGACAAATTCAATCAGGGTGGCGCCCAGATTGGCACGAGCCCGCCCGGTCGCCCATTCGGTTGCAGCCCACACCGCCAGAAAGTCATTGCCATCGACTCGCAAACCCGGCAGGCCGTATCCGATGGCTTTCGCAGCGAAGGTGGTTTCTTCCGCACCGGCGATGCCGGCATGACTTGAGATCGCCCATTGATTGTTGGTGATCGCGAGAATGACGGGGGCGTGATAGACCGACGCGAAAGTCAAAGCTTCGTGGAAATCGCCCTCGGCGGTGGAACCTTCACCGATATAGGCCAATGCGAGGCTGTCATCGCCCTTGTAGGCGCTTGCCATGGCCCAGCCCACGGCATGGCCGAAGCGGCTGCCGAGGTTGCCGGAGAGCGAATAAAAACCGTAGTCGCGCGCCGAATAAAGAATGGGAAGCTGCCGGCCCCTGAGAGGGTCCCGTTCATTGGAGAAAATCTGGTTGACCAGATCGATCAGGGGATAGTCGCGCGCCATCAACCAGCTCAGGACACGATAGGTGGGAAAGCACATATCCCGCGCGCCCAACACCAGCGACTGGGCGGCAGCAATCGCTTCCTCCCCGGTAGATTTCATAAAGAAGCTGGTCTTGCCCTGCCTATGAGCGCGAAACATGCGCTCTTCGAACAGCCGCGTCAGCAGCATGGCGCGCAAGCCCTTGCGCAAGAGGTCGGGCGCGATTGCCGGTTTCCAAGGACCGACTGCGTCGCCTGCCTCATTCAGCACCCGCACAAGTCCGTAAGGCAATTCGTGCAGTGTCGAGGCCGATGCATTGGATGGAGGACGTGGAGTCTTGCCGGCCGGCAGGATGGTCAGATGGCTGAAATCCGGTTGATCGCCCGGACGAGCTGGAGGAACGGGAATGTGAAGGCTCAGCCGGAGATCCTGCGCCATGTGTCTCTCACCTGACCGGCGTTTCTTGGCGAACGCCCGACCGAAAGAGCATGGCACAAACGGCTTGGGACGAAAATGCTATCTTTCGCGCCTGAGAGGGCAATGGTAGGATGACATTTCTTCATATACCATATTTATAGGATGAACTGCTATGGATGGGATAGATCGTAATATCTTGCGAATCCTCCAAGAAGACTCGACCGTCGCCATGGCGGAGCTGGCCCGGCGCGTGGGCCTATCGCACACGCCATGCTGGCGACGGGTCAAGCAATTGGAAGAATGCGGCGCCATCCGGGAGCGGGTGGTGATTTTGGACCCGGTCATCATGGGGATGAATGTCCATGTCCTCGCCAATATCCGCCTCAAGGCGCATGATGAGGAAACCCTCAACGCCTTCGAGACAGCGGCGCGCGAGCGTCCCGAGATCGTGGAGTGTTTCATCATGGGCGGGGAAAGCGACTACGCCGTGCGCATCGTTGTGGGCAGCATCGAGGAATATGAGCACCTCCTGAAAAAGGTCTTGCTGCATTTTCCCGGGGTGGCATCGGTGAATTCCCATTTTGCGCTCAAATGCGTGAAGAACACCACGCGCCTTCCGCTATGAGCGATCCCGTCATCATTGCGTCGGCCGTTCGAAGCCCTTTGGGCAGCCTGATGGGAAGCCTTTCCGCCCTCACCGCGCCGCAGCTTGGTGCCCATGTTCTGCGCGCTGCACTGGCACGCGCCCACGCAAAGCCGGAACAGATCGACGAAGTCCTGATGGGCTGCGTGTTGCCGGCCGGCCAAGGTCAGGCGCCGGCGCGACAGGCGGCTCGTGGCGCGGGCTTTCCGGACAGCGTCGGGGCCACCACCATCAACAAAGTCTGTGGCTCAGGCATGAAAACCATCATGTTGGGGCACGATCTCTTGCTGGCAGGATCGGTCCAGCTTGTGGCAGCCGGCGGCCAGGAGTCCATGTCCAATGCCCCGCACCTGGTGAAGAAGACTCGGTTCGGCTTGCGGATGGGCGATGTATCATTGTCCGATCATATGATGCTGGACGGCCTGGAAGACGCGTATGAGCCGGGACGGCCGATGGGCGATTTTGGCGAACTCGCCGCGCAAGCCTATCAATTCACGCGTGCCGATCAGGACGCATACGCCACCGAGACTTTGCTGCGCGCCCGGCAAGCCATCACCAATGGCGACTTCAAGGCGGAGATCGAACCTGTCGCCGTACCAGTCAGGCGGGAGGAAAAACTGGTGGCGCAGGACGAGCATCCGTTCAGGGTCTCGCCGGAAAGGATTTCCAGTCTCAAGCCGGCGTTCCGCGCCGACGGAACCATCACGGCGGCCAGCGCCTCGGTCAATGCCGATGGCGCAGCAGCCGTGGTGTTGGCCCGCCGTTCCACCGCCGATGCACTGGGACTGCCCATCCTTGCAGAAATCAAGGCACACGCGACCCATGCGCAAGAGCCTCATCTCTATACCACCGCACCGATTCCCGCGATCCGCAAAGTCTTGGCCAAGACGGGATGGACGGTAAACGATGTCGATCTGTTCGAGATCAACGAGGCATTCGCCGTCGTCGCAATGGCGGCGGCAAAGGAGCTTGGCATCCCCAGGGAACGGCTGAACATTGCCGGCGGCGCTTGCGCATTGGGCCATCCCATTGGGGCAACTGGTGCACGCCTTGTCGTTACACTCGTTCATGCCCTGATGCGCCACAAGCTCGCGCGCGGTGTCGCCTGCCTGTGCATTGGGGGCGGCGAAGCAACGGCGCTGGCAATCGAGCTTGTCTAGCGTGACGCCATGCTGGCGGCGCTGGCCGCCAGCTTGGACAGGAGCTGATCCAGGGTCTTGCGCTCCTTGGGCGTCAACACCGAGAGAAACTGCGTTTCCAGATTCAATGCCAAAGGCACGACTTCGTCATAAATGGCCTGGCCTTTGGCGGAGAGAGACAAATGCGTGCTGCGACCGTCGGAAGCGTGCGCTTGCTTGGTCAAACGGCGCGCCACCAAGAGTGAGGCGACGGCGCGGCTGACCTGCACCTTGTCCATCGCGGTGCGCGCTGCGACTTGCCTCGCGGACAGTCCCGGCGTCTGGCCCAAGACCGCGATCACCCGCCATTCGGGAATCGTGAGGTTGAAACGCGCGGAATAATGCCGCGCGATGGCGGATGAGACCCGGTTGGTCACGATCGAAAAGCGATAGGGCATGAATCGGTCGAGATCGAGATGGGGTCTATTCGGCATCGGACTGACCGTAAGGGGCAAATTCAGGCGCTTCGCGCACATATTGGTCGATGGCTCCAAAGATGGTTTGGCCATTCATGTCCCTCATCTCGATGCGCACATGGTCGCCGAATTTCAGAAATGGTGTCTTGGGCGCGCCGTCTGCAATCTGCTCCACCATCCGCCTCTCCGCGATACAGGCTGAGCCCCGGGAGCGGTTCTGATTGGACACGGTCCCCGACCCGATAATGGTTCCGGCAACCAAAGACCGGGTCCTGGCGGCATGTGCGATCAACTGGGGAAAGGAAAACACCATGTCGCACCCGGCATCGGGCGCGCCGAACGGGCTGCCATTCACCTCGACCAGCAATGGACGATGGAGTTTGCCATCCTGCCAGGCCGTTCCCAACTCATCGGGGGTGACGGCTACAGGCGAGAAGGCCGACGCCGGCTTGGATTGAAAGAAACCGAAACCTTTTGCCAGTTCACCCGGGATCAGGTTGCGCAAGGATACGTCATTGCACAGCATCACCAGCCGGATATGCTGGTCCGCCTCCTCGGCGCTGCACCCATAGGGCACGTCGCCAGTGATCACCGCCACTTCGCCCTCAAGATCGATGCCCCAAGCCTCGTCGGCTGCCATGATGGGATCCGTAGGTCCGAGAAAGCCGTCCGAACCGCCCTGGTACATCAACGGATCGGTCCAAAAGCTTTCCGGCATGTCCGCGCCACGCGCCTTGCGCACCAATTCGACATGGGTGACATAGGCCGAGCCATCGGCCCATTGATAGGCGCGCGGCAAAGGACTGGCACAGAGTTCGGGAGGGAAGGCGAACCCGTCAACACCCCGGTTCAGCCGGTCCGAGACCTCCCGCAGTCGCGGCGCGACTCGATCCCAATCATCCAGTGCTGCCTGCAAGGTCGAGGCTATGCGGGGCACATCCATCGCCAATGCCAGATCGCGCGACACGACTACCAGCCGGCCATCCCGCCCGCCCTTGAGCGAGGCAAGTTTCATTTGGTTTTCCAGCTGTCGGCGTAGGCAGGGTCCTCATGCGCAAGCGCGGCATCGCCGATGTCCAAGGCATCCCGGGCATCAATCATCACCGCCACCTCGTCCGTCATGCCTTTTTCGCTCTTGGCGCCGGCGGCAAAGGCCTTGGGATGGGGCCCATGGGTAAAGCCGCAAGGATGGAAGGTCATCATGCCGGGGCGAATATTGTCGCGGCTGAAGAAATTGCCGGCGTGGTAGAAGATCACCTCGTCGAAATCGTCATTGGAATGGAAAAACGGCACTTTCAACGCCCCGGCATCGCTTTCCAGCGGGCGCGGCACAAAGGTGCAGACCACGAAGCGATCCGCCACGAAAGTTGCATGCACGCTGGGCGGAATATGGTAGCGATGGCTCGTCACAGGGCGGATGTCGCGCCAGTTGAGCTTGACGGGGGCCAAATTGCCTTTCCAGCCCACCGCGTCGAGCGGATTGAAAGGGTAGGTAATGGTCGTGATTTGTCCCCGCCGTTTGACCTGCACCTGCCATTCCCCCTGGCGTTGGGCCTTGAAAAGCGTGTCCAGCTTGGGGATTTGAAGCACGGCCGGATCGAAAATGGCATGGGCACCGAGGATACCGCGATCGGGAAGCCGATAGCTTCCATTGGCCGCTTCAATCAGCAAGACAACGGTGCTGGAGCCAGGCTCAAGCCGCCACATCGTCCCGCGCGGCAGAAGCAGATAGTCGCCTTCGCCATAAGTGAGATGCCCAAAGTCGCAAAAGAGCTCGCCGCTACCGGCATGGACGAATAAGAGCACGTCTCCATCCGCGTTGCGCTGCAGCCGGGGCATCGCTTCGGCGACGCGCCACAGCACGATCCGGCAGTAACTGTTGGAGAGCAGGAGAGCGCCCCGGAATGGTTCAGCCACCGGTCCCGCGGCGGCCACCGCATCAAAGGCGCGCGGCTTGAGCGGACCTTCAAACCTGGTCCAGCCGGTAGGCGGATGCCGGTGATAGACATGGGTTGCAGGTCCGAAAAAGCCGTCGCGGCCGATTTCGCGCTCAAAGGTGCCGGCAGGCAAATCGGTATGCGCCTGGCGGGACACCTCGCCTTCGACATGCGGAAATTCGATCCAGTTGCGCATGGTTCAAGCCTTCTGCAACACGCCGCGACGAATCTGGTCGGCTTCGATCGACTCGAACAGGGCCTGGAAATTGCCCTCCCCGAATCCCTGATTGCCTTTTCGCTGAATGATCTCGAAGAAGATCGGGCCGATAGCGTTGATGGTGAAGATTTGCAGCAATAGGCCGGTCTTCGCATCAGCAGCGCCATCCAGAAGAATGTGGTTCTTCCTTAGCCGGATGATGTCTTCGCCATGACCCCGAATGCGGCTCTCCAGTTGCTCATAGTAGGTGTCGGGCGTCTCCTGGAAGTTCACTCCCTGGCGCCGAAGCATTTCAACCGTGATGTAGATATCGCCGGTGGCCAAGGCGATGTGCTGGATGCCCTCTCCTTGATAAGCATGCAGATATTCCTCGATCTGCGATCTGTCATCGGAAGACTCATTGATCGGAATTCGGATCTTGCCATCCGGACTGGTCATTGCCCGGGATTTCAATCCGGTCAGCTTGCCCTCGATGTCGAAGTAACGGACTTCCCGAAAATTGAACAATCTTTCGTAAAAGCCCGCCCAGTGATCCATGCGGCCGCGAAACACGTTATGGGTGACATGGTCCACCAGGCTCAGTCCAGCGCCCTCATGCGCAAACCCCGCGCTGGAATCTGTCGGCACGAAGTCGACGTCATAAATGGAGTGGGGACCATAACGGTCCACCAGATAGATAACGCTGCCGCCAATACCTTCGACGGCTGGGATATTCAGCTCCATCGGACCGACGGCATTGGCGAACGGCTTTGCCCCGCGATCCAGCAACAGGCGATAGGCCTTGCCCGCATCTTTTACGCGGAAGGCCATGGCGCAGGCACTGGGACCGTGGGCTTGGGCGAAGCGTGCCCCATGGCTGTCGGGCTCAGCGTTCACGATGAAATTGGCATCGCCTTGGCGATAGAGAGTCACCTGCTTGGATCTGTGGCGGCCGACGGCTCGAAAACCCATCTGCTCGAAGAGCTTATGCAATTGGGAGATTTGAGGCGCGGTATACTCGACAAATTCAAAACCATCCGTGCCAATCGGGTTGTCCCATAGTTCCATGGCCAAACTCCCTGTTGCCCGAGATGGTTTCATATGCAACTATTTCGAGTCAAGATGAAAGCGTCAAGCACACCACCGGCTGGAGCTGATACCGACTGGACGATCCCGCAGGATTGGCGCAACTACACTGCGACGGAGCATTCGGTCTGGGACCTGCTTTTCGCCCGTCAAAGCAAGATGCTGCAGGGTCGCGTCACCGATGCCTTTTTGAAGGGCCTGGACGTGTTGCGCCTTTCCAAACCGGGGATTCCCGATTTCGAGGAATTGTCCCAAAGGCTGCGTGCGCTCACCGGCTGGACCGTGGTAGCCGTGCCCAGCCTGGTGCCTGACGAAGTGTTCTTCGAACACCTGGCCAATCGGCGCTTTGTGGCCGGTCGCTTCATTCGCCGGCCGGACCAGCTTAATTATCTCCAGGAACCGGACGTGTTTCATGACGTCTTCGGTCATGTCCCGCTCCTCACTGATCCTGCATTTGCCGATTACATGCAGGCCTATGGCGAAGGCGGCCTCAAGGCCATGCGATTCAGGGCGCTTCACAAGTTGGCCCGGCTTTATTGGTATACTGTCGAGTTCGGATTGATCCGTGAAGGTGATGTGCTCAAACTCTATGGTGCCGGTATCGCGTCCAGCTTCGGCGAGTCCATCTATGCCCTGGATGATCCCACACCCAATCGTATCCTGTTTGATCTGGAGCGGGTGATGCGAACCAACTACCGGATCGACACTTATCAGCAGACGTATTTTGTCATCGACAGTTTCGAGGATTTGCGACGCCAGACTGCTGATCCCGACTTTGCTCCACTCTATCGTCGGTTGGAGGCCCTGGCGGATATTGGGCCAGACGATGTGTTGCCATCTGACAGGGTGGTCGGCGCAATCGGCTGACCCAACCGACGCGGAAGATGCCGGCGATCAGAACCGCATCCAATCTGTGTACGGTGTAAATAAATCACTGGAACTGATGCAGAATTTTTGATTTCTATCGCACCGCAATACCAAGTTCCGTGACGATTATTGTAAAGCCTGTTTACCATAATCGGACTGTGGTTCCGAGATTGCTTGAAACGGCAAGCGATTCGAAATGGCACGGTAAATGCATCCGATTGCGTCGCGCGCGGGGCGAAAGAAATGGAGCTCGACCATGTGGCATCGCAATAACATGCTCAGGCACTCGGCAATCTGCGGAGCATTGGGAACATGCTTGCTGCTTGCGTGCGGAAGCACAGCCTCGGCTGCTTCATTTGGCGTGTCGAACCTGGTCACCAACGATCAGAGCGTCAACACCGCATCCATAACCGATCCCAACCTGAAAAACCCCTGGGGACTTGCCGAATCCACAGGATCGCCGTTCTGGGTTGGTGATAACGCAACTGGAGTATCCACGCTCTACGCAGTCAGTCCGACGACGAACACAGTCACGAAGCAAGGGCTTACGGTGACAATTCCGGGCGATGGAACCGTTACGGGCGTCGTATTCAGCGGCGTGGCCGGCTCGTTCAACGGAGACAACTTCCTGTTTGTGAGCGAGGACGGGACCATATCGGGCTGGCGAGGTGCACTAGGCACCACAGCAGAAACTCTTCAAATCGGCTCCGCCTCGAATGTCTACAAGGGAGGCGCGCTCACAACCATCGGCGGCAATGCCTACCTCTACGCCGCAAATTTCCGTGCTGGGAGTATCGACGTCATCAAAGGCAACGCCGGTGCTCCCAACCTGACGGGCAGCTTCGTCGATAAGAACGCGACCCCCCTCCCGGCCGGCTATGCGCCTTTTGACATCAAGCTTATTGGCAGCGATTTGTTCGTGACCTATGCCCTTCAGGATGGGGCCAAGCACGACGATGTCGCCGGGCCTGGCAACGGATACGTGGACGAATTTGATCTGCAAGGCAACTTTCTCGGCCGCATTGCATCACGGGGAACCCTGGATTCGCCTTGGGGACTCGCGCTGGCTCCCGCTTCCTTCGGCAATTTTGCCGGCGACCTGCTGGTGGGGAACTTCGGCGATGGCACAATAGACGCATTCAACCTCTCGACCGACGCCTTCGTTGGTGCGCTTTTGGATGCAAGCGGTAATCCCTTGTCCATCGATGGCTTGTGGTCGCTCAGTGTCGGAAATGGCGGAAACGGCGGCAGTACGCAGGACGTGTACTTTACAGCCGGCCCCAATAACGAAGGCGATGGGCTTTTCGGCGTGATCGCAATTCCCGAGCCCATGACCCTTTCCATGTTCGGTTTCGGTATCGCTGGCGTGTTTACAATGCGCCGCCGCAAGAACCGGGCGGGCTAGCTTCGTTCAACGCCCGGCTTAAGTCGAAACGGCAAACGGCTTCTCCGGCCGCATCAGAAATGAGGTCGCCGCGCCCAGCAGGAGCAAGAAGATCGAGCAATAGAATGGGGCCGTCCAACTGCCCGTCAGGTCAAGCAACGCGCCAAAGACAACCGGCGATACGATGCCGGCCAGACCGAAGCCGAAATTCATGATGCCGCTGGCCGAACCCGCATAATCGGGCGCGATATCCATCGGAACAGCCCAAATGGGTCCCACGATCAATTCCGAAAAAAAGCAGGTGGAGGCCAGGGCCAGCGTCACCGTCGTCAAGTCACGGCTGACGACAACCGGCAGCAGGGAGACAAGCGCACCCAACATGCCGAAAATGATCAAGTTGCGTCGCGCCACCCGCAAGTCGCCGGTACGCCGGTAAAGCCGGTCGCTGATGGTGCCGCCCAAGGCGTTCCCGACGACGCCGCTCAACAGGACGCCGGAAGAGAATAAAGCGGAGTGTTGGAGATCGAGGTGAAAGTTCTGCAGAAAGAATGAGGGGAGCCAGGTCAGCGAAACCCAAAGCGTCCAGCCGTAACAGAAATCGACCGCCGTCACTGGAAGGATGCGCCCCGCAAGCCTTATCCAAGGAATGGAAGGCTGAGGCTTTTCCCGGGTATCGGCGGGCTGGCGTGGACCGTCGCGCGAAACCCAATGCCACAGGATGATCCACATTACGCTGGCAGCACCTACCACGATGAACGAGGCGCGCCAGGAGACATATGCCAACAATCCGGCAACAAGAAGCGGCGTGAGCGCATTGCCCAGTCTGGCGGCGGCATGCGTGATGCCTTGCGCAAATCCCCAGCGCTCGGCCGGTATCCAGAGCGCCATTGCGCGGGTCGCGGTCGGAAAGGCCGCGCCTTCTCCGAAGCCCAATGCGAGCCTGACGGCAACAAGCGAAGCAAAACCTCCCGTCAGGCCTGTCAGGATTGTGGCCACGCACACGACATTTCCGCACAGCATCAGCGTCATGCGCGGTCCCAGGCGGTCGCCGACCCAGCCGCCAACGAGCTGGAAAAATGCATATGGGTAGGCAAATGCGGAAACCGCCAAACCAAACTCGGCATGCGTGAGCTTCAGATCGGATGTTATCTGGGGGGCGACCGTGGCGATATTGACCCGGTCCACATAGAGCATGAGATACATGATGCAAAGCACGGCCAATATCCGATTGGCGAATGGGGCTCGTGGAGAAAATGCGCGGGCCGATGCCTGAATGGAGTTCCTGTTCACGCTGATGGCCGCGTCTGCCCTTTGATTTGGGTCCGGTGCATGATGCGTCTCATCGCGGGATCAAAAGCGTCGCGCCGGTGCATTGTGCAACGGTTGTCCCACAGGACAAGGTCACCCACGCGCCAAGCATTTTCCCAAGTAATTTCCGCACGCTCGGTGTAGGACCAGAGCTCGTCCAGCAAAGCTTCCGAAGCTGCCACGTCGAAATTTTCGATATAGGCGTTCCTGCGGCGGCCAAGGTAAAGCATGCGCCGCCCGGTTTCGGGATGGGTGCAAACGAGCGGGTGATAGGTACCCGGTGTCTTGCGCAAATCTTCGACGGGGATGACCCCCTGGCGAACGTAACCGCCGCTGTTATAGGTCCCGTCATGCTTCAGCCGGAGCCCTGCAATCCGGTGCTTGAGGCCAGCCGGCAACGCCTCGTACACCGAATACATGTTTATGAACTGCGTGTTTCCGCCGGCCGGCGGCACTTCGAGGGCGTAGAGCAGGCTCGCCATCGGAGGGTCCTCAAGATAGGACATATCCGTATGCCAGCTTGCCTCGCCGGCGCCCAGGCTGCCGATGGGCTCGCCGTCCTTCATCACGTTCGATACGATGTAGATCTCCGGTATTCCTTCCACGAAGCGCCGGCCGGTTTCCTGAATCGGCGCGAAATCGAGATCGCCGAAGCGCCGGCTGAAGGCGACAAGATTCGCGTCATTCAACGTCTGGCCGCGGAATTGCAGCACGAGATGATCCAGCAGTGCGCGGTGGATTTTGTCGAATTCCGGCTCGCCGATTTGGCGCAAGTCGACACCGCGGACCTCGGCGCCCAACCCGCCCTCTGTAGGCACAATTTCAATTCCGCGACCGCTAACGCCACTTTCGCATACGCGAATTTCCATGGCCCGATACCTGCTTCACCTTCGCCGTTTCCCAGCTTAGTCGAGAATCTCATTGCCCCCAACCGTGGGCCTGTGCCTAAATAACCGACACAAGGGATTGGGGGGCAATCGGCCGGAAAATTCGACTTCCTCCCATGATGTCATGCCCTCACGGCGCAAGCCGCGCCAATTGTCGCTGTGTTTCGTTTCGCTTCAACCATCCACATCGGAGCCATTGCCCATGCTGAAGAATGGACTGATCGTCTGCGCAGCCTTCCTTCTTCTCCTCGGTTCGAGCGGACGTTCGGCGCCTGTCGGCGATGCCGAACTCAAGGCCAGTGACAAAGACGCAAGCAACTGGCTCATGTATGGGCGGACCTATGACGATCACCGGTTCAGTCCACTCAAGCAAATCAACGAACAATCCATCGGCAAACTGGGACTGGTATGGAGCCATGAATTCGGCAGCACGCGCGGGCTTGAAGCGACGCCGCTGGTGGATGACGGCGTCATCTACACCTCCGGCAACTGGAGTGTCGTGTATGCTATAGACGCAAAAACCGGAAACATCCGCTGGACCTACGATCCCAAGGTGCAGCGGACGCGTGCCTTTTTCATCTGCTGCGATGTGGTGAACCGCGGGCTCGCTCTCTACCGGGGCAAGCTCTATGTGGGCACGTTGGATGGCCGGCTGATCGCCATCGACGAGCACACCGGCACTCCGGCATGGGAAGTATCCACGATAGACAGTTCCAGGCCCTATGCGATCACCGGCGCGCCGCGGATCGCCGGCGGCAAGGTGATCATCGGCAATGCCGGGTCCGAATATGGCGTGCGTGGATACATCTCGGCCTATGACGCCCAGACCGGCAAGATGGCCTGGCGCTTCTATACAGTGCCCGGAGATCCGTCGAAGGGTTTCGAATCCAAGGCGATGGAAACCGCCGCCAAGACCTGGAGCGGCGAATGGTGGAAGGTGGGCGGCGGCGGCACGGCCTGGGAAGGGATAGTCTATGATCCCTCGCTCGACCTGCTCTACTTCGGAACCGGCAATCCGACTGCCTGGTACCGCGCGCTGCGTGGCGGCGGCCAAAGCCTTTATACGGCTGCGATCATCGCCGTGCATGCCAACAACGGCCAACTCGCCTGGTATTTTCAGACGACGCCGCAGGACAATTGGGATTTCGATTCCACCCAACCGCTGGTACAAGCCGATCTCAACATCGGCGGCCGCGTGCGCAAAGTCATCATGCAGGCCAACAAGAATGGATTCTTCTACGTTCTTGACCGGGCCACGGGCGAGTTCATTTCCGGCAAGCCATTCGTGGGCGGCATAACCTGGGCCACCGGCCTTGATCCCAAGACCGGGCGCCCCATCGAGTCACCAGCCGCAAGCGGGAAGGCCGCGATCGTGTCGCCAGCTCCGGATGGCGCGCACAATTGGAATCCCATGGCGTTCAGCCCTGCCACCGGCCTGGTTTACCTGCCGGCAAAAGAAGGGACTCAAGCGCTGCACATCCCGGACGCCAACTGGCAATATAATCCCGACAAGAACAATGTGGGCGGTGAGCGCTCTTATGAAGGTCCGCTCAAGGCGAAGATGGAATCCATGCCTCCTCCCAAGGGAGAGTTGCTCGCCTGGAATCCGGTGACGCAAAGCGCGGCCTGGCGCGCCGGTTATCCGACGGCAGTCGGTGGCGGCGTTCTCGCCACCGCCGGCAATCTGGTTTTCCAGGGACGCGCGGATGGCATTTTGGCCGCCTATCGTGCGACCGACGGCAAGCAGCTCTGGTCATTCGATGCCGGCACCGGAATCATGGCGCCGCCTGTGACATACCAGGTCGACGGTGTTCAATATTTGTCCGTGCTGGCCGGATGGGGTGGTCCAGATGGACTGGGCAACGACGCCAGTTGGGGGCATGTGAAACCGGGCTATGGACGGATTCTGACCTTTGTGGTCGGCGGCAATGCCAAACTCGACCCACCTGCCTATGGCCATAAAAACCCTCCACCTATGCCTAAGGTCACAGCAAGCACGTCGCCCGACGTGATCCATCAGGGGCAATTGCTCTTCGCCGACAACTGCTCGGGCTGCCATGGTGAAAAGGCGGTCGCCGGGCCGCTGCCCGACCTGCGCTACGCCAGCAAGGCTACGTTGGAAGGAATCGAGGATATCGTCCTTGGCGGCAAGCGCGCGTCACTGGGCATGCCCTCATTCAAAAAAATCCTCAACCACGAGCAGGTGCTGGCCATCCAGGCTTACATTGTCTCGCGTGCCCGCGAAGGGGCTCAACAGGCGGCTGGAAGCGGCAGGTGAAGAGCGGCGGTCGCCCTTCACCAAGCGTTAGATGTGTTCGGCGGCCCATGATCTTTCTTTGGCCGGATCTCGCGGAATTTATGGCCAGCCGGGCTCTTCACAAAAGATCAGGCCGACAACACCAAAGGATGGGTCGTTCATCTCGATTTCCGACCTGTCATCGCGCAGCGAATATTGGACCTGCGGGCTGCCTCTGGTAGAAGTAGTGGAATCCGCGCATATTCCCCCAGATCGGCACACCAAAACCGGCATATCCGCGAATCCACGCTGCAATTTTCCCGTTTTTCGGTTATTGCGGGCATAGGGAAAGGTGTCTTGAGCGCGGATTTCACGCCCATCGGTGCGCCAGTGCATCGGCGCCGCTTGTCTCGGCTTGAGACAGCGCTGGTCGCAAGACGGAATGTGCTCGAGATCATCCCTGCCCTTGCCTACCGCCAGCCGATCGTCTCCGGCGAGATGCTCATGCGCTGGCACATGCTGGCCGACCCCGGCGGCCTGAAGCGGGTGATGCTGGACAATCTCGCAAACTACCCAAAATCGGAGATCATGCGCCGGATGCTGCGGCCGGCGATCGGCAACAGCCTGTTCAACGCCGATGGCGCCGAATGGAAATGGCAACGCCGGGCGGTCACTCCGGTCTTCACCCATCGCAATGTCGTGGCGCTGGCGCCCGCCATGACCGCAACGGCGGAGCGGGCCTGCCGCAGGCTCGAATCCCAGGACCGCGCCGAACTCGTGTCGGAAATGCTGACGGCGACCTTTGATGTCATCTGCGATGTTGCATTGTCGGGTCGCGAGCATTTCGATGGGGCGACTTTCGGTAGGGCCATCATCCGATATTTCGAAACCGCCGGCCGCGCCTCCCTGCTGGACTTTCTGGGTTTTCCCGAATGGTTTCCCAGGCCAGGCGAACTCCTGGCCGCCAAGTCCGTCCATACCATGCACGACATGGTTGCCGCGGCCATCGAGGCCCGGCGCCGTCAGGCGCCGGGTGGCGCCGATGACCTGTTGAACCACATGCTCGGCGCGCGCGATCCGGAAACGGGCCAGCGGATGTCGAAGGAAGAGCTGGTCCACAATATGCAATTTTTCATCGTAGCCGGTCATGAAACGACCGCGCTTGCATTGTCTTGGGCGTTTTACCTGCTTGCACACAGCCAGGAATGGCAGGACCGCGTTCGGGCAGAAGCCGGTCGCCATCTTGGAGGCCGCGCTGCCGGACCGGGGGATCTTGAGGCCATGCCGCTGGTCGAGCAGGCTCTGGAAGAATCGATGCGGCTCTATCCTCCTGTCGGGCTTCTGGCTCGCACCGCAGTGGCGAAGGACGAATTGTGTGGTCGAACGGTTCAGCCCAATGACATTGTTTTTCTACCCATCTGGGCGCTTCACCGGCATCAAATGTGGTGGGAAGGACCTGAGGCATTCAATCCAGGCAGATTCGCTGCCGAAAACCGCAGCAAGCTGAACAAGTATCAGTATTTGCCATTCGGTGCGGGCCCGCGCGTCTGCGTTGGCGCGGATTTCGCCATGATGCAGGCCCGTATCATACTGGCCACACTTATTCAGCGGTTCCGCTTCACGCCTGCCTCCCCCGGTCCGCGGCCGGTGATGATGATGACGGTTCGTCCGGAGCCTGGCGTTTTCCTGAGGGTAACACCGGTCTGAACTCCGCGGCCGTAAACTACAGGTTGAGGCTCGCATTCACCTGCCCTTTGGCAGAGAAGATGGCCAGGAAGCCGTCCGCCGTCCATGTGAATGCCGGTGTACCGAAGGATTCCACCTTGGCCGAAACCGAAAGCTCGCGGCCCTGCGGCCGGGAAAGAATTTGCGTGATCTGTCTTTCCAGGCGATCGATCTGGCTGGCTTCGTGGAACACAAGATGGGATTGCAGCAATTTGGCGAGCTCATCGCCGGTCAGCGCCTTGACCGCACTCAGCATCAGATTGGCACTGGCGACATCATAGTGAAGATGGTCGACCCGGATCGTCTTTGCTCCAGCATCGAAGACCGGCACGCCGCGCAGATAGACATCGCCACAGGAGGCAAACCAGTCGAATGGATCCCATGAAGGATCGGCGCAGAAACGGGTCGCCACCACCACATCCTGTCCCGAGGGCAGAATCTGGAGGCGGCTGAAGCTGATCGTCATTCCGCCGGCCTTCGGCGGTCTTTTGGCAAGCGACACCATCGCGAGTTGCGACGCCTGATTGTAAGGCAATAGCAGCGGCACATTGAAAGAGAAACCTTCGGTGGGCGCGGTCAGTATCTCGGCGGCTGGCAGCGGCGCTGGCATGTTGTCGGGCGCAGCATCTTGAACCACCACCTGCGCCCGCGCAGAAAGCGCCAGCGACAGTGTAATATTACCTTCCCGCAGGCGAGGCTGCGACACGCCGAGCGCTTCGGGCCGCAGCACCAGCCACGAGACAGGGGATTTGCCGACCTTGATGGGATTGAATGCTTCGGCCCAGACTTGGGCGATGCGCGGACGCAAGGGCAAACGCGCAATCTGCTTGTCCAGCGAATGCCACAAAGGCCGCGACAGGCTTTCCCGATTGTCGTTCCAGACCTGCGCAATGTTCGTCACCAGCGGGCCGATACGCAAGTGCCCGTTGTCGAGCCTGACTGCGCCATCGATACTGGAATGAAGTTGAAGGTTGGGCGACACCGTCATACCGGTTCGCGCGTCGGCCAATCCCTGGCCTTCGGCCTGGCCGCGCAGAGACAGAAAGCCGGAAGTGGAAAGTGTGGCCTTTGCCGCAAACGGTATGCGTATGCCCAGCAGGTCATCGGCCACCGTGACGGCGAGCGCGCCGGTGCGGGTTGCGCGCATGTCGAGGTGACATTGCAACGGACCACATTTGAACGGCTGGTTCTTCAGATCCGCGATCTGGTATTCGGTCATATTGCCCAACAGGCGGGTCAGCTGCGCCGAGGAAACCGTTAGAGTCGCGGAAAGAGTTGAATTCGGCACCGGCGGGGTCGCGGGCGCCGGGCTGCGCGCCGGCGCCGGCGCCTCGAACCCGCAACCCGAAAGCAGGATCGACGCACCCGCCAAAAGTGGAAAGAACAGTCGTCCGATCAATGCTTGACTTCGCCGATCCATCGAAAGCAGCCTAACATGCCCGGCCGCGGACCTCTCTTTAGACTTTTTAATCGGGCCCAGTTCCGGTAACAGCATTGCCCAGCTCAAGGAGCCTCAAGATGAAAATGTCTTTCCGCTGGTATGGTGACCATGATCCGGTTCGGCTCTCCTATATCCGCCAGATTCCCGGCATCCATGGCATCGTCACGGCTGTCTATGACGTGCCAGTGGGAGAAACCTGGCCCATCGAGAATATCAAGACGCTGAAAGCCAAGATCGAAAGTCATGACATGGCCTTCGAGGTCATCGAGTCGGTTCCCGTGCATGAAGACATCAAGCTGGGCAAGTCAACCCGTGACCGGCTGATCGCCAATTACCAGCAGACCATACGCAATCTGGGCCAATGCGGATTGAAGGTGATCTGTTACAACTTCATGCCCGTCTTCGACTGGACCCGTACCACGCTGGAGAAGGTGCTGCCCGACGGTTCCACGACGCTTGCCTTCAGCACCAAGGCGGTGGAAGAGATCGACATCAGCAAAGGCATTTCCCTGCCCGGCTGGGATTCAAGCTACAAACCAGAAGAACTCAAAAACCTCTTGGCCGAATATGCGACCGTTGGGGAAGAAAGACTGTGGGATAACCTGTCCTATTTCCTCAGAGCCATCGTGCCGGTGGCGGAGGAAAGCGGGATCAAGATGGCGATCCATCCCGACGATCCGCCACGCCCCATCTTCGGCTTGCCGCGCATTGTCAAGAATCGCGACGATCTTGCGCGGCTGACCAGGATCGTGGACAGCAAGGCCAATGGCCTGACCCTCTGTTCCGGTTCATTGGGTGCCGGACCTGAGAACAATGTCGAGGCGCTGGTGCGGGAGTTTGGCGGGATGGGGCGCATCCATTTCGCGCATCTGCGCAACGTCAAGGTCAATGCCGCCGGCGATTTCGAGGAGACAGCGCACAAATCCGACTGCGGCTCGCTCGACATGGCCGCCATCGTCAAGGCCTATCATGATGTTGGCTATGAGGGTTACGCGCGCCCCGACCATGGGCGAATGATCTGGGGCGAAACCGGAAAACCGGGTTATGGTCTCTATGACCGGGCGCTGGGCGCGGTCTATCTGAATGGCCTGTGGGAGGCGATGCAGAAATTCGCATAGAAACCGGCAGTAAAAAGTCGCAAGGCAAACATTATCAAGCGGGGGGATAATGCCGAGGATGCGCTGGTTGATCATCTGGATGTGCTTCATCGCAAATGCGATCAGCTATATCGACCGCGCCAATCTTGCCATTGCCACCCCTTTCATTCGCCAGGAACTGGGGCTGGATGCGGCCGCCATGGGCGTGGTGCTTAGCGCATTTTTCTGGACTTATGCCGCAATGCAACTGCCGGCGGGTTGGATCATTGACCGCATCGGCGTGCGCCTGAGCCTGACGATGGCGGTAGGCTGGTGGTCGCTGTTCACCGTCGCCACCGGTTTTGCCCGCGGCATGGCGCAGTTCATCGGCGCGCGGCTGATGTTGGGCGTCGGCGAGGCGGCAAGCATTCCTTCCTTCACCAAGGTCGCCTTCAATTGGTTTCCGCGCAGCGAGCGCGGTCTTGCCTGCAGCATCTTCAACAGCGGTTCGACCGCCGGATCGGCGCTGTCCCTGCCACTGGTGACCTGGCTTATCCTGATGGTGGGCTGGCGCGGTGCGTTCATAGCCACCGGCTTTCTGGGCATCGCCTGGGTGCTGCTGTGGTGGTTCATCTATCGCGATCCGGAACGCTATCGCGGATTCGCGCCAGAAGCCGTGAATGCGCTTCTGTCCGAGCGGTCCGCGCCGGTCGCGGTCGCGGCAAACATCTCCTGGTCCGATCTTTTCCGATACCAGTCCGTCTGGGGCCTGATGATCGGCATGTTCTGCCTGAATTTCGCGATCTATTTCTTCATCACCTGGTTTCCCAGCTACATGCTTCAGGCGCGCGGTTTCTCGCTGTCATCGCTGGGCACGCTCGGCATGGCGCCGGCGTTGATGGCCATCGTCGGCAACTGGCTCGGCGGTTGGACATCCGACCGGTTGCTCAAGATAGGCTGGAGCGCCACAAGGGCGCGCAAAACGTGTTTGGTTGGCGGCATGATAATGGCGTCCTCAATCGGCATCTCGGCCTTTGTCGAGAGTGTTTACCTGTGCCTTGCGCTGTTCGCCCTTGCCTATGCCAGCCTCTCATTTACCGGCGCCAATGTCTGGACGGTGGTGAGCGAGATGGCACCCACGCCCGGCCATGTCGCCTCCCTGAGCGGCATCCAGAATTTCGCCGGCAACCTGGCAGGCATAATGATCACGATGTTCACGGGCGTGATGCTGGCCTTGACCAAGGGTTCCTTTCTGGTGCCGCTGGCGGCCGCGGGCGGACTTTGTGTGGTGGGCGCGCTGTCTTACCTGTTCGTGGTGGGCAAAATTGAACCGCTTCCGCCACTGCTTGCGCGCTAGACGAGCCCGTTCATCCAGCCCAGTCCCGCAAGCGTGCCATTTGCAGGCCAGTATTCACAGCCAATGAAGCCTTGATAGCCCAGCCGCTCCAGTGTCTGAAAGACAAGACGGTCATCGAGCTCGCCGGTGGTGGGCTCGGCCCGCATTGGCACCGACGCGACCTGGATGTGCCCGGTGATGGGCAGGAGCGCCTCCAGACCGCGGATCACATCGCCATGCAGAATCTGGCGGTGATAGATATCGAACTGCAGCCTGAGATTCGGGAGGTTCAATTCCCGGATCAATCTTTCGGCCAAGCCGAAATCATTCATCAGATAGCCGGGAATATCACGGCCATTGATAGGCTCAATCACGATGTCGATTCCTTGGCGCGCCGCAGCCTCGCATGCGAATTTGATAGCGTCGCTATAGGAGGTCACCGCCGCGTCCCCGGCGGCGATACCAGCCATCAGGTGAAGGCGCGGTGTGCCGGTGACGCTAGCGTAAATCAGGGCAGTTTCCACGGATGTCCGGAATTCCTGTTCCCGTCCGGCAAGTCCGGCCAGGCCCCGTTCGCCGGCCGTGAAATCCCCCGGCGGCAGGTTGAACAGAACCTGCTTCAGGCTGTGACTCTCCAGGCGCCGCGCGATTTCGGCGGGCGCATGGTCATAGGGAAACAGATATTCCACTGCGGTGAAGCCGGCATCGGCCGCCGCGGCGAAGCGGTCGAGGAATTCCCATTCCTGGAACAGCCAGGACAGGTTCGCGGCGAAATTCAGCATGGACGCGCGCCTCAATCCAATGTGCGGCGGAAACGCAGCAGGGCGATCGTTCCAGCCAGGAAAGTGAACAGGAACAGCGGCCACAGGTCGGGCCAGATTTCCGGCCAGCCATTATCCTTGAGCAGGATCCCGCGCACGATGCGCAGGAAATGGGTCGCCGGCAGGACTTCCCCGATCCATCTGGCCCATTGCGGCATGCCCATGAAGGGAAAGGCGAAACCCGACAACAGGATGGCCGGCAACAGGAAGAACATGGTCATCTGCATCGCCTGGAGCTGGTTCTGCGCTACGGTTGAGAAGGTATAACCCACTGCCAAATTGGCAATGATGTAGATCACCAGTGCGCCTGCCAACAGGCTGAGCGATCCGATCATGGGCACGTCAAAGACGAATTTTGCGAGCAGCATGATGATGGCGCTCTGCACGGCGCCGACCAGAATATTGGGCGCGATCTTGCCGATCATAATCTCCAACGGCGTAGCCGGCATGGCAAGCAGGTTCTCATAGGTTCCCCGCTCTCGCTCGCGCGTCAATGCCAGGCAGGTCATCAGCACCATGGTCATGGTGAGGATCACCGCCAGCAGTCCGGGAACAATGTTGTACTGGGTGACGGATTCTGGATTGTAGAGAAGGTGTGAAACGACATTGAACGGCGGGGGTCCTTGCGCCCGAGCTGCAAGCGGTCCCACAAGGTCATCGCGCAGCGCCGTGGTCGCCAGCGTGTTGAAGGCCGCCAGGGCATAAGAGCCGGAGGCCGGGTCGGTGGCATCGGCTTCGAGCAGAAGATCGGGCGAGGCGCCCTTGACGATGTCGCGGGTGAAATTGACGGGGATCTCGACCACAAAGAGCACTTTGCCCTGCTGCAGAAGCTGGCGCGCAACCCTCGGGTCTTTAGTCTCGCTCATGATGCGGAAGTAGCTGGAATTCTCCAGGGCTGCGACCACGGAACGCGCGAATGACCCGGGATCGTCGATGGCGATGGCTGTGGGCAGATCCTTCGGGTTGAGGTTGATGGCGAAACCGAACAGGAAAAGCTGCATCAGCGGCACGCCAATGATCATGCCGAGCGTGAGCCTGTCACGCCGCATCTGCAGAAATTCCTTCACCAGCAGGGCCACGATGCGGCGAAGGGAGAAATTCATTTCGCCTCCTCCTGCAGATAGATGAACACGTCTTCCAGGCTGGGTTTGGTTTCATGCAGGTCGAGCCCATCGCGGTTGCGATAAGGCGCAATGCTGCGTTCGAGCGCCGCCCGGTCGCGGCCGCTGACATGCAGGGCGGCGCCAAAAAAACCCACATAATCGACTCCGGGCTTACCATGCAGCTCCTGCGACAGGTGGCGCACCGCGTCGCCTTCGATCATGAAGGTTGAAAGACCCGACTGTTCGATCACTTCGGCGACGGAACCCCGCGCCACCAGCCTGCCGTTCAGGATATAGACGATGCGGTCGCAGCGTTCGGCCTCGTCCATGTAATGGGTCGAGACCAGCACAGTGAGGCCCGCCTCGCTCAGCGCATGAATTTCCTCCCAGAAGTCGCGTCGCGCCTTTGGATCGACGCCAGCCGTGGGCTCGTCCAATAGGAGTAACCTGGGATCATGGAGCATGCAGGCCGCCAGTGCCATGCGTTGTTTCCAACCGCCGGAAAGCTGACCCGCCAATTGCTGCTGGCGCTTGACCAGGCCAAGCCGCTCCAGCGTGGCGTCCACCTTTTTCTGCCGGTCTTTCACGCCATAGACCCGCGCCACGAATTCCAGGTTTTCTCGGATCGACAGGTCTTCCCAGAAACTGAACTTCTGTGTCATGTAGCCGACCTGACGCTTGACGGCTTCGGACTCGGTACGGAAGTCCAGTCCAAGACAGGTGCCCTGGCCTTCATCGGCACTGAGCAGCCCGCACAACATTCGGATGGTGGTCGTCTTGCCGGAGCCGTTCGGCCCCAGAAAGCCCCAGACTTCCCCTGCCGGCACGGCGATGTCGATATGGTCCACCGCGGTCTTCTTGCCGAAGCGCTTGGTCAGGCCCTTTACATTAATGGCAAGCGCGGCTGTCATCGCAGCATGGCTCATAGCGGCCGTACATCGACCGGCTGGCCCGGATGGATGGGCAACCCGCCCGGGGCGCGCGCCTCCAGCTTGAACACCAGCTTCTCGCGATTGTTGACGCTGAAGATCACCGGCGGGGTGAATTCCTCCTGGGCTGCGATGAAGGTGATCGTGGCAGCCATCGGCTTGCAGCTGTCGCAGGAGATGCGGACCTTCTGGCCAAGATGGATCTTTGCGAGCTGGGTCTCCGGCACAAAAAAGCGCACATAGACATTGGCCGGCGGAAGTACCGACAGCACCGGCGTGGAGGCGGGCACATATTCACCGGGGCGAAAATAAATGTCCAGAACCGGTCCTTGCGTCTGGGCGACGATCTTGCGTTGGGACAGGCCATAGGCCGCGCTGTTCAGCGAGGCTTCCATCTGTCCGATCTGTGCACGTAGCTGGGCGATGCGCGCCGCCGATTGCTTTTCATTATTCACCGCCTGGTCGCGCAATTCCGGCGTGCCGGCATTGTCGCGCGCCAGCCGGTTCTGGCGCTGAAGTTCGATCTGCATGAAATTGTGGTTGGAAATCTCCTGGGCCAGGGATGCCCTAGCCTGCACCAGCGCGGCCTGCGCTTGGTCGCGGCCTGCCTGCTGTGTGGTGCTGTCGAGCGTAAACAGCACATCACCTGGACGCACGGTCTGTCCGCGTTCGACCTGCATGTCGGTGACCCAGCCCGGCTGTGGCGCCGAGATGAAGGCATTGTCGCCCTCGCCATATCCCAGCCAGGCATCATTCGGCTTCTGCTCGCAGGCGGAAAGCAACACAAGCAGCGGCAATGCCAGGCGTTTCATGTCGCAGCCCCGGTGGAAAGTCCCCGAAGCAGCGTCTCGATATGGGTCTCGACCAGGCCCTGATAGTCATATGGCTCGGTGTCGAACCGGGCAAACACGCTACGCCACATCATGATCACCAGCATCGGCGCCACACACAGACGTGCGGCATGCTCCGGCGGCATGGGCCGGAATTCCCCGCGCCCTTGTCCGCGCCGGATGATCATTTCGAACACACCAAGCCCGTGGTCGATGATTTCCTTGCGCCAGAATTCCGCCAGCTCCGGAAAATTGCCGGCCTCCGCCAGGACCAGGCGCGGCAACACAACCGCATCGCTGACGCTTGCGATGGAGCCAATCATCGCCAGCACCAAACGCAAAAGCTCTGGCGTGCTGCCCTCGAAGGCCTTCAATTGCCCGGCAATCGCCGCGATGCGCTCCCCGATCGCGCGCTGCGCCAGCGCCTTGAACACCGCTTCCTTGCTTTCGAAATAGAGGTAAATCGTGCCCTTGCTGATGCCGGCCCGCCTGGCGATGTCATCCATCCGGCAGGCCGCAAAGCCCTTTTCGGCAAACAGGGCCAACGCCGCGTCCAGGATTTCCGGTGCCCGTTCGTCCTTGCGTCTCAGCCAGCGTTGTTCTTTCATTGGCTATTTAATAACTGACCAGTCAGTTATTTTCAAGCGTAAATTCGACTTTCCGCTTTTTTATAGGCAGTCCTGAGGATTAGGCTGCCTTTCGGCTTTTGCGGGGGCATTCATGCGGGCATACCTGTTGGCGGCTATGGCCGCCTCGTTGGTCGTTCCGGCTGCCGCACAGGACCTCCGCCCCGACCAGGTGCGTTTCCGGGCTCTCTACAAAGAGTTGGTGGAGACCAACACCACGCTCTCGGCGGGTGATTGCACACTGGCAGCGCAGAAAATGGCTGCGCATCTGAAACAGGCCGGTTACCCGGACTCCGACCTTCACTTGTTCACCGCGGCCGGCCATCCCAAGGAAGGCGGCTTGGTAGCGGTACTTCACGGCAGCGATTCAAAGTCCAAAGCGATCCTGCTGCTCGGCCACCTGGACGTGGTGGAAGCCCGGCGCGAGGACTGGACCCGCGATCCATTCACTCTAATCGAGGAGAAGGGATATTTCTTCGGCCGCGGCACCTCCGATATGAAGGCCCAGGACGCGGCATGGGTGGATACGATGGTGCGGTTGAAGGAAGAAGGCTTCAAACACAGCCGCGACATCAAGATGGCGCTGACCTGCGGCGAGGAGACCTCCACCGCTTTCAATGGCGCCAGCTATCTCGCAAGTCATGAGCGCAAGCTGATCGACGCGGCGTTTGCGCTGAATGAAGGCGGCGGCGGGGATCTGGATGCATCCGGCAAGCGGTTGGTTCTGACCGTTCAGGCGGCCGAGAAATTTCCCCAGAACTACCAGCTGGAAGTGACCAATCCAGGCGGCCATTCCTCGCGGCCCGTGCCCAATAACGCCATCTATCATCTGGCGGCAGGCCTCATGAAAGTCAGCGCCTATCAGTTTCCGTTCCAGGCCAGCGAAATCACCCGCCAATATTTCGGCAAGATGGCGACGCAGGTGGGCGGCGACATGGGCAAGGCCATGACCGCATTCGCCAACGGGGACATGGCCGCGGCCAAAATCCTGGCAGCCGATCCGTCCTACAATGCGGTCCTGCACACGACCTGCATCCCCACCCTGCTAAGCGCAGGCCATGCCAACAACGCGCTTCCCCAGCGCGCCGACGCCAATATCAACTGCCGAATTTTCCCAGGCATGAGCGTGGAAGAGGTGCGCGCCAAGCTTGAGCAGCTGGTGGCCGATCCGGAAATCAAGGTGACCTCCAGCGACAAGCGCAGCGAAGTACCCAAGGGCCCGCAGCCGCTCACGCCAGAAATATTCAAGCCGGTAGAGACGGTCGCCGCCAAGATGTGGCCCGGCGTTCCAGTCGTGCCCTTCATGGTGGCAGGCGCTACCGATGGCGCGTTCCTGACGCCGGCGGGCATCCCCACCTATGGCATTACTGGCATGTTCCACGATCCCGACGGCAATGGCGTACATGGATTGAACGAACGCTTGCGAAGCAGGTCGGTCTATGAGGGGCGTGACTTCCTCTATCAGGTGGTCAAGATCTACGCGAAATGAGTTCGGCCGCCATGGCCTCGAACACGCTGTCCCAGTTGCCCATCGCCCGCTGACGGAACAGTCGCGCGGAGGCGTACCAGGGACTGTCGCCCCGGCCCAGGAACCAGCGCCAGTCCGGCACACGTTTGAGCGCGATCCATGTGGGCGCGCCCAGCGCGCCCGCCAAATGCGCGGGCGCGGTGTCGGCGGTGATGACCAGGTCGCAGGCCTCGATCATCGCCGCGCTATCGAGAAAGGCATCAGGGCCCTCATCGAAGTCGTAATTCTCGACCGTGATGCCGGCCGGCAGATAATCAAGCTGTTCCGTGCCCTCGCCCTTTTGCAGCCTGATGAGCCTTATATCCGGCAGGTTCGCGATCCGCGTCAGCGCCGCAAGCGGAAAGGACTTGCCTTCCAGCCCCCGCGTCTCTTCCTTGCCCTGCCAGGCGATGCCGATGCGAAAGCCATGACTGCCCAGCCGCGATTTCCAGCGCGCCACGCGGGCCGGCTCAGCTGCCAGATAACGACCTGATGCCGGGATCGTGTCGGCCCGCATATCGACCGCGAGCGGAATGCTGGCCAGGGGAATGTGAAAATCGAACCTGGGAGGCGCCTGACCCCACCCTACCAATTCGACCGCCGGCGAGGCGCTCTTCAGCAAGGCTGCCAGCTTGTCGGGCACCGAGAGAACGACGCGTGCGCCGCGCGCCAGGGCAAAAGTGACATAGCGGTAGAAATGAATGGCATCGCCCAGCCCTTGCTCTACGTAGGAAAACAGGATGCGCCCGCGAATATCTTCTGCGCCGGTCCAAAGCGGCTGCGCGTAGGTTCGCGCCTCCATGGGTTGCGGCATACGCTTGCGCCACTCGTAAAGCGGCAGGCCCTGCGCAAAATCCTGCATCAACAGGTGACACAGGCCGCGATTGAGCCGCACCGCGGCGAAATGCGGATCCAGCGCCTCAGCGCGACGGTAGGATTGCAATGCTTCCTCCAGCCGCCCCAAATTCTGCAGCGCCAGGCCCCGGCCGTTCCAAGTTTCGGCATGATCAGGGGTGTGGACCAGAAAGTGGTGATAGGACTCCAGCGCCTCTTCATAGCGCAACAGCCGCTGCAACAGATCGCCCCGTACCAGGTGAAGAAAGCTGTGGCTTGGATCCAACCCAAATGCCCGGTCATATGCTGCGAGCGCCGGCGCGAATTGGCGCTGGCCGTTCAACACATGGCCCAGATTGATCCACACGACGGCATTTCCGGGATCGGCTGCCAGAACCTGCCGGTAAAGCTGTTCGGCATCAGCGAGCCTGCCTTCGTCATGCAAAGCGACGGCTCGGTCGAACAGCTCTGCCATCTCAATGCAGCTTCAGTTTTGGCCGGATGATCTGGTTGACATGGCCAACCAAGATCAGCGTCAGGCCCTTGAACCAGCCATGGATGGCAATCAGGTGCATGCGGTAGAGCGAGACGTAAACCAGCCGCGCCAACCGCCCTTCAATTGCCATGCGCCCGCCGATCAGATTGCCCATCAGGGATCCGACCGTAGAGAAATGGCTCAGCGACACCAGCGAGCCATGATCGCGGTAGACGAAATTCGTCAGTGGTTTGTCCCGGATCAAGGCGCGAATGTTGTGAAAGGCCGTGGACGCCATCTGGTGCGCGGCCTGGGCGCGGGGCGGCACGGGCCGCGTCTCTCCCTTCGGAACGAACCAGGCGCAATCGCCAATCGCGAAAATGCGGTCGTCTTGCGTCGTCTGCAGCGTTGGCTTGACAACCAGCTGGTTGCTGCGCGTGGTTTCCAGTCCAAGACTCGCCAGCGTGTCAGGGCCTTTCACGCCCGCCGCCCACACTTTCAGGTCGGCTTTGATCATCTCGCCCGACTTGGTGATCATGCCCTCGCTGGTCGCTTCCACCACCTGCTCGCCGGTGATCACGCGCACGCCAAGTACCTCAAGCTCCTTGCGCGCGGCCTCCGCCAGCTTTTCGGGCAGCATCGGCAGGATGCGCGGACCCGCTTCGATCAGCGTCACCTTCAGCCGGCTCTCGCCGAAGTCTTCCAGGCCATAATGGCGCAAGACCACCGCGGCGTTGTAGAGCTCTGCCGCCAACTCCACGCCGGTGGCGCCGCCGCCCACGATATCGACGCGTACGCTCGCGTCCGCGTCCGGATTCTGGACCAGCATGCGGGAAACACGCAGGCAATGATTGAGCAGCTTGTTCCGGAAGCGGTCGGCCTGTGCCCGCGAATCCAGGAAGATGCAATGCTGCGCCACGCCCTTGGTGCCGAAGTCGTTGCTGACCGAACCCACCGCCAGCACCAGATAGTCGTAGCGGATGCGGTGGCGGCCCATTATTTCCGTCCCGTCCTCGTCCAGGATGGGCGCGATCAGCACATGGCGGCTCTGGCGGTCCACGCCCTCCATGCTGCCGTAGAAGAAGCGGTAGCCCCAGTCGTGGCCGTGACTGCGATAACCCACCTCGTCCAGATTGGCATCCAGCGCGCCGGCCGCCACCTCATGCAGCAGCGGCTTCCAGATATGGGTTCGGCTTTTCTCCACCAGAATGATGTCGAAGTGTCTGCGGCCGAAATGGGCGCCAAGCCGGGTAGCCAGCTCCAGCCCGGCGGCGCCACCGCCCACCACCACGATCTGTGTCTTGCGCAGCTTGCCATCGCCCATGCGGCGACAGATAGCATGGCTTTTGGCTTTTCCCGACCGGCTTTTTCGGTCAATCTGCCATGCAAGCCTGTATGCAAGAAAATTTGGAGAGGGCACCGCCCATGAGCGACTTCCGCATCAGCCTGGAAAAGGCCAACTCCATCATCACAGCCGCCTTCACCAAGGGTAAGGAAGCCAGGATGAAGCCGCTCTCCTGTGTGGTGGTGGATGCCGGCGGTCATGTCATCGCCTTCCAGCGCCAGGACGGCACCTCGTTCCTGCGGCTGGACATCGCGCGCGGCAAGGCGGCCGGCGCGTTGGCGCTTGGCGTCAATTCCCGGCGCATCGGCGAGATGGCGGCGGAGCGCCCAAGCTTCATCGCCTCGCTCGGCCACCTGGCGGCGAACGGACTGATCCCGGTGGCAGGCGGCGTGATCGTCAAAGGACCGGACGGACTTCCCATCGGCGCGGTCGGCGTCACCGGCGACACATCCGATAATGACGAAGTTGCGGCCCTGGCCGGAATCGCCGCGGCGGGTTTGACCCCGCTCTAAACCAACACGGGCTCCAGAATTTGCAAGCGGCGCTCCGGGTTGACGAAGAACCACGGGAAGGCGCAAACGAAGGCCACACCCGCTGCGACATAGAAGGCCATCGACCAGCCATAGGTGACTGCAAACCAGGGTGTGGCCGAAGCCGTGACTGCGCCCGCGATCTGGCCACCCATATTGAGCAGGCCTGAGACAATGCCGCTATACGGACCGCCAAAGTCCGCGCCAACGGCCCAATAGGTCGCCTGGCCGAGATAAAGCGCACCAGCCGCCAGCGCCAGGATCACAATGGCGACGTAAGGATCATGTGCATTGCCGCCGAGCAGAAGCAGCGCGCATGTCAGGAACAGAGTGAAGGCCCCAAAAATGCTGCGGCCGAAATACTGGCCGCGCACCTTTACCAGCCAGTCGCTCACCACACCGCCGAACAGGCAGCAGCTGGTCATGGCGATGAAAGGCAGCATGGAAAGCAGCGCGCTTTTCTTCATGTCCAATCCCAGCCCATCCTTCACGTAAGGAAAGAACCATGTGTGGAAAATGAATGCGACATAGCCGAAGGCGACATAGGCGATGGTCACCATCCACACATCGCGGCTGGAAAAGATCTTGCCCCAGGGCACCGGCGGCATATGGCCTTCCATTTTCACGGGAAGGCCCGCCTTGATATGTGCAAGTTCTTCCGCCGTCACACTGGGATGCTCGGCCGGGGTGTCGCGCGCGGAAAAATACCAGATCGCGCAGATCACAAGGCCAATGGCGGACGAAAAATAGAAGGCGGCTGGCCAGCCATAGCCATAGATGATGGCTGCGACCAGCGGTGGGGCGAGACCCGAGCCCATGCCCACGCCTCCAAACACCCAGCCGTTGGCCTTGCCGCGCTCCTGCGTAGGAAACCAAGCGGCGATGAACTGGTTGGAGGACGGATAGGCCACGGACTCGCCCAGGCCCAGGATGAAGCGCACCGCAATCAACACCCATAGCGCGCCAGCCATGGCCGGCGGCACCAACGCGGTCAGGGTGGTCAGCACGCTCCACCAGATCAGACCAAAGGTCAGGGTCTTGTGCGGTCCCAATTTGCCTACCACCCAGCCGGCGGGAATCTGGAAGAATGCATATCCCAACAGGAAGGCACTTTGCAGCCAGCCCAGCTGAATCTTGCCGATATGATAATCCTTGGCGAGAGAGAGCCCCGCAATCGACATGTTGCTGCGGTCGATATAGACCACGGCGCTGACCACGAAGATCAACATGATAAGCAGATAGCGAATTCTGTGCGACATTGACGCTCCCTGACGCCCCTTGGGCCCTATTGCAGTAGGCGTCTAGCGCGCCTCACGAGTTGAGAACAACAAAGCGTAATCCGGGCATTTCGTCAAAGGCCGGGTAGCCCGCCCCTGTGCCGTCGCTATAATGCACCGCAAACAAACAAGGGGGCGGGGATGTCCACGAGAAGCATCGTGTGTGCGCTGTTTGCGAGCCTGTTGGTCCTGTCCGCCGCGCACGCGGCCGTGCCAAAGCCGGTCAAGAACAAGGTCAAAGCCGGTGAGCTGGTGATCGATCCGCCCACCATGATCAATCTGGGCTTTGAATGGGTGATCCAGGGCGATGACAACCGCAACGCAAGGGTGGACGTGTCCTTCCGCCGCAAGGGTGATATGGAATGGAAGGCCGCCATGCCGCTGCTGCGGCTTCAGCATGAGCGGGTCTATCAGGGTGAAGGCGTCTTCAATGTCGAGATGCCCAACATGTTCGCCGGCTCCATCCTCGATCTGCAGGAAAATACAGCTTATGAGGTCCGCCTCGCCTTGAGCGATCCCGATGGTGGCGGCGCGGTCAAAACCGTGACGGTCAAGACCCGGGCAGAACCCATGGCCGCCCCAGGCGGCCAAGTCTATCAAGTCTATCCGCGTGACTGGAAAGGTCCCAAAGAGCCTGGCGCCTTCAACGACCTGATGTGCGCATACGACTATTACTGCGGCGGCGGCGATACCCAGACGGGCGGCCGCCCGCGCGTCAAGCCGGGCGACATCATCCTCGTGCATGCCGGTACCTACCGTTACCACCCGGAATTCTACACCGGCGATCGCAGCATCAATTCCACGACACCCGTGGAAGGCACCTACTACTTGTTCGGAAACGGCACGCCGCAAAAGCCCATCGTGATCAAGTCGGCGGGCGACGGCGAGGTGATCTTCGACGGTGGCGGCAATTTCAATCTCTTCAATGTGAAGGCCGCAAACTACAATTACTTCGAGGGCCTCACCATCCGGAATACGCAGATCGCGATCTGGGCGGGCACGCAATTCCAGTCCGGCGCGGTCGGGCTGACGGTCAAGCATTGCCGGTTCGAGAATATCAATTTGGGCGTCTTCACCAACTTTGCCGGCTCCAGCAATTTCTATATCGCCGACAACACATTCATCGGCCGCGACAATCCCGACCGGCTGGAAGGCTGGGTGGGCGAGCCCTGGAAGACACTGGCCGCGGCCAATGGCGCGAAATTCCCGCCGACGCTCGATTCCTATACCGCCGTGCGCGTCTACGGTTCCGGCCATGTGATCGCCTACAACTACGTCGCCAACTTCCATGACGGCATCGACGTGGAAACCTATGGCAACCCCGACGGCAACACGCCCCATCCCAGCGCGGCGACTGGTCCATATTATCCTCCACGCAAAGATTGGCACCTGCGTCCCGTGGCGATCGACTACTACAACAACTACATGACCAATTTTCACGACAACGCCTTCGAGATCGACGGTTCGATGCACAATGTGCGGGTGATGCGCAACATGATGCTGAACTCGGCGTCGCATCCCATGTGCAACCAGCCCGCGATCGGCGGGCCGATCTACTGGATCCGGAACATCATCTATCACGCGCCCGGCGGCTCGACCCGCACCAGCAATGGGGCGCCGGGGATGATCTATCTCAACAACACGATATTGTCCGAGACCAATATCCGCACCACTTCCAACAGCCACTGGATGAACAATCTGATGCTCGGCGAAAATATCCAGCCGGCCATTTTCGCGGTGAATACCTACACCAACTACACGTCTTCGGATTACAACGGCTTTCGCGTCAATCCCGGCGTGGCAGAGAGTTTCGAGTGGAGCTCTCCGCCATGGGGTGTGGCTCAGGATTTCCGCGACCTTTTGGCCGCGGCCGACAGCGTGCAGACGCCACCCGATAAATATCTGGTGACGCGGCACTACGCAACGCTCGCCCAATACAGCGCCGACACCCATCAGGACACCCATTCTGTGCTGCTGGACTATGACGTGTTCGAGCATGTGCCGATGCTGGATGCCAAGGACATGAAGGCCGTCCAGAAGATCTATGATGCCAAGGACCTGGACTTCCGGCTGCGGCCCGGATCGGCGGCGGTGGACAAGGGCGCCGTGATCCCCAACGTCACCGACGGCTATAGCGGCAAAGCGCCCGACCTGGGCGCACTGGAATTGGGCCAGCCTATCCCGCATTATGGACCCCGCTCCTGAGGCATTGCCTGGAGCAGCCACCCGGAATTTATAGGAAGCACATGTCCAGGAAGCTTCAGGGAAAAGTTGCGCTGATCACCGGCGCCGCGGCCGGTATCGGGCGGGCCACAACCGAACTGTTTTTGGCCGAAGGCGCGCGCGTCATAGCCACCGATCGTGACCTCAAGGGGTTGGACGGGCTTGGGAGCGAGAAGGCCCAGCTGGATGTGACCGACGGCGCCGCCATCAGCGCGCTGGCCAAGAAGACCGGCAGGCTGGACGTGCTGTTCAACTGTGCCGGCTTTGTCGAGAATGGCACGATCCTGGACAATGACGATGCCCAGTGGGTGAAGTCGTTCGAGATCAACGTCTACGCCATGGCGCGCATGATCAAGTCGTTCCTGCCCGCCATGATCGAGGGCGGCGGCGGTTCGATCATCAATGTCGCGTCGGTGGCAGGCTCAATCAAGGGCATTCCCAACCGCTGCATCTATGGTGCCAGCAAGGCCGCCGTGATCGGCCTGACCAAATCGGTGGCGGCGGATTTCGTCACCAAGGGCATCCGCTGCAATTCGGTTTGCCCGGGAACTGTGGATTCGCCTTCGCTGCAGCAGCGGCTCAGGGACACCGGCGACTATGAATCAGCGCGCAAGGCCTTCACTGCCCGGCAGCCCATGGGACGGATCGGGACCGCCGAGGAAATTGCCAGCATCGTGCTGTGGCTGGCCAGCGACGATTCCCAGTACGCCACCGGCCAGAATTTCATCATGGACGGCGGAATCACGATTTGAGGCACTACGGCGGAGACCACCGCTTCGCGCCAACGATCCGGATGCAAAATGTGGCAAGTATCGGCAGCTGGAACAGCCAAAGCATCACCCCCATCACATTGAGGGCGCGAACATCGCTGCCATAAAGAAAAGTGTGCCACACTGCCAGGACATAGACTGCGGGAATAAAATAGCGGTGCAGCAGTTGCCAGCTGCGCAATCCGATCCGGTTCCGCAGATAGAAACTGAGTCCGAACAGCACCGCTAGATAGAATGACAGGATGCCCAGGGCCTGCGGGAACAGCCCCGGCGCATAGGATGTGGTCCAGGGCACAAATACGGTCACCAGCGTGTCGCCCATCTTGTCTCCCGTGAGCAGGATGGCATGGGCAACCATCAGGCCCACAACCGTCAGGCTGGTGCTGCGATGAAGCCGCTCGGCGAGCTCGCGCATCTTCGGGCGCCCCTGGCGGCCCCAGATGGGCAATGACACGCCTAGGAGAATGGTCAGCCATGACCACAAAAGAGCGGCCCATCCCACGGCCTGACTGAGCGAATAGGGCCAGATGCCGCCGCTCCGCATCATGGCGGGCATCTCCAGTGAGGCGGGATCGACGCCGGCGCGGACGCGGGCAATCAGCAGGGAATATACGATCCCCGCCAATGCCAGCGCCAGAGCTGCGTCCGGGATCGCCCGGCGTAGATCGCCCCGCAAAGTGGGCAGTTGGCGATCCGATGGGCAAGCCGGCGAAGTGAGCGCCATGGCTGCCTCACTCGACCTTCACATTAAGGCCGCCCATCACTTCAAAGGGCGTACCAAGAATGGGCGCGCCGCCGCCATTGCTGGCAATGTAGCGCGTGTCGAACAGGTTTTCGGCTCGGACAAAGGCCTGAATGTTGCGAGAGAGCGGATAACTGGCCGACGCATCCACGACAAAATGAGAGTTCTGGATCAACCCGTCCTCGGGATGGGCATCGCCATAACTTTTGGAGATGTAGCGGAGCACCGCCGTGGCGTGCCAGCCGGAGTCATCGGCGTATGTCAGGCTGGCGCTGGCATTGTGCATCGGCACCCCTTCCAGCCGATTGCCGACAGCAGTGGGGTCCACGGGATTGGCGGTGTAATGGGAGTCGGCATAGGTGTAGGTCCATTCGCTGGAAAAGCCGCCGCCGATTGCCCAGGTGGCCTCTGCCTCAAAGCCGCGCGCCAGAGCTGATGCCGCGTTGATGTTGCGGGTGCAGGACAGGAAAGTGAAGGTAACCTGATCGAAGCCGCAAGTGACGCCAAGAATGTTGGGAAACTCCGACGGATCGAGGTTGCGCTGGGTGATCAGGTTGGTGATCTTGCTGGTGTAGAGCGTGAACTGGCTGCGCAGACCGGGCAGATTGAAATCCACGCCGACTTCCTCGCCCTCCAACGTTTCCGGTTTCAGGAACGGGTCGCCTTCGAAGATGCCGGCGGTGGTGTCGGCATAGGTGCGGTAGAGCTGGTCCAAGGTCGGCGCCCGGAAAGACTGGTAATAGGCTCCGCGCAGCGCTAGTTCGTCATTCAGCCGGTAGCGCGCATCCACCCGCGGCGTAAAGCGGTATTTGTTGACGTCGGGGATGCTGGCGAAGCCCGGCGGGAAGGTATCCACGCCATTGGAGCCTTGATAGTACTGGTAACGAAGGCTTGCCAAAATCTCCAGAGCATCCAAAGGCACAAGCTGGGCCTGCGCGAATCCGGCGAGAAATAGCTGATCGCCACCGCCAACAATCGTGTGTGCAGCCAGCTGGCCGGACGGCGCGTAATAGTTGGCCAGATCGTGGCCCAATACCTGGTGGACGTCGCCCCCAATGTTCACGCGCCTTAGCCAGCCGCTCCATTCCTGCGCGAAAATCAGCGAGCCGCCATTGTCAGATGCGGTGGTTGTGTGGATGTTGGAATCATACTCCGTTGTGAACGTCAACAGATGCGGATTGTTGGTGACGAAATTGTTGTCGTCATGGAAGAAGGTCGCCGCAAGCGATGCGCCATCTCCGAAGTTTTTGGTCAATCCGCCGGAATAGGTCCAGATGCGCTGCTTGTTGAGACCGATAGGGGTGGACAGTATCTGCTTGTCTTCGCCGTGGATGACATCAAAGAAGCCTTTGACATCCGGCCCGGCCGTAAAATCTCCCCGCAAGCCGACATTGCGTGCTTGATTGGAGGTGGTTGTATAGACCGGGGAGCGCAGATTGAGACTTCCGAAACTGGTCCATGACGGCGGGGTGGTCTGATAACCCTGGGTGCCGCTCAGGGCTGCGTTGAGGCTTAACGTGAGCCAGTCCGCAGCATGGTAGGCACCGTAAAGGCTGCCGTCGTAACCGGCATAGCTGCCACCTGCGGCAGAGACCTCAAGCTGATCGCTTTGCGGCGCCTTAGTGATCACGTTCACTACGCCGCCCATGGCGGTATTGCCCCACAAAGGCGACCCGCCGCCACGCACGACTTCGACATGGTCGATATTGTCCAGCGGAATGCGCTTCCACTGGATATAGCCGAAGAAGGGATCATTGACCGGCACGCCGTCGACCATCACCAGCATGCGGGTCTCCGTCGTCGGCAACCCCCGCATGGACTCGTTATAGGCCGTGGGATGGCCGACATTCGGGCCGATATTGTTGAGCGTCATTCCCGGCAGGTTGCGCAATATGTCGTCCAGGCCCTGCGCCGGCATATCCGCGATTTGTGCCGCGGTGACGACACTGATGCTTTCCGGAACGTTCGAAA
Organism: Rhizomicrobium sp.; assembly: GCA_035512055.1. GTDB lineage: Bacteria > Pseudomonadota > Alphaproteobacteria > Micropepsales > Micropepsaceae > Rhizomicrobium. Next base: position 35,500 of record DATKEP010000154.1, read on the forward strand.
GCGCGGTGGCGCTGCGGGTTGCCGTGACCGTCACCGTCTCGGTTCCGGGTTGCGCCAGGGCCGGCGCAAGTGTCAATGAGAAAAGAATGGAAAAGGATGCGCCAGCGGCGCAGTTGCGGCAATGCATGAAAACCCCAAGATCGCGTGAACACTGGCGGCCGCGCGCAGAACGGCGCGACCGGTGGAATGCGGTTCAGGCGAGATGGGGCGGGGCGCGGGGAGAATGAAGTCCATATTCGGTGACCAGACCGGAATCGGCCACGGGGTGCGTGATGTCGGCGGCGTGGCCGGCATAGGACGGTGCCGCCAACCGGCCGGCGGCGACCGGCGCTGCAACATGATGGGCAGCGGCGAACGGACATTCGTCATGTCCATGCTGTCCGTCCGCAGGGTCCGGTTTGCCGGGCGACTGTTGTTGCGCGTGATGCCCGCCGCCGTCCACCGTGCAGATGGCGAAGGCCGTTGCGCCGGTGCCGTCAGGCATCCAGCCCATCGGCAACATCGCGCGCAGCAGCATAGCCACTACGGCAAGATGAATGGCGACCTGGTGGGCACGGGTCATGACGGCGGACTTTCCCGCTCGCCTGCCAGGAGGTCAAGCAATAATCGTGGCGCGGACGCGACCTTGGCGCGGGTTACCGGGTCAGTCCCCGGCCACCGCGGAAGCGGCCGTCCAGACGGGCAATCATCTCTCCGGCCGTAAAACCAAGCGCCTTGAGCCGGCCCGACCGCGCCATCAGCGCCAGCCCTACCAGGGATGCCGCCACCAGCACCACATCGCACTGGCTTTCGCGGCTGTCGGAGGGAAGGCCGCTGGCATCCGACAGTGCCTTCAGCGCCGCGATCAATCGGCCATTGAAAAGACGTTCGGCCTCATTGAGCTTGTTGTCTTCTGATGGCGACCCGGTGAGCGCGGCGCTGGCCGCGGCCATGGTCTCGGCGCCGCACAGCAGTTCAAGTGCCGCCGCGCCTGCGCCCGCAAGACCCGCACCGCTGCCACGCATCACCCGCGCCAGAGATGTGAGATCATCAGCCGCCAGCGCCAGGAGAAGTTCGTCCTTGTTCCGGAAATAGCCGTATAGCGCTGCCGGCGCGAACCCCGCTTCTGCGGCGACCCCGCGCAGAGAAAGTTCGCGAGCCCCGTCCCGGGCCGCTACCCGGCGGGCCGCGTCCAGAATTGCAATCCGCGATGCCGCCCGCGAAACATCGCGCTGACGCCGTTCTTTGGGAATTCGAACCGCCGCCTCAGCCATGGAATGCATGATACGTGATTCGCGACGACCGCGCGCGCAAGTGCTGGCAAGGCAATTTGGTCACCGGCGCGGCAAAAGGAATCAGCGGGCTCGCAAGCCGGCCGGCCTTATTTCAGATGGGTCTGCTTGTAGACACCGATGGCGGTGTTGATCTCGACGCCGACCTTTTCCTTCACCTTCTGGTTGGCATCGGCCTTCGCTCTGAGCCCCGTCTCGAGGCCGGGATCCAGCGCCTTGCCGCCCGCGCTCGCCTGCGTCTTGGCGGCATCGAGCGCGCTTGCCAGGCAGGCCTGATAGACGTCGGACTGGGCGATGAAATTTCTTGCCGCGTCGGCGGCGGCACGCATCTGCTGTTCGCTCAACTGAGCGCCATCCACTGGAGCGGGCACGGGCGGCTCGGCACAGGCACCCTGCGCGATCCCGGTGCGTCCGGGCGCAAGCGCTAAAATGCAAGCCATAACCGCTATGGCAATTGCTGAACGCACGCGCAAATCCCTCTCGACAAGTGCGATTGTCGCACAGTCAAGGGAAGCTGCGCCAGTAGAGGCCCTGGCCTAACTTGGTACATGTGTGGAACGGCCCTGCGGGCCGCAAATTCGCCGCAATGTGACGGCGAAACATCAGGCGACCGCTGCCTCCTCCTTGGGCATCAGCCAGCGATCGGCATAGCGCAGCAGCAAACCCGCAATCATCAGGCACAGGCTGACGCCGTAATAATCATCCGGCCTGTGCGGGCCGTAAATCCGCGCCAGCGCCATCAGCGAATAGCAAAGCCAGAAATAGGTCGTGCAAATGCCGAGCAGAACCCGGCGGATTTTGTTGGGAATGAGGGGCGGACGGCCTAGCCGCGCCAGCGGCGCGGCCGTGGCGGCCATCACCAAGGCGACGCCACCGCCGAAAAGCACCATCAGGGCGGCGCCGGCTGACGGCTGGATGACATTGGGAACGAAGACCGACAGCAGATAGATGCCGTAGCTTGCGCAAAAGCCCCAAACCAGCTTGCGGCTGAGACCGTCCGGAAGGGAAAGGCGCGGGAAAAACCGTGTTCCGATCCGGCACAAGGGACCGGCACTCAACGCCAGGAAGAATATGAAACAGCCGTAACGCCAGGCGAGCTGGCTGCCAATACGAAAACCGTTCTCGGCAAAGCCGCGCGCCAGGAGCGCACCCAGGACGAGAAGGAGCGCGCCCAACGAAATGCCCGCGACGGGAGATGCCAAATGTACTCTCAGGTGCGGAACCCGTTCGCCGAAAAAGGCCTGGTGATCGAGCACAACCATGTCGGAAAATTCCCACTACTCCATGCCGGGGGTGAGAACGCTCGATCCTGCGAAAAGATGCTTTTTGCTAGCGACTGAGCGCGACGGCAAAGCCTTCCACAGGCACTCCAGCTTCATGGCGAGGCGTCGCGGCCAGGAGACCGGCCACCTGGAAGCCAGCCCGTTCGGCGAGGCCGCGCAGGGCGGCTTCGCTGTGGCGCCAGCGGCGCTTGGGGCCGAGTTCAAAGCCCTCTCCGTCCGCTTTTTCCACGGTGAACAGAAAATAGCCGTCCGGATTGAGGCGGGCATGGGCGGCCTCGAAACTGCGCGATAGGTCACCCAGATATACGAGCGTGTCGGCTGCGAGGATCAGGTCATAAGCGGGTCCGGGCGCACCAAGCGCCGCCTCCAGATCGGCGACCATGAGCGTGTCATAGATGTGTCTCGCACGGGCCCTTTCGATCATGGCCGGCGACAGATCGATACCGTCGAGCCTTTCCGCCAAAGGCTTGAAAGCCGCACCACCAAGACCGGTACCGCAGCCCAGATCGAGGATGGCAAGCTTGTCCCTGCCAGGCATCACCATGGCAGCAAGGTTCAGCAGAATTTGTGGGGCGGCATAGCCAAGCTGGCCGATCATGCGGCTGTCATAATCGGACGAGAATTGATCGAAGAGATGGCGGACATAGCCAGGGTCCGATCGTGGCATGGACTTGATGGCTTGAGCTGCCGCGAGCATCTCTGCCGGCGGGTGCTCCAGCACGCCGAGTGCTGCGAGCGCCTTGTCGGCCTCGCCGGCTTTCAACCAGGCAGCCGCCACAAGTTCGCGCGCCCGCGCAAGATCGGGATCGAGGCGCAGTGTACGCTGCAGTTCCGCGATCGCGGCCGGCAACAAATCCGCCGCCAGTAGCGCCTCGCCCAGTGCCAGCACGGCCGGCGCGACATTGGGATTGAGCGAAACCGCTTCTCGCGCCTCAGCGAGCGCTCCCGAAATGTCTCCCGCCGCCGACAGCGCCTTGACCAGGGTGACGCGGGCGAGCAATCCACCGCGCCCAGCCTCCAGCCTTGCGCGGAGATCGCGGGCTGCTTCTCCTGCCCTGCCTTGGGCGATCAGTGCCTCGGCTGCCTCGATTGGATCTTCAAGCAAGCTGACAAAGACCGTTGTTCAGCACAACCGCACCCGGGCGCTCCTTTACGCTGGCGCGATAGGAGATCGTGCCGCCGTCCTGCCACAACTCCACCACCAGGGTCTCGCCTGGAAATACAGGCTTGGAGAAACGCACGTCGAATTGCTTGATGCGATCGGGCTGATATCGCGCGACGGTCGACAGAACCGCCCGGCATGCGGTGCCATAGGAGCACAGCCCATGCAGGATGGGGCGCGAGAAGCCGACCAACTTGGCGAAAGCCGGATCGCGGTGCAGGGGATTGCGGTCGCCCGACAGTGCGTAGAGAAAGGCCTGGTCGGGACGGGTATCGCATTCCTTCACCAGATCGGGCGCGCGTTCGGGAATGGGATGAAGCTCCGGCCCTCCCTGCGGGTTGCCGCCAAAGCCGCCATCGCCACGCGCGAAGATCGATGAAACGATGGTGAAAAGTTTTTCGTTGCTCGCCGCTTCCCGCACCACGCGTTCCTGGATCAGCACCGCGCCTCTGCCCTCGCCCTTGTCCAGAATGTCGAGATACCGCTCGTCGGCAATGACCTGGCATCTTGGGGGCAAGGGCTTGTGGACGGTTATGCGGCGTTCGCCATCCACCACAAGGGCAAAATTGATCTGGGATTTTTGCGGCATGCGCTGGCGTTCCGGCGGCGCTTCGCCGCGATTGATGACGCTGGCAAAGGTGGGAACCACTTTCGGGCCATTGTTTTCATAGACGAATGGGAGTTCCTTTTCGTCCAGTGGATCGCGGCCGAAGCCCACGCCAAGGGCATAGAGCATCACGTCTTTTTCATCGTAACTTGCGGCAAGTCCGGTCGCGCCGGACTGCATCATGTCGTCATAGTCGATTGCCATGCTCACCTCTCGCCTCAATCTAAAGCTTGTGATGGTATGACGCCATGACCTCTGCCCCGCCGCCCCAAGTCCAGCCACCCCGTCGCAACGGCTGCCTTTGGGGTTGCCTCATCCTGGTTCTGATCGTGACGCTACCACCGGTCCTGGCCGCCGCTTATGGCGCCTGGTATCTCTGGGAAGGCTATCGCCACAATCCGGTCTACCGGCTTGCGGCCGATCTGGTGCGAAAGGATGGCAGGATCCAGCAGGTGTTGGGAGAAGACCCAGTGATCACGGGCATGGAGGGCAATGTCTTCTCGTGGATGCCCGGCCTGGCCAGCGACACCTACACTGTCACTCTGGAAGGTCCCAAGGGCGAAGGCAGCCTTGCGATCATCGAGCATCATTCCGAATTCGGCGCGCCCACGCTCGACGGCGCCATCCTGACAGGGCCCGATGGGCGCCGTTACGACCTTCTCAAGCATCAGGAATTGCCGGCCGGGGGCAAGCCGGCGCCCGACACATCGATTTAGGTTGCCATAATAACGCTGGGCAACGGCATGCCAGGTTCGTCGCCGATCACATGCGTGAGCGGAATGCCGTTCTTCTCGATGCAGGCGCGCGCGGTGTCATAGCCTTCCTGGATGGCTTGATCGAACTTCTTCCAGTCGCGCAGCTGAATGTCGGGCATGGGGGGCTCGATCAGATAGTCGCATTGCTCGCGCACAATGCGGCGCTGGGCTTCCGAGCCCACGGTGCCAGAGCGCATCAGGATCGAGATGATGGAAGGATTGCCCCGCATGCGCTGGCCGATCAGCCACCACCAGGGCCGCTCGCCATAGCGGTTGTCCTGGGCCTGAAGGTCGACCTCGCCGGTGATGTCGCAGGCGATGATCGGTCCCGCCCCGCCCGCCTGTTCGCGCATCACGTCCACCGGCAGGTTGTTCATCACGCCGCCGTCGACGAGCAGGTGGCCGTGATGGGTGACCGGCGGCAGAATGCCCGGCAACGCCACGCTCGCCCGCAAGGCGCGCCACAATTGACCCTCGCGATGGATATGGATGCGCCCGGTGGTGAGGTCCGAGGACACCGCGAAATAGGGCAGCGGCAATTCCTCTATTGCCACTTCGTCGAAATGCTCGCGCAACCTTTTGCTGACCTTCTTGCCACGCACCAGCGCGATCAAGGGCAAGGTGAAGTCCGACAGGGGATTGTCGGCGACGAAGACGGCGTGCATACGCTCGCGCATCTCCTCCAGGGTCCACTCCCGCGCCAGCCCTGCGGCAATGATGGCGCCCATGGAGGTGCCGCCCAGCTGGTCGAACGGGACGCCGGCCTCTTTCAGCGCCTTGATGATCCCGATATGGGCAAAGCCGCGCGCGCCACCCCCCGCAAGCACCAGGCCCACAGCACGCCCGGCAATGAAGCGCGCCACTCGCGCCACGTCGGCCTGGTGGCCGGCGCGCAGGTGATGATGGGTGCGGAACAGCCCGCTGCGCACCGAGAAATGATCCGGCAGAACGGCGCTGGCGCCATCGGGATGCAACAGCAACAGGTCCGGCTGGCCGGATGCGCGAGCCTTGAACGCCGGCAGGCTGAGCGGTGCCATCGGCAAGGGCTGGTTGGCACGCGCCAGCAAAAGGATGCGGTCGGCTTGGCGAAGGCAAAGATGGGTCCAGGGACTGTCCGGTGCGTCACCCCGGTAGAACACAATATCGTGCGCGGCTTCAAAGCTGTTGAACCATTCCGCGGTCTGGTCGGATGCGTTCGCATCCAGAACTGCCGCGCGGCAATCCATGCCGGCCAGCGCATTGGCCAGGCGCTGGGCGATGGGCACATCGCTCAATCCATCCTGCAAGGGCACAATGGCAAAGGTCTTGGGCCGGGACTTTCTGGAACGGCCCCGATTGGCGTCCTTGAGGCGCTTCACCAGCATCTGCATCAAATTCATCATCACGCGGGGATGGCGCGCGATCAGTGCCTCGAAGCCGTCGGGGGAAATGCGCAGCAATTCGGTGTCGCGCAACGCCACCAGCTGGGCGCTGTGATTGCTTGAGCCGGCGATCAGGGACATTTCGCCAACGGTTTCACCGGCGGGAACATGCGCCACCATCTGGCGCTTTCCCTGCTCGCCTTCGACAAAGACGCCCAGGCTCCCGGTCACGACCAGAAACAGCGCCGCATTGTTCTCGCCGCTGCGTTCCAACAACATGCCGCCGGGCAGCGCGAACCAGTTGGCTTCGGACAACAGGTTTCGCAGCGCCGCATCGCCGACATTCTCGAGCAGCGCGAAACTCTTGAGCCGCTCATGGAGCTCTTCGGGATAGATCGTCTGCTGACCTATTCGGAACGAGGACAGAAACGCCATTGGCATCCCTTATCTCAAGCCTCACCAGGCGGTCCAGCCGCCGTCAACGACAAGGCTTGAACCTGTGACATATGTTGAAGCCGGGCCGGCCAGGAACAGCAGCGGGCCCGCGATTTCGCCGGCCTCGCCAATGCGGCCCAGCATGGTGCGCGCGGCAAGCCGCGGCTCAAGCCCCGGCGGCATCTTGCCGGATTTGGGAAAGGCTCCCGGCACCAGGGCGTTGACGCGGATCTTTTCCGGTCCAAGTTCGGCCGCGAGATGGCGAGTAAGCTGTTCGAGCGCCGCCTTGGCGGGGCCGTAGTGAAACGGGCTCTGCTGCTCGCGCCGGTCATAGAGGCGCCCGTCCGGCGCAACCCTGCCGTACATCGAGGAAACATTGATCACACTGGCGTCGCCGCTGGTAGCCACCGCTGCCTGGAGCGCCGGAAGGCTTGCCCGTACGGATTCAAAGGCGGTCGTGACCGTGGCGCCATAGGTGGCGGCGAAATCCTGCGGGGCGAGCTCGGCCAAGGCCTTGGCCTGCATGAAACCGATATTGTTAACCAGCACATCAAGCCGTTTGAGCCGCCCGAAAAAGCCGCGGATTGCCGCAACGTCATGGGCATCGAAGGCAGCCGGCTCGACGGAAAATCCCTCGCCTGCAAGACCTTCGGCAAAACGCGCCAGTGCCTGACTGTCGCGGCCATTGACGATCACATGGGCACCGGCCGCAGCCAGGGCCCGGGTCATGGCCGAGCCCAAATGGCCCCGGGCACCCGAAACAAAGGCTGTCTTGCCGTCCAGCCGGAAAAGATTGTGTCCCATTGCCGCTGCCCAGGAGGCCAACATTCAAGCTGACAGCGGTTGGTAAACAAGTCTTTACAGTGCTGTTGGGCGTCCATCCCAGCTTCTGCTGCAACGCAGCATCCTACGAGCCCAGCCTTATTGGAAACAGCGCTTCGCCACAGTAAAGTTGCAAATCCGCTCACAATAGGACACCCAACAGGGGCTTCTTCGCCGGCCAGCAGGCCGCATTACAAAGGGACAAGATTTATGACCAGCAAATACCTCCTCGGTGCGATGACTGCGGGTCTCCTGCTTGGCGCGGCCGCGACCGCCTTCGCCGCCGGAGACGCCCCTCCCGCTCCTCCAAAGATCACGCCAGGCGTGCTCAAAGCCTTGGGCGTGGCCCAGAAGGCGAACAATGACAAGAAATATCCCGATGCCCTGACCGCGCTCGATCAAGCCAAACAGGTCTCCGACCGCACGCCATATGACAATTTGATGATCAACCGTTTCTCCATGAGCGTACATGTGGGCATGAACGATCTGGACGCCGCGGATGTGGACGCAGAAGCCGCGGCGGACACCGATGCTTCGGTTATCCCGGATGCCGACAAAAGCGCGATCTATCGCGCGGCGCTGCAGTTGGCGCTCAGAGCCAAGCACAATGACAAGGCGGCGAAATACGCCAAGCTGTACGAGGCCGCTACGCCGCCGCCGCCTGCCGCCGACCAGGCGCTGATCGCCCAGGCCCTTTATCTGGCCGGCGATTTTTCCGGCGCCGCCGCGCTCGCGCAGAAGAATATCGACGCAGCCACCGCCGCCGGAAAGAAGCCGGAGCGCAACGACCTGGATGTCGTCCTTGCCGCCCAAGTCAAGCAGAAGGATGAACCCGGCGCCGAAAAGACGCTGGAATCGCTGGTCGCCAATTACAATACGCCCGACGATTGGAACCAGATCATGGGTGTGGCGCTGACCACCAAGGGCATGCGCGACATCGACTATGTCTATATGGGCCGCCTGATGTTCCTGCAAAGCGGCGGCAAGCTGTCCCAGTCCGACGCTACGCTCATTGGATCGACCGCCAGCAAGGAAGGTCTTTATGGTGACGCGGTCCAGGCGGAAAAACTGGGTGGCACCGGTTTTGCGCCGCCTGACGCCAAGGCCGACGCCGACAAGAAATCCATGCCGCAGCAGATTGCCGCCGGCGCAAAGCAGAACGGCCAGTACAATGTGAAGCTGGCGGAAGCGCTCTACGGCTATGGCATGTATCCCGAAGCCATCACCGCCGCGCAAGCCGCCAAGAGCAAGGGCGGCGCCACGGACGGGACCGAGCCCGACATGGTGATCGGCATGGCGCAAGCGGCCTCCGGCCAGTATGCGGCTGCCGCCACGACCTTTGGCGGAATCAGCCAGTCAAATCCCGCCAGCGCGCGCGTAGTCCGGCTGTGGGGTTATTATGTCAAGGCCAAGGCTAATCCCGCCACTGCCGCCGCCGGACAGTAACGGCGGATCGCGACGGATCGGGGCGCGGACTTGATTCCCGCGCCCCAATTTTTTGGGGCCATGCGTATTGCCGCTTGGTGTGTCGAGGACGGCATGAATCTGATCATCGGCTTTTCGCCGTTCATCCTGTTCGCGCTGCTGTCGCGGCTTTCGGCCGATCTTGCGCTATGGGTGGCGTTCGCCGCGGCCTTCGTTGTCACCATCCGCGACTTTGTCGAAAGCCCGTCGCTCAGGCTGCTGGACGCCGGCAGCTTCCTGCTGTTCGCGGGCCTGGCCCTGGGTCGGGGTTTTCTTGATCCCAACCTCTCGCTCGTGGTGGTGCGCTTCATTGCGGAAAGCTTTCTATTTGTGCTTCTGGGGTTGGCGCTCGCCTGGAAGCGGCCTTTTTCGATGGAGTATGCGCGCCTCGACCCGCGTGAGGCGGCATGGCCGCCACAGCTGTTTCTGAAAGTCAACTATCGTGTATCAGCGGCATGGACGGCAGCGTTCCTGGCCATGGCGGCAGCCGATGGTGTGGCGACGTTCAATCCACGCGTGCCGCTTTTCGCCAGCATCGCCGTCAGCGTGATCGCCCTGGGGCTGGCCGTCACCTTCACCCTCAGATACCCCGCTCTGGCAGCCAAGCGCCTGAACGGCTAGTGTCGGCATTTGCGAACTTCGGAACACATCGCATGAATAGAGCCGTGATTGTTTCCACCGCAAGAACCGGCCTCGCCAAATCCGTGCGGGGCGGTTTCAACCAGACCCATGGCGCGGTGATGGGTGGACATGCGGTCAAACATGCGATCGCGCGTGCCGGCATCGAGGCGGGGGAGGTCGAGGACGTTTATATGGGTTGCGGCTTTCCCGAAGGTGCGACCGGCAACAATATCGCCCGCGAAAGCGCGCTCTGGGCGGGCTGTCCGGTGACGACCTCCGGCGTCACCATCAATCGCTATTGTTCCAGCGGCCTCAATGCCATCGCCATGGCCGCCCAGCAGATCATGACCGATGGCACCGACATTGCGGTGGGTGCGGGCGTGGAATCCATCTCCCTGGTGCAGATGGGCGGGATCAACCTGAAGAATTTCACGGAAGAACATCTGCTTCAGATCCAGCCGGCGTTATGGATGACCATGATCGAAACCGCCGAGATCGTGGCGGAACGCTATGGCATCAGCCGCGATAGGCAGGACGAGTATGCGCTTCGGAGCCAGCAGCGCACGGCTGCCGCCCAGGCTGCGGGAAGGTACAAGGACGAAATCGTGGCGCTCACCACCAGGATGAAAAAGGTGGACAAGGCCACAGGCGCGGAAAGCATGGTCGAGGTCACCGTCGGCCATGATGAATGCAACCGTGCCGACACGACGCTGGAAGGCCTGGCGGCGCTCAAGCCGGTCCATGCCGGCGGCCAACAGGTCGCGCAGGGAAAATACATCACCGCCGGCAATGCTTCGCAATTTGCGGACGGCGCCTCTGCATGTGTTTTGATGAGCGAGGATGCGGCGGCAAAAAAGAATCTCAAGCCGATGGGGATTTTCAGGGGGTTTGCGGTGGCCGGTGTCGAACCTGATGAAATGGGCATCGGCCCTATCAAGGCAGTGCCGCGCCTGCTTGAGCGTCACGGGCTCAAGATTGACGATATCGGCCTTTGGGAATTGAACGAGGCATTCGCCAGCCAGACGCTCTACTGCATGGACAGGCTGGGGCTCGACCCAGTGAAGACCAATGTAAATGGCGGCTCTATTTCCATCGGTCATCCATATGGCATGACGGGTGCGCGATTGACCGGCCATATCCTGATCGAGGGCCGCAGGCGCGGCGCCAAGCTCGGCGTGGTCACCATGTGCATCGGCGGCGGCATGGGCGCGGCAGGCCTGTTCGAGATACTGTCCGCGTGACTATGATTCGTCCGGCATTTCTCCTTGCGGCCGCGCTCCTCCTGTCGGCCTGCGCCGAAGTTCCGGCGGCAGGCCCTCCTCAACCCCCGGACCCCCGGACCCAGATGAGCGCGCTGGAGAGCCGCATCGCAGCGCTGGTCGAGGAAGAGCGGCTCAAGCTCGACCCCAAGGCAAGACCGCTGGCCGTCGACCTTGAGCTTTCCAAAGTGGCGCGCGCGCGGGCCAGCGACATGGCGGCAAAGAACTATCTGGCCCACCAGGGTCCCGACGGCGCCACCAGCGCGTCTCTGCTGATGCGCGAAGATGCCAAATGGCAGGGGCTGTTGGGAGAGAATCTGGCAGCCCAGCATTACAGCCAGCAAGCCGGAGTGGCGGTGGAAGATTTTGCGCGCCGCTTTCTGGACGAATGGCTTAAGAGCCCGCCCCACCGAGACAATATGGCCTTCGCCGACTATGACCATGCCGGGGTCGGGGCGGCGGTGAATGGCGACACGGTCTATGTCGCGGTGCTGTTCTCGACCGACATGGGACTGCCTCCGCCAAAGCCGGAGGGACCCGCAAGCGCGGTCACCAGCTGGTCCAGTCCGTGGGCCGCCGCCGGTGCCGCCACGACGAAGCCCGAAAGCGAACCCTTGCGGCTTCGTGGTGCGGAAGGCGGAAAGTGATCGACTGATTCACGGTCGGTTAAGCAAAACTATCCAACAATCTGTGTATGACTAAGCACGGTATGGGTGGTACAGCCGCTCGTTCGGTCAACCATTCCTTTACACAATATCTGGCCCCCGGTACTTTCAGTAGTGGGTGTGCATGCCCTGTGAGTCGAGATGCGCGCAGAGCTTCCATGGAACGTGGCCGGCATCCCGCCAGAGGCGCGGCAAGCTGCGCGTGCGGCCGCCCGGCGGGAAGGTCTGTCGGTCGGAGAGTGGCTCACCAGGCGGATTCTACACAGCTTTTCCGGCATGGAAGAGGAGTTCGCCCCCATGGCCTATGAAAATCGCGCCCCGACCACAGCCGCCTTGGACAGCTGGGGCCTGCCCGCCTCCGTGGCCAGCCAGCGCGACACGGAAGATTTTCTGGCCCGGGTCGGGCGCAGCGAGAACGAATCGAGCGAGGCCTGGCAGCGGATCGAGGATCAGTTGAAGGGCATTTCCCGGCGGCTGGACTCCAGCGAACGCGATCACAGGGAATCGGATCGCGCGCCGTCGCGCCAGGAGACCGATGCCGCTGCCCGCGAACAGGCCCAGGCGTTCGACAAACTCGGCACGACGGTGATGTCGCTGACCCAGAGGCTGGAACGGCTGGAGCGGTCGACCACTCATGACGGCACCAGGCAGGCGGTCAAGGCGCTACATCAGGGCCTTTCGCGCCTGGCAGACCAGATGACGGTCAACACCGGCAATTCCGCCAGCCAGGTCGTGCAGTTGACATCGAACCTGGAACAACTTGCCGCACGCATCGGCCAGGCCAGAACCGATCTGGAAGGCGCCAACAAGGCGCTGGAAGCCCGCATCAACAGCAATGAAACCGCGATAAGCAACCGCCTGGACACAATTGATCGTTCGGTGGATGTGCGACTTTCCGCGGTTGATACGCGCCTTTTCGCCGTCGAAAAGACCGCCCAGTTCAACACCAACGCGCTGGACCATGCGCTGGAGAAGATCGAAGCATCCGCCAATCAGCGGGCCACCGATCAGGTCGAAAGTCAGCAGCGCGCCGGCCGGCATGAGGATACGCTCCACAGGCTGGAGGATTCCATCGCGCGCCTGGAGATGCGCCTGCCCGATGCGGAGTTCGAGCGCCGCCTGGACGGCATCGAGCGTTCGGTTGGCGGCATGGCCTGCCAGTTGGAGGAATACGGTCCTGCCGACAGGCTCGATGCCAGCCTCAGGGCCATTTCCAATCGTCTGGATGTGATGGAAAGGGATCATGGCGAGCTTCTGACGGAGCTGCGCACGCGCACGCCGCAGTCGTACGAGCCTCCGCATCATGAAGAAACCCAGGCCGAGCCCGCGCCGCGGGCGGCCGAGCCTGCGCTTCATGAAGAGCCACAGATTGAGCCCGCGCCACAGGCGTCGGAGCTGCCGTACCATGAACAGCATCAGGTTGAGCTCGCGCCGCAACCGTACGAACCTGCGCCTCATGAAGAGGCACAGCTTGAGCCCGCGCCACAGGCGTTCGAGCTGCCCCACCACGAACAGGATCAGGTTGAGCTGGTGCCACAGGCGTTCGTGCCCACGCTTCATGAAGAGGCACAGTTTGAGTCCGCGCTACAGGCGTTCGAGCTGCCGTACCATGAACAGGAGCGGGCTGAACCCGCGCAACTGGCTTTCGATCCCCCACGCTATGCAGAGCTGCTGCCCGCGCATGAAGGCCAGGCCGATCCGGCACCTCATTCCGATTTTTCCGGCGAAGCAGCCCATGACATCGCCGAGGCCGGCATCGCCCAAGACTTTGCCTTCGACATCGTGCCGCAACCGTCGGATGAGGTAGCGCCCGCCGAGTTCGAAGACATGTTCGTTGAAAAGCCCGCGCCGGAAAATTTCCTCGCCCAGGCGCGCCGCTCGGCGCGTGCAGCCTCTGAGAAGGCCGAAAGCGAAGGCCGCAGCCGGCTCGGCGCGTTCCGCTGGAGCAAGGACGCCACCCCAGGTGAAGAAAATTCAAGACCGCGATATCTGCTGCCGGCGCTGGTCGCGGCGATTGTCGTCATGACTGCCGTGGCGGCTCTCGTGTTGTACCATCGTGCCCGCAATTCTGAAGTTGCTGTTGAGCCTGTGACGCATCCTGCCATTGCTACAACGCACCGGAGTGGCGCACCGTTCGCGGCCGCTTTGCAGGCCGGCCAGCATGGTGAGGAACAGAATTTCGCTACACAGCGGTCGGAGCCTGCCAGTCAGGATAACCCGCCGCAGGCTGTCATGCCGCCAGGACAGAGCGCGGCGCCGGTCGCTCCCGCGCCACAATCCGCCAAATCAAGCAACGCGACACCCGCCAACGACAAGGTGATACAGCTGGCCAATGGCGGCAATCCGATCGCACTTGCGATCCTGGGACTGCGCGACTTGGACGGAACCGGCGGCGCGCCCGTCAATCTGCCGGATGCCATGAAATTCCTTTCGCAAGCGGCGGAAAAAGGCCAGGCCGTGGCCCAGTATCGTCTGGGCACGCTATACGAACGTGGCCAGGGTGTGCCCGCGGATCCCGCCAAGGCTGTGCACTGGTACGGGTTGTCCGCCAATCAAGGAAACCGCAAGGCGATGCACAATCTTGCGGTGTCATATGCAAGCGGCGCATTGGGCAAAAAGGATATGGCGGAAGCTGCGCGCTGGTTTGCCAAAGCGGCCGTTCTGGGATTGTCGGATTCCCAGTTCAATCTGGCAGTGCTGTATGAACGCGGCGACGGCGTGCCGCAGAGCCTGCTGGATGCCTATAAATGGTATTCCATCGCAGCGGCCACCGGCGACTCTGAATCCAAGGAGCGCATGGGCGTGCTGAAGACGCAGTTGAGCGACATCGACCGGGCCGCCGCCAATAAATCCGCTGCCAGTTTCCATGCCTCACCGCTCAACCGCTCAGCCAATGTGCCGCCCGAGCCGGCGGACCTGGGCGGTTGATTTCCCGCAAATCACGCGGCATTGCGGGTTGACCCATCGCGCGGGGGCGCGCATGGTCTTTCGCAATCCGGCGCGTTGTTTTGCGCGCTCCTCAGAAGTTGCACCATGGAGATCTACCTTCCTGTCGCAGAGATGTCAGTCAACTGGCTGATCATCATCGCGCTGGGTCTGGCGGTGGGTTTTCTTTCCGGAATGTTCGGGGTCGGCGGCGGCTTCTTGATGACGCCGCTGCTGGTCTTCGCCGGCATCCCCTCCACCGTGGCTGTGGCCACGACCTTGAGCCATATCACCGCTTCATCGATGTCCGGCGCGCTGGCCCAATGGCGCAAGCGCGCCATCGACTTCACCATGTCGGGTGTGATGTTCGCGGGCGGCATCGCAGGAACCTTGTGCGGCGTATGGCTGGTCGCGCTGATGCGCCGCCAGGGCCAGATGGACCTGATTGTGGCGCTTACTTACGTGCTCATGCTTGGCACCATCGGTACCTTGATGTTGCGCGAAAGCCTGACCGCGCTGCAAGCCTATCGCAGCGGCGTCACATCCAGCCGGCGCATGGTCAACCGCGGCTGGATCCAGGCGCTACCCTTCAAGATGCGCTTTCGCCAGTCGCGGCTCTATATCAGCGTGATTCCGCCATTGGTGATCGGCTTTGCGGTGGGCGCTCTCAGCGCCATCATGGGCATCGGGGGCGGCTTCATCATCGTGCCGGCCATGATCTATATCCTGCGCATGCCGACCCGCGTGGTGATGGGCACATCGTTGGTGCAGATCATTGCCATAACCGCGATTACCACCGTGCTGCAGGCCACCAGCAATTTTGCCGTGGACATCATACTTGCCGGCCTGCTGGTGGTGGGCGGCGTCGTGGGCGCACAGCTGGGTGTAAGAGCGGGCGGCAAGCTGCGCGGCGAGCAGTTGCGGCTGCTTCTCGCCCTGGTGGTGCTGGCGGTGGGCGCAGGACTGGCATGGCAGTTGGTGGTAAGACCCGCCGACGTCTATTCGCTCTCACTGGAGGGGCCATGAAGCGGGCCCTTCTGGCGCTGCTCCTCCTGATCTCGCTGCCCGCCCATGCCGAGGATCTGGTATCGGGCATCAGCCAGGACATCATCCAGATCACCTCGAGCTATACTGGCACCCAGATCGTCGTATTCGGCGCGATCGAGCGGGCACAGACAGCTCAGGGCCGCGACGTTGTGGTGGTGGTACGCGGTCCCGACGAACCCATGACAGTGCGCCGCCGTGATCGCGTGGTTGGTGTGTGGGTCAACCGCGATGCCGCGCATTTCGAAGGGCTGCCCACCTATTACTATCTTGCCGCGACCCAACCGGTATCGCGCATCGCCCCGCGCGACACGCTCGCCCGTTATGGGATCGGATTGCAGCAGCTCCAGCCGAGCGCCATTGGCAGTCATCATGACCCCGAGCCATTCCGTCAGGCCGTGATCCGCCACCTGCAGCGCCTGGGACTCTATGCCGAAAGCCCGGGCAGCATCGATTTCTACAGTGAGACCCTGTTCTCGACTCGTGTGCCGGTCCCGGCGGGCGTCACGCGCGGGCAGTACAATGTCGAGGTCTATCTCTTTCGCGACGGTCAAATGGTGAGCGCCCAGTCCACGCCTTTGTTCGTGGATGCAAGTGGCCTGGAAAGGCGACTGTTCAATCTGGCGCAAAACGCGCCGTTTTCTTATGGCCTGGCTTGCGTCCTGATGGCCGTTCTTCTTGGCTGGATCTCCTCCGTCCTGTTCCAACGCGCGACCTGAAGCCGACTCAGGCGACGCGGGCGGGGATGGCATAGACCCGTGCCTGGCCCAGCATGTAGGCGTGGAAGGACCCGGAAAACAGCGCAGTAATAGCCCGATTACCCACGTCAAGCCCGCCTGTATAGGCGCCAAAGGACGGCAAGAGCATTCTGAGACCATCGGAGACAAAGCATCGCCGGCGCACGCTGCGCCCCCATCTGGAGACGCTCGCGCAAGGATGCAGATGACCCGCCACCTCTCCGGCCTCGAAGGTCGAAAGCGGCGCATGACGCAAGGTTAGGCCGCCCAAGCGGATACTGGTCGCCACTTCGCCACCGGTCCAGGCTGGCGGATCGGGATCGTGGTTGCCCGCGATCCAGACAAAGTGCGCCTGCGCCATGAGTGACTGGAGCCGCCTGCGATCCTCCTGCATCAGACGATTCGCTGCGCCACTGTCATGGAAGGAATCGCCCAGGGCGATTACCCGTGCCGGCTTGTGCCGTGCCATGGCCCTGGTCATGCGCGCCAGCGTGTCGGTGGTATCGTAGGGTGGCAGGAACTGGCGGCCGCGCGCATAGGCGCTGCCTTTTTCCAGATGCAGGTCGGCGAAGACCAGCGTGGCGTGCGCCGGACTAAAGGCCGCGCCACATGCGTCGAGCAGCAGCGTCTCGCCATTCACGCTGATCCGGACGTCGGCAGGCCTGGCCGCGGCTGTGGAATCAGTCAACACGCATCGCATCCCGTATCAGCGCATCTTCATTCTCGTGCAGAATAGCTTCGTCCACCGCGCCTGCAACCATTTCGCGCGAAATCTCCAGAAGCGCAGGCACCGCCAGCGGCGACACCCGTTCCAGCCGGCGTGTCACGATCCGCCGCCTTACCCGCGCCAGCATGTCGCCCAGCCGCGCGATGTCCAACAGCCCGGTTCCCGCATCCTGGTAGGTGGCACGCAAGAGAATGTGGTCGGGTTCATGGCTCCGCAAGACATCGTAGATAAGGTCGGACGAAAATGTCACCTGCCGCCCGCTCTTTTCATTTCCCGGGAAGCGGCGCTGGATTAGTCCGGCGATGATTGCGCAATTGCGGAACGTGCGCTTGTAAAGATTGGACTCGGCCAGCCAGCTGTCCAGGTCATCGCCCAGCATGTCCTGGTCGAACAGGGCATTCATGTCGGTGGTCCCCATATCCTTCGCCCCCCAGATGGCCAGCGCATATTCATTGGCGACAAAGCCGACGGGATGCAGGCGCGCGCGTTCCAGCCGCCGCGTCAGCAGCATCCCGAGCGTTTGGTGCGCCAGGCGCCCTTCGAATGGGTAACAAACCAGATAGTGACGGCCGCCTCGCGGAAAGGTCTCGACAAGGAGTTGACCTGGTGCGGGGATGACGCTGCGCCATTCCTGGATCTTCAGCCATTCCTGGACAGGCTCCGGCAGCTTTTGCCATTGGCCGGGCGCCGAAACCATCTCTCGCACCCGCTGTGCCAAAAAAGTGGAAAGTGGAAACTTTCCGCCATTGTAGCTCGGGATTTCCGCTTCCGGGTCTTTCGCCCTGGTCACAAAGGCGCCCGTCTCGCGCAGGCCTTCAAAACGCAGCACATCGCCGGCAAAGACAAAGGTGTCGCCGGGCGAAAGCTGCTCGATGAAATATTCCTCCAGTTCGCCCAGCTTGCGCCCGCCCGCGCCCACCGGCCGTCCTTTGCCTTGCAGCCTGATCTCCACCATCGGTTCTTCAACGATCACGCCGGCATTCAGGCGATACTCCTGTGCCAAGCGCGGATGGGCGAGCCGGAAGCGGCCATCTTCGGTCCTGCGCAGGCGCGCATAGCGGTCATAGGCACGCAGCGCATAGCCGCCGGTGGCGACGAAATCCACCACCGCATCGAAGTCCTTGCGCGTGATGTGGGCGTAAGATGATGCCGCCCGCACTTCCGCGAACAATTCATTCGCATCGAAAGGCGCCGCGCAGGCAGTGCCAAACACATGCTGCGCCAGCACGTCCAGGGAACCGGCCTTCAGCCGCTCGCCATCCAGCTCACCGGCCAGCACCGCATCGCGTGCGGCGGTACATTCCAGCACCTCGAAACGATTGGCCGGCACCAGCAGCGCGGCGCTGGGCTCGTCCAGCCGATGATTGGCGCGGCCGATGCGCTGGACAAGGCGGGCAGCACCCTTGGGGGCACCGACGCAGATCACCTTGTCTACCGCACCCCAATCGATACCCAGGTCCAGCGTCGAAGTGCAGACCACGGCCCGGAGCGTGCCCTTGGCCATGGCGGCCTCCACCTTGCGGCGTTGCTCTAGCGCCAGGCTGCCGTGATGAAGCGCAATGGGCAGGTTTGCGTCGTTGATCGCCCACAGTTCCTGGAAGGTGCGCTCCGCCTGGCTGCGGGTGTTCACGAACACCAGCGCCGTCCGCGAAGCATGGATCGCCGTCATGACATCGGCCATCGCGTGACGGGCCAGGTGCCCTGACCAGGGCACATAGGAGTCGGACGCGCTGATCTCGATCTGCGGTTTCGCGCCGCCTTGAGCGATCACTATTTCAGATAGAACGTCGCCCATCACGGGTTGCGGCATCAGGAACCGTCGAAGTGGCAAGGGATCGTTCACCGTGGCCGACAGCCCGACCCGACGATGGTTCGGAGCCAGGCTTTGCAACCGCGCCAGACCCAGCGCCAAAAGGTCGCCACGCTTGGAATTGTAGAGCGCGTGCAATTCGTCCAGCACCACGGTGCGCAGATTTTCGAACATCTGCCGGCTTCGAGGGTGTGCCAGCAACAAGGATAATTGCTCCGGCGTGGTGAGCAGGATGTCGGGAGGATTATAACGTTGGCGCTGACGCCGTGCCGCGGGCGTGTCGCCTGTGCGGGTCTCCACCGTCACCGGCAGCGCCATCTCCTTTATCGGCGCATCCAGATTGCGCGCCACATCCACCGCCAGCGCCTTCAACGGCGAGATGTAGAGCGTGTGAAGTTCGCATTTTCGGGCGCGTTTCGGCCCCCGCCGCGGAGCGGTCAAACCGGATAAGCCAGATAGTTCGGTCAGCGTAGGCAGAAACCCGGCCAGTGTCTTGCCGCCGCCGGTGGGCGCTACCAGCAGCACGCTTTGACCCTTTTGGGCATGCGCCACCAGTGCCAACTGATGGGCGCGCGGCCGCCAGCCACGGGACGCGAACCAGTCCTGGAATTTGGGCGGCAGCATGGCCGGAACAAACCATGCAGCAGCCGATAAATGCGAGTCCTATTTGTCCCCGAAAAGACGCTTCAGTTCTGCTTCCGGCGCGCCATAGAAACTGCCCGCCATCTGCTCGATGCCGGCGCGATTGACCAGCGTGAGCTGGCCGCGGCGGGTCGTGACCAGCCCGCGGCGCTCGAAGCCATGGATCGCCACCGTGACGCCGGCCCGGCGCACGCCAAGCATGACCGCGAGGAATTCGTGGGTCAGCGGCACGGCATCGGTGGTCAGGCGGTCATGCGCCATCAAAAGCCAGCGCGCCAGGCGCTGCTCCAGTTTGGCGCGGCCATTGGCAAGAGCGGTGTGCGCCGTCTGGATCATGAATCCCTGCGCCGATTTCAGCATTAGGCCGCGCAGGCTGTCGCTGTTGCGCAGGGCGCCACAGAATGCGTCGGCGGCGATGCGATGGCCGCTACCGCCAATCTGCATGTAGGTGGAATGCTGGGACCGGTTGTCTCCCATGATCAACGGCACACCGGTAACGCCTTCATGGCCGATTACGCCGACTTCGATACGATGATCCTCCGCATCCACCGCGACGACCGATGCGACACCGGCTTCCAGAAAATAGGCGTGTGTGATCGGCTTGGTGGGAACCTCGAGGATCTGCCGATCCTTCAGCGTCACGGTCTCGAGATGCGGCCCTATCAAATCCCAGTCTTCCAGGTTGATCCTGTGCAGAAGCCTGTTGCGGATCCCGGAGCGTGCGTGCGCTTCTAGCATCTTGCCACCCCAAATATACGCCGCAGCGCCCCCGACTTCGCCTCGCCGTCAACCAATGAATCAGACTTGAGAGCTGTTTTGAAAATAGCGATAAGTCGCGGACAACCAATTGTTTTTTTAGTACCAAAGCGTACCGGTCCACCCAATTCGCGCATTGGATTCTCCTTCCAATGCCCCTTCGGAATAATTGGTGCGTATACTGATCACTTGCCACAACTACGGCAAAACTGCGTCGGCACGTCATGCGATGCACACATGGACAACGAATGTACGAAGGGATGGGTTCCATTATCGGAAGAATTCGATCACGGCTTGGCGCGTGCGCCGGTCGCCCACCGCCGACATGTGGTCGCGTCCGTCTATGGTGACGGCGCGGCCATTTACAAATGTTTGCGCCAGAGGTCCGGCGGGACCCGCGGTTTCATCCTCACTACCATCGATCACCAAAATCGGCCGCTGCAACCGCGACAGGGTTTCAAGCGGAAGGTGCGGCGACATTCCGCGCATGCAGGCGGCAAGCGCAATGCGATCCTTGCCCGGCTGATTCGCAAATGCGCGGAACATCCTGGCACGCGGATCGGTGATACTGTCCGTGTCCTCCACCAGCAGAGCGTCGGCCAGAACCGAACGCGCTGGCGGCGCCGTGATGCCGCCATTCAGGTAGTTCGCGCCCACGCCCGCAATCGCCAGTTTGATTACGCGATCCGGATGCGCCGCCAGAAGGCGCAAACCGATGAATCCGCCCATGGAATAGCCCAGGACCAGGGCGCGGGCCAACCCGCAGGCATCCATCACCATCGTCACGTCGTCGGCCATGCGGTCATGGCCATAGGCACCAGGGTCATGCGGCTTGCCGCTGTCGCCATGGCCGCGAGAGTCCATGGCCACGATCGAAAAGCCCGCCTCGGCGAGTCCACCGAACCAGCCGGTGGATTTCCAGTTCTGCAGCCTGCTGGAGCCGAAGCCATGCACCAGCACGATTTCCGGCCCTGCACCGTGCCGCTCAAAGGCCAGCGCGACACCATCCGGCGCGGTCACAAATTCGGGCATACGTCTTTCTCCCTGCCAGGCCAACCTCGCAAAGCGCGGCCGCCCTGTCTATAAATCGACCATGAGAAAATGGCTGTTCATCGCCGCGGTAAATGGCGCCGTCGCCGTCATCGCGGGGGCCCTGGCCGTCCATGCGGCAAGTCTCGCCACCGGCGGGGCAGCCGATGTCCGGCTGGGGGCGAATTATCAGCTGACGCACGCTTTGGCCATGGGCCTTGCCGCCTTTGCCGCCCGTGGCAAGGCCAAAGCCTATGCCGGCATCTCGGCCACGCTCTTCCTGGCCGGGATCCTGCTCTTCTCGGGCGGCCTTTATGTCCTGGCGCTCACTGGCACACATGCCTTTGCGTTCATGATCCCGTTCGGAGGCGCGGCATTCATCGCCGGCTGGATTGCACTGGCAGTGGCGGCATTGAAACTGGAGGATTCCCGATGAAGAGAATGTTTTTGCTGGGATTGCTGCTGGCCTCGCCGGCCTTCGCGCACGCCAGGCTGCTCAGTTCTGAGCCGTCCGCCAATGCCAAACTTAAATCACCGGGGCAAATCAAAATGCACTTTTCTGAAAGGCTGGAACCTGCCTTCAGCTCCGCCAACCTGATCGATGCCAGCGGAAAGACCGTGCCAGTATCCAAATCGGTTGGCGGCGACATGATCACGCTGCTGCCGCTGACGCTCAAACCTGGGGTCTACAAAGTGACTTGGCAAAGCGTGGGCCAGGACACGCATCGCCTGGGCGGCAGTTTTGGCTTTACAGTCATCCCGTGATCCTGGCCCCGTTGCGCGGCCTTTATTATGCCGCGACCATGCTTCTGTTCGGTGATGCCGTATTCGGCGTCCTGCTGCGCGCCAAGCTTGCCGTCATCATGCCCG
Organism: Rhizomicrobium sp.; assembly: GCA_035512055.1. GTDB lineage: Bacteria > Pseudomonadota > Alphaproteobacteria > Micropepsales > Micropepsaceae > Rhizomicrobium. Next base: position 57,745 of record DATKEP010000154.1, read on the forward strand.
TTCGCGTCTGGTCTTTGCGTTGGACCGCCCTGCTCGTGGCACTCGTCGCGGGATGCCTCTGGCTTGGGATGGCCGCGGCACAAATGGCCGGCGCGATGAACGGCCAGGTCCTGGCCGAAACCATCACCGCGACCTTGTTCGGGCAGCTTTTCCTGGCTCGGCTGGCAGCCCTGGTGGGTATGGCGCCTCTCTTGCTGTTCCGGCGCAGTGGCAAGACCATGGCTGTCTTGGCGGCCGTCGCACTGGCATTGCCAGCCGCGACCAGCCACACCGCCCTTTCCAGTCCCGCGGGGTTCACCTTGATCGGTGCAATTCTGGATGCCACTCATCTGCTTGCGGCCGGTTTCTGGATCGGCGGGCTTGTTGTCCTGGCAGCCCTGTTCCGGCGCAAGGAGCCCAATTTGGGGTTGGCGCTGTCACTGTTTTCCGACTGGGCGATGATTGCGGTTCTGATCCTGATAATGTCTGGCCTGATCGATGCCACCTCGATCCTCTTGGGCAGCAAGGGCGCGCCTTCCCTTACCTATCTGGCCGTGCTGGGCGCAAAGCTGGCACTCGTGGCGGCGATGCTTTGGCTGGCGGCAGCAAACCGCTTCAAATGGCTGCCGCGAAATGCGGAAAGCGCCATCGCAAAGAACACCATTCGCGAACTTTGCCTCGGACTTGTTGTCGTGTTGCTGGCCGGCGCATTGGGCCAGTTGCAGCCCCTGCTTTGAATGCTCATGAGACCAAGGAGCGCTGCCTCTCTTCGCGCCTCATCTCCTGGGGTCCCAGGGCTTTCAAGAACCGGTCGCCCCACTTGGAAATGTCGTTGCGCAGCAGGGCGGCATAAAGCTCGCGGTGGCGCGCCTTGCGCTCATCCCTGGGCATCGACACAGCCCTTGCGATGGCCGCACCAACAGCGTCTGGATCGTAAGGGTTGACCAGCAGCGCCTCACGGAACTCGTCGGCGGCGCCGGCAAAGCGCGACAGGATCAGCACGCCCGGATCGTCAGGGTCCTGGGCCGCGACATATTCCTTGGCCACCAGATTCATGCCGTCTCGCATGGGCGTCACCAGCCCGACATGGGCGGCGCGATACATTCCGGCCAGCGCCGTTCGGCTGTAGCGGCGGTTGACGTAACGCACCGGCGACCAGCTTGCCTCGGCATAGGTGCCGTTGATGCGCCCGGCCGCGCTGTTCACTGCCGACTCCATCTCCGCATATTCCTTGATCTGGCTGCGGCTCTTGGGCGTGATCTGCAGATAGGTGATCCGGCCCCGCCATTCGCGATGCGCGGCCAGGAAGCGTTCATAGGCTTCCAGCCTCAGCACGATGCCTTTGGAATAATCCAATCGGTCCACCCCGATCATAAGCACGCCCGGAACGGAATCCACGACCTGCTGCACAAAAGTGGTCTTGACCGAGCGCCGCGCCAGCCGGGTGAAGCTGCGCGTCTCGATGCCTACGGGAAAAGTGCCAATGCGCATGGCGCGATCCCCGGTTCCCAGCCGAAGCGACATGTGCGAAGGCGTGCCCAGCTCCTTGGCCAGATAGCGCGCGAAATTCGCGGCATCGCCGTGTGTCTGGAATCCAACCAGGTCATAATCGCCCAAAGACGGGATCAGCGTGTCATGATTGGGCATGGCCGTCAGGATTTCCGGCGGCGGCAGCGGAATGTGCAGGAAGAAGCCAATGCGATTGCCTCGCCCGCGCGCGTGCAGCGCCTTGGCCAGCGGAATCAGGTGATAGTCGTGCACCCAGACGACATCGTCGGGACCCAGCACTTTGCAGAGCTCGTCGGCGAAATGCTCATTGACCCTGAGATAGCCGGACAGATCGCGGCGGGAGAACTCCGCCAGATCGAGGCGGTAATGGAAAATCGGCCACAGCACGCGATTTGCAAAGCCGTTATAGTATTCGTCGAAATCCTCAGGCTTGAGGTCGGTGACGACATAGCTGTTCTTGCCCTGGGTGATGGTTCGGGTCGAAGGGTTCTCGCTGACGTCGCCGCTCCAGCCCAGCCAGACGCAAGGGTGCTTATGGAGCGTAGCCTTGAGCGCCACCTCAAGCCCGCCGGGATGCGTTCCCGAATTCGGGATCGCAACGCGATTAGAGATCAGGAAGATGCGCGCCAATAGCGGTCCTCCCAGCTTTGACTGAGCCGCATGGCGGAAAGGATCACTCCCGCCATGGAATAGGTTTGGGGGAAATTACCCCACAGCGCCCCGGTCTGCGGATGAATATCCTCTGCCAAAAGGCCATAGCAATTGCGCAAGGCCAGCGCGTCCTGATAACGCTCGCGCGCTTCATCGCGCCGGCCCAGCGCCGCCAGCGCATCCACCAGCCAGAAGCGGCAGACCAGGAATTCGGTTTCCGGCAGGCCGAAATCGTCTTCAGCGGCATAGCGCATCACATGACGGCCGCGCACCAGATCCTTTTCGACCGCCGCCACGGTGGATGCAAAGCGCGGATCATGGGCATCGATCAATCCCAATTCCGGCAGGAGCAGGACGCTGGCGTCCATGTCCTCGATACCCTCGGCGGCGGTGAAGGCCTGGCGTTTTTCGTTCCACACGCGTCCCAGCAGCGCTTCCCCGATCTTGTCGCTGAGCTCTTGCCAATGGCGGGCGCGGTCCTGCAGCCCAAGCCGGGCCGCGATGGCGGCAGTGCGGCTGATGCCGGCCCAGCACATGGCGGCCGAATGCGTGTGGACACGTTTGCGGCCCCGGAATTCCCAGATGCCGGCGTCCGGCTCCAGCGCCAGTTCCACACATTTCTGCGCCATCTTCTCCAGCAGCCGGAACAGGCTCACATCACCGGGCTCGGGCAGGCGCCGGTCGAAGAACATCGGGGTCGCCGCCAGGATCACGCTGCCATAGGCGTCATGCTGCACCTGGTTCACTGCCGCATTGCCGATGCGCACCGGACCGTGACCCTCAAAACCTTTCAGGTCGGGCGCGATCCATTCGGTCAGATCGTCGCTGGGCACTATGCCGTAACAGGGCGCGAGCGACTCGCTATTGCCCGCGATGGAGAGAATATAGGCTATGTACTGTTCCATGGACCGTGTGGCACCGATGGCATTCAGCGCCTTGACCACGAAATAGGCATCACGCAGCCAGCAGTAGCGATAGTCCCAGTTGCGGCCCGAATGCGGTGCTTCTGGCAGCGAGGTGGTAAGCGCGGCCACGATACCGCCGGTCTCCTCGAAACTCGTGAGCTTGAGCGTGATGGCGGCACGGATGCTGGCCTCCTGCCATTCATAGGCGATAGAAAGGCGGCGCACCCATTCCCGCCAATAGCTGTTCGTGCGCTCCAGAAAATCGCGCACCGTGGAGGAGATGTCGCCCATGAAAGGTTCATCGGGGCCGAACACCAGATGCACCGGCCTTGTCAGGACGAAAGGCGTTTCTTTCTGGATGTAAGAAAGCGGCGCATCGCTGGTCAGCCGCACCAATGGCGGCTCGCCATAGGTGATGTGGCTTGAGCCCGCCACCTGACGTTTCACGGGATTGCCGTAAAACTGGGTGGGTCTGACCCGGATAGTGATGCGCGGCAGGCCCGAAACCGGCTCGATGATGCGCATCAATTGCGGCGGGCGCAGCAGGCGCTCGAAATTGCGCAGGCGTGGGGCAAAATCGGTAATTCGAATCTGGGCGCCGTCCTCGGAGGTCAAAAGCGTGACCACGCAGGCGGTATTGCGCAGATATCGAGATTGGGTCCGCATCTGCAGGTCCAGCAACACGTCGCAGAAACCCTTTTCTTCATCGCCCGCAATCAGGCGGCAGAAAATCGGGTCGCTGTCGAAGCGGGGAAAGCACCACCAGACCAGTTGACCGCGCGTACCGACCAAGGCGGCGATGCGGCCATTTCCCACCACGGCGAGATCAAGCGGACCGGTCACGATGGCACCCTCATCGCACACCTGCTTCGGCTGTCTTGGTCAGCCACTGGCGCACTGCACGGGGCGACTCAAAGACGTGATCCGCGCCCGGAAAGCGCTTGCCGACGGAAAAGCCGCGCCCGCCCAGATCGGGCAGAATGCGAAAGACGTCGAGGTCGGTGGCATCGTCGCCACCGAAAAGGATCGCGCGGCCGGCAAACGGTTTCTGCTTGGACAACGCCACGACTGCCGTGCCTTTGTCCACGCCAAGCGGCCTTGCCTCGATCACCGCCTTGCCGTGCAGGATGTGCACCTTCTGAGCCTGGAACAGGCGGGCGTGCTTCTCGATGGCGGTTGCAAGAACAGGACGGGCTTCGGGCGCCAGCCGGTAGTGCAGCGCCAGCGCGCACTTCTTGTCTTCCAGCAGCAATCCTGGATGGCTTTTTGCCAGATCAATGAAGAGCTGCCGCACTGCATCGGGCAGCGCTTGAGAGCGCGCCACGGTCCCGCCAACACCCCGTATCTCGGCGCCATGTGCCCCGATCGCAGCCGGCCTGAATGGCGAAAACAGCCGGTCGATATTTTCCAGCGATCGGCCACTGACAAAGGCGAGGGCTCCCGACAATTGCCGGTACAGCCGTTCCAATGCCGCGAGCAGGTCATGCGGCACCTTCACGAGGTCAGGTGTTCGCGCCAGATCCAGCAAAGTTCCATCGATATCGAGAAATAGGGCCGTGTTCCCACTGACCGGCGGCATCATTCAAGGCTTTCCGTCGCTTGCGAGCGCCCTATGCGAAATGCAAAAAGCAAATGGGCTTCGATCCAATGGGGTCGAAACGCCCAACTCGCTCAGCGAGTTCCCTCATGCACGGCTGAGGCAGGCCCTGTAGGCACCTTCGCCATGCAGATTCCAATTAAATGGCCATGTAGGCGGGACGTGAACCCTGCGACATTGGCGCAGCGGGGAATGGGGGCTACCGGCTTTTTCCCGTTGCTTCCCTTTTCCAGGCGAAGGCGCCACCTTCCATGCCCGCGTCGTTGGAGACCATGGTCACATTCCGTGGCAGTCGGAACTTGATGCAGGCGCTGTTGCCGCCGCCCAGGTAAAGCCGGTCATAGGCAAACACCGTTTGAAGCACGCCGATCAGCTTCTTGATGCGCCTGTTCCAGTGCCGGCTGCCCAGCTTTCGCCTAGTCTTGTCGCCGACATAAACATCGAAATCGTCCTTCTTGCGAACAACCAGATGGGCAAGATCCATGTGAGGCATCAATTCGCCGTCGCGGAACCAGGCAGTGCCGAAGCCGGTCCCCAGGGTGCAGACCAGCTCCAATCCCTGGCCGCTGATCACCGCAAGCCCCTGCACATCGGCATCATTGAGCAGCTTGACCGGCTTCCTGAACCTCTTGCGCATGGCGCCGGCCAGATCGAAACCCTTCCAGTCCTTGGTGCCGAAATGCGGCGCACTGATCACAAGGCCATTCTTGACGACGCCGGGAAAACCGATGGTGACGCAGTCAAATGCGCCCATCGGCTTGACCAGATCGGCCAGCGCCTTGACGATCTGGCGTGGCTTGCGCCGCCTGGGTGTCTTGATCCGGTGGCGCCTGACCAGATATCTGCCCGATGGCGCGATCACCGCCGCCTTCAGGCCTGACCCGCCAACATCAATGCAAAGGATGCGTTTTATAGTGCCGGGCACGCAGGCGGGTCCTTTCTGTCTTCTTCGTTTTGGTCATCATCAGGTTCATCGCCGTGTTGATCAAGGCGATATGAGAAAAGGCCTGGGGGAAATTGCCCAACATGCGCCGGGCTTGCGCGTCATATTCCTCGGCATAGAGGCCCACGTCATTGGCCAGGCGGCGCAGCCGATTGAACAGCTTGAACGCATCCTTGCGCCGGCCCATCAGGGTGTAATTGTCCGCCAGCCAGAAACTGCAGGCCAGGAAGGCCCCTTCGCCCGGCGGCAACCCGTCCACCCCGGTCCCGGTCTCATAGCGCTGCACGAGACCCCTGATGATCAGGCGCTTCTCGATCTGGCGCACCGTTTTCTTGATGCGCGGGTCGGTTGCCGGCAGAAAACCAACAATCGGCAAAAGCAGCAGGCTCGCATCCATCTGTTCCGAACCGTAATACTGCACGAAACAGCCGCGTTTGCTGTCGACGCCATTTTTGCAGACATCGGCATGGATGCGGCGCGCCATCTTCTTCCAGTGCGCCTTCTGTTGGGACGTGGCGTCGGGTGCGCGCGCGGCCCGGTCGAACGCCACCCAGGTCATCACCTTGGAATAGACGAAATGCTGTGGTGCGCCCCTGATCTCCCAGATGCCTTCATCCGGCAGGCTCCAGCTATTTTCCAGATGCTGCATGATAACGGAGCGCAATTCCTTGCCACGCGACGTACCTGGCAATCCGCCGGCCCGTGCCTGTGCCCCCACGTCGCCCAGCTCGCCATAGATGTCCAACTGCAGCTGGGTATGCGCGGCATTGCCGATGCGCACGGGCCGGGAATCCTCATAGCCCGGCAGATGGGACAATTCGATCTCGTCCAGCCGTTTCTCACCCAGCACATTGTACATGGTCTGGATCTGGTCGGGTGCGCCGGCAATCACGCGCATCAGCCAGTCCAGCCAGTCCTTAGCCTCTTCGGTGTAGCCGGCATTGAGAAATGCCAGCAGGGTGAAGGTGGCATCCCTGAGCCAGCAATAACGATAGTCCCAGTTTCGCGTGCTGCCGATTTTTTCCGGTAACGAGGTCGTGACGGCCGCCACAATGCCGCCCGTTGGTGCATAGGACAGGCCCTTGAGCGTCAAGAGCGAGCGCATGATCGCGTTACGCCACTTGCCCCTGACCTTGCAGATCGCGGCCCAGCGCTGCCAGAAGCGCTCGGTCTCATCCAGCGCGATAAAGGAATCGATGGACTGGGGCAACGGCCCGAAAGACTCGCCATAGGCCAGCACGAAAGAATAGGCCGTGCCCTTGTTCACAGTGAAATCCGCAACCGAATGCATGTCTTCGCCACGGACTTCGGCGCGGGTGCGGAAGGTCAGAAGATGCGGTCCCGCCACGGCAGTCATGGTGCGGGTGTCTCGTCGCGATACCCATGGGATGGTCACGCCATAGTCGAATCGGATCACCAACTCGGTCCGCATGTCAACATGCCCCTCCAAAGCCTCGACGATGCGCACGATGCAGCTTTCCGGTGTACCGGGTGGCATGAGGTCGGTCACCCGCGCCTTGCCGGTGGGCGTGGTGAAAATGGTCTCCAGGATGAGGGTTTCTCCGCGATAGCGGCGGCTGGAGCTGAATTTCTTCCCGGCAGGTTCGATCAGCCAGCGCCCATTGTCGCTGGTGCCCAGCAGGGCGGCGAAACAGGCTTGGGAGTCAAAGCGCGGGACACAGAGCCAGTCGATCGAGCCGCTCCGGCAGATGATCGCCGCCGTGCGGCAGTCCCCGATCATGGCGTAGTCTTCAATCCGCGCGGTCATTGGCCTTAGAATCCGTAGCCTTGGTCATCCTCCCCCGCGGCCGCCCTGTCCACCAGCCACAACACCTGGCCCTGCGGTTTGATCCCGCCCGCGGGCAATGCACCGCCCCGGGCCTGGGCCAACGCATCGCGCTTGGCCGCGCCCGCCACCAGGAACAGGATCAATTCACTGGAATCCAGCGCAGGATAGGTGACGGTGATGCGCGGTTCGGAGCGACCTTGCGGCACCGCAGACACCCAGCGCTCGCGCTCCTTGAGCACTGGTTGGCCCGGCAGGAGGGAGGCGGTATGGCCGTCGTCGCCCAGCCCCAGCAGGGTGAGATGAAACAGCGGCACGCCCGCCTCGAGGGTGCCTGCGCCATATTGCTGGCGCAGGGCTTCGTCATAGCGGGCTGCCGCGCTTTCCGGCGTGCCATCGGTGGGGATGGCGAACAACTTGCGCGGATTGACCTTGCCGGCGCCAAGCAGGCTTTCGCGCACCATGCCGTAATTGGAGTCGGGATGATCCGGAGGTACGAATCGTTCGTCGCCAAAGAATAGTTCGGCACAGTCCCAGTCCAGGTCCCTTTGCGCCAGAAGCCTGTAGGTGGCGCGCGGCGTCGACCCGCCCGACAGAAGAAGCCGGAAAGGATAGCGCGCAGCTTTCACGCGGCCCGCAATGATCTCGCAGGCCCGCGCCGCCAGCGCGCCGGCATCCTTCACCACCTCGATCTGGCCGGCGATGCCGCTCAACTGATCCGCCTCCAGGAGCGACCGTCGCGGGCCAGGAGGTCATTGGCGGCGCTGGGCCCTTCGCTGCCGGCGGCATAATTGGGAAAATGGCGCGGGGTCGTATTGGCCCAGCCCTCGAGCACCGGCTCGACCAGTCCCCAGGCCGCTTCCACCTGGTCGGCCCGCTGGAACAGGGTCGCGTCGCCGATCAGGCAGTCATAGATTAGTGTCTCATACCCGACCGCCGGGGCCTGCTTGAAATAATCCTTATACTGAAAATTCATCGCCACGCTTTCCAGCGCCATGGCCGGGCCCGGCCGCTTGGCGTTGAACCGCAGGCGGATACCCTCGTCCGGCTGTACCCGGAGGATCAGCCAGTCGGCATCCAGCTCATCCACCGGTGTCTCACGGAACAGCGCGTAAGGCGCGCGCTTGAAGCGGATGGCGATCTCGGTATTGCGCTTGGCCAGACGCTTGCCCGTGCGCAGGTAGAAGGGAACACCAGCCCAGCGCCAATTGTCGATCATCAGGCGCATTGCGACATAGGTCTCCGCAGTGGATTCCGGCGAAACATTGTCTTCGGCGCGATAGGCCTTGACCTTTTCGTCGCCGATGATGCCGCTGTCATACTGGCCCCTCACCGCGTCGCTCACCGTCAGCGAGTGGATGGCCTTGAACATTTCCGCCTTTTTGGCGCGGATATCCTCGGCATCGAAGGAGACCGGCGGCTCCATGGCTGTCATGGCAACCAGCTGGAACAGGTGATTGGGCACCATGTCGCGCAGGGCGCCCGTGACCTCATAGAACTTGCCGCGGGTCTCCACACCGATGGATTCCGCCACTGTGATCTGGACATGATCGATGCGGTCGCGGTTCCAGATCGGCTCGAACAGGCCATTGGCGAAACGCAGCGCCATGATGTTCTGCACCGTTTCCTTTCCCAGGAAATGGTCGATGCGATAAATCTGCTCTTCCTTGAGCCATTTGAGCAGGCAGGCATTGAGCGCCTTGGCCGACACCAGGTCGTGGCCGAACGGTTTTTCCACGATCAGCCGGCGGAATCCCTTGGCATGGGAATCCACCAGTCCCGCCTCGCCCAGCTTGCCCGCGATGACGGGAAAGAAGCGGTCGGCCACTGCCATGTAGAACAGTACATTGCCGCCCAGCGATTGTTGCTCGTCCAGTTCCGCCAGAAGATCCTTCAGCCGGCTGTAGGTATCGGGCTTCTCGAAATCCCCGCTGAGGAAGGTCATGGAGCGCGAGACTTGGCCCCACAGCGCCTCATCGATTTCCTCACTGTTCTTGGCCAGAACCTGTCCAAGAAAATCCTTGAGTTGGGCGGTCCATTCCTCGCTGGTTCTTTTGTTATGGTCCACACCCACCAGCGCGAGGTTCCTGGGCAGAAGGTTGGTGCGGGCCAGGTTGTAGAGCGCGGGAATGATAAGTCTTTTCGTGAGATCGCCATTGGCGCCGAAGATCACGATGGCGCAGGGCGGCGGTGGCGCTTTGTGGGAAATCATGCTCATTCGTCGTCGTCCTTTGCCTTGTGGACAGGCGTGGTGCTTTCGATATGACCGCCGAACTCTTTGCGCATCGCCGAGAGCAGCTTTTCGCCAAATGTATTGTCACTGCGCGAACGGAAGCGGGAAAATAGCGCTGCCGTGATGACCGGCGCCGCCACCGCCTCGGCCACCGCGGCCTCGACCGTCCAGCGGCCTTCGCCGCTGTCATCAACCTTTCCGCTGAATTCCTTGAGGTCGCCGGACTTGGCCAGCGCGATGGAAGTCAAGTCCAGAAGCCAGGAGGCAACCACGCTGCCACGCCGCCACACCTCGGCAACGTCGGCGATATTGATGTCAAAACGCTCATCCTCGGGCAGCTGGTCACTCGTCCGGGCGCGCATGATGTCAAAGCCTTCGGCATAGGCCTGCATCAGACCGTATTCGATCCCGTTGTGCACCATCTTCACGAAATGGCCGGACCCAGCAGGCCCGACATGCATATAACCCTCGATGACGCGCGGATCGCGCGTTTCGCGGTCGGGTGTTTTCGGGATTGTGCCCACCCCCGGCGCGAGCGATTTGAAGATGGGATCCAGGCGATCCACGACTTTCTTGTCGCCGCCGATCATCATGCAGTAGCCGCGCTCCAGTCCCCATACGCCGCCCGAGGTGCCGACATCGAGATAGGCGATGCCCTTGCCGGCCAAGGCATGGGCGCGACGGACATCGTCCTTGAAAAACGTGTTGCCACCATCGATGACGCAGTCATCCTCCGACAGCAGCCCGCCAAGCTTGCCGATCGTGTCTTCGGTGATGCGGCCGGCTGGCAACATCACCCAGATATGCCTGGGCGCATCGAGCTTGCCGACCATGTCTTCCAGCGAGGTGGCGCCAGTCGCGCCTTGGAGCCCCTTTACGGCATCCGGGCTGGCGTCATACCCAACCACCTGATGGCCATGCTTCATCAACCGCCGGGCGATGTTTGCCCCCATGCGGCCCAATCCAATGATACCGATCTGCATAAAATCTCCTGCGCGCGGAAGCCATATCCGCCAAATCTAACGTTCGAAATAAGCCCGTAAACCGCCCCTCCGGCAGGGACTTTTCCTGAACGCGGCTCGGGTGTCACGGTTCCTGCCAGATAGCCTGCCCGGGCCATGCGCAAAAAGCATTGATTTTACCCCCCTCGGCCTGTCAATTGGCCCGGTTTTCCGGGGGCAGGTTCGGGCATTCATGGACGAGGATTTTCGCAAGGCGGCACTGGCTTATCACCTGAGCCCTCGGCCCGGGAAATTGGCGGTGCAACCCACCAAGCGCATGGCCAATCAGCACGATCTGGCGCTGGCCTATTCCCCGGGCGTGGCCGCCCCTTGCGAAGCCATTGCGGCCAATCCGGCGCTTGCCCGCGACTATACGGCTCGCGGCAATCTTGTCGCAGTGATCTCCAATGGCACGGCGGTGCTTGGCCTGGGCAATATCGGGGCCTTAGCCTCCAAGCCGGTGATGGAGGGCAAAGCCGTCCTGTTCAAGAAATTCGCTGGGATCGACGTCTTCGACCTGGAGGTGAACGAAACCGACACAGACCGGTTCGTCGAAATTGTGGCGGCGCTGGAACCGACTTTCGGCGGCATCAATCTGGAAGATATCAAGGCGCCCGAATGCTTCGTCATCGAGAAGAAGCTGCGCGAGCGCATGAAGATCCCCGTCTTTCATGACGACCAGCACGGCACGGCCATCGTCTGTGCCGCTGCGATCAGGAACGGCCTGGTGCTGCAGGGCAAGACGCTGTCGGAAGTCAAGCTGGTGACATCAGGCGCTGGCGCCGCGGCATTGGCCTGTGTGGACCTTCTGGTTGCGATGGGCTTGCCGGTGGACAATATCACCCTTACCGACATCAAAGGCGTGGTCCACAAAGACCGTGGCGATGCCATGGCGCCCAACATGGCGCGGTATGCCCGCAAGACCGATGCCCGCACGCTGGGCGAAGTGCTGGCCGGCGCCGATGTCTTTCTGGGGCTGTCGGCACCCAATGTGCTGAAGCCCGAATGGCTGCCGCAGATGGCCAAGAAGCCGCTGATCCTGGCGCTTGCCAATCCCGACCCCGAGATCATGCCGGAGGTGGCCAAGGCAGCTCGCCCGGACGCCATCATCGCCACCGGGCGCTCGGACTATGTCAACCAGGTCAACAATGTCCTCTGCTTCCCCTTCGTGTTCCGGGGCGCGCTGGACGTGGACGCCACCACGATCAACGAGCCGATGAAGGTGGCGGCGGTGGAAGCCATCGCGGCCTTGGCCCGCGTCGAAGCCAGCGATGTGGTCGCCAATGCCTATGGCGGCGCCATGACTGGCTTTGGACCCGACAACATCATTCCCAAGCCCTTCGATCCGCGGCTAATCCTGCACATCGCGCCCGCCGTGGCGCGCGCGGCGATGGAATCGGGCGTGGCGCGCCGGCCCATCGCGGATTTCGACGCCTATGAGAATGAGCTGGAGAAATTCGTCTATCGCTCCGGCCAGCTGATGCGGCCCGTGTTCGACATCGCCCGCCGGTCGCCGCGCCGCGTGGTCTATGCCGAAGGCGAAGAAGAGCGCACGCTGCGCGCCGTGCAGACGGTGGTGGATGAGGGCCTTGCCCAGCCCACCCTGATCGGCCGGCGCGATGTGATCCTGGAAAAGACACGCCAATTGGGCCTCAGGCTCGATTTCAAAAAGGACGCGCGCATCCTCGATCCCTTGGGCGACAAGGAATTCTTTGCGCCCCTGATCCAGCGATATCAGCGCATGGTCGAGCGGCGCGGAATACAGCCGGATTCGGCGGCGCGCTGGCTCGCCACCCGCCACGGTATCGCCGCTGCCATGCTGCTGGATGCCGGTGAAGTGGATGCCGCCTTGTGCGGCGGTTTGGGAGACTGGACGCGCCAGCTCATGAATATCCTGCCCATTATTCCCCGCCAGCAGGGCGTCACGCGGCTTTATTCGTTGTCGGCACTGATCCTGCCCAATGGCGCGCTCTTCTTCTGCGATACCCACGTCAACGTGGATCCAACCGCCGAACAGATCGCGGAAATGACTCTGCTGGCGGCAAAGACCGTGCGCCGGTTCGGATTGGCGCCCAAGGCAGCGCTGCTGTCGCATTCCAGCTTCGGCACCTCGCAGTCCCCCTGCGCCATCAAGATGCGCAAGGCGTTGGCGCTGTTGCGCGAGTCCGAGCCCGATTTCGAGTTGGACGGAGAGATGCATGCCGATGCCGCCCTCAGCGAGGGTTTGCGCGCGCACATTGTCTCCAACAGCCCCTTGATTGGCTCGGCAAATTTGCTGGTAATGCCGACGCTGGATGCCGCCAATATCTCGCTTACCCTGCTCTCGGCCGCGACCGAAGGCCTGCTGGTTGGTCCCCTGCTCCTTGGCGTGTCCAAGCCGGTGCACGTAATGGTGCCATCGGTGACCGCGCGCGGTATTGTCAACATGACCGCGCTGGCCGTGGCACAGGCGGCGGCAACATCCGCCGCGCCGGTCGCCTGAACAGCGCGCGAAGGACACAGAAAGACGGGTAATGGAAGTTCTGGATCTCAAAGCCATGGCCGATCAGGCGGTCACTCTCCACCGCCAGGGCGATCTCGCCAGGGCTGAAGCTCTCTACTTGCAGATTCTGGGTGCCGATCCGCGCCTGTTCGGGCCCCGTTACTATCTGGGCCTGATGCGGCTCCAGCAAGGCCGCCACAATGACGCTTGCGATTTCCTCGGACAGGCGGTCAAAATCTCGCCCAACGAGATAGGCGCGCTAATGAACTATGGCATGGCGCTCAGCGCGGCAGGCCGTGCACAGGAGGCGCTCGAGGCATTCGACCGCGTGCTGGCGATCCAGCCGAACCTGACCGACGCGCTCTACAACAAGGGCGTGGCGCTTGCTGGCCTCATGCGCTTCGAGCTGGCGGTTGAGGCTTATGACCAGGTCCTGGTGATCCAGCCTGAAATGGCCGCGGCCATGGTCAATCGTGCCGTGGCACTGGCGGCCATGGACCGCTTCGATGACGCCCTTATTGCGTACGATCGGCTCCTCGCCATGCAGCCCAGCAATGTGATGGCCCTGAACAACCGCGGGCTGGCGCGTCGCACACTGGGTCGGCCGGCCGAAGCGCTGGCTGATTACGACCGCGCGCTTTCCTTCAAGCCCGATTTCATCGAGGCGATGTACAATCGGGGGGTGGCGCTGCTCGACTTGGAACGCGCCGCCGACGCGCTGGCGATGTTCGACGCCGTGGCGACCGCTTATCAGAGCAATGCCGAAATGTGGAACAATCGCGGTGTGGCGCTATGGAACCTCAAGCGCCCCGATGATGCGCTGGCGAGTTACGAGCGGGCGATGGCGTTGGAGCCCGGATTTGCCGAAGCCTGGGGCAATCGCGGTCTGGCGCTGCGCGACATGGGCCGGTTTGAGGAATCCCGCGCAAGCTTCGAGACAGTTCTGGCACTCGAGCCGGGCAATGCGGTGGCCATGAACTGCCATGGCAATGTGCTGCGTGACATGAAGAAGTACAACGAGGCGATCCAGTCCTACAGCGCCGCCATCCAGGCGCGGCCGGAATATGCCGAGGCATTGATCAATCGCGGCTACACATATTGGACGCTGAAGCAGTTCGACACCGGCATGGCCGATGTGGAATTGGCGCTGACGTTCGCGCCCGACTATCCGTATGGCCGCGGCGAAGTCCTGCACGCGCGCATGTATGCCGCCGATTGGCACGACTTCGTCGCCCGAAAGAGCGAGCTGGAAGAGTTGGTACGCGCCGGAAAGCGCGCCATACAGCCATTCGATTTCCAGGCAATCGCTGAATCACCGGCCGACTCACAGGCCTGTTCGCGAATCTGGGTTGCGGACAAATACCCGCCAATGCCGGCACGGCCGCACGATCCGGCGGCGCGAAAGGACAACCAGAAGATCCGCATCGGCTATGTCTCCGGCGAGTTCCGCCAGCAGGCCACCGCGATCCTGATGGCCGGGCTTTATGAACGCCACGACCGCGAGATATTTGAAATTGTCGCGCTGGACAGTGGCGTCAACGATCAAAGTCCGATGCGGGCGCGGCTGGAAAAGGCCTTTGACCGCTGGATCGGCATCACCGGTCTGTCAGACGAACAGGTGGCGGATGTGGTCCGCGACGCCGAAATCGACATTCTGGTCAACCTGAACGGCTTTTTCGGCGAAGCCCGCATGGGTGTATTCGCCCGCCGCCCCGCGCCGATCCAGGTCAACTATCTCGGCTTTCCGGCGACACTGGGCGCGCCCTATATCGATTATATCATTGCCGACAAGGTGGTGATCCCCGAGGCCGAGCAGCGGTTCTACGATGAACAAGTCGTCTATTTGCCCGGCTGCTACCAGGCCAATGACGACAAAGGCCGGCCCATGTCGCAGATGCCGCTCAAGGTTGATGCCGGATTGCCGGCGGAAGGTTTTGTCTTCTGCAATTTCAACAGCGCCTACAAGCTGACGCCGGAGACCTTCGACAGCTGGATGCGAATCCTGAAGCAGGTGGATGGCAGCGTCTTGTGGATACTGGAAAGCGCCGCACCCTTCGCCGCCAATTTGCGTAGCGAAGCCGAAGCCCGTGGGGTCGCCGCGGACCGGCTGATCTTTGCACCCGATCTGCCGACGGAACTGCATCTGGCACGACTCAAGTTGGCCGACCTGTTCCTGGACAGCCTGCCCTACAATGCCCATACCACCGCCAGTGACGCGCTCTGGGCCGGCGTGCCCCTGATTACGCGCAAGGGCACGACATTTCCGGGCCGTGTCGCCGCCAGCCTGCTCGAATCTGTGGGCCTTTCGGAACTCGTGATGGACACCGCGCAGGATTTTGAAGCGCTGGCAGTTGAGCTGGCGACCAATCCCGAAGCGCTCAAGAAAATCCGCGCCCGGCTGGAAAAAAACAGGGACACAAGCGTCCTGTTCGACACCGATCGCTCCCGTAAAAATATCGAAGCCGCCTACATACAGATGTGGCAACGCTGGCTTGGCGGCGAGGCACCACGCGGCTTTTCCGTCAAGGCAGAGGACTGAAACGGGTGGAAACCCAGGACATCCGTGTCTTGGGACGCCAGGCCGTGGCACTCCATCAACAAGGCCGCCCGGCGGAAGCCGAACAGCTTTACCGCCGGATCCTTGCGATCAACCCACGCGTGTTCCCGGCGCTTTACCTGCTGGGCGTGCTCCGGCTGGAACAGGGTGACAGCGCGGAGGCCGCGAGCCTGATCGAAAAGGCTCTCGCTCTCAATTCCAATGATCCTGCGGCCTGGATGCATTACGGCCTGGCACTGCAAGGCCAATCGCGCTTCGACGATGCGCTTGCGGCACAGGATCGCGCACTGGCAATCAGGCCCGACCTGCTGCCCGCGCGCATGGGTCGTGGCGGTGCCTTGCGGGCGCTTGGCCGCAACGAAGCGGCGCTGGCGGACTACGAAGCCGTGTTGGCCCGCGATCCCGGCAATGCCGATGCCTGGAACGGGCGGGGCGCCCTGCTGCGCGCATTATCGCGTATCGATGAGGCGCTGGACAGCTTCAATCGGACGCTGGCCATCGATCCCGATTTCGCGGAAGCCCTGCAAAATCGCGGATTGCTGCTTTGGGACGAAAAGGAAGATTATCCCGCAGCCCGCGCCGACCTGGAGCGGGCGCTGGCGCTGGAGCCATCGCGGCCGTCGCTCAAGAGCAACCTGGTTCATCTCGACATCATGATGGCGCTCAAAGTTTGCGATTGGGTCAGCGCCGACGCGATTGCCGAATCTCTTCCAGCGCGAATCGCAGAGGGGGACGGCGTCCCGCCCATGATGCTTCTGTCGCTCA
Organism: Rhizomicrobium sp.; assembly: GCA_035512055.1. Classification (GTDB taxonomy): domain Bacteria; phylum Pseudomonadota; class Alphaproteobacteria; order Micropepsales; family Micropepsaceae; genus Rhizomicrobium. Next base: position 74,153 of record DATKEP010000154.1, read on the forward strand.
ACGGGGACGAGATGCTGCAGCTTCAGGCGGCGCGCAATATCGTGGCGGAGCGCTACCCCACTCTTGCGCCTTTGTGGAATGCCGAAAGCTGGCGCCATGACCGCATACGGCTCGGCTATATCTCATCCGACCTGGGCGAACATCCGGTCGGCGCCCAGATTGCACAGCTGATCGAATGCCATGACCGCACCCGCTTCGAGGTGATTGCCCTCTCCACCGGTCCCGATGATGGCAGCGCGCTGCGCGGGCGGCTCAAGGCAGGTTTCGACCACTTTCACGATCTGTGGGGACATTCCGCGCAGCAGGCGGCCCAATTCATCCATGCGCAGGAAATCGATGTTCTGGTCGAACTCAATGGTCACACCCAGCGTGGCAGTCTGGATATTCTGCGCCGCCGTCCGGCCCCGGTGCAGGTGTCATGGCTGGGCTATGCAGGCACCACGGGCGCGCCCTTCATCGATTTCCTGATCGCCGATCACTTTGTCGCGCCAAATCCGCACGCCTTCAGTGAACAGCTGGAATATCTGTCGGAAAGTTTCTTTGTCACCGATACCACGCGCATGATCGGTGCAAGCCCCAGCCGCGCCGACGCCGGACTACCGGAGAATGGTTTCGTTTTCTGCGGCTTCAATCATGTGATGAAGCTGGGCTCCCAAAGCTTCGCACGCTGGATGCGCATCCTGGCGCAGGTGCCGGCAAGCATCTTGTGGCTGAGAGAGCCTGGCGAAACTGCAAAAGCCAATCTGCGGCGGGCCGCATCGGACCATGACATCGCGCCCGAAAGACTGGTCTTTGCGGGCCGTGCGCCCCCCGATGTTCATCTGGCACGCCATGCTTTGGCCGATCTGTTCCTGGATATCCTGCCCTACAACGCACATGCCACCGCAGCCGACGCATTGTGGGCCGGGCTGCCAGTCTTGACCTGCGCCCAAGGCTGTTTTGCCGGCCGTGTGGCGGCAAGCCTGCTTCATGCGGTTGGCTTGCCCGAATTGATCGCGCCGACGCCCGAAGATTATGAGGCCATGGCCGTGGCGCTGGCACGCGATGCGGACGGTCTCGCGGCGATTAGGGCCAGGCTTGAAGCCAATCGCGCACATGCACCTTTGTTCGACACGCGCCGCTTCGCCCGCAATATCGAGGCGGTCTACGAAAAACTGGCGCGCCGCTAACGGATGAACTGGTCCACGTAACCCGCGCCCAGCCCCACCTTTTCGTAATGGGCGCGGCAGAGCGCAATCTTCGAAAACACATCTTCGTATCCCAAAACACCGCCATCGGGATCGACATAGATCATCACCCCATTTACTTGGAAAAGGGTGATCATCTCGTCCACATCCTCATCCACCACCAGCGTGTGGGTCTCACCCGGCGCCTCATAGACATAGCCGCCTTCCTGCGCCACCCAATCATGCTCCAGATAGCGCCAGCGTCCCTTGATGACGTAGCCGTGCACAGGCTGGGGATGGCGATGGCGCGACAGCACGCCCGACTTGCGCACCCGCAGCAGATTCATCCAGTAACCGCGTGACGCGCAAAGGCACAGGGGCCGGAACCAGACATTCTCGCCCTGCGGCACCCAGACCCTTTCGTCGTCGGGAATGACCGAAGGGATAACCAGTTCCGGCGGCGATTCCTTGGGCTGGGGATGGCGATAGGGAATGCGGGAATTGTCCTGGGCCATATTTGTCCTGTTCTATTTCACCGAATAACCGCCATCCACCGGCAATACCGCACCGGTGATGAAGCCCGCGCCTTCGGAACAGAGAAACACCACGGCGCCGCCAATGTCATCCGGCCTGCCCCAGCGGCCAAAAGGCGTGCGCGCCACAATCGCCTCGGACCGCGCCGGATCGGCCTGCGCCGCTTTGGTGAGTTCCGTTTCGATCCAGCCCGGTGCAATCGCATTGACGCGGATTTTTGGCGCCCATGCCACCGCCAGCGCCTTGGTCAGCTGCGCGACCCCGCCCTTGGAGGCGGTATAGGCCGGCACCAATCCCCCGCCGAAAAAAGACCAGATCGATGCCGTGTTGACGATCGACCCACCACGTTTTTCCAGCAGGGACCTTGCGGCCACGCACATGCGCATGGTGCCGGTGAGATTGACGTCCAGCACCTGCTGGAAGCCTTCGACGGTGAATTCCTTGCCGTCGCGCAGGATGATGCCCGCACAATTGACCAGCACATCCAGCCGAGAGAGCTGCCCGACGCAAGCGGCCACACCAGCGTCGCTGGTCACGTCCAGCCTTGCGGCCTTCAGATTCCCGCGGGCCGGCACGGTGGCAACCTCTTCGTCGGTCAGCCCAGTAACGGTGACGCCATAACCGGCATTGAGCATCGCCTCGGCGATGCCAAAACCGATGCCGCGCGCTCCACCCGTGATCAATGCCTGCTTCATGCTCATGCGGTATGCAGCGCCGCCACTTCATAGTCCAGCACGGACGGGACCGTGAACGCGACT
>DATKEP010000155.1:0-23264 GCA_035512055.1 Rhizomicrobium sp.
TCTTGTTGGCCGATCCGACGTTAGTTGAGAAAGCGAGTAAGCGATTTTGGATCGAATGCCGCGAAACTCGTGCCCAATTTGACGAAGTAAATCGGTTGCACAACCGCATTTTGTTTTTCAACAATCCAATTCTGCTGTTGATCGTGTTGACCGAACTGCTTGTGTTTCTCGCACCCGCTATCCTCTTGCATGGCATCTTTAGGGGTGCCCTCAGCGTCCGAATCAATTCCGATGTTGCGCTCAATTTGGTCGAGGAAAAGTCGATAAAGATCGCTGGCGCCGTTCCTAGGCTCAATTTCGCCCACTAGGATCCGCATCGCTTGCGACATGGCTGGCCCACGTTGGCCGGCGCCCGGCTAGGCAGCCAGAACCCGGCGGCTGCGCTCGTCTAAGTCCCTTATGGCGTCCCTTGACATGCCGAGATTGGGCGAAACACGCGAAGATTTTGTGCCCGCCTCGGTCTCGAATTTCCTTGGATAAAGGCGCCTTTTGGTATCCCGCAAGATGCGGTGAAACCCGCAATTCGCAAGAAGCGGTTAATTCGGGCCGCGGCCAGATTCACCTCGCTCATCGCGCTCCTCGTCGCGGCCGGCAGTGTTCCCGCTGATGAGCCGCACAATCACGCGGCGGTTGCGCGGTTCGGCGATGCCTTCGCCGGTCTGGACCGCAAGGCCTTCCTCGCCCATGCCTTCGGTACGGATGCGGTCACGCGCCACGCCTTGACGTGCCAGCACATCGGCAACGGCACGGGCGCGCGCATCCGAGAGCGCCTGATTGTGTTCGCGCGTGCCCGAAGTATCGGTATGGCCTTCCACGACCAGCGACGCGCCGGGATCATTGTGTGCGGCGTCCGCGATATCTTGGAGCACGCGATCGGCATCACGCGTCACGCGTGCGCTGTCCAGATCGAACAATATGCTGTCAGGCAGCTCGAAATCAGTTTCGCCATTGCGTCTGGTCATATGCAACGGGCTTTGGGATTCATCCCGAGGTTGCGCATTGTAGCTTTGGGCATCCGGCGGCGGAGGCGGCGCGCCATAGCCGTAGTCGTAATAACCGTAATAGGGATAGGCGGGCGGGCCGTAATAGTAAGGTCCCCAATAGGCGTCGTAATAGGGCCAGTCATAAAAGCCGCAGCAAAATCCCAGGCCGAAACCAAAGCGCGGACCGGCGCGCAAACCACCGCCATGGAAGCCGAAGCCGCCGCGGAATCCGCCACCGCCATGGAAACCGCCACCGCCATGGAAACCGCCGCCGCCATGGAAGCCGCCACCGCCGTGAAACCCGCCGCCACCGCCGTGACGTTGCGCGCTGGCCGGCGCTGTTGCCAGCAATAGAGCCGCCACTGCAATGCCAAGATGTTTCATCGCATCCTCCACTGCCCCGACCGGTGCACAGGATGATCCCGGTTAGCTGAACCGCAACTGAACGGGTCCCCGGCACCAGCCGGGGACCTCGCCAGACACTCCACTTGATTTAGTGATGGTGACCGCCGCCACCGCCGCCGACATGGCCGCCACCGCCACCGTGCCAGCCACCACCGCCGCTGCCGCCACCGCCGCCGCCATGCCAGCCGCCACCACCGCCGCCGCCACTGCCGTGGAAGCCGCCGCCAGCGAATCCTCCGCCGCCGCCGCCACGTTGAACTTGCGCCTGCTGCTGGAAGTGTCCCTGCCAGCCGCCACCACCACCGCCGCCCCGGTTCCAGCCGCCCCAGCCGCCACGTCCCTCAAAGCCGCCAAAGCTGCGTTGGGGTTGTGCATTCTGGGGTTGTGCATTGAAGTTGCTACGTCCGGCGAAGCCGCCACGGAAGCCGTTGAAGGCCGGCTGCTGGAAGCTTCCTTGCGGGGCGACCCGGGCGAAATTCTGCTGCCCGAAATTGCCGCCGCGGGCGCCAAAGTTGCCGCCGCCGGCACCAAAGTTGCCGCCGCGGCCGCCAAAATTGCCGCCACGGCCTGCAAAGTTGCCGCCCCGGCCACCGAAATTGCCGCCACGGGCAAACGTGCCCAGGCCGCGCCGCTGGAAGAAATCGCGGCCTAATGCAGGCCCGAAATGCCCGCCACGATATTGGCCGCTGTGCCAGCCGCCATGGTACCAGAATTCGCGATTGCCGCCGTAGTCGCGCCAGAAGAAGGGGCCGTTGTACCACCCGCCGTCAAAGAAGACCGCGCCGTCATAGACCGGCAGGTCGTAATAGTCGTCCGGGCAGCCCCAATAGGGATCGCAATAGCCATAATCGCTATAGGCGTAACCATCAGCGTAGGGATCATAGGCCGGCGGGGGATAACCCGGGTAAGCGCCGGCATAGTTGGGATCATAGCCCGGATCCGGAGCATAGCCCTGATCATAGCCGGGCTGAGCATAGTTAGGGCCGTAAGGCTGGCCATAGCCTTGATCGTAGCCTGGACCGTAATAGCCATTGTCCTGATAGGGCTGCGCGCCGGCCGTGCCTGCCAGCGCGCCCAGAGCGCCGAAGGCGATGATCGCCGCTTTCACCGGATGTCTCATGGGTCGTCTCCATCTCATGCCCACGAACATTCGTTGGGCTTTGATGACGAGGATGAATGGCGCGCGCTGAACCCTGCCTGAACAAATTAAGTTTTCTTTGTGGTGCGGCCCAGGCCGCGCAAGGATTCAAGTCGCACAAAAGAAAACGGCCCCGCGGGGCCGTTTTCGAATTCACTGTATCAGGCGTTAGCGATGGCCGCCACGGAATCCGCCGCCGCCATGGAAGCCGCCGCCGCCCCAGCCCCGACCGCCACGAAAGCCGCCGCCCCAGCCGCGACCGCCCCAGCCGCCGCCACTGAAGTAGAAGCTTGGGCCATAATAGCCGCCATAGTAGGCCGGGCCGTAATACGGACAACCGTAATAAGGATCGCAGTAGCCGTAGCCGGGCCCGTAATAACCGCCGTAATACCCCGGCACGCCGAAGCCGAAGCCCACCGCGACTCGCGCCTCGGCAGGGGTTGTGACGGCGGCGGTGGTCGCGGCAGTTACGCCTGCCAGCGCCAGCGCACTCAGGCCGATTTTCGCGAATTTCTTCATCTTGGTCTCCATTGTTCGAATTCCGGCCCCCCAAGTGATTGCAACAAGGTGATTTGCACTCTGGGGGAGGCCGGCTGAACCCAGCATGAACAACGTGGCGGTGCGGCAAGCCGTTGCGGGGAAAGTCGAAATACCCTGAAAAGACCCCAATGCTGTCTGGCTGTTCAGGCCGGAGTTCCGGCGGCAGCCGGGCTTTTTTGAGGCCTGCCGCTTGACCGGTTCCCTTGGCCTCCCTAAATACCGGGCGCACGCTTTGGCACTCACCGGTCCAGAGTGCTGCGAAATGTCAATAATCCAATTGTTCCAAAAACTTAGGAAAGAGGATCCCAATGAAATTCCGTCCGCTTGGCGACCGCGTCGTGGTTCGCCGCATCAAGGAAGATCAGAAGACCGCTGGCGGCATCATCATCCCCGACACCGTCGCGGAGAAGCCCCAGGAAGGCGAAGTCATGTCGGTCGGCCCTGGCGCCCTGGACAATAACGGAAAGCTGGTCGCCACCACCGTGAAGGCGGGCGACTATGTGCTGTTCGGCAAATGGTCGGGCACCGAAGTGAAGCTGGATGGCGAAGAGCTCCTGATCATGAAGGAGAGCGACATCCTGGGCGTGCTGGAAGGCCGCAAGAAGAAATAAGCCGACAGCCCTCAAGCAAACAAAATCCAAACACATCAGGAGAATTATACAATGGCAGCCAAAGACGTGAAATTCGGTGCCGATGCCCGCGAGAAGATGCTGCGCGGTATCGACATCCTAGCCGACGCCGTGCAGGTGACGCTGGGGCCCAAGGGCCGCAATGTCGTGCTCGACAAGAGCTTCGGCGCTCCCCGCACCACCAAGGACGGCGTGACCGTGGCCAAGGAAATCGAACTGGCCGACAAGTTCGAGAATATGGGCGCGCAGATGGTGCGTGAAGTCGCCTCCAAGACCAATGACGTGGCCGGTGACGGCACGACCACTGCGACCGTGCTCGCCCGCGCCATCGTGCGCGAGGGTGCCAAGTCGGTGGCAGCGGGCATGAACCCGATGGACCTCAAGCGCGGCATCGAGCATGCGGTGGAAGCCGTCGTGGCCGACCTTAAGAAGCGGTCCAAGAAGGTCAAGTCCAACGAAGAGATCGGCCAGGTCGGCACCATCTCCGCCAATGGCGACAAGGAAGTGGGCGACATGATCGCCAAGGCCATGGCCAAGGTCGGCAATGAGGGCGTGATCACGGTCGAAGAAGCCAAGTCGCTGGCGACTGAACTGGACGTCGTGGAAGGCATGCAGTTCGACCGCGGCTACATCTCGCCCTATTTCATCACAAATCCCGACAAGATGACGGCCGAGCTCAGCGACGCCCTCATCCTGATCCATGAGAAAAAGCTCACCAGTCTGCAGCCCATGCTGCCGATCCTGGAAGCGGTTGTTCAGAGCGGCCGTCCGCTGCTGATCATCGCGGAAGAGATCGAGGGCGAGGCACTGGCCACGCTGGTGGTCAACAAGCTGCGCGGCGGGTTGAAGGTTGCCGCCGTGAAGGCACCGGGCTTCGGCGACCGCCGCAAGGCCATGCTGGAAGACATCGCCGTCGTCACCGGCGGCCAGGTCATCAGCGAGGACCTGGGCATCAAGCTTGAGAACGTCAAGCTGGACATGCTGGGCAAGGCCAAGACCGTCAAGATCGACAAGGACAACACCACCATCATCGATGGCGCGGGCAAGAAGAACGACATCCAGGCCCGTGTTGCCCAGATCAAGACGCAGATCGAAGAGACCACCAGCGATTACGACAAGGAAAAGCTGCAGGAACGCCTGGCGAAGCTCGCCGGCGGTGTTGCGGTGATCCGCGTCGGCGGCGCCACGGAAGTCGAAGTCAAGGAGCGCAAGGACCGCGTCGATGACGCGCTGAACGCCACCAAAGCTGCGGTCGAAGAGGGCATCGTTCCGGGCGGCGGCACGGCCCTGCTCTATGCCTCCAAGGCGCTGAAGGACCTGACCGGCGACAATGATGACCAGACCCAGGGCATCAACATCGTGCGCCGGGCGATCCAGTACCCGATCCGCATCATCGTTTCGAATGCAGGCCAGGAGGCTTCGATCATTGTCGGCAAGCTGCTGGAGCAGAAGTCCAACACCTATGGCTACGACGCCCAGGGCGAAAAGTATGCGGACTTCATTGAAGCCGGCATCGTGGACCCGACCAAGGTGGTGCGCGTGGCCCTGCAGAACGCCGCTTCGGTGGCCGGTCTGCTGATCACCACGGAAGCTATGATCACCGACCGTCCCAAGAAGGAAGCCCCCCCGATGCCGGGCGGCGGCGGCGGCATGGGCGGCATGGGTGACATGGACTTCTAAGGTCGATGTTGCACAGCTAGAAATGCGGAAAGGCCCGGTGAGAAAATCACCGGGCCTTTTTGTCAGGGTCTTGTGATTACGCGTTCAGGATATTCATCTAGCGCCGCGCAGCCTGCACATCGGCCGGCGTGGCCGTGCCGCCAAAGCGATTGCCGAAATGAGTGCGGACATAATTTACCACATTGGCAACCTGCTGATCGCTCAGATTGTCGGCAAAGCCCGGCATGCCCTTCTGGCCCTTCAGCACTAGATGCATCACGTAAGCAGCATCGGCCAGCCGGGGATTTGAGGCCAGCGCCGGATAGCGCCCCGCGCCCTCCGCACCCTTGGCGTCTGCCATGTGGCAGCCCTGGCAGATGCCCTGATAAATCGACTCGCCCCCGCTTAGCGCAAAATTCCCGTTGCGCTGATCCGCGGTATCGCCCAAGGCCGGCACGACGCCCGCAGGCACCAGCAACAGGGCGGTGGTGAGCAGAAGCCGGAACATGCGTCTGTTTCCTTCCTCTTCGCGCATCAGCCGGCCATCACGCGCGCATGCAGGCGGCCGATCGCATCCAGCGCCGAAAGCACCGAGCCCTCCTGCCAGCCCGGCAGGCGTGAGGCGTGCTCGCTGGCAAGGTAGATGCGGCCGTCCAGCGCGCAGAGATTATCGTAATGCGCCGCCCGGCTTTCGTCTGTCCAGGCACCCTGGCAGCCCATCGTCCAGGGCACGCGATGCCAGGCCACGGCCACGCCGTTCTCGAACTCCTTGCCGTACTGCGGATGAATCTGCGCCCCTTGCGCCAACGCGTCCTGGATGCGCTGTTCCGGCGGCTTGGCAGAGGCAAGATAGGCCGGCTTGCCGAAGGTATAGGCGCCCAACAGCACGCCCTTTCCCTTCGAGAAATAATCCCACATGGGATAGCTGATGGTCGAGATCGGCAGGCTGGTATAGGTGATACCGCCATAGATCTGTTCGTCTTGCTCCCAGAAACGACGCCTGAATTGCAGGCCAACCTTCAGCGCCGCCAGATAGGGCAGCTGGTCGATCGCCGCCCGCATCTTGGGCCCGACATTCATCGGGATCTGGCTGAGGATCGGCGTGGGAATCGTGCAGATGCACCACTTCGCCCGCGCGATGCGCGCCTGATTGCCGCCACGGCTGTCGATATAGGTCACGCTGACGCCGCTGTCGTCCTGACGGATGGCGGTCACCTTGCAATTGTATTGGATCAGAGGGCCGAGATCGCGGCCCATGGCCTTGCCGATCATCCCCATGCCGCCCTTGGGCTGGAAGATTGTGCTCTGCATTTCGTAATTGTGCCCCGCCGCGATCGCCGACCACAGATTCGACTTGAGCAGATCGCCCAGCGCGGCAGGCTCGGACGGATCGGGCACCGATCTCAATCCGCCGCCGGGATCTGATGTAAAGCCGCGGCGCATCGAACCGGCGATGCTTTTGCGGTATTCGTAATTCTCGTCCAGCGCCCCCCAGTTCTTCAGCGCTAGCATCAGGATCTCACGATCCTCCTTGCTCACCGCCTGGTCGAGCGCGTTCTGCCTGGTGCTTTTGGCCAGAAGCTCGGCGACATGGCCATGGAAGTCGGCTTGCACCTGGCGGTAGCGCTGCGGCTTGCCGCCATAGGCATCAGTCGAATGAACATAGGCGTTGTAGTTCACCTGGATGAAGGGCTCGAGAGCCACGCCCAGGCGGGCGGCATAATGGAGAATGCCCTGATGGTTATAGGGCAGCCGCCAGGGGCCGGGATTGATGTACTGCCCGGGATCGAATGTGACATGCTGGGTGGCGCCGCCGAGCTCGGTGTAACTGTCCCCGCCATAGAGCGTCCAATTCCGGCCACCCGGACGCCCATTATATTCCAGCAGCAGCACGCGATAGCCTGCATCGCGCAATTCCATGGCCGCGACCATGCCGGCGACGCCCGCACCCAGTATCAGGACGCTGGTGTCGGCCGGCGGCGGTGACAGCTTGATCGGGCCGGTGAAGGTCGAGCCTTCGGCGTAGCCCAGCGCGGTCATGGCATGATACATCGCGGCGCTGCCACCGACGACGCCGATCATGCTGAGCAGAGAGCGACGGCTTGGAGCAGGGTGCGTGTCGTGCATGCTTGTCCCCCTCGCCGCTGGTCATCCGGGAATCCGGCGGCCTTTTGTGACATTGAGCCAGACTGGAACCGTTCCCGCAACGCCCCGCCGGGGCGATTTGACCGACCTCGCCGGTCGTGCCAGACAGGGGCGTCCGGGAAGGGCCAAGCGATTCATGGACAAGGCGGTTACGGAAGAGGCGGCCAAACCGCGCCTGGTCTTTTCCGGTTACGAGAAATTCGTCATCGCCGTCCTGGCCTTCCTGCAATTCACCATCATCCTGGACTTCATGATCATCTCGCCCTTGGGCGCGATGATGATGCCGACCCTTCACATCACGCCGCAGCAGTTCGGGCTGGCGGTTTCCTCCTATGCCTTCAGCGCCGCGGCTTCCGGCCTGGCGGCGGCGGGCTTCGCCGACCGCTTCGACAGGAAGCGCCTGCTGCTTTTCTTCTATGCCGGCTTCATTCTGGGCACGCTGCTCTGCGCGCTGGCCACCACCTATCCCCTGCTGCTGATGGCGCGCATCGTCACCGGCCTGTTCGGCGGCGTGATCGGCTCGGTGGTGATGGCGATCACGACCGACCTGTTTCCGCTGGAAGTGCGCGGCCGGGTGATGGGCTTTCTGGGCAGCGCCTTTGCCGGCGCCCAGGTGCTGGGCCTGCCTGCCGGGCTCTTCTTCGCCAACCATTGGGACTGGCACGCCCCCTTCTGGGCGATCATCGCCGTCGCGGCGCCGGCGGGCCTGGTCATCGCCTTTGTGATGAAGCCGGTTGCCGCCCATCTGAAGCTGAAACAGGAACGCAGCCCACTGGCGCACTTGATCCACACGCTGGCCGAGCCGCGCTATCGCCTCGCCTTCATCCTCACCATGCTGCTGCCGACCGGCGGCTATATGCTGATGCCCTTCGGCACCGCCTATATCGTCAACAATATCGGGCTGACTTTCGCCGTGCTGCCAACCATCTATCTGATTACCGGCTGCTGCACCGTGTTCATGGGGCCGCTGGTGGGAAAGGCCAGCGACAGTTTCGGTAAGTTCAACATCTTCTGCTTCGGCAGCCTGCTAACCATCGTCATGGTGGCAGTGTGGACCAACCTGCCCCCCGCCGGACTCGCAACCGTCATCGTGGTCAATGTGCTGATGTTCATCGGCATCTTCTCGCGCATGATCCCGTCCCAGGCACTGTTGACGGCCATTCCCGAAGTCACCAAGCGCGGCGCTTTCAACGCCGTCAGCGCCTCGCTGCAGCAGTTGGCGGGCGGGTTTTCCTCTGCGCTCGCGGGGGCGGTGATCATCGCCCGGCCCGACGGCCGGTTGGGGCACTTCAACTGGCTGGGCTACATCGTGATGAGCGTATCGCTGGTGTCGGTGATGCTGATGTATTTCGTCCACAAGCAAGTGCCGGAACCGCCGCCCCGCTAGGCACCTTTTGTGGCGTGGGCACGCCCAAGAGATTGGCAGAAACCCTTCCACAATTCCTCAAGGGACTGTAACGCCACCACTTCGCCGCAATTGGGAACGGAACACTTTGTCTCCCTGCCACTTTCATTAAACGGGAGCGGGGGCGCATGAGCCCATTGGAGAGTTCCATGTACAAGTCATCATTCCTGTTCCTCAGTGCCGCCCTGTTGGCCGGCGCGACAGCGATGCCCGCCAAGGCGATGGTGCATCAGATCGGTTCGGTGAATGTCTCGAACGACCATTATACCGATGTGAGCTGGCAGCATTTCGAGGGCCCGGTGATCCGCCTGCGCATGGTCGCGGAGGGTGACACAATTGACTGCGACCATGTCGCCGTCACCTATCATGACGGCACGACGCACAACGTCTTCTCCGGCGTCATGACCAAGGATTCGATCGAGACAATCACCTTCCCGGAGGGCGACAGCCGTATCGACAATGTGGACTTCGCCTGCAAGGCGCAATCCGTTGACGGTGCGCGCATCGCGCTGTCCTCGGTGTCGGAAGGCTGGGACCGCGATTATTGGGCACGCATCCCGCGCGTGACCACTTATGAGTCCGACGCGCCTTACTATTCGCGGTAAGGCCGCACGCGTTGCATATGAGTTCAGCGGCGGGCCTCTCGACCTATGCCATCCGACGGGGCGAGCCTGGCGATTTGCCTGAAAATTTGGTTTGTCGATCACGCCCTCGAGCATGACGCTCATCTGAGGGCATTCTTTCAGCCGCAAGGCGCCCCCGGATCGGAAATCCGGTCCGGGGAGATATCGTCAGGGTGATCACTCCCCGCGTGGCCGCGGGATGGCGATCAGTGGGCCGCAGTCGCGCCAGCCGCGCCTATCGGTGAAAGGCTGGGTGCGGTGGCGGTCATCGATTTGGACACGGGCCTGGAATCCGCCTTACTAAGTTCCGGCTTCAGGTTGCCGTTGATATAGGCGCCGGATTCGATCTTGATTTCCTGATGCCAGATATCGCCGGTCATGCGCGCGGTGCTGGCAAGAATGACTTTCTTGGACTCGATCTTGCCCTCGATAGTGCCCGCAAGTTCGACTTCATCGCCAAAAACCGTGCCCTTGACCTTGGCATTCTGGCCGATCTTCACCCCGACACCGCGAACATCGCCTTCAATCTGGCCGTCGATCTGGATGTCCTCGGTACTCTCGAGTTCACCTGTGATCTTGAGCGCCTTGCTGATGACCGATGCCATGGTTGCTCCTGTTTTTGCGGGGGTTGGAGTTGAAGTCGAAATTGGTTTGGCGGCGACCGGACGGGGCGGCTCAACCGGCTTGGGCGTTGCGCCTTCGATCTTTGCCGTTTCGGGCTTTGCCACGAGGGGCTGCGGCTGGAGAGTGGCATCACGCGATTTGAGGTCGGGGGATTTTGTATCGGCGGGCTTGACCTCGCCGGACTTGTCGCTGCGGTTGAACAGACTCATGGGCGTATCTCCGGAAGTTTGTCGAGATTTTCAAAGTAACTGATGGGCCGCCAGGGCATGCGGCCGCTCACACGTGCTCCGCGCTCGACCGAGATGGTGGTGTGGAAGATGCGGCCCTCCACCTCGGCGCTGGCCTCGATCGCAACGGTCGGCGAAAAAACGCGGCCATTCAGCCGGCCGTTGATGACGACCTCCTGAGCGATGACGTCGCCCTCGACGCATCCGCCGCAAGCGATCACAAGCCTGAGCGCCGCAATGCGACCCCTCACCTGGCCCGCAATAACGAGCTCACCGTCAATCTCGAGCACACCCTGAACGCCGACGCCCGGACCAAGGAACGACGGAGGTATCGCTGCCTCCGCATGCACAGTATTAAGCCCCGGGCTTTGGACCGGGGTTCGACCAGCCAATGTAAGCATGAACATCCCTGCTCACGACACGATCCCCCAGCCTCATGCATCATGACAGAAAGGAGAGATCGTGCAACCCAAACCCTTGGAATGTTAATAGTTTCCTCGCCTTTTGTCCCATGACGAGACCGGGGACGCAGGAAATAGCACTGCAAGTCGCGCACCTGGCCAGATATGGGCCCAATCAGGAACTCACGCAGGAGCCGATTGGCTGGCGCGCCGTCAAATCTATCGCTCTTCCATGAGCTCTATGGCCTCATGGCTGGGACCCTGGATCATCACGGCGCGTGTGGCGCCGATGCGATGGGGCGGCGTGAGAAAAACCACGCCCTCCCTCTCCAATTTGGCGGTCCAGGCGTCAAGATCGCTGACGCTCAAGGTCACGTGATCCATCAGATGGCCAAGGGTCGGGGCAAGCGGCCGGTCGGTCTGGTTCATGTACCAGTTCATGGCCACGTCATCGAAGCTGACGCCGCCGGTTGGAAAACGGTATGTGCCTTTTTTGTCAAGCGAGGGCCAGGAGGGATCGGGGGCCCGTGGCGTGTTGCAGTTATCCCCTGTGATGGGAGTTGGCGGCGCAGGTTCGCGGCGCGGGCTCGCTTCCAGGTGAGTCACATACCAGACCTGGGCGCAGAGTGGATCGTCCTGCCACATATGAACATGATCGAACCGCTCGGGCGCATCGCCGGTGAATTCGACGATGGCGCGGTCCGGTCCAAAGACATAGCCATTGCCCGCGGTCCGGCGGGGCTCGAGATGGCGGGCCATCGCTTCGGCGATCTGGGCCTTGGTGCGGCCGGGCACGCCCGGCGGATAGGGAAAGGTGTCACTGCTGATGCCGACATAATCGCCCTGGTCATCGGTATAGAAGGGCACCAACAGGTTCCGCCCGCGAAAAACCTCCAGCGACTTGCGCGAATCCGGCACCGCCCATCCGAAATGCCAATAGGCCGTGATTTCAGGATCGGCCGCCGGCGGCGCCGCGACTTTCTGGAACACGATCAGCACATGGCTTGGCGACATCAGCGCCGGCATGCCTTCCCAGCTTGTGCGCGAGGTTGACGGGAATTGCTTCCGATAGAAATCGATCGCAGCATCGGGATCTGTCGAATTAAGGGCCAGGTGATGAAAGTGAGGCTGGGGCAGCGGCGTCTGGGCCTCGGCGCAGGACAAGGGGGCCCATGGCAGCGCAGCGAGCAACAAACCTGCCGCCTTCATCGCGCGGCGGTGCGGCGTAAAGCTGTTGTAAATTCCGTCCCAGACACGCCGGGATTGCGGTCCAGTCGCCGCGATTCCGAGTTGCCCGCTCCCGCTCATCCGACTAACCTTCCCACGCATTTGTTTTGACCTTGCCATGGAGTGAGTGATGACAAAGGCTTCCTCTTTCTCCGCCAGCCGCCGGACATTCATGGACATTCTGGCGAGCGGTCTTGCCCTGGCTTCGCTTTCTGCGCCGACCGGTGCCTTCGCCCAAGCGTCCCGCCTGTCCTCGATGAAGATTGCCACCATCGGCGCCGGCCGCGAAGGTGGCGCGCTCGGCACCCTATACGCCAAGCTCGGCCATCCCGTGATGTTTTCTTCGCGGCATCCCGAGGAACTGAAGGACCTGGTCGCCGCGGCCGGTTCCACGGCACGGGCCGGAACAACCGCCGAAGCCGTCGCCTTCGGGGACGTCATCTTCCTTGTCGTGCCCTATACCGCGGTCGAGCAGATCGGAAAGGATTTTGGCGCGGCGCTCGCGGCCAAACCGCTTGTCCTTGATGTGTCCAACCCCATCCCGGGGCGCGATGGCCAGGATTTCGTAAATCAGGTCAATAGCCAGGGAGGGGCGGGCGTCGTTTCGGCAAAGTTGTTGAAGGGCGCCAAGATCGTGCGCGCGTTCAATGCTCTCAATTACGCGACGCTGGACAAGCTCGCGCATCAGCAAAGCGGGCCGATTGGCGTTCCCATCGCGGGTGACGATCCCAAGGCAATCGATCTTGCCAATCGCCTGATACGGGAAGCCGGCTTTGAACCGGTGCTGATCGGCGATTCGGCAAAAGGCAAATATCTGGTCCCCGGAACACCGGTTGCCGGTCAGCATTCGCCTGACGAGCTTCGGCGGATCGCGGCAACACTGGGCTGAGCTGCGGCGTCTTTCGTGCGGGAAAACTATAACCCCCGGATCACGATGCTGATCCGGGGGTGCATTATTTCATCGGCCAGACCGTTCAATGCCCGATTTGATGGCTTACGCCATTTTCTTCGTGATTGAGCTGCAGCTGTTCGGACTTGGTGATATGGCCGCCATTCTGGCTGGCATCGAAGCGCTCCTGGGCACGGATGCCACGATCCTCGGCGTGGAGATCGGCTGCCTGGGCGCCAGTGATTTCGCCCTCCTTGCGTTCCTGATGGATGCGGCGCGCCTGGTTGTTGAGCCGGCCATTTACTTCCGCCCGGCGGGGATGGTTTGCGCGCCAGCCGGCATCGGCGTTGGTGACAAAAGCGGCGCCAGTCAATGCTAGCGTCATGGCAATCAAAATACTGCGTTTCATATCAAGCTCCACATTCGAATGAACCCCGGTCCGGATACTTATACCCAGAGTTCATGAACATTGGCGGAGCGCGACATTCATCGGAGGTTCAGAAAAAGGGAGGCCAGCAGCTAACGCAGATAAGGCTCGACTCTGCCTTTATATTTGACAGTCATCGCATTGCCATGGCGATCCACGGTCCGGCCCACGGCCAGCCGTACCCAGCCTTCGCTAACGCAATACTCTTCCACATTGGTGCGCTCCACCCCGTTGAAGCGCACGCCCACGCCACGTTCCAGCAGCTCGGGATTGTGGAACGGGCTCGAGGGATTGGTGGAAAGCCGGTCAGGCAGCGCCTCACCGGCGGTCTTCTGGGCCTCGCCGCCCTCTTTTTCATCTGTCATGGAAGCATCTTTTGCTGAAAGGCCCAGCTTTCTAAGCCCCAATGCCCCCGCGTCTCAAGTCCCTTCTACCGTCGTGGTTGAATCGCGCGCGTTTTCGCCGTGAAGTCCGCCCAGCCAAACCAGAAACAAGGAAAGAAAGATGGCCTACGACATTTACGATGCCTCGATTCCACCACTGATCCATATGCTGGGCAGCCTGTCGAACATACTGTCGAAGGGCGAGGCCCATAGCGGCATCGACCCCAACGACGCGCGGCTGGCGCCCGACATGCTGCCTCTCAAGAATCAGGTCTATATCGCGACCGACGGCGCGAAGGGTTGCGGCGCGCGCCTGGCCGGCGTTGAAATCCCGAAATTTGAAGACGTCGAAACCACCTTCCCGGCACTGAAGGCTCGCGTTGCCAAAACGATCGCCTTCCTGAAGACGCTCGATCGCAGAAGCTTCGCGGGCGCCGAGAACAAGGACATCGTGCTGAAGTTTCCCAATACGACGCTGGAATACAAGGGCGGCGACTATGTGAACAAATTCGTCCTGCCCAATGTCTATTTCCACATCACGACGGCCTATGGAATCCTGCGTAACCGGGGCGTGGCACTCGGCAAGCCCGATTATCTGAGCGGCGGCGAAGGATGATCCGTTAAAGGCTCATTAATATGCAAAGGGCCGAAGCGCTGCTTCGGCCCTATTGCTTCAGTAGTGATCGCGCCAGCCATAATAATGATCGCGGTCATAATAGGGACTTCAGGCACGGTCGCGGTCTGCATGATAGCCGGGCGGCGGTCCGTAATAACCGGCATCATAGCGGTCGTCATAGTAATAGCGCGGCGCGCAAGCCGACAGCCCCAGGCCGGTCAGTGCAATCGCGACAAATACAGTGGTCCTCATCGCGGTCTCTGCGTTTCGCGCCCTTCAACGAAATGACGCTCCGCGCGCCCTTTGGATGCCCTTGGTTCCAGCAACGAAAAAGGCCCGACAGAGCCGGGCCTTCTATTTGCAAGTTCTGGCCAAACTATCTGGAGGCGTGCGTTTCCATCATGGGCGGATCGAACTTGCCCAAGGTGCAGACTTGCATGGATTGGATCACGCGAAAGCTCTGCGTATTTTCGCAAACTTCAGTGTCGCCGGAACGCAAGTCCCACACATAGCCGAAAAACTTCAAGTCCGGACAAGTACCCTGCAGATGGTTCACTAGCGTGGTTCCATTCTTCATCTTGAACACCATGGTTTTGCCATCAGTGGATTTGCTGGACACGATATCGCGGCTATCGACGCAAAGTTTGGCGGCCAGGGCGGGGCTCACTGCAAAAACCAACCCTGCCAAGGCCATCACGATCCTTCTCATGACTTTCTCCGTTCTGCCCTACCCTTAAAACAGTTATCTGCCTGTGGACAATTATCTGCCTGTCCGGGCCCGGCTGCAATAGCTACTACGACTGTCGTATTTAGACCTTGGCCCGCAACCACTTGACGGGGGCAGCCTATGTGCCCAAAGGTCCGCTCCCGCCGATTTTTCAAGGAGAATCCCCGTGTCTGCTGCACCCGACCAGGTGCCCCCCGGCCAGATCAAAGTGACCTTGCCCGATGGCAAGGCCATGACTTTCGCCAAAGGCGTGACAGGCGGGGAAATCGCCGCGGCGATCGGACCCGGACTGGCCAAGGCGGCACTGATCATCATGATAGACGGAAAAGAATGGGATTTATTCCGTCCGATCGAGCATGACGCCCACATCCGCATCATCACAAAAAAAGATCCCGAGGCGCTGGAGCTGATCCGGCACGACATGGCCCATGTTCTAGCCATGGCGGTGCAGGCGCTCTATCCCGGCACGCAAGTCACCATCGGCCCCGCCATCGAGGACGGCTTCTATTACGACTTCGCCCGCGACGAGCCATTTACGCCGGAGGACCTGCCCAAGATCGAAGACGAGATGCGCAAGATCATCAAGGCAGGTCTTCTCACCCGCCGCGAAGTCTGGCCGCGCGATCAGGCCGTGGCGCACTTCAAGGGAATCGGCGAAACCTACAAGGCTGAGCTGATCCAGAGCATTCCCGCCAACGAGGATGTCTCGATCTACTGGCATGGCGACTGGCACGACCTGTGCCGGGGACCGCATTTCCGCACCACGGCTGAAATCGGCGATGCGTTCAAACTGACCAAGATTGCCGGTGCCTATTGGCGCGGTGACGCGAAAAACGCGCAGCTCCAACGCATCTATGGCACCGCCTGGCGCGATAAAAAGGAGCTGGACGAATATCTGCACCGGCTGGCGGAAGCCGAAAAGCGCGACCATCGCAAGCTGGGCCGCGAGCTGGAGCTCTTCACCTTCTCGCCTGATGTGGGCGCGGGCCTCCCATTGTGGATGCCGAACGGCATGGTGATCCGGCAGGAGTTGGAATTCCTGGCCCTGAACGAGGAGCGAAAGGACGGCTACAAGCGCGTGGCCACGCCGCACATCACCAAGGAAGCGCTTTATTACCGCTCCCGCCATCTGCCCTATTACGCCGATACCATGTATTCGCCGCTCGACATTGACGGCGAGAATTACTATTTGCGGCCGATGAACTGCCCCCATCATCACCTGATCTATGGGGCGACGCGCCATTCCTATCGCGAGTTGCCGATAAGGCTGGCGGAATACGGCCAGGATTATCGTTATGAGGCATCTGGCGGCCTGACCGGCCTGATGCGGGTGCGCGGCTTCTGCATGAACGACGCGCATATCTATTGCCGCTACGACCAAGCCAAGAACGAGTTCATCCGGGTGATGAAGCTGCACGCCCGTTACTACGACCTGATGAACATCAAAGAATATTACATGCGGCTGTCGCTGCCAGACCTTAACAAACTGGACAAATATGTCGACGAGCCGGAGAAGTGGCTGAAGGCGCTGGACATCATCCGCGAGGCTATGAAGGAAAGTGGTTATCACTATGTCGAGGCCAAGGGCGAGGCCGCCTTTTACGGCCCCAAGATCGACTTCATGATCAAGTCGGCGATCGGTACCGAATACACGATTTCCACCAACCAGCTCGACTTCCTGGCGACCCAGACCTTCGACCTGAAATATATAGGCGAAGATGGGGCTGACCATCCCGTCTACGTCATTCATCGCGCACCCCTGGGCACGCATGAGCGGTTCACCGCCTTCCTGATCGAGCACTATGCCGGGGCGTTCCCGGTCTGGCTGGCGCCGATTCAGGCGCGGGTGATCCCGATTTCCGAAAAGGTGGGCGACTATGCCCAAAAGGTGCTGGACGCCCTGTTCCAAGTGCCCGTGGTTAATGGCACGGCGGGGCTGCGCGTGGACATCGACACCTCCAATGAGCGGATGCAGAAGAAGATCCGCGATGCCCAGCTGCAGAAAATCCCCTATATGCTGGTGGTTGGCGAGCGGGAAGCCCAGGAGGACAAGGTTGCCGTCCGGCTTCGGTCGGGCAAGGATTTGGGCGCCATGCCGCTGGAAACTTTCACAGCCCGGATCAAAAACGAGGCGGAATCCCGGCGGGATGTGGCCGAATAACCCTTCCCCGGGGGCCATTTCCCCCCTATCTTAGCTGGCGAATCCGGCGGACAACCGCCGGAGCGCCGTTCCGGCGCACCCACGAAAGGCCCCCGCTTGCGTCCATGACCGAACCTCGTTTCGCCTGGGACCCAACGGAACCGGCGAAGCGCGGATGCGTGCGGCTGCACAAAGGAGAGAGTCATAGTTCCGAGACGTTTTCAGGGTAACGCCCCCGCGCCTGCCAAGGATGGCCCGCGCATCAATGACGAGATCACCACCAAAACCATCCTCCTGATCGGCGATGACGGCCACAAATACGGCGCCATCGGAATCGAGGAGGCGCTGGCCCTGGCCGAGGAAAAGGGCTTCGACCTGGTGGAAGTTTCGCCCGAGGCCAAGCCGCCGGTCGTCAAGCTGATGGACTATGGCAAATACAAATACGAGCAGCAGAAAAAGGCCGCCGAGGCCCGCAAGAAACAGAAGGTCATCGAGATCAAGGAGATCAAGATGCGCCCGACGATCGACGATCACGACTATGACGTGAAGATGAAGGCGATGAAGCGCTTCTTCGACGATGGCGACAAAGTGAAGGTGACGCTGCGCTTTAGGGGCCGCGAGATGGCCCACCAGCATCTTGGCATGGACCTGCTGAACCGCGTGCAGAAGGACACGGAAATCTTCGCGAAACTCGAACAGTATCCGAAGATGGAAGGGCGCCAGATGATGATGGTTTTGGCTCCGCGCTAACAGCACGGAGCCAAAAGCCCGGCGCGCCCAGGCACTGGGCCGGCATTAGCGGCCCTTGGGCCGCTTCATTCTTGTCATTCCCGCTTTCGCGGGAATGACAGCCTATTTGTCGATAGAGTCCAACATCTCCGCTATCATCCCAAACTCCGCATTCGCGCCCGACAAAACCAGCGCTACAGTCTTTCCCTTCGCGTCAATCTTGCCGGCGAGCAACGCCGCCAGCGCCGCCGCTCCGCCCGGTTCGACCAGCAGCTTGAGTTTTTCCACCGCGAAGCCGAGGGCGGTTTTCAATTCGGCATCGCTCACGCTCAGGCCGGGCGCCAACAGGTCGCGGGCGACCTCAAACACGATCTCGCCAGGGATGGGCGCCATCAGCGCGTCGGCAATGGAAAGCGGACCACCCGGCGCCTTCACCCGCCTGCCCGCTTCCAGCGACAATTTCATGCCGGCGAAATTTTCCGGTTCGACGCTGTGGATCCTGGCGGGACAGTTCGAGCCACTCAACCCTAGCGCCACGCCGCTCACCAGCCCGCCGCCGCTGCAGGGCACCAGAATTTCGTCGACCACCACGCCCAGGTGACCCGCGGCTTTGGCGATCTCGAGCCCCACCGTGCCCTGGCCCGCAATGATGCCGGCATCGTCAAACGGCCTGACCAGGACTGCTCCGCGTTCGGCGCAGATTTTCGCCGCGATTGCCTCGCGGTCATCCCGTACCCGGTCATATTCCACGATGGCAGCGCCAAAGCTTCGCGTGCCTTCGATCTTGGGGCGCGGCGCGTCATTGGGCATCACGATCACGGCCGGCATGCCGAAAAGCGCAGCCGCGGCAGCTACTCCTTGCGCATGATTGCCGGACGAAAAAGCCACCACGCCTTTCGCGCGCGCGCTTTCCGGGATCATCGCTAGGCGGTTGCAAGCGCCACGAAACTTGAAGGAACCGGTGCGCTGTAGGGTCTCCAGCTTGAGGAACACGCGCCCGCCGGTGCGTGCATTCAACTGCCAGCTTTCCACCAAAGGCGTCCGGATCGCATAAGGCGCTATACGCTCCGCGGCGGTCTGGACATCGGCAAAAATGGGCAGCATGGCTTTCAAACCTATTTGGGCGCGTGCAGCTGGGCGACACGGTACACCGTCACGTGCTGCCTTCGCCCACGTGAATAATTGAACCCAGACAAATCACCTACAGGGGTGGCGTCGGCCTGCAGTTCCGCCAGCCGCGCCAGGAACGTGCCTCTTTCGCTGTCTTCGATCAGCGTCAGCCCACCCGTGCGAGCACCGGCGTCCGCTGCGCCGGCCCCGTCGGTCAGCACCACGTCGGCGCCGAGAGCAAATACCAGGCTTGGTTCCTGATAGCCTGCGATAGCGGGTGAAGGATCGCCGGCCCTGGTGGCGGCGTCGACGATCGTCTTTAGGCGTTCGCTGATCCACAATTGGTCCAGCCCTGGCGCGACAAGCACCGTCAGGGCAGGCGCAAACACCGCCATCGCCAGCAGCGCCGGAAGCAATGCGATCTTATGTTTGCGCAGGATCACCAATATGAGCGCCACCAGCGCCAGAACTGCGCCGGCGCCCGCCGCCGCCCACACGGGCCAATCCGCGCCGGAACCGAAATAATCCGGCGCCAGGAGTGTGGCGGCGGTGAAAAGCGCGGACCCGATCACGAACTGGCCACCCGCGATCCAGCACGCTGGCGTCAGCCACTTCACCGGCCTGGGATCGAGCACGAACATCGCGGCAAGAATCGCCAGCGGCGGATAGGCTGACAGCACATAATGCGGCAGCTTGGTGGGCACCGCCTCGACAATCAGCCACCAGCTTGCGGCCCAAATCAAAAGGAAACGGACGGCAGGCTCGGTGCGGCGTGCAAACCCCTGCGCCACGCCTGGCAACACGAACAGGATGGAAGGCCAAAAACTCGCTGCCGACAAAAGCAGGTAATAGCCGGGCAGCCCGCCGTGACTTTCCTGGCCACCCGCGATCTTGGCGGCGAAATCATTGCCCAGCGACTGCTGGAAAAACGCACCGTGACTTTGGACGGCGATTGCAATCAGCCAGGGACTGACCATCAGCAAGGTCAGCCCCAATCCGCGTGCTGGCCGCAAGGCGGCCAGCCAATCCCATTGAGGCGGCCATCTGCGGTCCCATGCCATCAACCCGATGATCGTGGCGACGCCGACACCGGGCACGACAGGAAACTTGACCAGAATTCCGGCCGCCGCTGCCGCCCATCCCCACATCACCAGCCGTGTGGAAGGTTTGGGCGCCGCATCATCACGGGCGGCTCGATAAAGCCTTAGCAGCACACCCTGCATGCCGAGCGCGCAAGCCAGCAGAACCGCATCCGTGGTGGCGATCATGGATTCGGCGGTCAGAAGAACCGAGCCCAGCATTAAAAGTCCGGCCAGAAGTGCCGCCTCGGCTTCGGTCACCGCCAGCGCACACCAGACCGTCAACCATGCCGCAGCGATGCCGCCCAGAAGCGATGGGAGACGATAGGTCCAGATCTGGTCGTCACGGCCGGTGACAAGACCGGCAAGTTCGGTGGCCCCCGCCTGCAGCCAGTAGATCCCGACAGGCTTCTTGTAGCGGGGCACCTGGCCAAAGCGGATGTCCACCCAGTTGCCGGATTCCACCATCTGGCGGGAAGACTGGGCGAAACGGCTTTCGTCCCGGTCCAGCGTCGGCAAGCCGAGCATGCCCGGGAGCCACAACAGCAGGCCGAGGAGCGCCAGCAGAGCAAAGGGACGGCGGCTGGCCTTGGTCAGCCAGCGCGCCTGCGCTGGCGCAGGCTCCACAGGGGCAACGGCCTGCACCGGGGCGGTTTCTTGAGGCTTTTCAGCGGGTTTCGAGTCGGTCATCCGGGGGAACTATGTCGGCGGCGCCCCTATGTTGCAAAGGGCTGCCCTTGTATAAGGCGCCGCTATCCCAAGGAGCGAAAGAACAAATTTCATGACGGATGCCGTCGCCATATCCGTGGTTGTGCCGGTAAAGGACGAGGCCGGAAATGTCGGTCCCCTTGCCCGGGAAATTGCGGCTGCGCTGAAAGGACGGGCGCACGAGATCATTTTCATCGACGATGGTTCCGTCGACGGCACGGGCGAGGCGCTGGCCGGTCTGAAGCGGGAAATCCCCGAACTCAGGGTGTTGCGGCATGACCGCAACCTCGGTCAGAGCCGTGGCATCCGCACCGGCGTACAGGCGGCGAAGGGCGAGATCATCGTCACCCTGGACGGCGACGGCCAGAACGATCCGGCCGACATTCCCAGACTCCTGGAAGCGCTCGAGGCCGATCCGAAGCTCGGCATGGCATCGGGGATCCGGGTCAAACGGAAAGACAGCGCAAGCCGGCGGATGGCATCGCGGCTGGGCAACAGCCTGCGCAGCCAGCTGTTGGGCGATGGGGCCAGTGACACCGGTTGCGGTTTGAAGGTGTTCCGCCGCCAGGCCTTCCTGGATCTTCCTTATTTCGATCATATGCACCGCTTTTTGATTGCACTGATGCTGCGTGAGGGCGCGGGCGTGGGTTTCGTGCCGGTCAATCATCGTCCGCGCCTGACCGGCCGGTCCAAATACACCAACTTCGGGCGCCTGCTGGTCAGCGTCCACGATCTCCTGGGTGTGCGCTGGCTGCAGCGGCGCCATCGCGGGAAGATCGAGATACGGGAGCTCTGAAAGATGGACAAGTTGATGACACCCGAACATATCTGGCTCGCGGTGGGCTTTATCGGTCAGGCCCTGTTTGCTTCGCGCTTCTTCGTGCAGCTGTTGAAGAGCGAAATGGAGGGGCGCAGCGTCATCCCTGTCGCCTTCTGGTATTTCAGCATCGGCGGCGGGCTGATCACGCTGGTCTATTCCTTCCATCTGGGCAAAGTCGGGCTTCCCTTTCTTGTGGCCCAGCTGGGCGGCCTGGTGGTTTATGCGCGCAATCTGTGGCTGGTCCATCGTGAGCGTCGCCAGACCGCTCAAACCGCCTGAATTGCCAGGATTTTTTGTTCGCAAGCCAGCCCTTGCCGGACGCAGCCCGGCCGGTGTATCTCCCCCTTTCCAAGCGCGGACAGGTGGCCGAGTGGTTGAAGGCGCACGCCTGGAAAGTGTGTAACGGTGAAAGCCGTTCGAGGGTTCGAATCCCTCTCTGTCCGCCAAATCTACGCCAATGTGCGCCTTTCTATCCTGCAACCCTCCGCGTGGCTGATATAGGGGGGCCGGCATTGAATGTGGCATCATTTGATGATAAATTCGTGCCAAACGATGGAGGTCGGCACATGCGCACAACCCTTGCCTTGGATGATGAACTCATCGCCAAGGCCGAAGCCTTCACTGGCTTGAAGGAGAAGTCTAGCCTGGTTCGTGAGGCGCTCAAGGCCCTCATCGAGCGCGAGAGCGCGCGGCGGTTGGCGCGTTTGGGCGGGAGCCAGCCTGGTCTGAAGGCCCCGACACGGCGACGGCCAAGCGCAGCGTGATCCTGGCCGATACTTCCGTCTGGGTCGACCATCTACGGGCGAGCGATAAAGCACTGGTCACGCTGCTGGACGCGGGGATGGTTTTGGCGCACCCCTTTGTCATCGGCGAACTTGCTTTGGGCAACTTGCGTCAGCGTGAAATCGTGCTGAAGGCGCTGGCGGACCTACCCCATGCCAGTGTCGCGACGGACGCGGAGGTCCTTCATTTCATCGAACGTCAAGCGCTGTTCGGGCGCGGGATCGGTTACATCGACGCTCATCTACTCGCCGCGGTGCAGCTTACGGCAGGAACGGAGCTGTGGACGAAGGACAAGAGACTGCACGCCGTCGCAATTCAATTAGGATTGGCGATCACGCTCCCTGGGTCCCGCAGATCGTAGGGCTATGGCGTAGACATAGTGCTCATCATCATCGGTCGTGGCCCGCCAAATTTGATGAGTCCGTTCCGGACACATGGTAATAGCCGCCGCGACGGTGGGGGCGGACAGCGCTTCGAAATCTGCACTAGGTTGAGAGCCGCGCGGCAACGCGGTCTAAAACTCACCCTGCTTGATCGTGTAAACATCCGGGTGCTGCGGGTCCGCGATATAGGTCAGCCGCAATACTGGATCGGGTTGCGCGACTTCCTTCTGCCCGGCGGCGCCGGTATTTGCGTTGTAAAGGCCCGTCGCGGTCAGCGCGACCATCCGCCCCTGCCCGTCCACACCGCGGAAGACCAGCACAGAGCCATCGGGAAGGCCGGAATCGACCAGCGCCCCTTTGGGAAAGGATTCCGTTTCGAAGTGCGCGCGCAGCACCGCCGCCGCCTCTACCAGGATTTCCTGCGTATCTGCCGGGCTCAACGCCCGCGCCCACACGATCACAAC
>DATKEP010000156.1:0-5021 GCA_035512055.1 Rhizomicrobium sp.
ATGGCGCGGCCCTTGGCATCATGGGCGATGCCTGGCGCGTCCATGATGATTTCCGCTTGGGCGCGGCTGACAGTCCCATCGCCCTCGACCTGCGTGCCGGCGGCCAGGACGATTGCCCGGTCGGGACGGCCGGCGCGCAGCCAGGATTGGCGCAGGCCCATAGTCATGGAGAGCATGGAGAGCAAGACGCCCACCACGCAGGCCACGCCTATTACGACCACCAATGCCGGCCAGACGCGGCTCTTTAGACTCGCGAGATTGAGCCAGATGGCGGCGAGACATGATTGCAGGAAGATCATGTGCGCCCCGACAGGACCGCGGCCACGTCCAGCCTCTTCAGCTTCAGGGCTGGCAGGATCACGCTCAAAAACGCCAGTAGAATGGCGGCGGCGAGCGACTCCCAGATTACGGCGGACGACAAATAGGGCGGGGGCATGAACAATTGGGACATCAGGGCTGCAATGCGCCCGCCCAACAGCGCGGCCAGACCAAGTCCCAGGCCCGCGCCCACAAGCATTGGCGCCAGCGCCTCGGCGAAAACCAGGGCGATGATTGCCACATCGGAATAGCCCATGGTCTTCAGCACCGCGAATTCGCCCAGGCGTTCGCGCACCGACTGGGCGATGCCATGGCCGGTCAGCAACAGAATCATGAACAGGCCCACGGCCGCCACCCGTCGCGTGAGGGATGCGACGTTCACGGCAGCAGTGGCGCCGTTGTTGCGCATCATCCTTTCGGAGATGCTGTCGGTGGGGATCGCGGAATTGGCGAAGCGCGCGTCAATGGCGACGGCGGTGTCGTCGGCGCGGTCGGGGTCCTTTACCACCGCCTGGAACCAGTCCGCCTTGGGCTGGTCGGCTGGAGGACGGGACATTTTATAGTATTGGTAACTGCCCAGGCTGAAGCCTCCGGGCCAATAGGGTGTGTCCTCCAGCACGTCCAGCACCTGGAAATGCCAGGCGTGGCCGCCATCGGCGCGCGCGATGGTGGGAGCGACGATGGTGAAGATGTCACCTTTCTTGAGCCCCCATTTGGCGGCAAGGATGCGGCTGAGGAATGCCCCGTCGGGTCTTTCCTTCAGCTCTGCCCACTGAGCTGTCGAGAGCGGCAGGTTGGGCCAGGATGACGGCCGCTCGCCGGCCATCAAAAAGGCCTGGTTCTTGGGATTGCGGTAATAGCCAGACACCGAGCCACCGGCGGAGACGGTGGCGACGTTGGGCATGGCGGCGATCTCTTGTCCTATGGCGTCGGTGAGATTGTCGGCGAAGCGCGGCCCGATCACCAATACCGTGCGGTTTATCACCTCTACCATCTGCCGGAACGCCGCGTCGGTGCCCATCATCACCCCGAACAAAGTGAAGGCGGCCGTCACCGACAAAAGCGTGAGGACGGTCCGCAGCTTCCGCCGCGCCAGCGCCGCCCATACCAGAGGAAGATATTTCAGCATGGCCCCGGGACTTATAAGGCACGCGCAGGACTTGTGGAACTGGTTGGCACGGCAGGCCTGATGACAGTCCGCCGCCCAGGAGGCCCGGGGTGGTCAGCCTGCGCAATTTCCTGCACTGGCGCCGCCATTGAAGCTTCGCATCCCGAAGTTTATCGGCAGCTCGCCGTCCACCCGATCGGTATGCATCCGATCCGGAATCGGCGGCAATGGCTGGGCCTTCTGCATGATATCGGTGGCGGCTTTGTCGAGCCCATCATCGCCGGATGACTTGCCGATCTCCAGCCGGTCTATCTGGCCGTTGCGGCGCACAGAGAAATGCATGATCACCACGCCCGTCTTGTGCACGGCCAGCGCCGTGCCCGGGTAGTAAAAGTACTGGCGCACCTGCTCACTCACCGCACGCATCCAGATCGGGTCCAGGCAGCCTGCCGATGCGCCGCCATTGCCGCTGCTGCCGTTGCCCGAAGCCGCCTGGCCCACAGTGCCGTTGCCCGCGGTGCCGCCTTGCATCGGTGAGGATTTTGCCGCTGACGCCGGAAGCGGCGCGGGCGCCTGCGGCGGCGCACCGGATGCAATCGTGAAAACCGGCAGCGCAGGCTCCTCGGCGCGTGGCCGGATCAGATGGGCCAGGAAGGGCGGCAGTGGCTCGACGGTGCGTTTCGCCGGCGCATCCGGCAACAGTCTGGCTATGGTTTCAGGTGTTTCGACGGGCACCGGCGCGTGGGTCAAAGACCACCAGACAAGCACAGCAAAAAGGGCATAAAGAAGCCCGGTCAGCAGCCCTGCGATAATGCGGCTCTCGCTATCGGTGCGAGCCGGCCCATGATGGAGCGAAAATTCGGATAACGGGGCGGCGGACCCTGTGTTCATGGAACAGACCGCGACGTCTCTTTCATGGCGGGGCCGTTATCGAGGACATGGGGTCGCGCCATTTCGCCTTGTACCACGCCCAATAGCTGTTGCGGGCACAGGCTATGTCCGACAGATGACGATCCGAAACCCCATGGTCCAGACGGCAGGTAATCGCGTCCGGATCGCCGCGCACTGTGTCCTCCGGCGAGACCCTTGCAGGCTCGCGGGCTGCCGTTTCCAGCGCCGGACCTGTCACAGTGAGATTTGCCACTATAGTGCTCTGCACACACAGATCCTTGCCAAGCTGCCTGGCGAGCACGTCCAGCTCTGGTGGCTGGCACATCATAAAGCTCGTAAAGGCCTGGGCCGGTGGAGCGGAAGGATCGATCGGATCTCCCGCCACAAGCTCGGCATTCTCCGCGATCAGAAAGTCGACTGGATCGCGGTCCTCCTGCGCGCTTTTGAATTTGCCCCTTATGACAACATGCCGCCCGGTCACCATTTGCGCGGCATCGGCGGGATTGCCGAGTTTTACATTCACCAGCAGGTTATCGTGTCCCGGCTCGCCGCAGGCCATCTGCTTCACCAGTATCAAACTCGGCGCGACGACGCGGCCGCTCACTTCCTGGTACGGGCAGTCAACCTGGTTGAGGGGATTGAGCGAACTGAACCGGCCGCTGACGCTCTGCAGGGGTACGGGGACCGCCGTCACTTGCGGAAACGCAACTGGCGGGCGGGCAGCGCCCGGCGTGCCGTCCTGGGCCGGCGCGGGGCAGGCGAGCAGGAGCATCGCGCCCATAGCCAGAGTGAGCCTCATGCCTGTCTCCCAATGCATGCAAGCATCATGATATTACGCTTCCCGGCGATGCGTGTCAGCCGCGACCGGTTCCGAACATGCCGGCGTGCTTGGGAACTTCGCGACACGACAGCCGGCGGCACATCGCAGCTTTTGATCGAAAGCGTACATGCGGACCCGCAAGTTCCGGCTACCGCTTCTCAGCGAACGGTTCCCGGCGACCGCACGGAGCTTGATGAAGACGAGTGTTCGACGTCGGTACCAAGCACGGATACCCAAGCGTGTTGCCGGTGCTCGTAAACTGAAAACTTCGGCGCAGGAAATTCCGGGTCTGCGAAAGCGCCCAAGGGCACCGCGATCACGTTGGGCCAACCCTCGATCTCATAAGCAACGGTGGAGCCGCAGTGCGGACAGAAACGGTGGGTCGCGCGATGGCCGCTATCAGCCTTGCGGACCCAAGTCTTGGCCTCGCCGGTCAGCGTGACCTGCGTGTCGGGCCAGCGCGCCTGGGCAGCGAACGCACTCCCGCTGCGCTTCTGGCAATCGAGGCAATGGCAGACTGACACGCGGATCGGCTCGCCTTTGCAGATCGCGCGAAGTTGGCCGCATTGGCACGTCGCTGTACGCATATTCATGGCCGCGGCTCTCTCAAACAGAAGTTGGCCGATGAGCCTTGAGGAAGGAATGTATCTGGCGCACCGCCAGAGGAATCCGCTCCTTGGGCTCCTTCCAGGGGAACATGCTCACTTCGGCCTTCGGCGCGAGCATCGCTGACTCCATGGCGACAGCGTATGGGTGCGCCGGAATGTCATCCGGAAGGATCAGTACGGGTGTCTGGCAATGGCGCACGAAATCGCGCGTGACAGTCAGGACAAAGTCGGGATTCGTCCGGTACATTTTCGTGAGATATCTCTCGACGGTTTCCATCGTGATCTCCGGCCGCCGCTTCACCAATGCCGGACCCCAGCCCGCCATGTTGGTATCGTAATACAAGGTGGGCATTTCCGGCCGGAACCCGCTGGGCTGCGCCAGCACGGCGGCAACAACACGATCAGGCGCGCGCTTCAAGAGGTTCCAGATAAAGGGGCCGCCGATGCAAAATCCGATTACCATGAATTTGTCGATGCCCAAGTGATCCATCACACCGAGCTGGTCGTCGGTGTGTGAATCCCACGGCCGGTCGATCTCCAGCGGACCCGAGGAGAAACCGTCGTTGGAGTTGCGAAGGTCCGCTGCGACGCAATGGTACTCTCGCTTGAATTCTTCCATTGGATTGAAAGGCAGCGTGGCCAAGGCGGAGATCGCCGAGTTCAGTCCCCCGCCGGCAATAATCAATAGCGGGTAGCCGGATCCGGTTTCCTCGAAACGGATGCGGACGGGACCTTTTTCGTAAAAGGTCATTGCGGGCCCTTCGTGCCCAGACTGCTGCGCCATTGCGGCCTGCGTTGCGGCCATGGCTGCCGCGGCAGCTCCAGTCGTCAGAAGGCTGCGTCTGATTTGATCGATCATCGGCACTCTCCCCAGTCTGAGATGCAATCATGGCATATGGCTCGACCAAGCTACGGCAGTTGGCCGGTTACGGGCGAAATAATTCTACGAAGGGCGGTCAGGTTCATTGGGCGGCCAAATAGCGGAATAATTTAGGCTTTTGCCCCAATCCCGGTCGAACCTGCCACAACCGGCTTTCATTGCCGCCATCGCCTTCATGTGTCTCAATGGCCCGATGCTGGCCTCAAGGGGGAACCGTGTCGGCATTGGAATATCCAGATAACGGCATCATGGGGTCGATCGGGACCGAAAGCGTCTCACGCCGCGGGTTGCTTGCCGCTGCGCCGATGTTCGCAGCCGGTGGCCTGGCGCTGATGCAGGCTCCGGCGCGTGCCGCCATCGTGCGGGCAGGCACTGCAAATCTTCCGCCATACGGCA
>DATKEP010000157.1:0-2228 GCA_035512055.1 Rhizomicrobium sp.
GAGGTAGGGCAGGCATTGCCTCCTTTGTTTGTTTGGTGGCGTGACTTCGCGGCCCTGTACGTCGGATCGCTTTGTCTACGGGCGTCCGGCATGGAAGCGGAAAAGCGCGGGAAGCTGCCGGGCATACCGGCGCCAACCGCAGCGGAACTATCATCTCTGGTGTTGACCGCGCCGATTATGGCGGGCGCGGAATATCTGACCCAGGATGTCTTGCTGGCGTTGTGGGATGAAATGGAGCGAGCCTTCGCTGCGTCTCTTGCCGCCGCAAAGATCGGATTGCAGGCCTTCCTGACCACCCTGAATCGGGCATGGAACCTGGTCGGTCGGGTGCATTTCAATCTGGCGGAAAACCGCCGCGATCCCGACCAGCCCTTCGCCTTCATGGCGACCTACACCACCCGCCTGTCCGCTCAGGCGAAGGCACAGCACGTTCCCCTTGGCCAAGCGTTGCGCGAATACGCCGGAGCGGCAAACCGAGACAAGTTGCTGTCCCTGCTCCTGCCGGTGCAACGCGCCGCGGAACATTGTGCCTGGCTAAAGCCGATGATCGATGCCGGCGATATCTTTCATCCGCTGCGCTGGGGACCTATGGAAGCGTCGCGCTTTCTCCGGAGTGTCCCCGAGCTTGAAAGCGCCGGGGTGGTTGTGCGCATGCCCGTGTCCTGGCGCGCCAGCCGCCCCACCCGACCGCAAGTAACCGCAACCGTCGGTAGCCGGGCGCCATCGGCTGTCGGGCTGGACGGGCTGCTGGATTTCCAGATGGACGTCATGCTGGATGGCGAGCCACTCACCGAGCTCGAGGTCGCGACCCTGCTCGCCGGCGCCGAGAACCTCGTGCTGCTGCGCGGTCAATGGGTTGAGGTCGATCGGGCGCGGCTTCGACGCACAATGGAACAGTTCCACGCAGCCGAGAAACTCGCGGCCCGCGACGGCCTCACCTTCGCCGAGGCGATGCGGATGCTGGCCGGTGCCGCCGTTACCCGGGACGACCCGGCCGCGACCGACACCGGCTGGGCGCGTGTAACCGCCGGCCCCTGGTTGGAGCAGACGCTGAAGGAATTACGCGCGCCGGTCGGCGATGAAATCGATCCCGGCTTAGCGCTGCGGGGGATGCTGCGTCCCTATCAGAAAGCGGG
This sequence comes from Rhizomicrobium sp., assembly GCA_035512055.1. Classification (GTDB taxonomy): domain Bacteria; phylum Pseudomonadota; class Alphaproteobacteria; order Micropepsales; family Micropepsaceae; genus Rhizomicrobium. The sequence goes on from DATKEP010000157.1 coordinate 1,137, forward strand.
AACCCGATGGATGCACCTGCTGGCAAGCCTTGGTCTCGGCGCGTGCCTAGCCGACGACATGGGCCTCGGGAAGACAATCCAGGTGCTGTCCCTGCTGCTGGTGGAACAGGCGCGAGGCGCCAGGCCTCGGCCGAGCCTATTGGTGGCACCCGCCTCGCTGCTCGCCAACTGGGTAGCGGAGATCGAAAACTTCGCCCCCGGCCTGAAGGCTGTGATCGTACATCCATCGACGATGCGGGCGGATCAGGTGAACGCTTTCACCGCCAAACAGGCGTTGGACTATGATTTGGTAATTACAAGCTATGGCTCTCTGCTGCGTATCCCCGTGTTCGCGGAGACGGATTGGCGGTTTGTCATTCTGGATGAAGCGCAGGCGATTAAGAATCCGAACGCCCGTCAGACCAAAGCGGCGAAGGCGCTGAAGGCAAGGGCGCGGATCGCGCTGACCGGCACGCCGGTCGAGAATCACCTGGGCGACTTGTGGTCGATCTTCGATTTCATCAACCCGGGTCTGTTGGGCAACGCCAAACAATTCACCCGCTATACCAAAGGACTGGCCGAGCGGCCGCATAATCCGTACGGCCCTCTGCGTGATTTGGTGCGGCCCTACATCCTGCGCCGGATGAAAACCGACAAGTCGATCATCGCCGACCTGCCCGACAAGACCGAGATCAAGGCGCTGTGCGGGCTATCGCGGCGGCAAACAGCACTGTACCGCCAGGCGGTCGAAGACCTTGCGAACAGCCTGGAGGAATCGGGAGGCATCCAGCGGAAGGGTATCGTCCTGGCGATGCTGATGCGGCTCAAGCAGGTCTGCAACCATCCCTCTCAATGGTTGAACGACAATGTCTGGGCGGAGCAAGACAGCGGCAAATGGGCACGCCTGCGTGAAATCGCCGAGGTCGTCGCCGCGCGGCAGGAAAAGATGCTGGTGTTTACGCAGTTCCGCGAAATGACTGGGCCGCTGGCCACGTTCCTGGGGCAGATTTTCGGCCGCACCGGCCTAGTGCTACACGGTGAGACCGCGGTGAAGAGCCGCAAAGTCCTGGTGCAGCGTTTTCAGGATGATGAGACCGTCCCATTCTTCGTGCT
>DATKEP010000158.1:0-17544 GCA_035512055.1 Rhizomicrobium sp.
TGAAGCACCAGATCGCAGCCCGCAAAAAGGGCCTGTTTGGCGCGCACCGACAAGGGCCCGTCGAGCGCCTTCATGGAGAGGTCGTCCGACATCAACAGCCCTTCAAATCCTATCTCACCGCGTATCACATCCCGAATGACTTTGGGGCTGGTGGTCGCAGGTCGTTGTGGATCAATCGACTCATAGACAACGTGCGCTGTCATCGCCATAGGGCAATTGTCAAGACTTCGGAAGGTCACAAAATCGCTGGCCGAAAGTTCTTCCGCGCTGGCTGAGACCCGCGGCAGGTCCAGATGACTGTCGGCCCCGGCGCGACCATGGCCGGGAATATGTTTCATCACCGGCAGCACGCCGCCATCCGTCAGGCCTTCGATCTGGGCCTTTGCCAGCGTAATCACGGTGGCCGGGTCGGTGGAAAAGGCACGGTCGCCGATGACGGCATGGGCACCCGGGATGGGCACGTCCAGGACCGGCAGGCAGTCGACATTGATACCCAGACCGGCGAGGTCATGGGCCATCAGGCGGGCGTTGAGATAGACGGCCTCGCGGGCAGCTTCGGGATTGGTGTTATGCAGTGTCCCGAAACGAGCCGCCGGCGGACGCGCATGCCAATGCGGTGGTTTCAGGCGGGCGACTCTTCCGCCCTCCTGATCGATCAGGATGGGGGCGCTTTCGTCACCAACCGTATCCCGCAATTCTTGAACCAGTGCTTTGACTTGCGCCGAGTCGCTAATGTTCCGTGTAAAGAGTATGAAGCCCCAAGGCCGTGTCTCGCGGAAAAAACTTTTTTCCGCCGCCGACAGGCTTGTGGCGGCGCAGCCATAGATGGCGCGACTAGTCATGCTACCGGCCTGGGATACAGGCGCCGCCGTCTGCCTTCAGCCGGTCGCAGAGGGAAGTCGCCATGTCCTTGTCAGTAAAACCGCTGATCCGGAGGCGATACCAAATGCCCTTCTCGCCCAGGTCGGCGTGCTGGATGTCGTCGGAATAGGCCGACAGGAGGGCAGCATGCTTGGCCTTATAGACCTTCCAGGCGGCATCGGCATCGGCCTGGCTCTTATAGGCGCCAATCTGCAAGACATATCCGCCAGAGGCCGCAGGCGTCGCGGCAGGCGGCGCGGCGGCCATTTTTACCGGAGCCGGCGTTTGCGTGGCGGCACCCAGCTGGCGCGGCGCGGCTGTCGCCGGACCTCCCAACGGGGCCGGAGCCTGTTTTGCGGCTGGCGCGGGCTTGGCGGCAGGTACGGCTGGCGCGGGCGCGGAAGCCGCCTGCTGGATCAGCGCAGCGACCGTTTTGGGCGGCGCGGGGGATGCGGGCTGGGGCCTCGGTGCTTGGGCGGCCGGAGCGGGAACCGGCTTGGGCGGCTGAACCGCGGCCGGGGCTGGCGCGGATGCGACGGGCCTGTTGGCCTGCGGCGTGCTGTCGGCGGTGTCGTCGGCCGGCGCCGGCTGCTCATAAATCTTGAAGCCCTGATAGGGGACGGTATTGCTTGCAGCCCCTTGTGGTGGGGCAACGCGCTCGGGACCGGCTGCGGCGGTCAGGACGGGTGTCTCGCCCCTGCCCCGCGCCACACCTTGGGTATAGGCCAGCCAGACAACCCCGCCGAACATGGCCAGCACCAGGAGCGCCAGCACGATCAGCAGAGGCAGCCGCGAACCCTCTACGTCCTCTTCTTCCTCGGAACCGTCGAACACGCGCACCTCGTCTCTGGGCTCATAGACGCCGCGGTCGTAGTTGGCCATGAAAGTTCCCGATTCTCAGGAGGCCAGATTAGCACCTGCGGTGGCCCGTTTCATGCCCCCTCTGCCTTGCCTAACGCAAGCCTTGCGGAGGGCCTGAACCCGCAAGGGCACGCTTACAATTGAATCTCGGTGCGAAAGACACGGGCATATTCCGCCAGCGCATAGCGGTCGGTCATGCCGGCAATGTAGTCGCGCGCCACTGTGCCGGGCACGCCCTCGCGAGCGATCCTGGCCCAATCGGCGGGCAAAAGGCCGGGGTCGGCGACAAAGGCTTGATACAGATCGGTCACCACGGCCTGGGCGCGGGTCATGGCGGCCATCACCCGGGGATGGCGGTACATGTTCTGCATCTGAAAGGCCTTCAGCGCCTTGAGCCGCTGCAATAACGGAGGCGAAAAGGCGGCGGTTGCCCTGCCCGCCCCGCGCACCATTGCGACACTCGACAGGCCGGCGAGATTGGCCCTGGTCTGGTTCAGCACATCCTCCATCAGCTCGCTCATCAGGGTACGGATCAGTTCGCCGATGAAGCGCGAGAGTTCGAGTTCCCCGTGACGCTCGAGCACGCCTTTGACATGCGCGCCGGCCAGAGGCGCGGCGGTAAGCTCACCAATGGCGAAAATGCCGGCGCGAAGGCCGTCATCGATGTCATGGCTGACATAGGCGATATCGTCGGCCAGCGCCGCCAGCTGTGCTTCCAGCCCCGGCCAGCTCGACAGTTCCAGCGGCCAGCGCCTGTCGAAGCCGGCAATCGGACCTGGCAGCGGGCCAGTGAGTGGACCATTGTGCTTTACCAGTCCTTCCAGCGTTTCCCAGGTGAGGTTGAGCCCATCGAAATCGGCGTAGCGATGCTCGAGCTTCGTCACCAGCCGGAGCGCATGGGCATTGTGGTCGAAACCGCCGACATCCTTTGTGGCGGCGTCGAGCGCTTCCTCTCCCGCATGGCCGAAAGGCGTGTGGCCCAAGTCATGCGCCAGCGCCACTGTTTCGGCCAAGTCCTCATCGGCGGAAAGCGTGCGCGCCAGACTCCGGGCCAGCTGCGCCACTTCCAGCGAATGCGTCAGCCTGGTGCGATAGTAATCACCCTCATGCTGTACGAAGACCTGGGTCTTGTGCTTGAGGCGGCGGAAGGCGCTGGAATGGATGATGCGGTCGCGGTCCCGGGAATAACAGGAGCGCGTGGCGCTTTCGGTTTCGGGATGAAAGCGGCCGCGGCTTTCCTGCGGCCTTGTCGCGTAGGCCGCATGCAGTCCCGGCGGGCTGACGACGGGCCCCAAAAGGCGGCCGGGAGGCCTGGGCTCGGCGGGGTTGGTTTCGGCCATTGCGGGCACTACATAGAGGGTAAGCTTGAGACTGCAAGAGTGCCCGGAAAATCGAGATGACCGCCATGCCCGTAACCATTTCCGACCGCGCCGCCCGCCGAATCGCCCAGATTCTGAAGGCCGAGGCGCGGCCTTGTGCCTTGCGGCTGGCTGTGACGGGGGGCGGCTGTTCCGGTTTTCAGTACAATTTCGCCCTGGACGACGCCCAGCTGGACGAGGACCTGGTGGTGGAAAAGGACGGCGCCAAGGTGCTGATCGATCCGGTGTCGCTGGATTTCCTGGCGGGTTCGGAAATCGACTTTACCGACGACCTGATCGGCCAGGCATTCAAGGTCAACAATCCCAACGCCACGGCTTCCTGCGGTTGCGGCACCAGTTTCGCCGTTTGAGGCCAAACTCGTTGCGAGGAAAAATGGCCGGATGGCAGGAGATGGGCGAAGAGCGCATAGGCAATACGGCCGAGCTTTTCGACGAAACAGCCGGGCATTCTAATCGCAACCCATGAGAACTAGAGGCTCGCACGAGTGAAGATCGCCACCTGGAACGTCAATTCCATCAAGGCCCGGCTGGAACCTGCGTTGGCCTGGCTGAAGGAGGCCAGGCCCGACGTCGTGGCCTTGCAGGAAATCAAAACGGTGGACGAGAACTTCCCGCGCGAAGCCTTCGAGGCGCTGGGCTATAACTGCGCCGTACACGGACAAAAGAGTTATAATGGGGTCGCCCTGCTCTCGAAGCGGCCGATGGAGGATGTGACGCCACGGCTGCATGGCGATGAGGCCGATGACCATGCGCGCTATCTGGAGGCCGTGATCACCGGCGACAAGGGCATCGTGCGGGTGGCCTCGATCTATGCGCCCAATGGCAATCCCTGGCCCGGCCCCAAATTCGATTACAAGCTGGCATGGCTGGAAAGGTTGAGGCTGCGCGCGAAAACGCTTTTGAACAATGAAGAATCGGTTGTGCTGATGGGTGACTACAACATCATCCCGGAGGACAAGGACGCGGCCAAGCCAAAGAACTGGCTCAAGGACGCGCTATTCCAGCCGGAGTCCAAGGCTGCGCTCCGGCGCATCGAAATTTTGGGCTATACCGACGCCTTCCGCGCGCTTCATCCGGAAGGGGGCCATTATACGTTCTGGGATTACTTCGGATCCTGGGAGCGCAACAACGGCATCCGCATCGATCACCTGCTGTTGTCGCCGCAGGCCGCGGATCGGCTCAGGGCGTGCGGCATCGACAAGGCCGTGCGCGGCGCGAGCGAGAAACCGTCCGACCACGTACCCATCTGGTGCGAGCTGCGAATTTGAAAGATCTTGCGGTGTTGCTACGCTGCCGCTCGCAACACCTGATAGGATCGACAGCCTGTCGCACCAGATGGATTGAGATGAAGATCTAATCATCTTCTTGCCGCCCCAATCTCGGCTATAGTCCCACGCCCATGAAGATCATCTCCACCTTCGCCGCCATTCTCCTATGCGCCACGCCGGCACTCGCCGCTGACAAGCGCGTGTTTCGCATCGACAGCCTGATCGCCACCCAGAAAGGCGGCGAAATCACGATCCAGGTCAAGGGCGCGGTGCAGAGCGGCGGATGGAGCAAACCCAGGCTGCATGTGATGCGCAGCGATGGTCGCGTAATGACGGTGGAATTCCTCGCCACACCTCCGCCGCCAGAGATGACGGTGATAGAAGGACTTGTGCCGGTCGTGGCCAAGGCCCAGTTCCGCGGCCATCCGGCATCGGTGCATGTTCAGGCGGACGCGAATGAAATCGCATCGCAGGTTCTTCGGTAATGCAGATCGACGTAATCTCCGACACGGTGTGTCCCTGGTGCTTCATTGGCAAGCGCCGGCTGATGCGTGCCATGGAACAGCGTCCGGGCATCGCCTTTGACGTGAAGTGGCGGCCTTATCGCCTAGACCCCACCGTGCCAAGGGGTGGCATGGACCGTCAGGCCTACATGCGCGCCAAGTTCGGCGATGATCCGATGAGGATCGTGAAGATGCACAAGCTGATCGCCGCCGAGGGGGCCAGGGACGGCATCGAATTCGATTTCGCCGCGATCCGGCGCCGGCCCGATACGCTCGACTCCCACCGCCTGATCCGTTGGGCGGAAGCCACGGGCGTGCAGGACGATGTTGTTGAGCGCCTGTTCATTGCCTATTTCGAAAATGGCGAGGATATCGGCGATATCCGCGTGCTGGCCGACATTGCCGAAATCTGCGGCATGGACGGCGTGGAAATCGCCCAGATGCTGGAAAGCAATGAAGACATCGCGCTAGTGGAACGCGAAGACCAGATCGCGCATGAAATGGGTGTGACCGGTGTACCGGCCATGATCTTCGCAAATCGCCTAGCTGTCTCGGGCGCGCGCGAGCCCGAACTTCTGTTATCGGTGATCGACCGGGTCACGGAGATTGCAGAACAACGGCCCCGGGCTACCGAAACCGAATTGGATGAAGATTAGTACCTGACGCGCGGATTTTGGCGCCTGTGCGGCAGCGAGGAGCGATGCGTACAAACAGTATGTGAGCGACGAGCGAGGTATTCAGGCGGCAAAAGACGCCGTCAAGCAGCGTCGGCAACGACCTTGTTGCGGCCTGTCCGCTTGGCCCGATACAGCGCCTGGTCGGCACGATGCAGCAGGGCCTCGGCGGTGTCGCCTTCGCCCTCTGCCTGGGCGATGCCGATGGAGATCGTGATGTTGAGCGCGCCCGGATCGCGGCTGATCCTGACCGGCGTGGTCTCGATCGACTGGCGCAGGCGCTCGGCGATGTTGAAGGCAGAGACCATGTCGGTATCGGGCATGGCGACCACGAATTCCTCGCCGCCATAGCGGCAGGCCAGGTCGATGCCGCGCACATTGGCGCTGATGCGCGAGGCGAATTCCTTCAGCACCTCGTCGCCGATGTCGTGGCCATAGGTGTCATTGACATGCTTGAAGAAGTCGATGTCCATGATCACGAAAGCCAACGGGCGGCCGCCCTTCTTGGCGTTGCCCATCAGCGCATCGAGGTGGCGGCTCATGTAACGGCGATTGTGTAGGCCGGTGAGCTGGTCGGTGATCGCCATTTCCAGGCTGAGCTGCACGTTATGGCGCAGCCGGTCGGCATAGCGTTTCTTGCGCAGCTGCGTGCGGACGCGCGCCACCAGCTCGTTCTTGTCGACGGGGCGCGTCAGATAGTCGTTGACGCCCATCTCCAGCGCCTGGGTCAGCTTGCGGCGGTCGCCATCCGACACCACCACCAGGATTGGAACATGACGGCCTTCGGGCAATGAGCGCAACTGCGAGCAAAGGCGCAGGCCATCAAAGCCGCGCATGCCCAGCGACACCACAATCAGGTCGAAATCCCCGCCCTTCACGCGCACCAGGGCTTCCTCGAAGGTGTCGACGGCGGCGACCTCGTGCCGGGGGGTCAGGGCGCTGATGAACCAGGCCACGCTTTCGGCGCGGTCCTCGATCACCAGGATACGGCCCGTCAGGTTTGCCTCGACCAGCGTCTCGGCCGGATCGATCAGTCCCATGCCCTGGCCAGTCGATTCGCGCATGCGGAGCTCGTCGGTCATCATTTTCAAGCGCACCAGGGAGCGCACGCGCGCAAACAGCGCGGCATCGTCCACCGGCTTGGTGAGAAAATCGTCGGCGCCGGCTTCCAGGCCGGCCACGCGGTCCGACGGCTGGTCGAGCGCGGTCACCATGACAACGGGCACATGGGCGGTGCGTGGATTGGACTTGATGCGGCGGCAGACCTCGAACCCGTCCATGCCGGGCATCATCACGTCGAGAAGGACGATGTCGGGCGCGCCCTGGTCCATCTTGGCCAGGCACTCCGTGCCATTGAATGCGGTGATGACCTCGAAATATTCTGCCGTCAGCTTCGCTTCCAGAAGCTTGACGTTGGAAAGGATGTCATCGACGACGAGAACGCGTGCCGTCATGAGGCATTACCCGATGAAGCGTCGCACGGTATCCAGAAAGCTGGTCACCGAAATTGGCTTGGAGATGTAAGCCTCGCATCCGCCCTGGCGGATGACTTCTTCGTCGCCCTTCATGGCAAAGGCGGTGACGGCGACGACGGGAATGGCCTTCAGCGAGTCATCTTCCTTGAGCCATTTGGTGACTTCGAGGCCGCTGACTTCCGGCAGCTGGATGTCCATCAGGATCAGGTCGGGATGATGCTCGCGGGCGATATCCAGCGCTTCCATTCCGTCCTTGGTCTGCAGGATATTGTAGCCATGCGCGTCCAAGAGGTCGTGGAAGAGCTTCATATTGAGCTCATTGTCCTCCACGATCAGGACCGTCTTGGTTTTCGCGTCCATGGTTCAGGTCTCTCCGGCGCAGCCCATCGCCTTGTCCCAGGGCCCAAAAGGGGCTCTGCTCGTTTTGGGCAGTATTACGGAGTATCTCTTAACGCTCCCTTGACAATGCCCTGGTGATGAACACGGAAATGGCGGAAATTCTGGCTTTGCAGGCCCTTGGCTGGCTTGCCGGCAATGGGGACGGGCTCGACCGGTTCCTCAGCCTTTCTGGAATGGATGCGGGGTCTTTGCGGGCCTCGGCCGGAACACTGGACATGAATGTCGCGGTTTTGGACTTTCTTTTGGGTCATGAAGACCTGCTAATGCCGTTTTGCGAGTGTGCGTCTGTTTCGCCCAGGGACGTGCATCTTGCGCGACACCGATTGAGCGGCGAGGCGTAATGCGATTCGGTATCGACCTTGGCGGCACCAAAATCGAAATCCTGGCGCTGGAAAATGGCGGCACCATTCGCTTGCGTCGGCGGATTGCAACACCACGCGACTACGACTCCCTGCTGCATGCCCTGCGCGAACTGGTGTCCGCCGCGGACGCGGAGTTGGGTACGCACGGCAACGTTGGTATGGCGATCCCTGGCAGCGAAAGCTTCGGCAGCAATCTGATCAAGAATGCCAACACCACCTATCTGATCGGCAGGCCGCTGCGGCTGGACCTTGAAAAGGCATTGGCGCGGCCGGTGCGCCTGGCCAATGACGCGAACTGCTTTGCCCTGTCGGAGGCCAGCGACGGAGCAGCCAAAGGCGCGAGCACCGTGTTCGGCGTGATCGCGGGCACGGGTGTGGGTGGCGGCGTGGTGGTCGATGGTAAGATTTTGGGTGGAGCGCATGGCATTGGCGGGGAATGGGGACACATCCCCCTGCCCGCACCGTCGGTCGAGGAAGTGAACTATGCGCCACTGTGCTATTGCGGCAAGCGCGGATGCCTGGAAGTCTGGTGCAGCGGACCTGGCCTAGCCGGTGACTTCAGTCGGACAACCGGCCGTGACGCCGCGGTTGAGTTGATTGCTGCGTCAAACGGCACCGATGAGTGTGCGGCCATGAATCGCTGGCTGGATCGTTTTGCCCGCGGCATTGCCACCATGGTCAACATCCTTGATCCGGATGTGATCGTGATGGGTGGCGGACTGTCGAATATCGAACTGCTTTACCGCGACCTGCCGCCGCTGGTGGAAAAATACGGCTTCAACCTGGGCGGGGAGCCACGAATTGTGAAGAATATGCACGGAGATTCGAGTGGCGTTCGCGGAGCGGCGTGGCTGTGGCCGGAGTAGACCTGCCCTCAAATTGCGAAGCGATAGGGCTGAAATCATGGCCCGGCTTCTGCCGCGATTGCCTCAACGATGTGGCAGAGCCCCCGTGTCCCAATTGTGGTTCGACGCGGGTCGTCAGCCATCCCGAGCTCAACAGCCTCGCCATCGCCCACATGGACTGTGATGCCTTTTACGCAGCGATCGAGAAGCGCGACGATCCCTCGCTGCTCGACAAGCCGCTGATTGTCGGCGGCGAAGTGCGCGGCGTGGTGTCCACCGCCTGCTATATCGCCCGCACATTCGGCGTTCGCTCCGCGATGCCCATGTTCCAGGCCAGGAAGCTTTGTCCGCATGCGGTCGTGCTGAAGCCGCGCCATTCCCACTACAGCCAGGTTGCGCGGCAGATTCGCGGCTTCATGGAAGAGCTGACGCCGCTGGTCGAACCCTTGTCGCTGGACGAGGCCTATCTCGACCTGTCCGGGACCACGCGCATCCATCACCAAAGTCCTGCCAAGACCATGGCGGCGCTCTCGCTTCGCATCGAACACGAGATCGGGATCACGGTCTCCATCGGTCTTTCGGGCAACAAATTCCTGGCCAAACTGGCAAGCGAACTGGACAAGCCGCGCGGCTTTGCCGTCATCGGCATGGCGGAAGCCAGAAGCTTCCTGCGCGACAAGAAAGTCGCGATCATGCGCGGAGCTGGAAAGGTGCTGCAGGCGAAGCTCGAGCGCGACGGCATCACGACCATAGGCCAGCTTCAGGATGCCGATCCCAAAGCACTTGCGGACCGCTATGGCACGACCGGATTTTGGCTCTCGCGCATGGCAAACGCCCAGGATTCGCGGAAGGTAGATCCCGATGGCGAGATGAAGACCATCTCGTCTGAAACCACATTCGACAAGGACCTCGCTGCCTATGCCGATTTGGAAGGCGTGCTATGGCGGCAAGCTGAAAGGGTCAGCGCCCGCGCCAAGGCCAAGGGCCTGGCCGGCAGGACCATCGTGCTAAAACTCAAGACCGCCAATTTTCGCCTGCGAACCCGTTCGGCCTCGCTGGATGAGCCGACCCAGCTGGCCGACCGCATCTTCCGCACGGCGCGAGCCGCCCTGAAACGCGAAGCCGATGGCACGCGCTTCCGCCTGCTGGGTGTCGGGCTTTCCAACCTCTGCCCGGCGGAGGGCACCGACCCCATGAGCCTGATCGATACCCAGTCCGACAAACGGGCTGCAGCCGAGCGGGCCATGGACAAGATCCGCGCCAAATTCGGCGGTGGCGCAGTCGGTACAGGACGCGCATTCAAAAAGCCGCGCGCGTGAGTTAGGGTTAGAAATTCCAACAGAGGCCCCCATGACCATCATCGAAGCACGCCTGAAAGAGCTTGGCATCGCGCTGAGCACGCCGCCCAAGCCCGCCGCCTCGTATGTGCCGTTCACAATCTGCGGCAACCAGGTCTTCATCTCCGGCCAGGTGCCGATCGCCGATGGAGCACTGAAGTATGTCGGCAAATTGGGCGCGGATTTCAGCGTGGAGATGGGCCAGGCGGCGGCGCAGCTTTGCGCCATCAACATCCTGTCGGTGTTGAGTGTTGCTTGTGAAGAAGACCTGGATAAGGTCGTGCGCTGCCTGAAGGTGAATGTCTTCGTCAATGCCACGCCTGACTATGACAAGCAGCCGGAAGTGGCCAATGGTGCCTCCGACCTGTTTGTGGCGGTATTCGGCGAGGCGGGCCGCCATGCCCGTGCGGCCATCGGAATGGGCTCGTTGCCGCGCGGCGTGGCCGTGGAGGTGGACGCGGTCTTCGAGATCCAGTGACGCCTGAGGATTCCGCCAGGCTTGTGACCAGCGCCGCGGAAATCGGCCGGGCGCGCTGGAACGCTTTCGCCAATCCCGACAAGCTGGCTGATCCACATCCATTCACGACCTACGAATTCTTCGCGGCTTTGGAAGAATCCGGTTCGGCCACGCGCAGGACCGGCTGGCAGGCTGCGCATCTGGTCACGCCGGATGGCCTGATGCCGCTTTATCTGAAAAGCCATTCCTATGGCGAATATGTCTTCGATCAAGCCTGGGCCGACGCGCTGCAGCGCGCTGGCGGCGATTATTATCCCAAGCTGCAATCCTCAGTGCCGTTCACCCCAGTCACCGGACGAAGGCTGCTGGCAACATCAGGCAAGGCGCGCGAGATCCTGCTCAAGACCGCGGCAGCGGCAGTAAAGCAGATAGGCGCCTCGTCCCTGCACATCACTTTCCTAACCGCGGAGGAATGGCGCGCCGCGGGCGATGCGGGCTACCTGTTGCGCACCGGCCAGCAATTCCATTGGGAAAACCAAGGCTATGGCAGCTTCGACCAGTTCCTGGGCGAATTGTCCTCGGCCAAGCGCAAGAACTTACGAAAAGAGCGTCAGTCGGTGCGCGAGGCCGGCGTGGAATTTGACTGGCTGACGGGCAAGGACATCACCGAGGCCCACTGGGACCAGTTCTTCACTTTCTACATGGACACGGGTGGACGAAAATGGGGTACGCCCTACCTTACCCGCGAATTCTTTTCCCGCCTGGGTGAAGGCCTGTCGCACCAGACCCTGCTGGTGATGGCGAAAACAGGCGGGCGATATATCGCCGGCGCGCTGAACCTGTTTGGTGAAGGCGTCTTGTTCGGACGCAACTGGGGAGCGATCGAATATGTCCCCTTCCTGCATTTCGAGACCTGCTATTACCAGGCGATCGATTTCGCCATTGCACGCGGCCTGAAGAGGGTCGAAGCGGGCGCGCAGGGCGAACACAAATTGCTGCGCGGTTATCTGCCGGTCGAGACCTACAGCGCCCATATGATCGCGCATACGGGGTTGGCACGGGCGGTCGATGACTTTCTGGAGGCCGAGCGCGCGGCGAATGCGGAAAACATCTCCGAGCTGGCGCGGCATACGCCGTTTAGGAAGAGCTCCTAGTGTCATTCCCGGCGAGCGGCGTCCAGCCGCGAAGGAAGGGAATCCAGGTGGGCGCCACCGTGACGGCATCAATCACCTGGGTCTCCTTCCCTCGCACCGCGGATCGCGGCGCTCGCCGGGGATGACAGCTAGCGATAATTTCGGGAGAATGGTTCAACGGCAAAGGAGGGCAGCCATGCCATACGACCCCAACAACATCTTCGCCAAAATCCTGCGCGGCGAAATCCCTTGCGTGAAAGTCCATGAGGACGCAAAGACGCTGGCCTTCATGGATGTGATGCCGGAATCCGACGGGCATGTTTTGGTGGTGCCCAAAGAGCCGGCGGAGAATATCCTGGACCTTTCAGCCGACGGACTCGGGGCGATGATGGCAACCACCCAGAGAGTCGCGAAAGCGGTCGACAAGGCGCTACAGCCAGACGGCATTCTCCTGAAACAGTACAACCGCGCGCCTGCCGGCCAGAGCATCTTTCATATGCATTTCCATATCGTGCCGCGCTGGGAAGGCGTGGGATTGGCGCCGCATGGCAAAGTCATGGTAGATGCGGCAACCCTTGAACCCATCGCCGCAAAGATACGGAGTGCATTGTGATCCTCGAACGCGCCCTCATCACCGTGAAGCCCGGCCAGGCCGATGCCTTTAAGTCTGCCTTTGCCAAGGCGCGGCCGCACATCGCGGGTTCACGCGGCTTTCACAAATGCGAGATGCGCCAGGGTATCGAACATTCCGAGGATTTCCTGCTGCTGGTTTGGTGGGAAACGCTGGAAGATCATACGGTGGGCTTCCGTGAGAGCCAGGCCTTCCAGGAATGGCGGTCCATCCTGGGGCCTCTGTTCGCCGCTCCGCCTCAGGTCGTGCATCACCACGAACCGCTTTAGCAGCGAAGCCGTTCAGGTTGGGGAAATATAATTGCTCTAGCCGGCACCCGTGACATGTGCAGGTGCTAGCCTTATGGCACGCAAGGGAGGCTCGCATGCGCAAAATCCTTTTCGCCGCATTGCTGATGGCTATGCCGCATCCAGCGCTCGCCGACGGTCCCTATCATATCATCAGGACGGTAACAGTCGGGGGCGAAGGCGGATTTGACTATATCGTGGCCGATAGCCAAGGCCGGCGCCTCTATATCGCCCGCAGCGGCAAGGAGAATCCGCGGCTGCTGGCCTATGACCTCGACAGCCTGAAGCAGGTTGGTGAGCTGGACGGTATTAGCGCACATGGTGCGGTGGTGGACGCTTCAAACCACCATGGCTTTGCCAGCAGCAAGCCTCTGACCATGTTCGACAGCACCAATGCCACGACGCTGAAGAGCATCACGGTCGACGGCAATCCCGACGGGCTTTCGCTGGATGCGGCCGCGCATCGTGTCTATGTGCTGAGCCACAGCGCGCCCAACATCACCGCGATCAACACAGCCGACGGCTCGATCCTGGGCACGGTCAACCTGGACGCCGCAGTGGAGGAGACCAAATCCGACGGCAAGGGTCACCTGTATGTCGCGCTGGAGGACAAGGACGCCATTGGCGTGGTGGACGCAAAAAGCATGACGGTCACCGCGCGCTATCCCCTCGCTGGCCAGGGCGGCACGCCGGCAGGCCTGGCGCTCGATCCCAAGACCCGCACGCTGTTCGTGGCCTGCCGCAATCCGGCGGTGATGGTGATGATGAATGCGGATACGGGCGCCATCCTGACGACCATTCCTATCGGCATGCAGAATGACGGTGTGCTGTTCAATCCCGCCACCAGCGAAGTTTTGGCCCCGACCGGAGACGGTCACCTGACGGTGATCAAGGAAGATGGTCCAAAAAAATTCTCAGTCGAACAGACACTGACCACCCAGCCCGGTGCGCGCACCATCGCGCTGGACCGAAAGACCAACCGCATCTTCCTGATGACGGCCGATTACGGCCCGGTACCCGCCGACGCGCCGGCACCGCCGCCCGGACGCATCGCGCGCGGACCCATGCTACCAGACAGCTTCAGGATCATCGAGATCGGGCGCTAACCAGCCGCCTTCCTAAACGTCTTCCTGCGTCGCGGGCTTCTTGCTGTCGCCCTTGTTGCTGTCTCTCTTGGGCGCGCGCGGCTTGGCGTCCTTGGCCGGGACGAATTCGAAGGCTAGTTTGTCCTTTTCGCGGTCGAGCAGCACACGCACCGTGCCACCATCCTTGAGCGCGCCGAACAGAATCTCGTCAGCCAGGGGCTTCTTGAGATTTTCCTGAATCACGCGCGCCAGCGGACGCGCGCCAAAAGCGTCGTCATAGCCCTTCTCGCCCAGCCAGCGCGTAGCCTCGGCCGTCAGATCGAAGGTAACATCGCGGTCGGCCAACTGGGCTTCCAGCTCCAGCACGAACTTCTCAACCACCTTGTCGATGGTGGCGCGGGAAAGCGGCGCAAAGGCGATGGTCGCATCCAGCCGGTTGCGGAATTCCGGCGTGAACAGTTTCTTGATCGCTTCCTCGTCCTCGCCCTCGCGCTTGCCGCGGCCAAAGCCGATGGCCTCCTTGGCGGCGTCGGAGGCGCCCGCATTGGTGGTCATGATCAGCACTACGTTGCGGAAGTCGATCTTCTTGCCGTTATGGTCGGTGAGTTTTCCGTGGTCCATCACCTGCAACAGGATGTTGAACAGGTCGGCATGGGCCTTCTCGATCTCGTCGAGCAGCAGCACGCAGTGAGGATGCTGGTCCACGCCATCGGTGAGCAGCCCGCCCTGGTCGAAGCCGACATAGCCGGGCGGCGCGCCGATCAGGCGCGACACCGTGTGGCGCTCCATATATTCGCTCATGTCGAAGCGCAGAAATTCCACGCCCATGATGGCGGCGAGCTGCTTGGCGACTTCCGTCTTACCTACGCCGGTGGGGCCTGAGAACAAATACGAGCCGATGGGCTTTTCGGGCTGGCGCAGGCCTGCGCGCGCCAGTTTGATGGCAGACGCCAGCGCATGGATCGCCTTTTCCTGGCCATAGACGACACGGCCAAGATCGGCTTCCAGCGTCCTGAGCGCCTCGGCATCATTCTTGCTGACCGACTTGGAAGGAATGCGCGCGATCTTGGCGATTACTTCCTCGACATCCTTCACGCCCACCACCTTCTTGCGGCGGCTTTCCGGCACGAGCATCTGGGAGGCGCCCAATTCGTCGATCACATCGATCGCCTTGTCGGGGAGCTTGCGGTCATTGATGTACTTGGCCGACAGTTCAACTGCCGCCTTGATGGCGTCGGCGGTGTAGCGCAGCTTGTGGTAGTTTTCGAAATAGCTCTTGATGCCCATCAGGATCTTGATCGAGTCCTCGATCGTGGGCTCGACCACATCGATCTTCTGGAAGCGCCGCACCAGGGCGCGGTCCTTTTCGAAATACTGGCGATATTCCTTGTAGGTGGTCGAGCCGATGCAGCGCAGTGTTCCCGCTGCGAGCGCCGGCTTGAGCAGATTGGAGGCATCCATCGCGCCGCCGCTGGTCGCGCCCGCCCCGATCACCGTGTGGATCTCGTCGATGAACAGGATCGCGCCCTTGAGACTCTCCAGCTCCTTGACCACGGTTTTGAGCCGTTCCTCGAAATCTCCGCGATAGCGCGTGCCGGCGATCAGCGAGCCCATGTCCAGCGAATAGATCGTGCAGCCCCGCAGCACCTCAGGCACTTCGCCACGAATGATCTTGCGGGCCAGGCCCTCCGCAATGGCCGTTTTGCCGACGCCGGGATCACCCACGAACAGCGGATTGTTCTTTTGTCGGCGGCAAAGGATCTGGATGGTGCGCTCGACCTCCGGCGCTCGGCCGATCAGGGGATCGACCTTGCCCGACTTGGCCTTATCGTTGAGGTTGATGCAGTAGGCCTCGAGCGCCTCGGTACCCTGCTTGCTATGCTTTTCGGGTTCGTCTTCTTCGTCGGTGCCGCGCACCTGCTTGGGTTGGCTCATGCCCGGGCGCTTGGCAATGCCGTGGCTGATATAGCTCACGGCATCCAGCCGGTTCATGTTCTGCTCCTGCAGGAAATAGACGGCGTGGCTTTCGCGCTCGGTGAAAAGCGCGACCAGCACATTGGCGCCGGTCACCTCGTCCCGCCCCGAATTCTGCACATGCAGGACCGCACGCTGCACCACCCGCTGGAAGCCGGTCGTGGGCTTGGCCTCGTCGGACTCGTCCATCACCAGCGTGGCAAGGTCCTCGTCGATGTATTTCTGCACCGACTTCCTCAGCGCGTCCATATCGACATTGCAGGCCTTCATCACCTGGCTGGCATCGGTGTCGTCGATCAGCGCCAGCAGCAGATGCTCGAGCGTGGCATATTCATGATGTCGGTCGCTTGCGAGCTTGATGGCGTGGTGGAGCGCCTGTTCCAGACTCCGGGAAAGTGACGGCATCACTCTTTCTCCATGGTGCATTGTAAAGGATGTTGATGCCGCCGTGAGAATTCAATGACCTGGGCGACTTTCGTTTCCGCCACCTCGAATGTGAAAATGCCGCAAATGCCGACACCGTGCCGGTGGACATGCAGCATCACGTCAACCGCCTCTTCGCGCGTCTTGCCGAAGATCTTTTCCAGTATGTGAACGACAAACTCCATGGGCGTGTAGTCATCGTTCAATAACAGAACCTTGTAGAGCGACGGCTTTTTCGTCTTGGGGCGCGTCTTGGTGACGGTGCCCGTGCCGGATTTGCCCGCCCCGTTCCTGCCATCGTTGTTATCGCCCGGGTCCTTCATCGAAAGGCTTCTGCTTCGCTACCGCCGCCTATCCTAGCGCGGATTGGCCGTCTGCCTAGTGGGGGACCATCCCATCTGGTTACCGCGCAAGGGAAGTTCAAGCCGTCTGCCGCAAAGCAAAAGGGCCCCGGTCGCGAAACCGGAGCCCTCAGCAATTCGTTAAAGCGATAAATTAAGCAGTGCGGCTGCTTTGCACCACGTCCAGCCAAGCCTGCACGCGGCCCTTGAAGGGCGCAAAAGCATCCTTGGTGGCGGCGGTGGTGAGTTCGCTGATCTTGCTCAGTTCGGCGACATAGGATTCGAAGGCCGACTTGGCGAAATCAGTCTGGAATTCGAACGCCTCATGCACGGACTTCGAGCCCATCACAGCTTTGGTGGCGGCGACGGAATCTTCGATCGACTGCTTGGAGTAGGAATAGATTTCGCTGTTGATGCTTTCGACGCCCTTGCCGGCGACGGTGGCCGACTTCATCACGGCCTCGGCGGTTTCCTTGCCATAGCCCAGAACGGCGTCATAACCCTTCAACGCCTTCTCGAGGCCGGTCTTGAGAGCCGCAGCGCCACTTTCCAGGGCGGTCTCTGCCGTATTGGCGGCTTTTTCACCGGCTGTCTTTGCTTTGCTCATGTCATGTCCTCTCTGTGAGTTAGGGCACGACCGGTTATCCGGTGGCCTGTTGCAGTGCAACATGACCTATATGAGGCAGCCCGTTGGGAGCGTCAAGTGTTAATTGTGCGGCGCATCATAAATATTTTGGTGGAACTCTCGGAACCCCTGCAACCATCATTAGGCCTTCGTAAATACCCGAAATGCATAATAGATTCCGATTAGTTGTTGCGAAAAGTGCCGCAATTTGGTCTTTTGGACTCCGCAGGGGTGTTCCGTTTTTGGGGATGTCATTGTCTTTACCTTGTCGGCTTCGCTTCCTGTCCGGCCTCGGCGCCGCCTTTTTTCTGACCATCGGGCTGGTCCTTCCGGCTTCGGCTGCTCACCACCGCCGGCATGTGGCGGCGGTTTCGGCCGTGGCGCTGCTTCACGGACATGGCCATCGCGGCCTGGTCCAAATGCTGTCGAGCCCCACCGATCCCCAGAAGGATGCGGCCCTGGTCGTCGACGGGGCTACCGGCAAGGTGCTCTACGCCCGCAATGAAACCGCGGAACGCCACCCCGCCTCCCTGACAAAGATGATGACCCTCTACCTGCTGTTCGACGCGCTGAAGGCGGGCAAGGTAACGATGCAGACCTCGATGCCGGTCAGCTGGCACGCGT
>DATKEP010000159.1:0-3078 GCA_035512055.1 Rhizomicrobium sp.
CGCCGATACCGCTCTGTCACCCTTGTCATAGATCCACGGTCCGGCCTCGCACAGTGCCTGCGCACGCTGGAAATAGGGTTCGATTTCCGCGCGCTGGAAGGGCCAGCCCGAATGGGCAAGCCAGTCGCGGGCCTCGAAATCGACCTCGTCAAGCGGCCGGCAATAGCCACCCCAATGATTGCTGCTGCCGCCAAGGAAGCGGAGCCGGCCGGCATCCAGCGCCGGGTAGCGCACGCCGGTTTCTTGGCCCGCATACATACGCTGGACTTTGGGATCGAAATTCATGCCGCCGGATTCCAGCAGCGCAATGCTGATTTTGCTGCCGGCCAGCGCCAGTGCCAGGGAAATCCCCGCCGGCCCGCCACCGATGATGGCAAGGTCTGGTGTGAGCACCGTGGCGTCGGGAAGGGAACGGGCGTCGATCAGGGCGGTCAAGTTCGGCGGATCCGGAAATCGCGCGCGACTGTAGCGCCCGGTCTAGAAAACAGTCTTGTTCTAATTGTGTCGGAGCGGGATTCCAGCCCTAAATGTCATCCATGTGGCCGATATTATACCCGCCATCCACCGCGATCGCCTGGCCGGTAATCCAGGCCGCCTGGTCGGAAATCAGCAGCAATGCCATGGGCGCGATGTCTTCGGCCTCGCCGATCCGCCCGAGGGGATGCAGCGCCGCCAGCCTCGTGCGCCGTTCCGCCGGCATGCTCGCCAGAAGCGGCGTGTTGACGAAGCCGGGGCAGAGGCAATTCACCCGTACCCTGTCGGCGGCGTAATCCAGCGCCATGTTGAGGGTGAGCGACAGGATGGCGCCTTTGCTGGCGGTATAGGCGGCGCGATTGCGCGTGCCTGTTGTGGCTACACCCGATGACAGATGCAGGATGGCTCCACCATTCTTGCGCAAGTAGGGCAGGGTGTATTTTGACACCAGAAAGGCGCCACGCACATTTACCGCCATCACCGCGTCGAAGTCGGCCATGTCCGTTTGGTCGACCTTGGCGCGGCGGGCGATGCCGGCGCTGTTGACCACCGCGTCAAGCCGCGAAAGGCCAGAAAGCGCGCTCTTGACCTGATCCTCGTCGGCAATGTCGCAGATGCGGCTGTTCTCGAACGGGGACGCAACGCGATCCAAGCCGATGATGCTGGCGCCCTCGGCCTGTGCAGCCTGCGCAATCGCAAGCCCCAGACCGGAGGCCGCGCCCGTCACCAACACATGCTTGCCGGAAAAACGCATGCCCCGTCATAGACGGGGCATGCAGCTAATTCAACGATGTCCACTGGACGCTGAGATACACTGGCCTAGCTTCTGATAACGAGCGTGAGCCGAGTTTACAGAAGCTGGCCCCTCTTCGAGCGCGAAGCGCGAGGGAGGCCCCGGGCCAACGGGAAAGCCTCTACCGATGTCCACCGGACGCTGAGATGCGCTCCCCTGTCAGCCAACCGGCGTCGTCACTGGCCAGGAACACCGCCACCTTGGCCACATCTTGCGGTTGACCGATGCGGCCCAGCGGGGCCTGAGCCTCGATATTCTTCTGGAAGTCGCCACCGATGAATCCGGCGGCATGCGTGCCTTCGCTTTCCACCATGCCGGGATTGATGGAATTGACCCGGATCTTGCGCGGGCCAAGCTCCGAGGCCAGCACCTGGGTGATGGTGTCAAGCGCGCCCTTTGTGCCGGCATAAATGGCCGAGCCCGGAATGCCCATGCGGCTGATGACCGAAGAAATGTTGATCACGCTGCCGCCCTCGGAGCCGAACAGCGGCAGGGCTTCGCGCGTGACCAGCAACGGACCCAGCACGTTGATGCCAAACTGGCGCTGATACTCGGCCTCGCTGGTTTCCTCGATCGGCGCGAACTTGAACACGCCCGCATTGTTCACCAGGACATCCAGCTTGCCGAAAGCATTTCGCGTTTCTTCAAACAACCGTTTCACGTCGCCGGCTTTGGATACATCGCCCTTAACCGCAATGGCCCGGCCGCCCTTTGCCTTGATGTCGGCCACCACTGTTTCGGCACCAGTCTTGTCGGAACCATAGTTGACCACGACCGAAGCGCCGGCTTCGCCCAATGCCCGGGCTATGCCCGCCCCGATGCCTTTGGAGGCGCCAGTCACCACCGCAACCTTGCCTTGCAACTTGCCCATCTTTGTCTCCCTTGAGTAATTCGATAGTTCGATGAACATCGTATCGACAAATCCGACTTTCAAGGCCGCGTAGGGTTTTCGTCGCAATTTCGTCAGATTCACCAGCTGAAATAAGGTCTTACGAGTCAGGGGATGATCAAAAACAGCTTTGTGATGGCGATCGCGGCCGCCGGTCTGCTTTTGGCAGTGCATCGGGCCGTCCGCGCGCAAGACGCGCGACCCGTTCACCCGCCTCTCAAGCCGGGCCAGTCAGCCGGCGTTCGTGTCGCCCAGCAAGCGCATACCGGTCTCGCCCTGATCGGGACGGGCGCTATTGTCGCGATCGTGATCGTGGCTGCCACGTCCAGCAGTGGCGGCGGCAACAATGGCCAACTCAGCCTACAGAGTGCGCCGGCCACGACGGCCCCCTGACTTGCTCTACAGCCTGCCTGCCAAAAGCTGCGGGAGTGACGTAGCCTTTGACCGGTTGTCCTGCTGGAGATTCTCATGCCGTTCCGGAACCGGATCACGCCGTCGCATCTGTTGGTGATGGCGGTCCTTCTCGGCCCCGTCCTGGCAAGCAGCGATACCAGCGCGCAATCTGCAAGCACGCTGGCATGGGCGCCCAGACCATCGCGGCTTGTTCCCTATGCCGCGCCCAACCGTCCTCTCTGGAAGCTGTCGGACATTCTTGCCCGGCATGCAGGTGAGAAGGACTGGTCGGAGCCTGTCGCCGATACACCCGACTTTGTGGCCCGCTATGTCTCAATGGCGCCCGTCCCGATCAGGGCGAGGCCGCTACGCGTTTGCTGGGCGACACGAATGCCGGCTGACTGGCCCGGCTTGAGAGGCGGGTGAACGGGTCGCGCGTCTTGCGCGCGGACGGCCCGATGCACTGCCAAAAGCAGACCGGCGGCCGCGATCGCCATCACAAAGCTGTTTTTGATCATCCCCTGACTCG
>DATKEP010000160.1:0-44718 GCA_035512055.1 Rhizomicrobium sp.
CTTGACCCAGGGGTCAATTTCAGCATTGCGTGGCCGTGCACATATCATCGAAGGCGCGGGCACCTATATCGAAATCGAAATGCCCAACGCCACCCGCCGCGTTGTCGGCTATATCCCTTTCGGCGATGAGCCCACATTCCCACAACTGGCAAGGATCGAGGGCCACGTCGTGGAAATCACAGGCGTCGTGGGGCTCGATGGCAGCGCCATGATCACCATGACCGACCCCACCCAGCTGGTGATCCTGCATTGACTGGACGCGATGATCGTTTTCTGCGGCTGTAACGAAGTAGCGTAGCAGTCAGACAATCACACGGAATGACGATCCATGAAGAAGAAACTCGGCGCGGCGCTGCCCTGTTCACATTGACGTTTGCATCCCTGGCGCTGGCACGCGTTGGCTAGCCAATCATCTGAGCAATTCTGGCTCGTCGCAGAGCACTGGCAAATCGTCCGCAATTTCGGTCGGTCACACTGCGCCTTTGCGGCGCGGAGCAGTACATTAGCGAATTTCCCCGATAAGCCGGCGCCTGAAGGGCCGCAGTCTCCGCGGAGGATCTCCCGATTTCCGCGACGCCAAAACCTTGGGGCAGAGACTGGCGTCGATAACAGTGAATTTTCGCGATCAATCGTGGCGACGGCCGCGGCTTGTGCCCGCAGAATCGGCCGCAATCCGCCGCTTTCGGTAGACGATGCTGCGCGCACGTGAATAATAGGGAATACAAAACGCGATATCAGGGAAATCGCGAGCCATAACAGGGAATTCGAAAAGTCAACACCGGCGGTTCGCGAACTTTCCTCAGACCATGAGAAATCGCGGTCGACGATAAGTTGAGGTCGTTCTTTTTTTGGGGCTATGGCCTGCGGGCGAAGGCCGACTGTGCGCGCTGTGCCCAAACTGCCCGCGTGCTCGAACAAATTCCTGGACTCTTGAGCGCTCTATATTCTCTGACTCTCGCTGGCGCGCACATACCGCGGCATACGGGTCCGACCAAAGCCATAATAACCGCCCATATAGGTTTGATTCTGCCACGCAGCTGTCATGATTGCCGTATGCAAATAGGAGATCAAGAAGTGATTTGGGAAGAAGGTCACGTCGTTGTTTTTGAATATATGTGCCCCCATGAAGTTTGGAACCAAACCGACGAGGACTGCGTGATCTTAGTGTTAAACCTGAAGAGACCGCTCCGTTTCCCCGGCTCCGCTCTTCGCGATCTGCTGTTTGCGGCGCTCCGGGCCAGTCCCTTCGTCCGGGATGGGTCACGAAATCTGGAACGCTGGGAAAGCTCAAAGGATCGCCTCTCAGTCGCGCCCCAGCACGAACGGCGCACGCAGATCGGAGAACGATAGTGTGTGTTTTGGCCCTCGCCTGGTGTGCGCATCCTCGGTGGCGGTTGGTCATGGCAGGCAATCGCGATGAGCTACATGCGCGCCCCGCGCAGCCACTCGCGCGATGGGATGCGCCAAACCATCTGCTCGCCGGGAAGGATCTTCAGTCCGGGGGGACATGGCTGGGTGTCTCCGAGCAGGGTCGATTTGGCGTCGTCACCAATCTGCGGGGTTTCGGGCCCCCGCGAACTGGGCGACCGTCGCGCGGTATCCTCTTGAGAGATCTATTATCGGCCGGAGGGCATTATGCTTGCCCTTCCGAGATCGATCTCATGGACTTCAACCCGCTTAACCTGATTAATGTCGATTTCGATGAAGCGACATTCTTATCCAATCGGCCAACGTCCACGCGACAAGTGCTGGCGCCGGGAGTATATGGCCTTTCAAATGGCTCACTCAATGAGCCTTGGCCCAAGACTGTCAAACTCAAGAGCATTCTGTTGGACTGGGTTGCGGCAGGCGCGCAACAGCCGGAGCATCTGCTCGACAAATTGCGCGATGACACTCTTCCTGAATTTGGAGAAGGATCCGCCGTCCCCTCGGACGTGCCACAAGAGGCACCTATCTCGCCTATTTTTATAAAGAACTCGATCTACGGGACACGATGCAGCACCATTGTCGCAATCGATGCTCTTGGCCAAGGTTTCATCGTTGAGCGGCGCTTCACGTCCAACGGAGACACGAGCGGCGAAACCGCCCTCTCCTTTTCGTGGCGCCCGTGATCGCCACAGATATAGCGTCTCTAACTGAGCGTGCCTTCTGACGGGGACACACTGGGAGACACATTTGGCAGCGCGGGTGCCGCACTATAGCGGTTGTTCCGACAGCGCGCCGCTAGCGCTGGAGCCGCTCTACCAGGAGCCGCCTTAGCTGGATAGTTTCGCTGCCGGAAGCATCAGCCAACGGGATCGACTGCAGTATCTTCAGTGCCAGGTCGCGCCCGTTTCGCCGAACGCATTGCACTTCATATGCGATCTGATCCTTTATGTTGATCAGTTGGAATCTGGTTGGAATGAGCGAGCCCGCGCAAACGTCAATTCTCGCGCCGGATTCCGAAAGGTCCCTGATTGAACAATCAAATGTCGAATTGGTTTTGGGAACGAATATGACCCCCGACAGGAATACTCGCCGCCGTGGTGCGCTTCGACGTTCGACGGGTGGTCTTGGCTCGCGACACTCACCCATGTGAACGTTCCAAATAACTGGCTGAAAACCAATGAGGCTTGACGGGGGTAGTGCCGCCAAGCCATGCCCAGACCCCACATTTCGAAGGAATAAAGGCCTCAGCGTCTTCACTATCGAGCCACAGTTACCAATGGCAACAATTTCGGCATCGGATGGCTAAGAATCTATCAGCGTGAAGTTTTGCAGTGCACCATGGGCACTCAACCTTGAGGCGCTATGCGCTTACGTCTGTTCGCGCAATAGTCGGTATGCGTCGCTTCTTGCGACTCGTTCCTCGTAGTCCTTAGGAGCCTACACTCGAATGGAGAAAGCCCCCATTTTCGTACCGTGATATTCCACAGTGTCATTCGAAAATGCTCAACCCTCCCAATCCCTACCGCTTTAAGCGCTATCGATTCGGGCCGATTCTTGTTTAGTCTGACGTGTCTCTGGGGTGAGGCTCCGAGTGACCAATATTTTGAACGGGCGGAAAGCGCGCGCTGATCTCAGCGTGCTCTGGATATTTGGCGGCTCGCTTACAATTTGGGTAATCCTCGCCGTGCTAGTCTCCGCACTGCTCTAGTTGTGTGACAAAGCCCTAGATGCAGGGAAGGCCAGGTGCAGGGAACCGCGCTGGACCTTTCTCGTTCAGAGCCAATCGACTTCGCCGGTTACTCATAGGCGATGCGCCTAAGGGACCCACTACCGGACCAACCACGTCGATCCGTCTTGCACCGCTGGTGGCGCAAGATAGGTGCCGGACGAACCGATTTTGCGCTAGCGCCATAACAGCTCTGGCAAATTGAACAGCGCGTGGACGATCACCGCCGGCAGGAGGCTGTGGCTGCACCGCCGCAGCTCGCCGGCGACGAGCCCAAGCCCCAATGCGCCGGCGACGACAATCGGGCCGCTGTCCAGATGGATGACACCGAACAGAACCGCCGTAAAACAGACGGTGGGCGACATTCGCCCAGCGAGGCGCGTGACCGAGGTGCTCCAGGTCCGTTCAAGATACGATTGGATCAACCCTCGGAATATGACCTCCTCCTGGATCGATGCCCCAAGGCCGAAATACAGCCACAGCATCCATGGTCGAAACCCTGCTATGGAGAATTGCCCCTTCGACGGAAGGAGGTGACTTAGCCAACCCACGGCCAGCGCCAGAGGTAGGCCGATCAAGACCGCTAATGCCAAATATCGGAGTTTCGGAACGCCGAAGCCGAACTCCAAGAGGCCCGTGCTACCTTGCGCGAAGGCCCAGATCAGAGCCAGGGCGATTGGCTGAGCCCGATGATCAGGGGTACGGCAATCTGAGCCGGCGGTCGGATCAAGGAGACTGCAATGAAAGTAGGGGCGTAGACGGCGAAGAACAATCCCAGAGCGAGACCCAACGCCCGCGCGCTCGGATATTTCAAGATGTCGCTCCCACCGCCAGTCTGACGCGCCGTACGGTAACGCAAAGACCCCGGGCCGCCGACCAGATTCACGGAAAGCCGCCCGGGACCGGCGGGAACCCACGGTGGGGCGTGTCCTACGCAATCCAGCCGCTAGGGATTGCGCGCCCAATCGGCTACCGACACCTACTGATCAGCTCGATCAATCGCCTTTCGGCTGCCAGCCAAAGTTGACCAGGCGCCGGTGCCGCATCATGAAATCGGGGCACTCAACATGTAGGGGCGCAAGGGAATCGTAGTTTTCAGTGTGATTATGAGCAGCGGATGACTGTAACGCGCTGCCAGACGCTGCGAACTCAGTTATGAACAATCTAACGGGTGACACATGCGCAGATGGATACTTGATGGCGCGACCCTGGTCATGCTGGCGGCGCCGGTCGTTCCCGCGTCGGCAGCGGAACAGGCACCGCTGACGGTCGTGGAGCTGTTCCAGAGCCAGGGCTGTTCAGATTGCCCGCCCGCCAACGCCAATGTCATGGCGCTGAGCGAGCGGCCCGATCTTCTAACCTTGAGCTTTGGGGTCACCTATTGGGACTATCTGGGCTGGAAGGACACGTTTGCCTCGCCGCAATATACCGCCCGGCAGTGGGACTATGCCCGTGCCCTGCATCACGCGGAAGTGTACACGCCCCAGGTGGTCGTGAACGGTCGCGCTGATATCGTGGGCCGCGACAGGCGTGCGCTAGAAGCGCTGATCGCGCGTGAGGCCAACCCGTCGGCGCCAGCAGTGCACATCACGCCCGGCACGGTCACGGTTGGGGCAGGCAAGCCGGGCGCGCATCAAATCTGGCTGGTGCGCTTTGATCCCAGTATCGAGAATGTGCCCATTGCGCGCGGCGAGAACGGTGGCCTCACACTGCCCCACAAGAATGTCGTCAAACAGCTCGTGAAGCTGGGAGAGTGGAACGGCAGGCAAACGTCTTATGCCATTCCTTCCGCGAACCAGCCTGGCCTGCGCGAGGCCGTGCTGGTGCAGTCAGGGCCCGGTGGCGCCATCGTTGCAGCGGCGCGGGACTGACAAGAAATTCGAATGGTGCCGCGCCTTGCTCGGCCCAACCTCGTTCGACGTGGCCCGGGCACCCGCCAGGACCTGGCCGGCGGCGGCGCCTGGGCCATTGGCCGCTTCGGCCACCCCGCCGATTTTGGACGAGACTTTCTGCGTGACCTTTGCCGCCTCCTCGACATTGCACGCGTTATTTCGACAGAAAATTCACCATCAACGTGATCGTGGCTTTGGGATTCTCATCCATAATCCAATGACCGGAATTCGGGACAATGCCTGGGGTGACGTTCGTCGCCACGAAGCGCAGCGTGTCTGCCTGTGCCGTCCCGAAAGATTTATCGCCGCCCAGAGCCAGCACCGGCATTTTCAGCTTGCCGCCTTTGGCTAGCATTGCCTTGTTATCAATGGCGTCCTGATTGAATGCGCCGAATTGTTCGAACGCATCATGCATGGCATGCGGCCGAGCATAGAGTGCAGCATAATGTCGACGCGTGGCTTCGTCGATCTTTTTTGGATTGGCGGATAGCTCATTGTAAAACCGGTCGAGATAGATGCGTTCGCGCCCGGCTACCAGCCGCTCCTCATCGGGGCCGCGAAAGTTGAAGTGCCATAGGAGCGGGCTCTGCTTGACCTCGTCCCAATTGGCGATTCCCGGCAGCGGCGCATCGATCACTACCCATTTGGCGATGCGGACCGGATATTGCGCCGCCAGCGCGTAGCCCACCATGTTGCCGATATCGTGCGTCACCAGATCGGCCTTTTGGATTTTCAGGAAATCCATCACGCCCGCGATATCCCCGGCCTGGTTTTTCTTGGCATAGCCTGTGTCGGGATGCGCAGAAAGGCCCATCCCGCGCAGGTCGGGCACTACCACGGTGTGGGTCCTCATCAGGGCCGTAGCTGCCGGCGCCCACATGTCACCGGTATCACCGAAGCCGTGAAGGAAGACGACGGCGGGACCCTGCCCGCCAATGCGTACATGCAAACTTGTGCCGTTGGTCTTAATCTCTTCAGTATGAAAGCCGGACGGAAACGGTTCTATGGCAAACACGGGCGTGGCGAACAGACATGTCACGAGCAAGGCAATGGAATTACGCCGCGGCATCAAATTTCCCCCGATGAAAGAGGCCTATCTTGGTGTAGCGCCGGCGTTCGGTCTAGACTGCAATTGCATGAACAAGCGTCTAGGGCGACCAGACGCGTTCATGCCGACAATGTCTGCTTCGCGCCGTGCGTTCAGCGGATGGGCGCAACACCTTCTAATCTTGCTGGATCAGGAGGTAAGCGCATGGAGTGGGCAGCCAGCCAACTAAGATTCGAATCGCGAGGCACTTACTCTACGTTCGGCGCGCACAAGCCCTCCGCGCGCCCTACCGCTATCATTTGGCCGCTGTGACTAACCTCCGCGAGGATGACATATTCGCCAAGCAGCAGCGCACAAATGGTTTGGCCAATGGCGCAAAAGTCATGAAGTACACTATCGGCCGGCAATGGCTGCGTTTTGCCAAGCCGTCACACAACGCATAAGCTGGCCAGCCGGGTGTCCTCCATGCCTCAGCGTTGCGATACAACAATCCGAAATTGCGCAGTTGCGCTGGCAGCGACCATAGCATGGTCTGTGATGGGGCCATCGGCTTTTGCGCAGGATCAGTCGATACTGATCACCCTGACCGGGCAATCGATGATCCGCTCGGACTTGCGCATCACGGCTCCCAATGCAGTGCCCAAAATACGGTCATTGATCGAGGGGGACGTGAAATTCACAAACCTGGAGGGCACGGTTGCGTACGACCGCGAGGCCGTCAGTGCAGGACGCGGGTTTCTCGTACCGCCTGCTGCGCTGGATTGCCTGACTGAGCTCGGCTTTAACCTGCTGTCTCTGTCCAACAACCATGCTTTCGATTTGAGGCGCACTGGGCTTGAAAACACGCTGCTTGAAATCGATAGACGTAACATCGTTCACGCCGGGACGGGCGAGACACTGGCAGAAGCGGCCGCGCCGGCATACTTGAACACGCCGAAAGGAAGAATTGCGCTGGTGTCAAGTGCATCAGGGTTGATCGCACAGGGAGCGCGCGCCTCTGAAAACGGCCCGGGTGTTAATGAGCTCCGTATTCAAGCGGGAGACAGGGAAAACGAGGCAACGGATCCACTCCCAGCTACTCCGGATAACAGCCCTAATTCAGAAGATTCCAGGCGCATTCTGCAGAATATCCGCGACGCACGCGCGCATGCCGATCTGGTGATCGCCTACCAGCACAACCACGTGTTCGGCAACCGACCGTTTTCGGAAGTTTTCGGGGAAGGATTACCGGAGCGCCTGGCGCCACCGAGCTGGTTGAAAAAATGGACGCACGCAGAGATAGATGCCGGAGCCGACATTGTGGTGATGCACGGCGCACCGTTATTGCACGGCATCGAACTCTATCACGGCAAGCCCATATTCTATGATTTAGGCAACTTCATCTACAATTTGCCGCCTGCGATTACTTATATCGATGAACCGATCAATTGGGAAAGCGTCGTCGCCTATGTCCGCCTGAAGGGCCGGACGTTGCAGTCGATCACACTGCGCCCGATAGCAATGAACAATATTGGCGAGGGCCAACCCGACGTCCACGATCAATATACGAATAACCAGTTCCTCGACACACGCGGCCTGCCAGCCCCCGCTACAGGCAGGCAGGCGACTGACATTCTCGAGCGGCTGGCGAACGCTTCCAAGCCATTTGGGACAAACATCATTTTGAAAGGCGACGTTGCAGAAATCCGGCCATAAGGAGCAAAATCCAAACGGTGATCGCACAGGAGGAATGCATGGAGCATGACACTTCCAATTCGCTGTCACGCCGCACTGTTGCGGGCGGCTTTGGTGCCGGATTGCTGCATCCCTCGCTTGTTTTCGCCCAGATGCAAGGACCACTGCTGGCGCGGCGCATACCCCATAACGGCAGCGAAGCGCTGCCGGCCGTGGGCGTGGGGACAGTCAAAGTTTTTGACGTCGGTACCAATCCGCAGGATCGTACCGGGCCGACAGCGGTCGTGCGTGCCTTGGTAGCGGGCGGCGGGTCGCTGATTGATACCGCGCCTTCCTATGGCAATGCAGAGAGCGTTGTGGGCGACATCCTAAGTGATACCGGGCTGCGTTCTCGCACGATCATCGCCACCAAACTTGAGCGCTACCAGCGCGGCCAACTGGCAGCGGAAACCTACGAGTCATTGCAGCGGCTTAAAACCAACAAAATTGACGTACTGCAGCTCCACAATGTGCGTGATCCCAACCAGGATTTGAGCGAACTCAATGGTCTTAAGAGCCAGGGCCTATGCCGCTATACCGGTATTACAACCACCTTTGAAGGCAGTTATGCGGCTGCAGAAGCCGTCATCCAGCGGACAAAACCCGATTTCTTGGAGATCGACTACGCCATTGATAATCGCGACGCAGAACAGCGTGTTCTGCCTGCGGCGCGCGATGCCGGTACTGCTGTATTGATAGCCCTGCCATTTGGCCGCGGCAGGCTGTTCCGCCTTGCGCTGGGCAAGAAATTGCCGGACTGGGCGGCGGAGATCGATTGCGCAAGTTGGGGTCAGTTTTTCCTGAAATACCTGCTGGCCAATCCGGTGGTGACCGCGGTAATACCTGGCACCGACAAGCCCGAGCATATGATGGACAATCTGGGCGCCGGCCACGGCCGGCTGCCCGACGCGGCGATGCGTAGCCGCATGGTGCAATATGTGGAGTCCTTGGGCTGAAGGTCCGGCAGTCTAACACGCTGTTGGCCTATCGGGGCTGCAACCACTTGCAGCGGCCGACAGGGCGCCGATAGCGTTGTTTACGACAATTGCACTATTGGCCGTCGCCGTTTTGCGCCAAAAGATATTGGCGCCAATTGTCTATCTATCCAATCTGCAGCGCCAACATTGAAATGGACCCTCCATCCACACCGTGAACCGGGAATGTGATTGCATCCTCCTTGCGCCTCGCCCCAAGCACGTAGAGCAGTGGAAGATAGTGTTCGGGTGTTGGAACCGCGAGCTCGGCATCGGGGCCAAGCGTCTCGTAATGAGCGAGCGGCTCGTATTTGTTCGAGAGTATCAGTTCCTTCGCTCGAGATTCAAAGCGGCTTGCCCAATCGTAAGGCTCGAGCATATGCCGTCCCCAAGCATAGGTATGAAGGTTGTGGACTAGGTTACCGCTGCCAAAGATCAAAACGCCTTCATCCCGGAGCGCGGAAAGCTTCTTCCCGATCTCATGGTGGACGGTGGCGGCCTTGGTTTCATCAATGCTGAGCTGGATCACCGGGATATCTGCGTCGGGATAAATGTGACAAAGTACCGACCACGTTCCGTGATCAAGGCCCCACGATTCATCTAGCTTCACTTCCGTGGGTCCGAGCAATTCCTGAATGCGGCGACCAAGCGCCGGGTTGCCAGGTGCGGGATATTGGACCTGATACAGTTCCTTAGGGAATCCGCCAAAGTCATGAATAGTCCGAGGCGCGTCGTTCACGGTGATCCCTGTAAATGGAACGTACCAGTGTGCTGATATGGAAAGAATTGCTTTGGGCTTTGGGAGGCTCTCGCCGATTTGTCGCCACGCTGCCGTATAGGCGTTATTGCCTATAGCATTCATGGGATTGCCGTGGCCGACAAATAACGCTGGCAGCGATTTTGACATTTCTGCACCGAGTTACCGGATTCAAGCAGGGTTGTCCCAGAAAAGGAACGTCCCGTCCAATTAGGGTCCGGGAGCAATCATTCTATCTCGTCCAATCCAATGTCCGCTTCTAAAAGACATTCAGGATCAATATATGCGCTCTGGTTACCCTGGATCACAGCGGCGAAATCTGCATATCAGCACCGACATGAACATGCGTCTGCGAGGCTGCACATGCCAACGCGCGGCGACGAGAACATATAATCACAAAAATCGTTGGACCTGTGTGGTATGGAAAAATCAGATTTCAAAAAGACGAGTCGAAGTAATTAGATAGCCAAAGAATGTGATGCCCACCTACGCACCATTCGTCTGGCCCGCAACGCGGGCCAGACGAATGCCAAGCGCCCATGGCGGCGCTAGCGCCAGCGTGGTGCGCCGCCGTCATGGGCGCGCGGCTGGCAAAGTGCCGGCCGGTGCCGCATCTGATACATTTTCAAAAGATTTTCCTGTCTCGGGGGCTTATGGGCCGCAGGGCATTGGTAAGCGGTTTCCTGACCGCATTCCTTTTCTTGGGAGGACTTGCTGCCGCCCGGGCCGATGATGTGAGCCAAGGGGACGCTCCATTTCAAAATGGCGACTATTCCAAAGCCATCAAGCTACTGATGCCCCAGGCAAGACGGGGAAATGCCGTGGCCGAACGCGACATCAGGATCATGCACTTCGGCGGCAACGGCTTTGCGCGCGACAGCCGCGAGGCGGTTAAATGGTTCGAACTGTCCGCCAAGCGAGGCCAAATCGGCGCGCAGGTGGATTTGGGCATCGCCTATGCGACCGGCAAAGCTGTCCAGCCGAGCTCCGTGCAGGCCTATGTGTGGTTTGCTGCCGCCGCTTCGCAACGCCCCACAGTAAAAACCATTGCCGCGAAATATCGCGACCGTATCGCCACACAACTTCCGCCGGACCTGCTGCAGATGGCTCAGCGCATGGCCGCCCAGTTTCAGGCGACACATTATGGAGATTGTGGCGCGGAGTAGATCGCGCAATCAAGCGCCACGCGTCTGCTTTCCCTGTTGGACAGACCAGCGTCCTTGCCGCAGGATCGTCAAGACCGCCGGCCAGAATCACAATCGGCGGCCTGAGGGAACCACATGGTCGACCGCCGCCTTATGCTCTCATCGCTCCTGGCTTCGCCGCTTGCCGCCAGCTGTGCCGCCGCGGCTGCGAATGGGCCGCCGATGAGTGTCGGACAAGACCCAGGGCTGTTTCGCTCGCGGCGACCAGAAATCTACCTGCCCCTGACACATAATCCGCTGTAGGCTTGTCACCGCAGACCAGAGGGACCGCCCATGTTTCGCAAGCTTGTCCAAACCGCCACCCTGTTGGGGCTTCTGTTCGTCGCACCGGCGGCCATGGCTGCAGACACCTATCTGACGCCCTTTCCGGCCCATCATGTCATCGCCAACATTTATTATATCGGTACCAAGGGCCAGGCCAACTATCTGATCGCCACGCCTGCGGGCAACATCCTGGTCAATTCGGGCCTGGAACAAAATCCGCCCATGATCAAGGACAGCATCGAGAAGCTTGGTTTCAAATACAGCGACACCAAAATCCTGCTGATCAGCCATGCCCATTTCGACCATGACGCGGGCAGCGCCCAGGTCATAAAGGATACAGGCGCCAAATACGAAGTGATGGATTCCGATGTGCCGGTGGTGGAATCCGGCGGCAAGCGCGACTTCAACTACGGCGACCAGGGCGGAAAAAATCTTTATCCGGCCACAAAGGTGGACCGCGTGCTGCATGACGGTGACAAGGTCTCGCTCGGCGGCACGGTACTCACCGCCCACAAGACCCCTGGCCACACCAAGGGCTGCACGACTTGGACCATGCAGGTGCAGGATGGCGGCAAAACCCTGAATGTGGTGATCGTGGGCAGCCCCAATGTGAATCCGGGCTATATCCTGGTCGGCAACAAGAAGTATCCCGGCATCGTGCAAGACTATGAGAAGACATTCCGGGTCCTGAATTCGCTGCCGGTAGATGTCTTCCTCGGAGCGCATGGCGACTATTACGGCTTGGATGCCAAATATGCCAAGTTGACTGCGGGCGGCACCAATCCCTTTATCGATCCCGACGGCTACAAGGCCTATATCGCCAATCGCGAAGCCGCTTTCCGCAAGAACCTGGCGCGACAACAGGCGGGCGGCAAGCCGTAGCGCACATGACGGGACCAAGCCGCCGGGATGCGTTGGGCGCGGCCGCCACGTTGGCGGGCCTCGCCGCGGCGCCGGCTTACGCGCAAGCCATCGCGGGCCTGGACGGCTATGCCATTAATCTGGACACATGGTGCAAGCAGGTGCCGTTCGAACAGCGTTTTCCACTGGCGCGCAAACTGGGCTTCAAGACCATCGAGTTCTGGACCGTCGATCGCAGCAATGGCACCAAGGCCTCCGACATCAGGAAGCTGATGGATGACAATGGCCTGCGGGCGACGCAATTCGCCCCTGCCTGGCCCAATTTCGCCGACCAGGCCAGGCTGCCAGAGCTGCTCAAGGTTACCGAACAGGCCATCTCCGATGCCAAGGTGCTGGGTTGCACCAAATTCACCGTCACCGGGCATGCCCTGGTGGAGGCCATGACGCGCGAGGCCCAGCTTGCCGGCTATACCGCCGGTCTGATGCGCATGGCGCCACTGCTGGAATCCGCCGGCGTCACCGGACTGGTCGAACCCTTCAACCGGGTCAACCATCTCAATCATCTGCTCAATGGCTCGCAGCCGGCACTGCCGATGGTCAGGAGCGTGAATTCGCCACGTGTGAAGCTGTTGTGGGACTTTTATCACATGCAGCTGGAGGACGGGGACCTGATCGAAAAATTCACGGCCGGTGCCGATCAGGTGGCGCATGTGCAGATCGGCGATGTGCCCGGCCGCCACCAGCCTGGAACGGGCGAGGTCCATCACGCCAATCTTCTGCGCGCCGTGCGCGCGGCCGGCTACCGCGACAAGATCGGCCTGGAATTCATGCCACTCGACCAGGACGACGCCAGGGCGGTCAGGGACATGGTGACGCTGGGCGTGAGCTAAAGAACGATTTCGGCGACTACCAGCAGCGTGGCCGCTGCCGCCACCGCCGGAAAAATGATCTCCGACCAAGAATGAAGGCGCTTTGTATGCTCCCACTCCCGCGCGGCCAGGGTGCGCGACTGGGTGCGTGCGAAGAAGTAATCTTCGTGGCGGTAATCGGCATGGGCGGACAGACGGGACATGACAGCCTCGCTTTCACTGTCTGGGTATGCAGGACCGATGCCAGAGATAGGAACGCCGCGGCCCGATTGGATTTCGCCCATCGCATGGCGGGCAGGACAGGAACGCATGTCCTATAATGAGGCGCAGTTTCGAATCGGAGCATGCATGCGGCGCCTTGGCGCAGCCCTATTGGTGGCAGGGTTAATGCCCTTGCCCGCCATCTCCAGGAACGAACCACCGGTGCCGATCGCCCGGCCGAATACCGATTTGCGCAGCAGTGAAAGCGAGGTTTTGGCGCCGTCCACGCCGATCCCGCGCCCGCAACTCCCGCCGCAAATGATCACTTTTACCGGAGGCGTTGGCGTCCAGTTCGACGTGCCCTACTCCTCGCCCGCAGGCTCTCGGCCACTGACGCTCGATCTCTATGCCCCACAGCCTTCGCCAATCCCGATGCCTATTGTGCTTTATGTGCATGGCGGCGGCTGGAACAGCGGCGATTCCCGCCATGCCTTGACCTTCTCCGATTTCCCGCAAGCCCTGGCGAGGCTGGCATCCAACGGATATCTCGTCGCCAGCGTCAATTATCGCCTGTCACAGCAAGCCCACTTTCCCGCCGCGCTTCAGGATGTGAAAACCGCCATCCGCTGGCTTCGCGACCATGCATCGGATTATGGCGGCGACCCTACCCGGCTGGCGGTTTGGGGCATGTCGGCGGGCGGACAATTGGCGGCGATGGCCGGCACAAGTTGCGGCGTGCCGCGCTTCGAACCGGACGCCAATGTCGGCTTCAATGCGCCCAGCGATTGCGTCGAAGCGGTGATCGACTGGTTTGGGCCCATGGACCTGGAGGGCCTGGGCGACGGTGAAGTAGCCCAGTATCTGGGTTGCGAGCCGGCGAACTGCCCGCCTGTCGTGGCAAGGCTGGCATCGCCGCTGACTTTCATCTCCGAGACCACACCGCCTTTCCTGATCCAGCAAGGCAGTGCCGACACGGTCGTTGTGCCTGAACAATCCCAAAAGCTCTATGAAGCACTCAGGCGCAAAGCGGTCCCCGCGGAAATTGTGATCTATCCCGGCGTCGGTCACGGTTTCACGAAAGACGGCAAACCAGACCCCGACACTGTGACAAAGGCCCTGGCCCGACTGTCCGATTTCCTTGCCGTGACCTTTCCCAACGCCCCCCTCAAAGCCACCAAAAAGTGAAGACCATTTCAGCCGGTGATGGTGGCGCGACGGGCGCTCAACTGGGCGCGGATGGAAAGCTCTGCCGCCAAAAGACACTGTACCTGATCCTGGGCCTTGTGGGTGCGGTTGACGACATCGCTCACGAATTGCGGACCGAAAGGCAGCGGACCGTTGTTGCAATCGATATAGCGAGCGCGCTTGCCATCCACGATGAAGAGATTGTTGCCTTTGGGCGACACCGCGACATCGGCATATTTGCGCACCTCGATATAGCCATCGGTGCCCAGCACGAACAGCCGTCCGTCGCCCCAAGTGCCCAATCCGTCCGGCGTGAACCAGTCGAGCCGGATATAACCGAAGCCCTTGTCGCCCTTCAGCATCATGTCGCCGAAATCCTGAAAGTGCGGATGGTCCGGATGACGCACATTGGCAATCTGGGCCGCTACGACCTCGGCACTGGTCGACCCGGTATAGAACAGGAACTGGTCGATCTGGTGCGATCCGATATCGCAAAGGATGCCGCCATACTGGACATCCTCCCAGAACCAGGCGGGCCTTGATACGCCGCCGCCATTGTCGCCGGCGCGCTGAATGACCTGGTGCGGCGCGATATTGACGGTCTGGATCACCTTGCCGATGGCGCCCTGCCGGATCAGTTCGCCAGCATGGACAGCGGCTTTCACCTCCAGCCGCTCCGAATACATGATAGCGTAAATGCGTTGTGTCTCCCGAATGGTCCGGCGCACAAGCGCAAGATCTTCCAGGGTTGTGATGCCGGGCTTGTCGGACAGAAAATCCTTGCCCGCCTGCATCGCGCGCACGCCGATACCCGCTCGCTGGTTGGCGACCTGTGACGACAGAATCAGCTGGATGGACGGATCGTGCAGCACTTCATCCCGGCTGCGGGCCGCTTTTGCATTCTGGTAGCGGCGCAAAAATTCCGCCCGCTTGTCCGCCTCTTCGCCCCACCAAGCGATCAGCTCGCCCCCTCCGCGCGTGACCGCGCCGATCATGCCGTGAATGTGATCATGGCTGATGCCGCAGACGGCAAATCGGATGTGATGCTTGGGCGTTTCCTGCGGCGCTGGCGGCAAGATCTCGGCTTTTGCATCGGCAGCCAGCGCCAGCATCGCGCCCATGCTTTCCAGAAATTCGCGCCTCTTGGTCATGTCCCGTCCCCGTTAACCCCATCCCCATTAACCAAAGCTCGCGCTCGCTTGGCGTATGCCGCAAGTGTATCATTTTGGCATATGCCTGGAGCCTTCAATGAACAGACTTGCCGTCGCAATCGCCGTCGCCGCATTGCTGCCGCTGGCCGGTTGCGCCACGCCGTACGGAAATTCCCGGGGCGCGTGGGCCTACTATGACCGCGATTTTGAATCTGGCCAGGAGGGCTATCAGCGCCAGATTACCTATTATGGCGAGGCGGCCTACAACCGGCCCTATGCCAATGACTCCAATGCGTCAGAGCCGCAATATTCCGAATGGTCCTATCAAATGCCCGATTACGCGGGAGAGCCTTACCATGCGCCACGGCCAAGCCGTCGCTGCAATTGCATCCGGCCTCATCGCGAAAACGCGAACAGTTCCGCTCGGCCGGCCGCTCAAGACCCGTCCTGGAACTCGACCTATTACAGCGTAGGACCTTAGGCCCAACTAAGAAGCCGCTGCAGGTTGCCGCCCTTGACCTTGGCGATTTCGGCCGCTGAATAGCCTTTCATGTGCACGTCCGCGATATGAGGAGAATCGCCGCTCCACACCATGCGGTCGGGGCCGAATTCCTTGATGACACGGCGGGTAAAGGGAAGCAGGCTTTCATAGTCGGGCTTGTCGTCGGCCATGTAGCCCAGGCTCGACATTTTCATGTAAACGTTGGGATGGTTGGCCAGGTCCAGCACATCGCCATACTCCCAGATCATCCCCGACTTGGGATTGCACATATGGTCGATCAGCACCTTGCAGCCCGGGAAGGCGGCAATCGCGCTACCCGCATCGCGTGCATAGTTGGGGCCCAGATCCAGCTCTACCACCAGGTTCAGGTCCACCGCCTTCTTCCACAGCGCCCGCACACCGGGCTCCGCGAAGCTGGCAAAATAGTGGGTGTTGCCGCGATGCAGATGGAAGCGGGTGGAACAGATGCGGGGCTCCTTCTTCACAAGTGCTTCCAGCTTGGCGGGCGCGTCGTCATCCTTGGGGAAGAACATGCTGGTGGCCTTGAACTGTTTGGGGCTGGTTCGCGCCAGACAATCCAGCACCAGGGCATGGTCGTCGCCATAGGGTTCGGGATGCACAAACAGGGCCCGGTCGACGCCAAACGCCTTGAGGTGCGCCTGATAATCCGCCAGCGGGTCCGCCGACAGCCGCGATACCTCCGGCTTGTAGGTGCCACGCGGGCTGAAGGGGAATTTCTGCGTGTTGGAGCTGAACATGTGCTGATTCCACTCGATCACCGGCGTGGTGGCAGCCAGGGCTTTGGTCGAGGCAAGGGCCGCCAACGCGGCAGCACCCATCGAAGCCAGAAGATCGCGGCGGTCGAGCATGTCCGTCCCCATTGCTTTTGCGGATTACCGAAGGGATACCATGGCCCCACGAAGCGGGAAACATGAATACGGGCACCTTGCGCGAAAAGGCCATCGCACTGCACCGCAGCGGTCAGCTGAACGAGGCCGCGCGCCTGTATCGGGAGTTGCTGGCGATGGACCCGCGCGACTTCACCGCGCGGCATCTTCTGGGCGTGATCCATGCCCAGCAGGGACAAAACGACCAGGCGCTGGCGGACATGGACGCCGCGCTCGCAATCAAGCCGGATGATGCCGAGGCCCAGTTGAACCGCGCCAATGTGCTCAAAGTCTTGGGACGAGCGGAAGAAGCGCTGGAAGGATATGCGCGTGCGCTGGTATTGAAACCTGGTTGGGCGCAAGCCGAAAACAATCGCGGCACAGTGTTGCAGGCACAGGGACGTCATGAGGAAGCTTTGGCGGCATACGGTCGCGCGCTTGCCTCAAGCCCAAACTATGCCGAAGCCCTGAACAATCGTGGCAGCGTGTTGCAGGATTTGGAACGCCCGGCAGAGGCTCTGGAAAGCTATGACCGGGCATTGCGCGGCGCCCCCAATTTTCCGGCCGCCTTCAACAATCGCGGCACGGTACTGATGGAGCTGAAGCGCTTTGCGGACGCGCTTTCCTGTTTTGACCGCGCGCTAGCGCTCCGCCCCGGGGATGCCGAGATTATCAACAATCGCGGCAATGCCCTGCAGGGCCTGGGGCGGTATGACGAAGCAGTCTTGGCCTATGACCAGGCGCTGGCGCTGAACCCCGGCTACACCCAGGCACTGAACAATCTCGGCAGCGCCCTGCAACAGATGCAGCGTTATGAGGAGGCCCTGGCCTCGTTCGACAAGGCGGGCTCTCCGGAAGCCTTTGGCGGCGCGGCGATGGCGGCTCTCAGCCTCTGTGACTGGGACCGTGTGGAGAAGATTGCGCCCGAAATGGAACGGCGCATCAGGGCCGGCGAAGCCGTGGCGCCCTGGGCGCTGTTGGGCTATGGCGGCGACGAAGCGCTGCAGCGCCAATGCGCCCGACAGGCGATCAACCAGCGTTTTCCGCGCTTGCCGCCGCCGTTATCGACCTTGCAATACCGGCATGACAGGCCTCGCCTTGCCTATATCTCGTCCGATGTGGGTCATCACCCAGTCGCAACGCACATTGTGCAGCTGATCGAAAATCACGATCGCAAGCGCTTCGAGGTGACCGGAATAGGGACCAACCGCGATGACGGAAGCCCCCAACGCAAACGGCTGCTCGCGGCCTTCGACCGGTTCATCGATGGCTTCGGCCTGGAACCGATCGCCATCGCCCGCCAATTGCGCGCGCTGGAAGTGGACATTCTGGTGGATCTCAATGGCCATACCAAGGATGACAATTTCGATGTCCTGGTCCATCGGCCCGCGCATGTCCAGGCAAGCTGGCTGGGCTACGCGGGTACGACGGCGGCGCCGTTTGTCGACTATCTGATCGCCGATGCAATTGTTGCACCCGGCGCCAGCGCCTTCACCGAAAAACTCGCGCTTCTGCCCTGCTATTTCCCGAACGACAACGGCCGCGCCAGCGGACCGATGCCGTCCCGCACCGAAGCGGGATTGCCAGAAGACGCATTCGTCTTCTGCTGCTTCAATGCCAATTGGAAGGTTACCCGCGCGGTCTTCGCGATCTGGATGCGGCTGTTGGAACAGCTACCGGACAGCGTCTTGTGGCTGAAACAACCGGGTGAAAAAGCCAAGGCCAACCTTCTTGGCGCAGCAAATGCCGCCGGGATCGATCCGTCACGGCTGATTTTCGCCGGGCCCGCGGCCCTGCCCCAGCACCTGGCGCGCCACCAATTGGCCGACCTGTTCCTCGATACCCTGCCCTACAACGCCCACGCCACCGGTTGTGACGCGCTATGGGCCGGTTTGCCGCTTCTGACCCAACGCGGCACGGCCTTTGCCGGCCGCGTTTGCGCCAGCCTTCTGACATCTTTGGACCTGCCAGAGCTGATCACAGAAAGTCCTGCGGATTATGAATCGACGGCGCTGGCGCTGGCCCGCGATCCCGTGCGGCTCGGGGAATTGCGCGCCCGTCTGGCCGCGAACCGCGCAACCTCGATTGTATTCGATACGCCAAGACTGGCGCGCGATCTCGAGGCGCTTTACGAGCGGATGCTAGCTGCCGCTGTGTAGCTCGCCCCGAATGCGCTCGACCGTTTCCGCCGACACCGCGGGCGCGGAATTGCCCCAATTGTTGCGAACATAAGTGAGGATGTCCGCAGCCTGCTGGTTGCTGAGCTTCCAGGCCAGGCTGGGCATGGCAGGACCCGTCGGCGCGCCCGCCGTTGCCGCAGCTCTTGTGCCCGCCAGCACCACACGCACAATCGTGTTGTCGCGTACCTGCAGCACATTGGGATTGCCGGCCAGCGGCGGGAATAGCGCGTTGCCCTTGCCGTCCGGGCCATGACAGGCGACACAATTGATGTCATAGCCGGCGCGGCCGGCCTTCATTTGTGCTTCCACGCCCGTGGCAGCGCCGCCATTGCCGCGCGAAGCCGGCAGGTCCTTCAAATAGACAGCAATGGCATTGAGATCGGCATCGCTCATCTGCGAGGTCGAGTTCTCCACCGCTTCCGCCATGGGACCGGACGCGATGGCGTGCGCGTTCCGGCCGGTCTTGAGATAGTCCACGATGTCGGCCACGTCCCAGCGCCCGAGCCCTGCCTCGCGGTCGCTGGTGAGATCAGGCGCATACCAGCCTTGCAGCACCGCGCCGGTCATGGGCCCCTTGTCGGCGCCGAACATGTTCTTGGGCGAATGGCAGGCACCACAATGAGACGGACCATTCACTAGATAATTGCCACGGTTCCAGGCCGCACCATTGCCCGCATCGACAAAAGCGTTGGGGCGGAAAAACACGGCATTCCAACCCGCCATCGCGATGCGCAGGTTGAAGGGGAAATGCAGCTGGTTGACGTCCACGCTATTTCTGACCGGTTTGACGGTCTTCAGATACGACCACAGCGCAGCGATGTCTGCGTCGCTCACCTTCGCGTAATAGGGATAAGGCATGGCCGGATAGAGGTGTTTGCCGCTGGGCGCGATGCCGGTCTTCATTGCGGCGCGGAAGTCATCGGCTGAGTAGTTGCCGATGCCGGTTTGCTTGTCGGGCGTGATATTCGGCGTCACCAGCTTGCCGAATGGAGTCATAAGCGCGACGCCGCCTGACAGGTCCTTGCCATGACAACCGGCGCAGTCGCCCAGAACCGCTTGATACTTGCCGGCATCGTCCGCGAAAGCTGATGTTGTCAGCGCCGCGCAAGCCGCAGCAAAAAGAAACCAGGAGCGTCGGCGAGGCCGGTAGCGACAGCGTGCCGGCGAGCGACCAATCAAAAAAGTCATGCAGGCACCAGCGCGCCGGGGTTCTTGATGTATTTTGTGGTGATCGCGTCCGCTGCCCAGAAGGCCAGCGCCCCGACCGTGCCTGTCGGGTTCATACCCGCATTGTGCGCAAAGGCCGACGCCCCTATCACGAAGACATTGGGCACGTCCCAACTCTGCAGATATTTGTTCACGGCGCTGGTTTTGGGATCGCCGCCCATCACCGCCCCGCCGGCATTGTGGGTGGACTGATAAGGCACGGAATTCCAGCCCTTCTTGAGCCGCGACACGCCCGAATATTTGGCATTGAAGGGCTTGAGCATCTTCTCCATCTGGTCCGACAGATAGCTCGACATGGCGA
This sequence comes from Rhizomicrobium sp., assembly GCA_035512055.1. GTDB lineage: Bacteria > Pseudomonadota > Alphaproteobacteria > Micropepsales > Micropepsaceae > Rhizomicrobium. Next base: position 20,372 of record DATKEP010000160.1, read on the forward strand.
TGTCATTGTCGGGGAAATCGAAAGTCACACGCAGCAGCGGCCGCCCGTGCCGATCGGTATAGGTGGGATCGAGGTCGAGGTAATTCTCGCGCACCGGATAGGAAGATCCCTGGGAGCCAAAGCCCATCGTATTCTGGTAGCCTTCCTTCGTTGCCTGCTTCCATTTGGCGCCCCAGCGAGGGGTGCCCGGCGCGGTCGGCCGGTTGCCGATGGGCCGGCCATTGCTGACCGTGCAGTTGATGCCTGCGCCGCCCACGAAATCCACTTTGGAATGGTCAAAGGCGTCGCCGTTGAAATCATCGATGGTCTGGCCAAGCGAGCCCGCACCGATGAACGGATTGAAATGCTTGTCCTCGAACATGAGGCGCGCGCCCGCGCTGGTCTGGTAGCAATAATTGCGGCCGACCGTACCCTTGCCGCTGACCGGATCGTAGCCTGTGCCGATCCTTGACAAGAGCATCATGCGTACATTCATCAGCGCATAGGCGCAGATCAGCACGATATCGCCCGGCTGCTCATATTCCACGCCATGGGCATCCAGATAGGTGACGCTTCTGGCGTGTTTGCCATCGGGCGTGACGTTGACCTTCAGCACCTCGCACTCGGTGCGGGCCTCGAAATTGGGCTTCTTGACCAGGACCGGGAGAATGGTGGTCTGGGCACTGGCCTTGGAATAGTTGCCGCAGCCGAAGCGCTCGCAGAAACCGCAATAGCTGCACTGGCCCATGCGTACGCCCAGCGGATTGACATAGGACTGGGACAGGTTGGCCGAAGGCAGCGGGAAGGGATGAAATCCCAGCTCGGTCATCTTTTCCGCAAACAGGGCCGAGGCATAAGGCATCTTCATCGGCGGATTGGGATATTCCCGCGCCCGCGCGGACTCGAAGGGATTGCCGCCTGGCTGAACCTGGCCCTTGAGATTGCCGGCCTTGCCGGAAATGCCGCAGAGATATTCGAACTTGTCGAAGCTTGGTTCGATCTCGCTCCAGGTCACGCCCCAGTCCTGAAGCTGCAGGTCCTTGATCTTGGCCGCACCGTAGCGCTTGGTCAGGTGCGTTTTGATCTCAAAATCCGAGTCCCAGAACCGCCAGGTATGGCCGTTCCAGTGCACACCGGCGCCGCCAACGCCGTTTCCGGGCAGGAAGCTGCCATAATCGCGCATCGGCAGCGCCGTTTGCGACATGCTGTTGCGCATGGTCATGGCCTCTATGGCCGGCTGCAGGAAAAGGTCCTTGCGGATGGCGAAGCGCAGCTCGTCCTGCATGTAACCGATGTTGAAATCGGTGGCAGTGTCGCGCCACGGCCCGCGTTCGATGGCGACCACATTCAGGCCGGCATCGGTCAATTGCTGCGCCAGAATCGAGCCGGTCCAGCCCAGGCCGATGATCACCGCGTCCTTCTTGGGCAATATGCGCGCCATGATCAGGCCTCCTTGCCAAAGATGGAGACCGGGCCTTTTGGATAAGGGACATTGTGCTTGTCGATATGGTCGCGATAGTCGTAGCGCGCGCCGGGAAAGCCGAGCATCTTCCAGCTCGCCATGCCGCGGTTGCCGCCATAGAGCGGATCGGCAAAGAAGCCTTCCATCGTGTTCTGCAGCACCAGCTCGAAGAATTCCTTGGTCGTGAAGCCCGGACGCAGCTTGAGCGTGATCTTGCCGCCATCCAGCCCCACCAGCACCGCGTCCTGCTGGTCAGCCGACAGCGCCACGAAATCCTTTTTGTAGGTCGTATTGGTGTAGTCGTTGAGCGCACGCAGACCCAGGCGATAGCGCCCCGCCGGCGTCAGATCACCCTGATAGCCCTGGGTGTGAAGACCCGGCATGAAGGGTCCCTTGGTGTAAAGCCTGGAGGCCTGGCCGAACGCTCCCGCCAGCTGGCGGTCGATGAAGACGGCGCAGCCGCAGTCCTTGCCGCCGGGCGTGAGGTGATCGGCCGGGATCAGCCGGTCCACGATTGCTTCTACCGTCGCGGCTTCGCCGGGATGAAGGAAATACCAGCCCAGCGGATTGACGGGCTTGGGCGGCTCGCCAGCGAAAGGCGACCAGGGAAGTTGGCCGGAGACAGTTTCCCCCCGCGCGGTGGCGGCAAGAATCGGCACGGCCGCGGCCGAAGCCAGGAGCCGGCGGCGGCTCAACACATGGCGCATCACTTCCCCAAACCCTTCCCGATTCTATTATTGTTGGAACCGATCCTAAGCATTAGCCGACCGCGGGAGCAAATTTCGTAGCCATTTTTTGCAGCCGCAAAATTGTGCGTGCCTGCTTTTTCGGCCCTCCCTAACGCCACCAAGAAACCTTTGGAACTGTGGCTTTTCTGCGGAACGATGGTGGCGACGACGGGTTCAAAACAGGCTGGGGTAACCCCTCCAACGGAGTTCATGACATGACGAACCAGAACCAGTCTGGCCAGAACAATCCGCAGCAGCAGCGGCAACAGAATCAGCCGCAGTCTGGCCAGCAGTCAGGCCAACAGCAGCGCCAGCCCGGCCAGCAGGGCCAACCAGGTCGGTCAGGTCAGTCCGGCCAGCAGGATAAGGACCAGCAGGACAACAAGCAGCGCTGACCACGCTTTAGAAAGGGAAAAAGGGCCCATCCGCGGGCCCTTTTTTCTCATACTTTGTGGTGATTGTATTACCTGCTACGAAAGACCAAGGTCGTGGCATGGTTTCCATGACACCCCAGCCCAGCCGTCTCCAGGCCGAATTGGCCCGCCGAATTCTTCGCTTTCTGTGGGAAAAGGGGGTCAAACCGGGCTATCACCTGGTTGAACTCGACCTCTGCAGCATCTTTGACGTGTCGCGGACCCCTGTTCGGGGCGCGCTCGCCCTTTTGGCGGCGGACGGGGTCGTGAGGGCAAGGCCTGGCCGGGGCTATGTGCTGGCCCAGCTGCCTTCCATGATCGCGGGAGAGCAACCTCCCGGCGAAGATGCGGACAACGCGCGTTTCTTCGAGGCGCTTGCCGGAATGCGCGCCAAGGGCGCAATGCCCGACCAGTTCACCCAGCAGGAAGTCATGCGCCGTTTCGGCGCGAAGCCCGGCACGGTGATGCCGGTGCTGCGCCAACTGGCCGAACTCGGCCTTGTGGAGAGAAGGCCAGGCAATGGCTGGGCATTTGTGCCGGACCCGACACGCATTCTGAACGAAAGCTATGCGTTCCGCCGCGCATTGGAGCCGCAAATGTTGCTGCAGCCCGGATTCAAGCTCGATCGCGCCTGGGCGGAACGAGCACGGACCCAGCATCAGAAGCTGCGCAAGATGCCCTGGCGTACCGGTGACGGCATGAATTTTCATACCGTCAATGCCGATTTTCATGAGCAGCTGGCGCGATGTTCCGGCAATCGGGTCATAGCGCGCGCAGTCGAACGGCAGAACCAGCTGCGCCAATTCCTGATCGGACAATCGGATTATCCCATGGAACAGGTGCACAGCGCGATCGACGATCACCTGGAGATACTGGCGGCGCTGGAAGCCGGTTATGCCGACAAGGCTGCGGCCCTCATGCTGCATCACCTGACCCAGAGCGCGTCGCAGTCGCAAAAAGACGAGGCGGCCTGATCAGTAGATATCGCGCCGATATGATCCGGCCTGAGTCATCTGTTCGAGCTTTTCCTCGCCCAGAATAGCGATCAGCGCGTCCTGTACACCCGCCGCCATATCCATCCCGCCGCAGACGAGAATGGATGCCCCACCATTGATCCAGCGCGCAACCTCTTCTCCAGCGTCGGCCACCAGATGCTGGACATACTTTTTTCCAATTGTTTCACGTGAAAAAACCAGGTCGGTGCGTTTGAGTGTGCCGTTCGCCTGCCAGGCCGCGATTTCGTCCCCATAATAAAGATCGCTGGCCCGGCTGCGCTCACCAAACAGCAGCCACGTCTCGCCCAAACTCTTCTTTTGGCGATAGGACAGATGCGCGCGCAGGCCGGCAATGCCAGTACCCGCCCCGATCAGAATCTGTGGACCATCAGCTGGCGCCTGGAAATTGGGATTGGGGCGCAGGCGCAGCTTGATCACCCCGCCCAGACTGCTTGTTTGCGTCAGCCATCCAGAGCCCAGGCCCAGACTGCCATCGTCCTTCACGGCCTTCCTCACCAGAAGCTCCATGCGGCCACTGTCCGGCAGCGAAGCGATGGAATATTCCCTCGCGCCGAACCCTTCCAGCCGTTCGACCAGCCATTGCAGCGAGATGCCTTCCACCTCATGCGGCCTGGGAAGCCGGGAATGGGCGATGATATCGCGCAGGAAGGTCCAGTGGCCGCGCCACTTGAAGCTCAAATCTCCGTCGAGTCGGTGTTCGGAAAGAAAAGCTTCGACCGCAGCCTCGTTGTTGCGCGGCCAGATCTCGGCGATGTCGCCCGCGGTCCAGTTGAGATTCGCCGGATTCTTCGGCGTCAGCGCGACAGCCCATGCCTCGCCGCCCGGGCTCCCGGGATTCAGCAGACGTCGTTCTGCCAATATCCAGTCCTGTGGCGCACCCGGCATCAGCTGTTCGACGCTGGTATCGGCGCCCAGTTTGGTGAGCTGTTCGCACCATTTGGTCATCGAGGCGTCATCGTCATCGCCATTGACGCAAATGACATCGAACAGGCGCGTCGCCTTGCCCGCCACCAGCCAGCGGTCCACGTTTCGCCCAAAGCCGCAAAAGGTCGCGTCATATTTGCGGTCGCCCAGCGCCAGCACGGCATAGCGCAGGCCCTTCAGGTGAGGCTTGTGCGCCATCTGCTTCCTGGAAAAAGCGCGCGCCGAATCCGGTGCTTCGCCCGCCCCGTAGGTGCTTGTCACCACCAGCAACGTACCGGCCTCGGCCAGATCGGAGACCGACAGCCCGCCCAATGCTGCCACCCGTACAAAAGAGCCGCTGGAGGCAAGGGCATTGGCACTCAACCAGGCAATGCGCTCCGCCGCGCCCGTCTGGCTTGAAAAGGCTACCAGAATCTTGCCGCCGGGCTTTGGCCGGGACCGAAAAAGGGAACCAAAATCCATGTCCCGGCCACTAACATGCGTTCCCACCAAGCGCAAACCCCGGTTTTTCAAAGTCTTTCAGGGAAACTACGGCCGGCGCCGCAGACCGGGAACCGGCATGCGACCGGGAACCGGCTTCAGGCGTTGTAACCGGCGTACACAAAGCCGGAGAGACCATGCACCTCAACGTCATTGCGTTTCAGCCCCTGGTCGCACTGCTATTCGGCATCCTGATCCTGATCCTGCCGCGGCTGCTGAATTATCTGATCGCGATCTACCTGATCTTCATCGGGCTGGTCGGTCTGTTCCCCCACATGTTCACCACCACGGTCTGAAGGAGATTGATCCATGCGTACTCACGCCGAAAAACCCCATGAGAAGATGCCGGAGCATCTCTCCACTGCCAAACCCGTGACCACGAAGGACGAAAAGATCGACGCGCAGATGGCCGATTCCTTTCCCGCCAGCGACCCGCCTTCCTATTCGGGCGGCAATCATATTGTCGGCGCGCCCACAAACCGCGAAAGCGACTCGCCCTCGCCCGATCATCCGGCCGTTGTCGAGGCGGAAAAGAAGGTGAAACAGGGTAGCGCGGCGACACCGCACAAATATTGACACTGTCAGAAGTCATCGGGATTTGCATAAAGAGTCCGAGTATCTTTTGATGGCCCGTTAACGCGAGAATCCTAAGCTCTCTCTCGGGCAATGGGGGCGGTCTTTCAGGAGCCGCTCATGAAAATCATCGCGTTCAAGCAAGCCGACATCGCCGGATCCAAGCTTTCGGCGCTCAGCCTTCAAGCATTGCCGCCAGTCACCACAAAGAGATGGGTCGCGGGCCGAAAGGCCGCGGTGGTCGCAGCCGTCCTTGGCGGTGTGTTGACCGTCATGGAAGCCTGCCGCCGCTATGGGCTTTCACCGGACGAATTCGCGGAATGGGAACGGCACTACGAGGCCGAGGGACTCAAGGGCCTGCGCGCCGGGGTCCGGCTGCGCCATCCCGATTATCCGATGAATTAGCCACCGATCGCAGTAAGAACGCCGCTTTCCGTCAGAATCTGCGGCAGGATCACCGGCGTGTCCGCATGTGGCGCATAGTATAGATAGAGCGGCACACCGGAGCGCCCATTGTCCTTAAGCAGCTGCGTGATTTCGGGATTCTGGTTGGTCCAGTCGGCCACGAGATAGGCGACGTTCTTGCCCGCGAATGCGCTCTTGACGGAGGGCCGCGACAGCACGGCGTCTTCGTTGACCAGACAGGTGATGCACCAGGCCGCGGTCGCGTCCACAAATACCGGGCGGCCTGACGCACGCAACGAGGCGAGTTTCGCGGCCGTGTAAGTTTCGCCAGACTTGATGAGCCAAACAGCCGGCGCCGCGGATGCGTCACGCAACTGGGCGATGCCGTAAAGGCCGCCCAGCAGGACAAGCAGTGCCGCCAAAACGCCTATGACGCGGCCGCGGCCAGCCATGTTGCGAGTCACGCTCCAAAGCCAGGCCGCCAACGCCAGCGCGATAAATGCCGCCAGGATAATGGCGACGCTGCGTGGGCCCGCTTCCTGCGCCAGCACCCAGGCCAGCCAGGCGGCGGCGCCATACATGGGAAAGGCCAGGAACTGCTTGAAGGTCAGCATCCAGGGACCGGGCTTGGGAACAAAGGCAAGTGCGCGCGGCCACATTCCGATAAGCAGGAATGGTAGCGCAAAGCCCAAGCCCAGGCTGGCGAAGATCATCAAGGCGACTGCCGCGCTCTGCGTCAATGCAAAACCCAGCGATGCCGCCATGAAAGGCGCGGTGCAGGGCGCGGCTACTGCCACTGCCAGGACGCCGGTAAAAAAGGCGCCGGCGGAACCGCTTTTCTGCGTGAGGCTTTCGCCTGCCGAGATGCTTGCCACCTCAAACAGGCCCGACAGGTTGAGCGCGACCGCAAAGACCAGAAGGGCAAAGCCCGCCACGGCCAGAGGCGATTGAAGCTGAAAGCCCCAGCCCACGCTTTGACCGCCTTCGCGCAAAAGGACGATGGCAAGACCCAAAGCCGCAAAGCTCATCACTGCGCCGGCGGCATAGGCGAAACTCTCGCTGCGCCCGCGATTGCCGTGATTGGCCAGCGAGAGTGCCTTCATCGCCAGGATCGGCAGCACACAAGGCATGACATTCAGGATCAGCCCGCCCGCGAAGGCGAACAGCAGCGCAAGCCAGAGCTTGATATCCCCGCTTTCACTGCCTGAAAATTCGGCCGGCGGCACAGAGCCGGGCTGCACGCTGACTTCCAGCGCCTGGGTTGAGCCATCGGTGGAGGTGAGAACCAGCAGGCCTTCCAGGGGGCCCTTCACCTGCGTACCCGGCGCAAGTCTCAGCACCAGCCCATCCTTGGCATAGCCGACGCGTTGCGGCGCGGCATTCTTGATGATGCCGGCGGTCGCCGGAAAGAAGTCCGCGGTCTTGGGATGCGTTGCCGCCAGCGCGGGCGCGGCAATAAAAAGGTCCAGCGTATTGCCCAGCGCGTAAGTCGATTTCCATGGCGAAGCCACGGGCAATAGCGCGCGCGCTGCCGCGAAGTCGTTCGCCACGGCCGCCTCGGGCGCCTGCTGGCCGACCGGCAGGGTCAGGGTGAGTGCCGCATCCTCCGGTATGCAGATCTGCTGGCACACCAGCCAGCTGACATGCGCATCGATAGTGACCGGCCCTTTGGCATCGGACGCGGCGGTGAGCGTGGTCAAAAGCCAGGGCGTGCCTTCATAACCGTAATCCATCAACGGTCCGACCGGCAGCCGCTTGGGCCTGGGCCATTGGATCACGCCCGCCTTCCAGCCTGCGGGCAGTGTCCATTGGATGTCGGTCGGCGCGCCGGCATCGCCGGGATTTTTCCAATAGGTGTGCCAGCCCGGCGCGATCTTTTCTTCCAACGCAACCGTGATGGTGCCGCCGGGCGCGATGGCCTTGTCTTCGGCCACCAGCCGGGCATGGACCTTGGGCGGGCCTTCCTGCCCCGACGCCGGAACGCAAGCCAGCAGCAGAACAAGGAAAAGTAGGGTGCGTTTCATGGTCCTGCCCTATAGCGCGATACCATGCTATTGGCCAGTTTTGGCGGGGCGGTTACCCGCGTCCGGAGCGGTTCATGCGGGTAACAGGCGGAATTTTTCGCGGCAGGCTGCTGGTTTCGCCCCGCGACATGTCTGTGCGCCCGACCTCGGACCGCATAAGGCAGGCCATTTTTAACATGCTGCGGCACAAGAATTTCGGCATCGGCTTTCGCCTGGAAGGTGCGACGGTGCTTGACCTGTTTGCCGGCACGGGTGCCCTCGGGATCGAAGCCCTGTCCCATGGTGCGCGCTGGTGCCTGATGGTGGACGATTCAGCCGACAGCCGTGCCCTTCAGCGGGAAAATATCGAGGCCCTAAGCCTGACGGGCACGACGCGCATCTGGCGGCGCGACGCCACCAATCTTGGTCCCATCGGCCCTTCGGCGGGCGGGCCTTTCAATCTGGTGTTCCTCGATCCGCCCTATCGCACGGACATGATCCCCAAGGCGCTCGATAGCCTTAAGGATGGTGGCTGGCTCATGCCGCGGGCGCTGCTTGTGGTGGAGACCGACGCGGGCGAGCCGCTCGATTCGCAGGATTTTGAAGTACTGGACCTGCGCGATTATGGCGACACGCGCGTGCGGTTTCTGACTTTCTCTAAGTCAGGGAGTTGATTTCGCGCAGCAAAACAAACAACAACCCCTTGCCCGTGGGAGCGCGATAGACGCCACGCGCCGAGGTGATGCGGGCAGACACCGCGCTCAACTCCCAGCCAAGCGCTTGCAGATCGTCGTCTTGCAGCGATGGCCTGGTCAATTCGCTGATGTTATGCTTTTGACCGAAGCGCTTCGTTTCCTGTGCGTCATGTTTAATCTGTTCCGACCACCAGTCATTGGCCCAGGCCCAGAGCCAGTCCTTGCCTGAAGCAACCGTGCCTACAACCTGGATGGCGGCCCGGATCACGAGCTTTTCCGGACTGGAAAATGTCAGCCACCCGTTCTCGAGATCGAAATCAAATTTCGGCCATTTCCCGAGCTGGAATTCTTCGGCCAATTTCCGATTCTTTTCCGTGAGTTCCTCAATGGCGTCCTGGCGCCACGCGGCGTACCAGGCGGGATCGACGATCGGGTTCATCGCCGCCCAAACAGCCTTTCGATATCGGCAAGTTTGAGCTCGACATAGGTCGGCCGGCCATGATTGCACTGCCCGGAATGCGGCGTGGCCTCCATCTCGCGCAGCAGCGCGTTCATCTCATCGGCATTCAGGCGCCGTCCCGCCCGCACGCTCATATGGCAGGCCAGTGTGCCGGAAACCTCTTCCAGCCGCTCTTTCAGCGACAGGGCATTGCCGGTCTCGGTGATCTCGTCTGCAAGATCTCGGATCAGCCCTTTGACATCCAGCTTGCCCAGCATTGCGGGCACTTCGCGCACAACCACCGCATCGGGGCCGAATTCCTCGATCACCAGCCCAAGTTCGGCCAGTTCGCCGGCGCGCGCAGAGACCCGTGTCACTTCGGAAGGATCGAGGTCCACGACTTCGGGAATCAAAAGCGGCTGGCGGGCTATCCCGCCATTGGCCAGTGCCTTTTTCATCCGTTCGTAGACCAGGCGTTCATGCGCGGCATGCTGGTCGACGATCACGATGCCGTCTGCAGTCTGGGCAACGACATAGGTCTCGTGCAGCTGGGCGCGCGCCACGCCGAGGGGCATATTGGGTGATTGTATCGCCGCCGGCTCTTCCAACCGCACCGAAGGGGTTGGTTCAAACATGGGGGGGACTTCGCGGAGGCCGCCGGCAAAATTTGGCTGCGGAGCCTGACGCTGGAAGGCTACTGCACTCTGCAATGCGCCCAGCGCCGTCGAAGCAACTGTGGTGGAGGCGCGGTGGCCGGCACGATCCAGTGCCTGCTTCAAGGCGCCGACGATCAGCCCCCGCACCAGGCCGGCATCGCGGAAACGCACTTCCGTTTTGGCGGGATGGACGTTGACGTCCACAAAGCCGGGATCGCAGTCCAGGAACAATGCCAATGCCGGATGACGGTCGCGTGCAAGAAAATCGGCATAGGCCCCCCGCACCGCCCCCACCAGCAGCTTGTCGCGCACGGGGCGCCCATTGACGAATAGGAACTGCATGGCGGCATTGGCGCGGTTGTAAGTCGGAAGTCCCGCATAACCGCTCAAGCTTACGCCTTCGCGGTTTGCTTCCACCCGCACCGCATTCTCGCCGAACTCCCGGCCCATGATGCGGGCAAGTCTTGGCAACCGGCCATCCATCAGGTCAGGCTCGGCTTCGAGGTCCAGCGCCTTGCGTCCATCAAGCGTCAGATGGAAACCGATATCGGGCCTGGCCATCGCCAGTCTTTTGACCATGTCGATGATGGCCAAATCTTCCGAACGCGCCGATTTGAGGAATTTCAGCCGGGCCGGTGTAGCGTAGAACAGCTCGCGAACTTCAGCGCGTGTGCCGTGCTGTCCACCAGCGAGAAATGCGGCGGGCCTGGGTCCGTCCAGCTTGCCGCCATCTACCCGGATCTCCGAGGCCTCGCCGTTCCTGGTGCGGCTGATCAAGCTCAGGCGCGCCACCGCGCCTATGGACGGCAACGCTTCGCCCCGGAAGCCCATGGTCAGGATATGGGACAGATCGTCTTCGCCGTTCGCCATTGGCAGCTTGGACGTGGCATGACGTTGGATGGCAAGACGCAAATCGTCCGCCGACATGCCAGTGCCGTCATCTTCCACCAGAAGCAGCTCGGCGCCCCCGGCGGCAGCCGCGATAGTGATGCGGGTGGCGCCAGCATCCATCGCATTTTCGACCAATTCCTTGACCGCGGCGGCCGGCCGCTCGACGACTTCGCCGGCGGCGATGCGATTGACCGTGCCTTCGGAAAGCCGTCGGATCGCCATCACTTTTGCGCCAGATACTGCCGCGCCAGTACCTTGCCCTCTTCGACCCCAGGCTGATCAAAGGGATCCACGCCCATCAATTTGCCCATGATGATGGTCTCCAGCATGAAATGCATCATCAGCGCACCCAGATGGAACTCATCCACCTTGGCGAGATGGATCTGACGCACCGGGCGGCCATTCTTGAACAGGGTCTGGGCGGTGGCACGCGCCTCCGCATCCACCAGGTCGCCCAATTTCTTCCCCGCGAGATATTTTAGCCCAAGCGCATTGGCGCGCGCCTTCGGCGCGGTCGGACCCTTGCCCTTGGTGTCCACCGAGACCAGCGTGAACAGCGCGTTTCCCGGACCGTCGCGAAACAGCTGGAGCTGGCTGTGCTGGTCCACCGGTCCCAGCACCGACACCGGCGTCGAACCCTGGCCATCCTTGCCCAGGCTCTCGGCCCAGAGCTGGCGCCACCAGCCGCCGAACACCGCAAGATCATCCGTGTACGGCCAAAGAATGGTGGTGGCGAGGCGATTGTTCCGGGCCAACGCCTGATGCAGCGCCGCGCCAATGGCCGCGGGTGCGTCGGCCGGCGACTTGGCCATCAGCACTTGTTCCAGCGCGGCCTGTGCGCCCGCGCGCAGCTGCTTGAAATTCAGTCCCATCACCAGGCCCGGCAGTGCGCCCACCATGGTGAGAACCGAATAACGGCCGCCCACGCCGGTCGGATGGTCGAGTTTCACCGCCCCGATGGAATCGGCGAAGTCGGCAAGTGCGCTCTTGTGCGGCTCGGTGATGATCGTGAAATGCTTCTTGAGCTGTTTGACGCCCAGCTTTTCCAGCGCGTCTGTGGCGGTCAGGACCTGCATCAGGGTTTCCGCGGTGCCCCCCGACTTCGAGATGGCAATGAAGTGGGTCTTATTGAGGTCGAAACGATTGAGCGCCCTGGCCCATGCAAAGGGATCCGGATTGTCGTGGAATTCGACAAAAGGCCTCGTCACCTTGCGCAATGCCGTCAGCGCCTGCCCGCCCAGGCTGGAACCACCAATTCCCAGAACCGCTACGGTGGCGAAGCCTTTGAGCGCAGCCGCCTGTTTGGCCGCGGCGCGCAGGTCGGCGGTCGCGGTGGGGATGCCCAGAAGTTCCAATGTCTTGCCGGCATGCTGTTCGCGCAGCCAGTTCAGCGCGGAACTGCTGTTGGCGAGTGCCAATTCATAAGCTTCGCGCGGAACGGCGCCCTTGCCAGATAAGGCCAGATCCAGATTGACGGAAAAAGGTTGCGATGAAGGCATGGGGCTCACTCTATCGGGCGGGTTTCGGATAGCGCCTTAAGCGTCGCGGTTTGGCAGCTCGCACACCATTGATATCGAAATTTGCCTGAAATCGGATCGGGAAATCACGCAAATTTCGAATTCGAGGGCCTGACCCCGCCAACCATCAACGGGTTTCAAGGCTTTTTGGCGGTTTTCGGCGTGGTTAGCGGACCAGCCAGGGGCTTGTTTGCGGGTCTTGGCGCCGGCATCACACCCTGGCTTGCGGCATCCGAAGCCTGGGCCGCAGCGGCGCCGGCTGGCGGTTGTGGCGGCCGAGGGGGGTTGCCGGGCGGCAGTGGAACCGGATATTGCGGCGCCCGTGCGTCCGCAGGACTGCCGCCGATTACCACGGTCAGGCGCGCCGGATCGTAAAGGCGTTTGGCCACCTTTTTTACGTCGGCAAGGGTTACCGCCTGAATCAGCGCATTGCGGCGGGCGACATAGCCGACGTCCAGATTTTGCCGCTGGAATGTGCCGAGTTGCGAAGCCGTGCCGCTATTGGAAGCAAAAGCGAGAGGAAAGGACCCGGTCAGATATGTCTTGGCGTCGTCCAGTTCCTGCTGGGTTGGGCCGTTGGCGGCGAACTCCGCCAGCGTGTCCCTGACCACCTGTATGGTCTGGCGCACCGCGTCCGCGCGGGTTGCAACCGATCCAACCATGACACTCGCCTTGTTGTAGGAGGTCAGTGACGTGGATATGCCATAGGTGAGGCCCCGCTTGACGCGCACTTCATCCATCAGCCGCGAGGAGAATCCGCCTCCGCCCAGCACGTAATTGCCGACATAGCCGGTAATGAAGTCCGGGTCATGGCGCATGATGCCGGGGAGTCCAAAATAGACGCTGGGCTGCGGCACCGGAAGCGGAACCACATGCACGCCCGGCGCCCCCAGCCGGCCGACATTTGGCAATGCCGCAGGCATCGCGCCCGATACCGGAAGGAAGGTATCGCCCAGAAGCCTGGCCAGCGCCGGCCCCGTGATGTCACCGGCGACGGCGACTTTGAGGCCGTACTTGGTCCAGTGGCTGCGGGCGAAATTGCGCAGATCTGTCGCCGTTACCGAGGAAACGCTGTTGATCTCGCCGGCGACCGGATGAGCATAGGCATGATCGCCGAAAAAATCGCGCATGAAGGCGCGGCTGGCCACCCGGGGCGGCTCCGCCTGGTCCTGTTGAAGGGACTGGATGATCTGGGCACGCACGCGGGTGAGCGCCTCGGCCTCGAAACGCGGCCGCGTCAGCGCCAGCTGCAAAAGATGCATCGCTTCCGGGGCATTTTCCTTGAGCGTGGTGACGGTGATCACCACATAGTCACGCTCGGCGCGCGCGTTGAAAGAAATGGCGCGGTTCGCGAGCGCCTCGTGGAAGGCCTTGGAATCCAGCCCGCCCGCGCCTTCATCCATCATCGAGGCGGCAAAACTGGCCAGCCCTGCTTTTCCGGCAGGGTCATAGGCCGAGCCCGCCGGCAAGGAGATGTTGAACGAGACGATGGGGACGGTGTGGTCTTCGGCAAACCAGACTTCGGCGTTCCTGCCCAGATCGATGTTCTGGATGTTGGCCGCTCGCGCCGGGACCGGCGCCAGCAAATAAAGCGCCGGCAGGCTGGCAAACGCAGTCAGGGCTAGTGCCGCCAGGAAGCGTTTCATTTGCTCGCTCCCGGAATCAGATAGGCGGTGACCGACTGCTTGCGCTGAAGCGTCTGGGCCGCCTTGCGCGCACCCTCTGCGCTCACGGCGCGGATGCGTCCCGGCCACTCGTTCACATCATCCACGGTCAGCCCGATCGCCAGCGCCTGGCCATAGGCGGATGCCAGGGCGAACTGGCTGTCGCGGCGATAGATGACGCCGGCTACCAGCTGGGTCTTGGCGCGATTGAGTTCGATGTCGCCCGGCAGTGCAATCGCGCTGACGTTCAGCACCTGGTCCACTGCCTTTTCCAACGTCTCGAGGCTTACGCCCGGGCGCGGCACGGCATAGACCGAAAATTCGCCGGCATCGCGCACGTCGCCGTCATAATTCGCGCCGGCATCGGTGGCGAGTTTCTTCTGTTCGACCAGCACGCGGTACAGCAAGGATGTCTGGTCACCTCCCAGCAGTTGGGCGAAAGTTTCAAGCCCTTCCGCCTGGCCGGGCATGCCTTGCGCATAGGACGGCACCCGGTAGATGCGGTCGAACAGCGGAACCTTGGCGTCGGCACGGGTGATCACCATGCGGGATTCGGCAAGCCGCGGCGGCTCGGCAAATTCCGACCGGGGCGCGAGTTCGCGCGCCGGCACCTTGCCGTAAGCGTCCTGTGCCATCTTGCGCACTTCTTCGGGCGTCACATCACCGGCGATCACCAGGACCGCATTGTTGGGTGCGTAGTGATGGTCGTAGAAATCCTGCGCCGTGGACCGGTCAATGCGTCGCACTTCGTCGGCCCAGCCGATCACCGGCCGGCCATAAGGATGGGACAGATGCAGCGCCGCCAGCATCTGTTCGTTCATCAGCGACTGGGGCTGATTGTCCACCCGCATCCGGCGCTCTTCCAGCACCACATCGCGTTCCGGCCCGACATGGGAATCGGACAGGTCCAGGTTTGCCAGCCGGTCAGCCTCCAGCTTCATCGCAAGCGGCAAGCGGTCCTTGGCGATCTGTTCGTAGAAGGCGGTGTAGTCGTGGTCGGTGAAGGCATTGTCCTCGCCGCCATTCTTGGCAACGGTTTGCGAGAAGGCGTCGTCCGGCACCAGCTTGGTGCCGCGGAACATCATATGCTCGAAGAAGTGTGCCATGCCGGAAAGGCCCGGCGGATCGTCGACCGCGCCGACCCTGAACCACAGCATCTGGGTGGCGACCGGCGCCCGGTGATCGGGGATCACCAGTACCTGCATGCCGTTGCCCAGCGCGAACTGAAAGGTGTTGTTGCCGGTCTGGCGGGGATTGACGGGCGCCGGCGCGGAAAGTTTCGCGCGATCGGCAGAAGTGGCCGACGCCGCCAAACCGGCAAGCGGCATGACCATCACCGCCGCGGTGACCAGGCCGGCGCCGGCGAGCAATGCGATCCTAGAACCAGTCAAACCAGCCGCCGCTCTCTTTCTTTGGAGTGCTCGCCTTGCGGCCCTTGTTGACTTCGGCATCGGCATTGACCGGCTTGCCGTTATCGGGCGTGGCGCGGCTGCTGAGAATGCGATCCGTGAAGCTGCGATCGGCATTCTGGATGGCGGCACGCTGGTCGGCGTTGAGCCGCGCGCGGATGCCGGGATCGGCATTCGCTGCCTTGGCATTGGCCAAGAACATCTTCTCGGCCGGCGTGTAATTGCCACGCATGCCAGCGGCCACGGTCTGCGGATCGGCAGTATTGTTGAACAGCGCCACCTCCGCGTTGCTGGAAGGATCAAGCGTGTTAGTGGGCGGCGCGCCGGGAAGCGGCGGACGCAAGCTGAAATCGGGCGGGATCACCAGCGGTGCCTTGGTGGTGACGGCAAATTCGTCCGGCGACTTTTTGTTCAGGCCTGCCGCCTTGCGCAACGAGTCACAACCGCTCAACGTGGCACTGGCCAGACTTAGGGCCAGAATGGTGGTCAACAGTTTCATCTCAAACCTCATGGCCCCTATCCTGCGGGGTCTGCCCCTGCGGCGACTGCGGTTGAAGCACATCGTACAGGATGGCCATCGCCCCCAGCGTGATCGCCAGGTCGGCTATATTGAACACATACCAGTCATAGCCGAAGCCGTAAAAGTGGAAAAAGTCGGCCACCTTGCCATAAACCAGCCGGTCGATCAGGTTCCCCAGCGCGCCCCCGATGATCAGGCCGAAACCGGCGGTCAAGGCGCGGCTGGTCGAGCCCCATAGCCACCAGCTCAGCCCGGCCACCGCAAGGATGTCTACGACCACCAGGACGGCCGTGCCCCACGCGCTGGAAGCTGGAAACAAGCCATAGGAAATACCCGGGTTCCAGACCATCACCAGGTTAAAAAACGGCAATACCGGCTCCGACTCGCCCGGAGGCATATGAATAAAGCCCGCGCCATAGAGCATGAAAAGTTTAAAGCCCTGGTCGGCGACCAGCGCGAGCGCGGCGGCAACCAATCCGACCTCCCGTGGCTCAAGCCCCCTGTGTGCGCTAACCATCATGCCGGCTCCTGGGCACCCACCGCATCAGTGCAGCGGTCGCAAAGCTGGGTGTGGGGATGGCGCGCCACTTCCTCAAGCACGCGCCAGCAGCGCGCACACTTTCCGCCGTCGGCCTTGACGAATCTGGCGGCCGCGCCCCTGATTTCGGGAATGACATAGAGGTCTGCGAGGTCGGAAGACAGTTCCACGCTGGCCATTGACGTGATGGCGACTTCCGCCAGATCGATCGTGTCGAAGAGAGCCTTGTCGGCGGCATCGGTGACGACGAGCACGGGCGCGGCCTCGAGCGAGGAACCAATATGCTTGTCGGCGCGCGCCAGTTCGAGCGCGCCTGTCACCACCCGGCGAAGCTCGCGGATGCGCGACCATTTCTTGATCAGACCAGGATTGCTCCACTCCGCCGGCGTGGCGAAGAAGTCGTGCAGATGCACGCTGTCATCGGGGAAACGTGTCGTCCAGGCCTCTTCCATGGTGAAACAGAGGATGGGGGCAAACCAGGTGACGATTCGGCGGAAAATTTCATCCGTGACCGTGCGGGTCGCCCTGCGCCGGGGGGCAGGAGCAGGATCGCAGTAGAGCGCGTCCTTGCGGATGTCGAAATAGAAGGCCGACAGATCGTTGGTGCAGAAGTTGAACAGAGTCGAATTGACCAGTCCGAAATCGAAATTCTCGTAGGCCGCGGCGACGATGGCATCCAGCTCGGCGAGCCTTGCCAGCATGAAGCGCTCCAGCTCCGGCATCTGGGCGTAACCGATACGCTCCTTCTCGCTGAAGCCTGACAGGTTCGCCAGCATGAATCGCACGGTATTGCGCAGGCGGCGATAGGCCTCGACATTGGCCTTGATGATGTCCTGGCCGATGCGCAGGTCTTCGGTGAAATCCGAGGACGCCGCCCACAGGCGCAGGATCTCGGCGCCATTCCTTTCCGAGATCACCTGGGGAGCGAGCGTATTTCCCAGACTTTTGGACATCTTGCGGCCTTGCTCGTCCAACACAAAGCCGTGGGTGAGCACGCCGCGATAGGGCGCGTGACCTCGCGCGCCGACGCTTTCAAGCAGCGACGACTGGAACCAGCCACGATGCTGGTCGGAGCCTTCCAGATAAAGATCGGCGCGCTCGGCCCTGGGCCAGTTGGCGTCGATCGGGTGTTCAAACACGAAGACATGGGTCGAGCCGGAATCGAACCAGACGTCCAGAATGTCGGTAACCTGCTCATAATCGTCCGGATTACGGCCCACCCCCAGGAAACGCGCAGCAGGAGAGGTGAACCAGGCATCGGCGCCTTCCCCTTCGAAGGCTTGTTCGATGCGCTTGAAGACGACGGGATCGTTCAGGACATCGCCGGTCTTCTTGTCCACAAAGATGGCCAGAGGCACACCCCAGGCGCGCTGGCGCGACAACACCCAGTCGGGCCGGCTTTCCACCATCGCGCCGATACGATTGGCCCCGCGCGCCGGGTACCATTTGGTTTCCGAGATCGCTTTCAGCGCCAGCTCACGCAGGGTCTTGCCGTCCATAAAGGGTTTATCAATCGCGACAAACCATTGCGGTGTGGCACGGAAGATCACCGGCGCCTTGGAGCGCCAGCTGTGCGGATAGGAATGGCGCAGCGTGCCCTTGGCGAGCAGCTTTCCATGCGCGATCAATTCCTTGATCACCGCGCCATTGGCGTCGCCGTCCTTGCCCTCCGGCGTGAGAATGCGCTTGCCGGCAAATGCCGGAACATGGTGTGCGTAGGAGCCGTCCGGCTGCACCAGGCTGAAGGCGTCGGGATTCAGCTTCGGATAATCGCGGTCCTGCCCCAGCATCAGCTCGAAATCGTCTTCACCATGGCCGGGCGCGTTGTGGACAAATCCGGTGCCGGTTTCGGCAGTGACGAATCCGGCCGGCAATACGGGCACGTCGAAACTGTATCCGAGACTGCGCAAGGGATGCGCCGCTACAAGGCTTTTGAGTTCCTCATTGGTCAGAGTGCGAACCCGCGACAGCATCATCTTGGCATGCTTGGCGACCTGCTCTGCCAGCGTATCGGCCAGAAGAAGATTCTCGCCTATGCGCGCCAATGATCCATCGGCGGCGTCCGAGATTCGGTAGAGGCCGTAGGAGATGTCCGGGGAGAAGGCGATAGCGCGATTGCCCGGAATGGTCCAGGGCGTTGTCGTCCAGATCACAATGAACGTATGCGCCAGTTCTGGCGACGAATTCACCAGCGGAAACTTCACATAGATCGTGGGCGAGGTTTTTTCGTGATACTCGACCTCGGCGTCGGCCAGCGCGGTCTTCTCCACCGGCGACCACATCACCGGGCGGAAGCCGCGATAGAGCAGGCCATTCTCCACGAACTTCATGGCCTCGCGCGCGATCACGCTTTCCGCCTTGAAGGTCATGGTGGTGTAGGGATGTTCGAAATCGCCGATCTGGCCCAGCCGCTGGATTTGTGCACGCTGCACATTCAGCCAATGGGCGGCAAAGGCACGGCACTCGCGCCGCAGCACATCCTTGGGGATTTCGTCCTTGGCCTTGCCTTCCTCGCGGAACTTCTCCTCGACCTTCCATTCGATCGGCAGTCCGTGACAGTCCCAGCCGGGGATATAGGGCGCATCCTTGCCCAACATGCCCTGGCTGCGCACCACAAAGTCCTTCAGGATGTGGTTGAGGCCAGTGCCGGAATGGATGTCGCCGTTGGCGTAGATCGGCCCGTCATGAAGAATGAACAGTGACCTGCCCTTGGCGCGGGCGCGCATTCTCCCGTAAAGGTCCATCTCTGCCCAGCGCGCCAGCCATTTCGGCTCCGCCTCCGGCAGACCCGCTTTCATGGGAAAGTCGGTCGCGGGCAGGAACAGCGTCGCGCGGTAATCGGGGAGCGAGTCAGGCTTATCGGACTTTTGGGACATGGGGGCACGCTTCTAACAGGGGGTGCCGGACCCGTCCACTAGGGCGGCCTGCTAGGCGGTTTTTGCCAATATTTCCCGTGCCCTGGCAGCATCGCCCCCGATCTGTGCGATCAGCGCCGCAAGATCGGGGAATTTCGCTTCGGGCCTGATATAGCGGATCAGTTCGACCGACAGGTATTTGCCATACAGGTCGCCGTCGAAGTCGAACAGATGGGTTTCCAGCAGGGGCACCTCGACTTGGTACATCGGACGGATGCCGAAATTGGCGACGCCGTCATGGCGCGCCACGGCGCGGTCGCCCTCCAGGATATTGACCCGCACGGCATAGACCCCGAAGGCCGGTGCCAGGCAGTGACCGAGATGCATATTGGCCGTGGGAAATCCCATCTTGCGCCCGCGCGCGTCACCATGCTCGACACGGGCCTCCACCGCCCAGGGATGACCCAGGAGGCGCGCCGCCTCTTCCGTCCTGCCCTCCTTCAACAAGCGGCGGATCAAGGTGGAGGAAATCTTCTCATCACCGGAGGCCGTCACGGTGTCGAAAGCGGTGACACTGAAACCTTCCATCTCGCCCATATAGGAAAGCGTGGCCAGGTTGCCGGCACGCTTCTGGCCGAACTCGAAATCATGGCCGACCACTGCGCCCGAAATGCCAAGCCCCGCGACAAGCACATTCGACACAAAATCTTCCGGTGTCCGCCGCGCCATCTCGCCATCGAAGGTCAGCGCGAACAGTGCGTCCACGCCCAGATCGGACAGGAGCCGCGCCTTGGTGCGCAGGGGCGTCAGCCGGAAACATTCCGGCCCCGCGGGCGCTTGCCCGCCCGCTTGATGAAGCAGACGGAAATATTCCTGCGGATGCGGCTCGAAAGTCAGCACTGTCAAAGGACTGCGCCGAGCCTCGGCTTGCATCTTGGCCTCCGCGATCAGGGCGCGATGGCCGCGATGCACGCCGTCGAAATTGCCGATCGCCACGACCGCTCCGCGCAATCCGGGCGGTACATCGTCGAAATGCCGGAAGATCCTCAACCTTGATCCTTTGGCGCCGGCCGCTTGGGCACCAACACCCGCGCCTCGGCCTCCAGCACCAGCCGGTCGCCCACCTTGCAGGCGCAATCCATGATGGCTTCACGCCCAGTCACTTCGCGCACGGTGCAGATGGTGGTGACAGTGTCGCCGATGCGGACGGGCGTCTTGAACACGATGGAGGCAGAAACGAATATCGTGCCCTCGCCTGGCAATCTTGTACCCATCACCGCAGAGATGAATCCCACGGAGAGAGCCCCGTGCGCCACCCGGCCGCGGAATATAGTCTTGCGAGCATAGTCCTCGTCGAAATGGACCGGGTTCATGTCCCCCGTGGCCTCACCGAACAGCTGGATGTGCCGTTCGGTGACGGTATTGTCCATCGTGGCCGACATGCCGGGTTTGAGCTCGTCGAGATAGACCGTCGTCATCGCCTCACCATTTAAGCGCGCGTGTGACGGCGCTGGCCTCGGCCCCAAAGCGGGTGAACAGGGCCTCCATATGTGTGGCAGTATAGGGCCGGGTTTCTTCGCCATGAACCCCGTCGGCGATAAAGAGGGCCTCGAGCCCCGCCCGATTGGCGCCCCTGATGTCGGTGAGCAAGCCGTCGCCCACGGCCAGCGGACGCTTGGGCTTGCCAGCGGCAGCCAGTGCCGAATCATAGATCGGGCGGTGGGGCTTGCCATAATAGATCACCGGCCCACCCAGATCCTCATAGGCCTGGGCCAGCGACCCCGCGCAATAAACCAGCCGCTCGCCCCGATGCACGATCAGATCGGGATTGGCGCAAAGCATCACGAGCCCCCTGGCCCGCATCGCCTTCAACTCATCGCCATATTGGTCTGGCGTCTCGGACATGTCGTCACGCAGCCCGATGGCCAGCGCAACCTCCGCCTCCGCGATTCCCACACGGGCAATATCGAGACCTGCGATCATCGGCAGGTCCCGGTCGGGACCGATATAATAAAGTGGCAGCGTGCCCTTGGCAGAGCGCCGCGCCAATTCCTCGCGCGCCGCGCCGCCCGACGAGACGATGGCATCATAGCAATCGGGCGGCAGACCATAGCTGGTGCACTGGGCCTGAACCTCGGCCGGCACGCGAGGCGCATTGGTCAGAAGCACCACCGGTCCGTGCCTGTCCTTGAAGCGATAGAGCGCTTCGGCGGCTGCCGCATGGTGGCGGCACCCGTCATGCACCACGCCCCAGACGTCGCAGATCAGCGCGTCGTGGTGAGTCGCAATTTCGGAGAGACCGGAAATCAGGCGGGGAAGCATGGCGAAAGGCGTGGCACGCGCCGCGACCATCCGTCAATGCTACGAAAAGGCGCTTGCCCGTCGCAAAACTGTTGCCAGAGAGATCAGCCAGCCCGCTTGAAGGGAACGACCGGGGCGGCATCGAGCGCGCTGATCGGCTTGAGCGAATCCTCGCGCACCGCGCGCGGTTCGCCGAAGAGATAGCCCTGCGCATAGTCCACCGCATAGTCCAGTAGCTGGACCACGGTCTTTTCGTCCTCGACGCGCTCGGCGATCAGGTTGAGACCGTGGCGGGTGAGAAGCTTCTTGAAATCCTCGGCCGCGACTGCCGCCCCGGCGTTGTTCATGCCGCGCAACATCGTATTGGCGCGCACTTTCAGGTGCCGGAAACCGATCGCCTTCAGCCTGAGGAAATCCAGCGCCAGCGTCTCGACATGGTCCATCGAGAGCGCAAAGCCCATATTGGCCAGGGTGGTGAGATTGCGTTCGCCTTCCAGCCCCGCCTTGTTCACGGATTCCTGACTGAATTCGAAGACGATCTGGCCGGCCAGGTCCTTGTTGACGCGCATATAATCGAGGAACTGCGGGAAGAACTCCTTGTCGGTCAGGGTGTCGCCGGAGATGTTGCAGAAAATTCCGATATCGCGGCTCTTCTGGGTCAGCCGGCGCACGATCTGCACGCAGCGGAAGAGCAGGAGATTGTCTACCACGCTCATCAACCCGGCCTGGCCCGCTACCTGCATATATTGGGCGGGCATGATGATCTGACCGTTCTTGTCGCGCAGGCGCGACAGCGCTTCGTAATAGCGCAGCTTGCGCTGCGGCAGGCTGACGATGGGCTGCAGATAGAGATCGACGCGATTTTCTTCCAGCGACGAGCGGATGGTCTCGAGCAGCTGGCCCTTCTCGCCCATGCTGTCGAGATAGGCCGAGGCCGGCCCGCGCTGGGGCCGGGGGGCTTCATGCGGCACGGAGGCGGAACTGTGGGAAATCCTCCCGGCAAAATCGCGCATCAGGCTTTCCAGCACTTTCAGTTCCGCAACGATTTTCTTTTCCTGAGCCAGGCCACGCTGTTCGAACTGGCCGCTGATCTCGCCCAGGTGCGCGCGGGTCTCATGCAGCGCGGTCTCGAATTCCAGATGGCCCTTTCTCAGATGGGCGAGTTCCTTGGCCACATTGCGCTTGTCGCGGCGGCGCCCGAAGCCCGCCAGCACCTGCTGCACGAAGACAAAGCCGAGAAGCCCGGACAAAATCGCCACCGGCCAGCCGGTAAACAGGGCAAGGCCTGCGCCCAGCGTGGCGCAGACAAATAAAACAGAAAGGGTCAGAAGACCCCGTGTTATGGCGGAAATTCTGTCTTTCATGGCAGGGATCATCCCAGCCACGCGTTTCCAATGTGTTAACCAGGAATAATCTGCCAATCCCGGTTTTCGGGGGTTAAGAAGCGGTTAAGTCGCCTTCTTCTTGCGGCGGCGTAGGGCGGCCACGCCAGCGAGACCTGCACCGAAGAGTGAGAGCGTGAAGGGCTCTGGAACCGGCGTGGGCGTGGGGAAGATGTCGGTGGAATTGGCGCCCTCAGTATCGAACGAGGCAAGGGTAATGAGGAAATCGGCGCCAGACGCGATACTGTACCCGCCGAAGGTATAGGTCACGGTACCCGCAGAGAAATTAGCCGCGGCCTGGCCGGCTGTGGAGTAGCAGGGAAAACCATTGCCTGCGGCCCCGTTTGTGCAGCTCACGAAATCCGGTCCGCTCAGAGCTTCGAAGGACGTGCCAGTGCCGCCGGCACCTTTGCCCGCCTGAAAGTTCACGGGAGGACTCGCTGCTGCATTGAAAATATCTGTCAAGGTCAGCGACAATCCCGTCAGGGTGCTGCCTGTGTTGTTGGTAACAAGGAATGACGCGGCGCCATTGTCTTGGGCCACTTGCCCGGCAATGTGGGACAAGCCGTCCACCCCGTCATACTGGAACCACTGGTTGATCGTCGTGACGTCGAAGGCGTTCGTTCCGCTGTATCCCGTGGTACCGTTGGTGCTGCACAGGGTCGAGCCCCCGCAGCTGGTGGCATTGTTGTCGAAGGTGATGATGTTGGCGGCCTGCGCCTGCGACATCGTTAAGGCGGCCGCGACGGCAACCACGAGCGCCCCCGAACCGCGTTGATATCCCAGCATTAGTTTCACGCCACGTTCCATGAACTAGCACCAGGACCAGTAAAGCATAAATCGTGCTAGTTTTGGAGCGCAGCGAAATCAACAAGTTAAGTAACGAGCGCCGTTGAAGTGTAAGCAATCCTTACGGGTCTCGGCGCAGAATTGCTGCCAGGAGCTAGGGCCGCCGCTTCAGGTCATACTGTATCCGCGCCGTCGCAGGCATCCAAAAGACTGGGCAGGGTGCCGGTGGGGGCCGGAAACGGGCACCGTAAGAAGATGGCTATATCCCTTCCTCTTTCGCGCCGGTTTCCGAAAATCGCTTTTGACGATTACCTCGAGTGCGGGCGCGTCAAGCGGCGCCCCACTTAGTGGGACGCCTTCGCCAGCCATAGCTTTTTCAAGTATCCAAGCCCTGGATCAGTTATGGCTGACAGGGGGACTGTCTCCTCGAACGAAACCCCGACCTCTGTACCCCTGTGCCAGACCTGCTTTGCCTTATAGACGACACTGTCGCGGACATTGATCAGGTGGAAGGTCGAAGGGATTTGTGAATTGTTCCCAACGTCGATCCGGGCGCCGGTTTCCGACAGATTGCGAAATACACAATCAAAACTGAATGTACCATTGCCATAGGTAACAATGCCCTTCAGCAGAACTCGCCTGCGAGGCTTGGGCCGGCGCTCAGCGGGGGGAGACATCGGATTTTGGTCGTTGCTCATATCGCCCACT
>DATKEP010000161.1:0-5531 GCA_035512055.1 Rhizomicrobium sp.
GTCGCGGTCCAGGTGTAGTTGACCTCGCCATGCTTCTTGCCGGCGCCCACCAGCGTCGCCATGTCGGCGGGATCGGGACCGCAAAGCGAATCATGGAATGTCACCAGGCCGCCGCCGCGCTTCACATAAGCTTGAAGCCGCGCGCGCTGCTCGGGCGTCATGTAACCGGCGTCGCCCTTGTAGATGATCACGACATCGGACTTTTCGAGCTGTTCCTGGCTGGGAAAAGACAGGCCGCCATCGACCACCGCACCGTGGGCGGTCAGGAGCTTGGACCAGGTGTCCAGCCAATAGGGATAGTCATGCGCGCCGGGACCGTGGCTCTTGAGGCCGCCGAACAGGAAGATGTGCATGCCATTGACATTCTGGCCTTGCGCCCGCGGCGCCGGCCATTGGGCATAGCGCGCATAGTCCTTGGCGGTCTGCGCCGATGCGGGAACCAGAAAGGCCAGCGCCACCGCACCGGACAGCAGAATGGACTTTGTGGTCATAGGTATTGTCATCCTCCGGTGATCCTTGCCTCAGGCGGAGGTTCGACGTCCCCAGCTCTGTAGACAATATACTCTAGGTGCGGCGCCGCTTTTTTGCCAAGCGACAACAGGGCGCAGCAAAGTTCCCCCCCGGCCTTCGCATCGCAAGCGCTGCTATGGCCACCGCCCCATCCAGGGGCGCTGACGCGCGCGCGGGGAGATTTCTCTCTCTTTGCATTTGCGAGATTGCTCAATTTTCAGGATAGCTTACGGGCCAGGGTCGAGTAGCGCTCCGGTTCCGTATAGGACATGCGCATGTGGCTCAGAAGCACCTCCTGGGGATCGTCTTGCGACCGGCCCGTCACCGCGTCCAGCAGCATCCGGTGATGGCTAAGACGCCAGCGCCGCACGTCCTTGGTCACATGTTCCAGCGTCTTCTGGGCAAATAGCGGCACCATCAGCGCATTCAGCGCCCGCTCCAGATAGGGATTGCCGGCCGCCTTCCAAAACGTACGGTGAAATTCCAGGTCGAGAGCAGCCGCTTCCAGCAGAGTTCCGTTCCAGCTGTCCATTTGCTCCATCAGTCTTTCCAGCTGGTCCAATATCTCCGGCGTCATGCGCGTCTTGGCCAGGCGGAGCGCCTCGGTCTCGAGGATGATGCGCAGCGATGATATCTGAAGTACCTCCTCCGCCCCGATATTGGTGACGAACATGCCGCGGCGCTCGCGGTTCTGCACCAACCCCTGTTCATGAAGCTGGGACAGCGCCTCGCGCACCGGGATACGGCTGATATTGAGCTCGCGCGCGATCTGGCTTTCGTTCAGCCGGTCGCCCGGCTTGTACTTGCCGGAAAGGATTCCCGCCGACAGCATCTTGACGACATGGGCGCGCAAGGTGGTCGGCGCCAGATTCTGCACGGGCGCCGAATTCAGCGGCTGTTCTAATGGCTCCATCATTCCCTCAGGGCAGGGCATAGGCGATGACATAGTCGCCCTGCCGGTTCTGTAGCGCGGAGTGGCCGCCCGCCGCCAGCACGACATATTGCTTGCCGTTGCTGTCGAGCCGATAGGTCATCGGCATGGACTGACCGGCAGCTGGAAGAGACTCGCGCCACAATTCCTTGCCCGTCGCCGTTTCAAATGCCCGGAAATAGCGGTCTGTTGTGGCGGCGATGAAGGTCAGGCCAGAAGCCGTGGTGATCGCTCCGCCCTGGTTTGGCACGCCCAGTTGAAACCATAACGGCCAGGGCGCTTCGTCACGCGTGGTTCCCAAGGGCACTTCCCAGACCTTCTTGCCCGTCGTCATGTTGATGCCGGTGAGACGGCCCCATGGCGGCGCGTTACAAGGCGCGCCGAAGATGGACATCACATCGTCATAAACCTGGCGGTAAGGCGTGCCGATCAGCGGCGAATAGCCATCAGAGCCCTTGTGCGGGTCCAGGTGATGCGCGCCCAGGATGTTGGTTGAATTCACGACCAGGATATTGCGATCGGGGTCATAGGTGAGCCCACCCCAGTCCATGCCACCCAGGCTGATCGGATAGTCGACGCTCGACTTGGCATAATAGGGCGTAAAGATGCCCTCATTGATCAGGGCGTGAAAGCGCCTGAGGCAATCCCAACGATCGACCAGGGCGAAACCGAAAATGTCGGAGTCCTGAAATTTGGTGATCCGGACTTCGTGTTCGGGCAATTCCGGAATCGGCTGTGTCGGCGACAATCCCTTTTGCAGGCCGCCGGTGGAAACCGGTGTTTCCTTGATCGGGAAGATTGGCGCACCGGACTCGCGATTTAGCACGACGATCCAGCCCATCTTGGTGGCCTGGGCGAGCGCGGGAATCGTTTTGCCGTCGGGCGCCTTGTAATCGAACAGAAGCGGTTGGGACGGCGTGTCGTAATCCCAAATGTCCTTGTGCACGAGCTGATAGTGCCAGACCACCTGGCCCGTGTCGGTGTTCAGCGCGACAACGGAACTGCCGTAATAATCCCAGTCGCCCTTGCCGACATAGGCATCCACTTGCGGCGTGCCCGTGGGCAAGTAGATCACTTTGCGCGCTGCATCGACCGACATGGGCGCCCACACATTCGGGGCGCTGCGTGGATAATGCTGGGCGTCGCCCTGGGGCTGGTCGGGCGGGGCTCCAGTGAAGGCCCACACGACCTTGCCAGTGCGTGCATCAAGCGCACGCACGACGCCGCCGGGCATGTCGGTATTGTGGAAGTCGATGATCTTGGAGCCGGTGATCACCTTGTCGCCCACGATGGTGGGCGCGGATGAAATACCCCACAGGCCGGGCTTTTCGATGTAGCCAAGGCCTTCATGCAGATCGACCTTGCCATGGTCGCCAAAGCCATCGCAGGGCCGGCCGGTGTCGGCGTCGAGCGCCCACATCTTGCCGTCAATGGTGCCGGCGAAGATGCGCTTGGCGCAAACGCCTGTTGATTGGGTGTCCTGCCAGTAGGACACGCCGCGGCAAGTGATGACGGTGGCGCCATAGATGTCGGGATGAGCGTCGAACATCCATTTCTGTTTGCCGGTGGTGGGGTCCAGCGCAGCGATGCGGCTTCGGGGCGAGCAGAGATAGAGCGAGTTATTGGCCAGGATCGGCGTGGCTTCGAAGGCCAGGTCGGCTTGCTTGCCGGGCTCGGACAGGTCGCCGGTGCGATAAACCCAGGCGACTTTTAAATCCTTCACATTTTCCGGTGTGATCTGGGTGTTGGTACTATACCGCTGGCCCATGGACCCATGGCCCCAGACCGGCCAACCATCGGCCACCCCGCCGGTGTAACTGTAGCTTGCCGGCTTGTTGTCGCAACCCGCGAGCATGAAACCCGCCAAAGCCAGAGCCGCCGCGAGCCAGAATCCGCGATTTCCGGTTTTCGACATCCTGCCTTATCCTTGTTTTGTCTTCTCGGGCGTCGCCTCTCCTGTATTCTGTATGCAGGCAGAGAACGAGGACCCGTCTATAGCTTCTGAGGTGTCGGCAGGCAAACGTCTGCCAAGAAGCCAGTCATTAAATAGCAACAAGAAAGGGGCGCAGCGATGAAACTTTTGCGGACAAAATTCTCCCGCCGGCTGATGGTCACGGGCACGGCGGCGAGCGCGCTGGCTGGCATCGGCCCGGCCCGCGCCGCGACCCCTCGCGCGCTGGCCCTGATCGGCGACCGCTATCACAATCCCGATTATATCCGAGTGAGCCTGGACAGGGTGTTCCACGATCTGAATATCACCATCGACTACACCATCGACTATGCCGGTCTCACGGCGGCATCGCTCAAACCCTACCAGCTGCTGCTGATCCTTCGTGACGGCATGATCTGGCCAGGCGGCTATTCCGGACCGGATGCCTATACCGCGTACGAAATGGACCTGGAGAATGCGGGCGACTTTCCAGCCGCCAAATCGGTGTCCTGGATGACGGAAGCACAGGGGCAGGCGGTCAAGGATTTCGTCTCCAATGGAGGCGGCTTCTATCCCCTGCACAATGCCAGCCATATTTCGCTGTCCAGCAAGAATTACCGGGATGTGATGGGCGGCGCCTATTTCGGCCATCCGCCCTTGCGCCCCTTCCAGGTGCATGCGACGGCGAATGTCCATCCCATCACCGCCGGGATGAGGCCCTTCATCGTCAATGACGAGCAGCATTATGTCGATTACGACAAGGATCCGCGTTTTGTGATCCTGGAATCGGAAAATCTCGACGGACTGACATACGAGGGCCGCGGCACGAAGTCGCCCGCCGGCTGGGCCTATGATTATGGCAAGGGCCGGGTGGTCTTTACCGCCGTCGGCCACACCATCCATGCCATGTGGAATCCGCAATATGTCGAATTGCAGAAGCGGGCCGTGCGCTGGCTTTTAAGGACGATCTGAAGATTGCGTCAGTTGTTCGAGCAGGGCGTGGCGGCGCATCGCGCTGGGCGGCTGGACCAGGCCGAGAAACTATACCGCGAGGTGCTGCGCGCCGATTCCGGCAGTTTCCCGGCGTTGCACATGCTGGGCTTTCTCAAGGCGCAGCAGGGCCGCTATGACGACGCCATCATCCTGTTGCACAAGGCGGTCCGCAAGAACCCGGCCGATCCGGCCGCACTTGCCCACTATGCCCACGCCCTGATGGCGGCGCAGCGGTTCGGCGAGGCGCTGACGGCCTACGACCGCCTGCTTGCCTTCGAACCGCGCCATTTCGAGGCTCATTACAATCGTGGCGTGGTACTTTCCCAGCAGCAAAGGCATAAGGAGGCGCTTGCTTCGCTGGACCTGGCGCTTGCGCTTCAGCCTAACGCCGCGGCGGTGCATTTCAACCGCGGCGTGGTGCTGGCGGAACTTGAGCGCCACCGCGAGGCGCTGGAAAGCTATGATCGGGTGCTGGCGCTGGACCCCGGTTACGCGCCGGCGCTGACCAACCGCGCCATGGTGGCCTCGAGCCTGTGCGACTGGGACCGCGCCGCGCAGATCTCGGCCGAACAGGCGGTGATGCTGGCGCCTCCATTGACCTTCTTGGGTTTGAGCGATGACAAGCAGCTGCAGCTGGCTTGCGCCTCAGCCACGGCGCGCAAGCTTGCGCCCAAGCCGGTGCCGCCCTTGTGGCGTGGCGAGCGCTACGCCCATGACCGCATCCGGCTGGCCTATGTCTCCGCCGATTTTCGGGAGCATGCCGTGGCATTCCAGCTCACCCCTTTGATTGAACGCCATGACCGCAACCGCTTCCAGGTGATCGGCATCTCCACCGGCTTTTCCGACGAGAGCGCCATCCGCGTCCGGCTGGTGAGAGCCTTCGACCGTTTCCATGACTTCGCCGCGCTAAACAGCGACGATATCGCCCGGCGCCTGCGGGAGATGGAGATCGACATCGCCATCGATCTGGGCGGCCATACCGGTCTGTCGCGGCTCCAGATCTTTGCTCACCGACCGGCGCCGGTACAGGCGAGCTGGCTGGGCTATCCCGGCACGACGGGCGCAGCATTCATCGATTACCTGATCGGGGACGCTATCGTGACACCGCCGCAGGACCAGCATTTCTACAGTGAGAAGCTGGTGCAGCTGCCCGACACCTATTTTCCC
>DATKEP010000162.1:0-7997 GCA_035512055.1 Rhizomicrobium sp.
CGAGTTGGTAAACCGGAGAATTAGCGTGCTGCGCTGGTAGTGCAGGCATCACGGAGCATAGTTAACAGGAAAAGGGCCTGACGCCCTCGAACCGCCGAGGCGCCGCTTTATGTTTAGGTGTAAAACTGATCAGGCCTTGGCCTTCTTGCGGCGGCGCATCGCTCCAAGCGCGGCGAAGCCAGCGCCGAACAGCGCGATGGAAGCTGGCTCCGGGACGGAGGTTCTAGCGGCGCCTGTTACTTCGACGTCATCGACAAAGTAGAAGCTCGGAGTGGTGTCAGCCGTAAAGCTCAAAGTGTCTGAGCCGGTTCCGGTGAAGGTAAAGCTCTCGAGCGTATAGGTCGATGCTGCCGACGCATCGGTGGTCGTAAATTTATTGCTTCCGTCGATCTGCGCGTCAAAGAAGCTGTTCGCGTCGGTGCCACCGCCAAAAAAGTAGTCAAACGACACCGTGTACGTCGCTCCATTCACTGTAGCAAACGTCTGCGAAATTATTGGCGCTGGCTCAGCAGATGTATCGGCAATCTGCAATGCGTTGCCGCCGCTGTGCACATTGCCGGGTGCGTTAGTAACGAGGTTGAAACTTGAAAACTCATCGAACGCGGTATTCACGGTCCAACTATTCGGGACGTTGCCGTTGGTGAAACCTCCCTGGGTATCGGTGCGGACGCCACCCTCAAAGCCGCAATTAGCTATCAGGTTTCCTGGCACCGTGTCGCAGATACTAGGCGCCGCATGTGCGGTTCGCGGACCTGCGAAACATAAAATGGCGAACGCCGCAGAAGCCAATCCTATACGTGAGCATCTACGCATACGGACCCCCATCGGTCACAGACGGGTTAACGCTAAAGCAAAAGCTGTGCCAACAAGGTTTTTCAGTAATTTAGCTCGTTATTATGATTGCTTTTGTAAACAGAGCTTACAGCCGTCGGACCTCGCTCGTCGCGCTCGCTGACATCTGCAAACCTTCAATTCTAAAAGTTTATCTCCACGTAACCGAATGAAAGCGCTCGAAGGTAGGCCCTTGTTCAGCCTAATCTATCTATTGCTTGGCAGTGCCCGCATAACGACAGCGGGCCGGCGCAGAATTGCTACCGGGAGCTAGGGCCGCCGCTTTCTCGGTCCAGGGCCGACCTCATTGACATGGCCTTTGAGTTGGCGCGCTGTGTGATCTCTGGAAAAAATGGGGGTTCAGTCATGCACAAAACGGTCAGGATCACTCTCACGCTGGCATTGCTTCTTTGTGCGTCACAGAGCTGGGCCGGGCACTTGGGCAACGGAGCTGCGCAGCGTCGGGCTGCGGCTGGCTTGCCGCCCGAACAGCAAATTGCTCCGACGCCCCCACAGTCTAAGCCTCAACAGACGTGGGTATTGCACGGGAGAACAGTGTCCTGCGACACGGCGCGCGGCTGGAGACATACCGAGTATGTGTCCCATTGTGGACACAGCTAACCAGCCGATCTGTCCGGGCGCCGAACTGTACGGCGCCGTCACCGGGGCGCTTTGTCGCCATCATCCCGAGCTGATCCGTGACCCAGTGATATTGGATCGGCGGACGCAGGGCGCTCATACGGCCGTTGCTTGATCGCCTCAAGATACTGCGCTGCCCACATTCCGAGCCGTGCTGCCATGCGCGGAGGCAGCCCATAGCGCTTGACCAAGCGGGTGATGCCGTTGCCTTCAAAGCTGCCCAGGTCGTCGACCCGCAGTCTGCAGTCACGCTTTTGGTAATCAGGAAGGCTTAGCCACTTCTCGACGCACTCGGCCATGGTGCCGCGTATCTCATAGCCGGCGCGCTTCTTCCAATTCGTGACAGGCAGCCCTGAGAAGAGGATCAACCTATCAGCCGTTTTTGCCGGCCAAACCCTTGGAATCAAAGAGGTCGAAGACGGTATTTGGCTCGTCTCCTTCATGCACTATGATTTGGGATACTTCGACTTGGAGCAGAGAACCTTACAGCCCCTCGACAACCCGTTTGGCCCGAGGTTGTAACTTATGTCTCCGGTACAAAATGCCACCCATGTGTCCGGGTCATACAAGACTTGACTGGCGGATGGGGTGAGATTCGAACTCACGGTGGCGTTGCCGCCACGCCAGTTTTCAAGACTGGAGCCTTAAACCGCTCGGCCACCCATCCGGTCCCGATCCTCTAACGGCTTGCAACCTTACCGGCAACCGCGTCGAGCGGGTCCGGAATCTGGCGTGTCGCCGAGTACCGGGCTTCACTTGAAACGCTCCCCTGCACCCTTTTGCCCGCTTGGCGGACGGCTCGTCACCCCGCTACGGTCGTTCCGCAACCCCGGGCCCGATTCGATGCGGCGTGCCGTCAGATCGACACTTGTGACCGGCATGGCCCTGACGGCCGCAGCCTGTACCACCACCACTCCGCCGCCCCCGCCACCGCCACCGCCGCCTTCGGTTACGGTTCCCCCCAGCGCCGGGGTCTACAAGATTGGCCAGCCCTATCAGGTGGACAACATCTGGTACTACCCTCGCGAGCAGCCAGACTATGACGAGACCGGCATCGCGTCCTGGTATGGCCCCACCTTCTATGGCCACCATACCGCCAACGGTGAAATGTACGACGGCAATGCGTTGACCGCCGCACACAAGACGCTGCCCATGCCGGTCAATGTGCGGGTCACCAACCTGGAGAGTGGCAAGTCGCTGATCGTGCGGGTCAATGACCGCGGTCCCTATGCCCGGGGCCGGATCATCGACCTCTCCAAACGCGCGGCTGAACTCCTGGACGTGGTGGCGACCGGTACGGCCAGGGTGCGGGTTACCTATCTCGGGCGCGCCGACATTAATGGCACTCCGCCTCAGGAGACCCCGCCGGCAATAGCCAATGCCTTGCCCGCGGCACCCGCAGGCAAGGTGGACACGGCCGCCCTGGGGATTGTGCCGGGCGCTCCGGTCGCACCACCCGGCAAGACCCGCCAGATGCCCACGGCACCCATTCCGGCCGAGATGTTTGCAGACAACCAGCCGACCGGGCAAGTGACCCGGGTTCCCGTACCGCCTGTGACCCGCCTTTATGTCCAGCTTGGCGCCTTCTCCAAGATCGAGAACGCCAAGGCGCTGCTTGCCAAGGTGGGCGGGGACTTGCGGATTTCTGCCCTTCAACGCGGTGGCCAGACCCTTTATAGAGTGCGCAGCGCGCCGCTTGCTTCTGTAGCGGATGCCGATGCGGCGCTTGCCCGCATCACCGGCGCGGGCGCCAACGACGCCCATATCGTCGTGGATCAGTAACTCGGAGACGTCATGATTCGCCGTATTTTCCTGCTCTTTTCCCTCATGGCCGCTTTTGCCTGGCCGGCCCATGCCGCGATCGAAACCAGCGCCGAACATGGTCTGATCATGGACGCACAGACGGGTCAGGTCCTGTGGCAGAAGGACGGATTTGTGCCGATGCCGCCGGCTTCCATGTCCAAGCTGATGACCATCGAACTTCTGTTTCAGCGCCTCAGGGACGGGCGGGTCAAGCTCACCGACAGTTTCCCTGTCTCCGAGCGTGCCTGGCGTACGCAGGGCTCAAAGATGTTCGTGGAACTGGGCGCGCGGATTCCGGTCGAGGACCTGATCCGGGGCATTATCATCCAGTCGGGCAACGACGCCTGCGTCGTTGTGGCGGAATCCCTCGGCGGCACAGTCGAGGGCTTTGTCGACTTGATGAACAAGCGGGCCAAGGACCTGGGTCTTAGCCAGTCCACCTTCGTAAATCCCGACGGCCTGCCGGACCCGCCAGGCCAGCTCATGAGCGCGCTCGACCTTGCCAAGCTCTCGCGCGATATCATCAACACCTATCCGGACTACTACCACTATTTCAGCGAGCGGGAGTTCGTCTGGCACAATATTCACCAGCCCAACCGCGACCTGGTGCTGGGCGCGCTACCGGGTGCCGATGGACTCAAGACCGGCCATACCGATGCCTCCGGCTACGGCATCACCATCTCGGCCAAAAGGGGCAACCAACGCCTCATCCTTGTTCTGAACGGATTGCGCTATCCCCAGTACCACAATGATTATTTCCCCAATATCAAACGCGCCGAGGAAGCCGGCCGGGTGATGGATATGGCCTTCCGCGAGTTCCGGTCTTATCCGGTCGTGGCCGCCAACCAGCTGGTGGGCAATGTGACCGTGGCTGGTGGCAACATGCCCAATGTGCCGGTGAGCGTGACCAAGGCGCTGAATGTGACCATGCAGGTCGATTCCCATGCCGGCATGAAGACGGTCCTCAAGCCGGATCCTGGCCTCACCGCTCCCATTCGGGCTGGACAGAAGGTCGGTGAATTGACGGTGACCGCACCGGACTTCCCCGGCCTGTCGGCGCCGGTCTATGCCACCCAGGCAGTGGACAAACAGGGTTTCCTTGCCGCCATGTTCCAGTCCGTCCAGCATCTCTGGAAGAAGTGACGAGGGGATGGCTCCGGCGGGACAGACGGGCCGCTTCATCACCCTTGAGGGCGGCGAAGGGACCGGCAAATCCACCCAGGTCAAACGCCTGGCCAGCACACTGCAAGCCAGAGGGATAAGCGTTATCACCACCCGCGAGCCGGGCGGTTCGCCCGGTGCGGAGGAAATCCGCAAGCTGATGGTGGAAGGCGAGCCCGGCCGCTGGAATCCCATCACCGAAACCCTGCTGGCCTATGCGGCGCGCGCCGATCATGTGGCGCGCATCATCGGTCCCGCACTGACGGATGGACGTTGGGTAATCTCCGACCGCTTCAGCGATTCGACCTACGCCTATCAAGGTGTCGGTCGCGGGGTGGAGCGGGAAACCATCCGCCGCATCGACAGTGCGGTGCTGGATGATTTCGCGCCCGAACTTACCTTGATCATGGATTTGGACGTGCAGATCGGCTTGGCGCGTGCCCATGCCAGGCCGGGCGCGGAAAACCGCTTCGAGAAATTCGGCGTTCAATTCCATGAGAAACTGCGCCAGGCTTTTCTAGACATCGCCCGGCGCAATCCCGACCGCTGCCGCGTGATTGACGCGTCCGGAACCGAAGACGAGGTGGCAGAGCAGATTTTCACGGCAGTCGGCGCGCGTTTCGATTTATAAGGGCGTATGGCAAAACGTTTCGCCGGTTCCGAACCCAATGACAGCGACCGCGTCGAGGGATTTGCCCATCCCCGCGAGACATTTGCCCTTCTGGGACAGGACGCTGCCTTGGGCCGTGCTGCCCGGGCGCTGCGCGCAGGGCGTCCGCCCAGCGCCTGGCTGATTACCGGTGCGCCGGGAATCGGCAAGGCGACGTTGGCTTATCGCATAGCCCGCTATCTCCTGGCCTATGGCGCGAACGATGCCGGGCCTGAAGACCTGACGGTTCCGGAAAACAATGCCGCGGCGCGCCAGGTGGCCGCCCAATCCCATCCCGGCCTTCTTGTGCTCAAACGCGCCATCAATCCCAAGACCGGCAAGCTGATGACCGTGTTGTCGGTGGACGAGATCCGAAAGCTTTCAAACTTCTTCGGCATGACCTCTGGTGCGGGCGGCTGGCGGGTCGCGATCGTCGATACCGCCGACGACATGAATGACAATGCCGCCAATGCCCTGCTCAAGATGCTTGAAGAGCCGCCGGGCGATGCCATGCTGCTGCTACTGTCCAGCACACCGGGCCGGCTTCTGCCCACCATCCGTTCGCGCTGCCAACGGCTGGATTTGCGGGCGTTGGATGACGCCTTGATGGAAAAGGCTTTGGCCCAATATCTGCCGGAGATGAAGGCGACCGAACGTGCCTCACTGGCCAGGCTGTCCGGCGGCAGTATCGGCGCGGCGCTGATACTTGCCACTGGCGATGGCGGAGCCCTGGCCGAAGAAGCCGATCGGCTGATCGAACAGGCTCGTGAACCCGATTTGCTCGCGCTGCTGGCCCTGGGCGACAGGTTGTACCGGATTCAGGATGGGCTGGAACTGTTCGGGGCATTTCTGGTCGAGAGTCTCTCGGCGCGTATCAGGGCGAAGGCGCATTCCGGCGTACATGGGCTGGAGCGCTGGGTCTCGTTGCGCGAACGCATCGAGCAGAGCTTCGGCCGCGCCACGGGACTGAACCTCGAGCCGCGCCAGACTGTGCTTTCGGCAGCGCGCGATCTTTCCCGCGTCACACGTGGCGGAACGCTATGACGCAAGGCAGCTACCTCGTGGACAGTCACTGCCATTTGGACTTTCCCGACTATGCCGGGCAGGTGGATCAGGTGGTGGAACGCGCTCGCATCGCCGGCGTGGATGTCTGCCTTTCCATCGGCACCGAACTCAAGCGTTTTGCGGGCGTGAGGGCGGTCGCCGACAAATTCCCAAATGTCTGGTGCAGTGTCGGCGTGCATCCGCACGAATCCGAAAAAGAGCTGCTCGACGGCGAAGCCGCGCTGGTGCGCGAGACGGCTCATCCCAAGGTGGTCGGGATCGGGGAGACGGGCCTGGACTATTACTACGAACACTCCCCACGCGGGCTGCAACAGGCCAATTTCCGTTTCCATGCGGCAGCCGCGCGCAAGACGGGCCTGCCGCTGATCGTTCATACGCGCGATGCCGATAATGACACGATCGCGATACTGCGCGATGAGATGGAGAAGGGTGCCTTCGCCGGCCTGATCCACTGCTTCACCGGTACCCAGATGCTGGCCGATGCCGCGTTGGAGCTCGGCCTCTACATTTCGGTTTCAGGCATAGCCACCTTCAAGAATTCCAGCGACTTGCGCGACGTGATCAAGACTGTGCCGCTGGAAAGGCTTCTGGTGGAAACGGACGCCCCCTTTCTTGCGCCCGTACCGCACCGGGGCAAGACCAATGAGCCGGCCTATGTGGTGCACACCGCAAAGATGCTGGCGGAATTGAAGGAGGTGCCGTCCCACGAATTGGCCCAGGCGACGACCGACAATTTCTTCCGCCTGTTCTCCAAAGTGCAGCGGCCTCAATGACGCTTGAAGTGCGCATTCTGGGCTGCGGTTCATCCGGAGGCGTGCCGCGCCTCGGTGAAGGCGCGCCATGTTGGGGCGCCTGCAATCCGGAAAATCCCAAAAACCGGCGATTGCGCTGCTCCATCCTGGTCACGGCGCGCGGATTACACGGGGAGACGCGGCTGCTGGTGGATACCTCGCCGGATATGCGCGAACAACTGCTGGTGGCGAAGATCGGCAGGCTCGATGCCGTTCTCATTACACATGATCACGCCGATCAGCTGCATGGCATGGACGATCTCAGGGTCATCACGCTCAACATGAGGCGAAGGCTGGACCTGTGGAGCGACCGCCGGGGGCTGGATGGCGTGATGCTCAAATTCGCCTATTGTTTCCAGACGCCGCCCGGCAGCGACTATCCGCCCATTCTCAACGCGCGTGAAATTCCGGAACCCTTTGCGCCGTTTGACCTGACTGGTGCAGGCGGGCCCGTGCCGGTGCTGGCATTCGGCCAGCGCCATGGCCGCATCCGCAGCCTTGGCTATCGCTTCGGACCGGTTGCCTATTCGCCGGACGTGGATGGCCTGGGCGAAGCCGCCTTTGCCGCGCTCGAGGGTGTGGAATGCTGGATTGTCGATGCGCTGCGCTACACGCCGCATCCCAGCCACGCCCATCTGGCGCAGACCTTGGATTGGATTGAAAGGGTCAAGCCCAAGCGCGCCATCCTGACCAACATGCATGTCGATCTGGACTATGAGCGGCTCAAGCGCGAATTGCCGCCCGGCGTCGAGCCGGCTTATGATGGAATGGTCCTGAGCTTCTGATTACTGCCGGCCGTTGGCGTCTTCGGCGAAATTGTGAAGCATGCTCGGGCTGCGATTGAAGGCGAGCCGTGTGTCCACCTGTCCCGGCGCAAAGCTGGCGCGATGCCAGCGGTTGGGCCGCACCAGCACCACATCGCCGGCATTGGCCACGATCAGGCCAACCCCCTCGATCTGATAGGCGATCTTGCCTTCCAGGATGAACCAGAATTCGTCATTGCCGATATGGAAATGGCCCTTGTTGGTCTCGGGCGGGATCGGCACGCCCATGCCGCG
>DATKEP010000163.1:0-6994 GCA_035512055.1 Rhizomicrobium sp.
TCATCCACCACCAAGATCTTCTCGATGCGGTGCTGGTGTAGAAGTCTTTTGGCCTCGTCGGGCTTCACGCCCTCGCGCACCGTGACCAATTGGTCCTTGGTCATCAGCTCCGATACTCTCTGGCGCGGATCGGCCGCGAAGCGCACATCGCGGTTGGTCAGGATGCCGACGAGTTTTCCGGCGCCCTTGGCGTCCACATTCTCCACCACCGGCACGCCGGAGATGTGATGCCGCTCCATCAGGGCCAGCGCATCGGCGAGGGTTGCTTGCGGTCCGATGGTCACCGGATTGACCACCATGCCGCTTTCATAGCGCTTCACCCGGCGCACATGCTCGGCCTGTTCCTCGATGCCCAGGTTCTTGTGGATCACGCCCATGCCGCCTGCCTGCGCCATGGCGATGGCAAGGCCCGCCTCGGTGACGGTGTCCATGGCGGCGGAGATGAGCGGAATTCCCAGCTCGACCGACTTGGTGAGCCGCGTCCTGGTATCGACCTGGCCGGGAAGGGCTTCGGAGGCGCCGGGAACCAGCAACACGTCGTCGAAGGTCAAGGCTTCGCGGATGGCCCTGTCTTCGGGAGGAGTGTTGGTCATGGGGGAACACGCTCCATATGGAGCGCCGAGCCTGTATCAGCGCCCCCCATTTTCCGCAAGGGGCAGGCTGGCGCGAAGAATAAGCCTTTGAAAAATAAGCTTTTCCTTCTTTTCCTGGGAACGGGAAACCGCCAGCCACGTTTTAGGGAGCGACCGGCGAAATGCCGAGTCCTGCGATTTTCAAAGAGGAGCAATGCCATGAGGACTTTTCGTTTGATGGTTGGGGCGGCCGTGACCGCAGCCGGCCTTGTCATTGCCGCGGGCGCCAATGCGGCCCCCGCGGGGGTGAAGGTCGGCACGCTGACCTGCAATGTCGCCGGCGGCATGGGTTTCGTGTTCGGTTCCACCAAGGATCTGGCCTGTTCCTATGAGCCGACCCGCGCGCCCGCCGAACATTATGACGGCACCATATCCAAATGGGGTGTCGATATCGGCTACACCGGCAAGGGCAAGCTGATCTGGGCGGTGTTCGCGCCGACCTCTGATGTGCGCCCCGGCGCCATCCAGGGCGAATATGCCGGCGCGAGCGCGCAGGCCAATGTCGGCGTGGGCCTTGGCGCCAATGTGCTGATCGGCGGGTTGGACAAATCCATCGCGCTGCAGCCCGTCAGCGTGGAAGGCTCGACCGGCCTGAATGTAGCGGCCGGCATCGGTTCAATGAGCCTCAACCACGTTCACGGATAGTATGATTCCGAAATGAACAAAGGCCCCGGCCGTCCGCGGCCGGGGCCTTTCCGTTTGGCTTGGGCCTATGGGGAAAGTGCCAGCCCTGCAGCGGCACCAGCCAGCTCGAAGCGCAGCAAATAGCCTATGCTGTGGCTGACGACGATCCGGATGTCGAGTTTGACGAAGAGACCGTTGATCACCATGATCGCCAACGGTCCCGCAATCCAGGCCAGCAGCGACAGGGCGAGGCCACCCCCGATGGTCGTAACCCCCGCCAGCCAGCAGAGCCCGACAATTGCGAAACTCATGACAAAGCCGATGCCGACGGACAGAAGTATTGCGGATTTCTCGGTTCCTGCCGCGATGCCAGGCCGCCACACTTCGGGGTAACGGTTATAGCGTCATGGAACAGAATTCCCATGAACAGCCAATCGGTGAACGAACCCAACAGGCCCGCGATCAACGCGACTCCAACGACATGAAGCACCAGCACCTCCCCCATTTCGGCAATGCAGGATCAGCCATGCAGGTTTACCACGAAATTCGGGGTGGATTGAATGGTAATCACGGCGCTACCCGCGGACGACGCAGTTTGTCTCTCACGGTCCTGCGTTTGTCGCCTGCCTCACTTGACCGTGATGGCCGCCTTCATCTTGGGATGGATGGAGCAGATATACTTGTAGACGCCGGGGAAGCGAACTTGAACGAATAGGAGTCGTTCTGGTCGAGCGCGGGCGAGCGGAACAATCCGTCCGCGCTTGCCACGGTGCGCGGCTCGCCGTCCATATTCTTCCAGGTCACGGTGTGCCGGGCGCAACCGTCAGGTCCATGGGCGAGAAGTCGAAATTCTTCATCACGATCATGGCATCGGCTGCGTAGGCCGCAGACAGCGATGCGGTCAGCAGAAAGCAGGCAAGGATTGCCGAATTCATCATGGCCTCCGCAGGGGTCAGGCGAGCATTGCGTCGGTGAGCGACAGCTTCCGCTTGCTCGCCACTGCCGTGGTGACGCCCAGCATGGTCGGCAGCTGGCCGGACGGCACGACAAGCGGACCCGGTCCCGGCCCGCTCCCCGCCAGGGGTTGGGGATAGGCGGTGGAGCGGGCCGTGTGGAAGAGGATATTGCCTTCCACTTTCTGCACGATCTGGTGGATGTGACCGTTCAGAACCGTGACCGAGCCGAAACGGGCGAGCAGGCCTGCGATCTCCTCACCTTCGCCCGTTCCCCAGCCCCAGGGCTCATAGATGGTCCAGAGCGGCATGTGGGCGAAGACCACGACCGGCTGGCTGGCGGAGCGGGCGGAGAGATCGTCCTTCAGCCAGGCCATCTGGTCCTCGCCCAGTGCGCCCAAGCCGTTGGGCTTGAAGTTCATCACATTGACCACGGCGATGAAGTGCACGCCATGGGCGTCGAAACTGTAATAGCCGCGATTGTTGGACGGTTTGCCGAAGCGGGCGAAGAATTCCGTTCCCGGCCCGTCGGTGACATCATGCTCACCCGGCACCACATGCAATTCGGTCACTTTCAGACGCGAGAGCAATTGATTGGCGGTGTCGAATTCGCTGGCCTTGGACAGATGGGAGACATCGCCGGTGTGCAGCACCAGGCCGGGCTGCCTGGGCATGGCATTCACCATGTCGATGGTGCGGTTCAGGGTGCCGATGACGTCGGGATTCGCATCCTTGTTGAAGCCGATATGG
Source organism: Rhizomicrobium sp. (assembly GCA_035512055.1). Lineage (GTDB taxonomy): Bacteria > Pseudomonadota > Alphaproteobacteria > Micropepsales > Micropepsaceae > Rhizomicrobium. The sequence goes on from DATKEP010000163.1 coordinate 2,960, forward strand.
GTGTCGCTGATCTGCAGGAACAAGGGCGTGCCCATGTCACCTTGCGCCTCGGCCAGGTCGAAGGCGCTGAACACGCCGCCTTGCAACGTAAATAAGGTGCCCGCGCCGACGCCCAGGCACTTGAGGGCATCGCGGCGGCTGGTGGTGTCTTTCATCGCGCTCGTCTCCGGATTTCGGGATGGAGACCGTGGAGCGTCGTGTTTTATTCCCGCTGGGCGCGGGCGAGCGTGACGAACTTCCCGAACGCGGCCTGGTCCATGTCGGACACCGCCGCATAATTCATATCACCCGTCTTCCAGAAAGCGGTGCGGAAGCCGTGGGCAATGCCCGGTTCGGGCAGCTGCGTGCCACGGTCGGGCCAGGCAAACAGATCCACCTCGTGATTGCCATGGGCATAGGTGATGACGGCCGCCGGCCGGCCGGCGACCTCATCCAGGCGTCCGCCGGTCAGCGTGAATCCGTCGCTCGCGAAATCCGCAACCAGCGGCGACAGGCCGGCATGGGCGGCGAGCCAGGGCTTGACCGTGTGGTGATCGCTGGAGGCGACCATGATCGTGTGCCCGCTGGTGAGCGCGCGGGCATGGGCATCGGCGAGCGACTGAGTGAGCGTGGCGACCGACGGCGGCAACAGCACCAGCAGCGCAAAGCCCGCGGCAAGTGCCGAAGCCCCTGCCCCGCCGGCAGCGCCCATCCAGAAACTGCGCGGAGAAAAACGCACCGGTTCCTTGTCCAGCCGCGCAAGCAAAGCGGCGCGCAGATGCGCCGGTGCGGCGTGACGCGGGACCTTGCGCAGGGCGTCGCTGATGTCGGCGGCGGCGGCGGCAAATTCCTGGCATTCGGCGCAAGTCTGTAAATGGCGTTCGGCTTCCGCCGCTTCCGCGCCAGTCAGTTCGCCGTCAAGATAGCTTTGGGTATTGAGCAGATGGTCCGGGCTCATGCACCCTCCTTCACGAAGTCGCGCAGCATGGCGCGGGACCGCGCCAGCCGCGACATCACTGTGCCTATAGGGCTGCCTGTGATCTCCGCGATCTCTCGATAACTCATGTCCTGTATCTCGCGCAGGATCAGGACTTCACGAAAATCATCCGGCAACCGAGCGATCATCGCCTCCAGCCGCCGCTGGTGGGCGGACTGAATCGCGGTTTCTTCCGGATCGGGGCCAGAATCGGCCATCTCGTCATCGAGCAGCGTATGGCCGCGCCGGCGGGTGGCCCGGCCGGCCGAAATCCAGCAATTTCGAACGATGGTGAGCAGCCAGGCCCTGGCGTCGCCGCCGCGAAAGCCGTCGAAGGCGCGGAAGGCGCGCAGCATCGCGTCCTGCACGATGTCGTCGGCGTCCGCGGGCGAACGCGAAAGCCACCGCGCCAGGTTGTAGGCCGCATCCAGGTGCGGCAGGGCTTGCGCCTCGAATCTCCGGCGCCGGTCATCCATGAGAAGACAAGACCTCGTGGTGGGGTGATTTATTCCCGAGTTCGCGAATTATTTTTGCAGCGGCTTGAAGCCAAGGGCGACAACATACAATTCCACCGACTCCGCGCGGGAGGCGGGTGGCTTGACGTGGCGGACCTCGCGGAAGGCCTTTTTCAGCCGCGCCAGAAGGTCCGACGACGACCCGCCCTGGAAGACCTTGCCGACAAAGGCGCCGCCGGGCTTGAGCACATCCAGTGCCACCTCCAGCGCGATCTCAACTAGCGCGATGGTACGGATATGATCGGTGGCGCGGTGGCCGGTGGTGGACGCGGCCATGTCGGTCATCACCACATCGGCGGGGCCGTCCATCGCCCGTTGAAGCATCGCCGGCACATCGGGATCGGTGAGATCGGCCTGGAAGAAGGTGACGCCGCGGATTTCTTCCATCGCAAGCACGTCGGCCGCGACGACGGTGGCGCCACGTGCCGCCGCCACTTGGCTCCAGCCGCCGGGTGCGGCGCCCAGATCGAGGATCTGGGCGCCTTGCTTGAGGAAATGGAATTTGGCGTCCAATTCCAAAAGCTTGAAAGCGGCGCGGCTGCGGTAACCCTTGGCCTTTGCGGCGGCGACATAGGGATCGTTGAGTTGGCGCTGGAGCCAGGCGCGCGACGAGGCCGTGCGCCCGCGGTCCTTCTTCACTTTCACGGGCACGCGGCCGCGCCCCGATGCATCGCCCTGTTTCATGGCTTGCTCATTTACGATTGGCTCAGCCTGCGTAACATGCCTTCGCGCAAGCCCCGATCGGCGACGCGCAGCACCGACGACGGCCACAAGGAGCAGATCGCCGCGAAGATGGCGCAGCCGGGCAGCATAAGGTCGGCGCGCTCGGGCCCGATGCTGCCGATTTTGGCCAGGGATTCGAGATCAAGCCCAACCAGCCGGTCCACGACTCTGAGCATATGCGCCGTCTCATGCCAGCTGCCGTCCACGCGGGCACGGTTGTAGCGCGGCAGCTTGAGCGCGATGGCGGCAAGGGTCGTGACCGTGCCGGAGGTACCCAGCAGGTGATATTTGCGGCTGTCGAATTCCGCTGCCGTGCCTTGCGCGAAAGGCCGGAGCCGTTCACGCAGGTCTGTAAGCATGTGGTCGAAACCGGTGCGGCTGCCGGCGGCGGCGCCGTAATTCTCGGCCAGGCTCACAACGCCCACCGGAATGGAGGCCGTCAGCTTCTTCTCAGGTCCTTGAGGAGTCTTCTGGAGCCAGATGATCTCGGTCGAGCCGCCGCCGATATCGAACACCAGCGCCCCGCGATAGCGCCGGCCGATCAGGGGCGCGCAGCCTTCGGCGGCGAGGTCGGCTTCCTCTTCCGCTGAGATCACCTTCAGGTCGAGCCCCGCCTCGTCATGGGCGCGGCGGACAAGCGTGTCGGCATTGCCGGCCAGCCGCGCCGCCTGCGTGGCGATCACGCGAACGCGGGTCACGCCATGCTTGGCAATGCGGTCCGAACAGATTTTCAGCGCGGCGATGGTGCGGTCGAGCGCGGCATCCGACAGCAACCCGCTCTGGCTCACCCCCTCGCCCAGCCGCACGATGCGGGAGAAGGAATCCACCACCTTGAAGCCGCCTCGGGCGGCGGGTGTGGCGATCAGCAGGCGGCAGTTGTTGGTGCCGAGGTCGAGCACCGCCAGAAGTGGCCTGGCCCGGCTTTCCTCCCCCCCGTCCGAATTGTGGCGGTTTCCGTGCATTTTTCCCCTGGCGGCACCGAACGCGCACCTGCTTCGAGAAGCCTAACACGGCAAGGGCGCGCGGGAGCATGGGAAATCGGCGAAAAGCCGATATTCCCAAGGGCTTGGCTTGCAAGGGGCTGGCGGCTGGTCTAAAGGGGCGGTCCCGGCGGGCGCCGCATGTGCCTGGTGGGGGATCGTCTAACGGTAGGACCCCAGACTCTGACTCTGGTTGTCTAGGTTCGAATCCTAGTCCCCCAGCCACCGCCGGATGGCTCTATTCCGCCATTTTCATCAGCCGCGAAAAGCTCCGAAATTTCGGGCTGTTGCGTTTAGGTATTCGTACCCCGAGACCAAAAACAGCGAATTTCTCCAATCAATTCGGCACTTTTCGAGCCCGAGTCTCCGCCACCACCGCTCAAATTTCCGGAGTGAAATCCTTCGTCCTGGCAGAGACTCGAAGCGACGAAATCAGAGGTGCATCTAGGATTCGAACCGCCATTTCCGAAAACCTCGGAAATTTACAGACAGGGCATCCATCGCAACGTTTCTGGAAGAGGGCGCTCGCGTCAAAAGCCGGGGCTGCCAAAGCGCGGTAATACAAAAGAGTGCTTACGACTGGCAAAGGGCCAATTCCCAAGAAACTTTCGTCTACCGATCGATCGGCTCATTTTCATTTCCTATGGACCAACGTCGCTGTTCGGAGCGCTCTCCAGGGCACGGAGCTTGCAAGCGATTGTTAACCGTTGTTCACGGCAAGCCGGAGACGGCACACCTCCGCGATGCAAAATGGCACCTCGAGACACGACCAAACGCCCAGGGCGCGGTGTTATTGCAAACTCGGCGTCATGGTGATCATTGAAAAATAATGTCTCCCCTGCCCAATCCGCGTGCCAAGCCG
>DATKEP010000164.1:0-9393 GCA_035512055.1 Rhizomicrobium sp.
GTGGTTTCGGGCCAAGCCCAGATTTCGGCATCCGGCGCCACCACCCTGATCAATCAGAACAGTGCGAAGGCGATCATCAACTGGCAGTCGTTTTCGGTCGGCCAGGGTGGCAGCGTCCAGTTCAACCAGCCGAGTTCCAGCACCTTCACGCTGAACCGGGTGACTGGGACCAGCGCGTCGACCATTGACGGCGCCACACCAACCAGCCTCGAAGGACGCTACGCCGTCAACGGTTCTGGCCTCAACGCCGTCAATTACACGTTCGTCCAGTCGCCAAGGAACGCCAACGCCCTGACCGTCACCGGATCGGCCAATACCCTACCGCCCATCCAGCTTCAGAGCTTCATCAGTTCGATCCAGCCGCCTCCACCGACTCCGCCGCAGCCGCCACCACAGCCTGGTCCCATCACCAACCCGAATCCCGGCCAATTTGGGTTAGCGCCGGCGCCATCGGTGCCGCTATCCGTGCCGCCGCCGTCACCACCGCTGCCTCCGGTCAGGAGTCCCATGGCCGACAACAACGCGGAACAGCCCGATTCCTCGGACCACCACCAGCGCGGTCGCAGGAAACCTGGATCGCGGCAATGCGCCAGCCAAGACACCGTCCTCACCGCGTCAGAATGGGTCATTTCTGGTTTCGGGTCTGTTGACCAACACATCAACCCGGCTTGTCGCGCCAACAGATATTTCCGCCCTGCCGTCGTTCGGCAATTCCTCGCTCTGGCAGTGAGCCGACGCCTTGATGACTGTCGAAAAGTCAGGATTTGCGCCAAATCGCCCGGGGTTGCGGGGAAATATTGCTTGTGGCGTGGTCCTACATTCTACTGGCCCAGGGCGTAGGGCCGATCCGTCGCGCAGGGTAGCCATGTGTACCGGGGACATGGCGAGGGGATTTGATTGAGTTCGGCAGGAGGTTCAAAAAAGCGGTCGGCTCCGGCGCGCCTTCGGGTTAGCGCGCTTGGGTCGGCGAGCCTGATTGCTTGCCTGTGTTCCACTTCCGCCAGCTTTGCCCAGCCCAGCGCGGCAACCCTGCCGGGCGCGGTGCAACCGGGACGCAATGACCGGCCGGGGCCGGCCATACCCACCCAGCCTGACTTCGATTTCAGCATCGAGGCCCCCTCGCGCACGCCGCTGGGCCGTGCGGTGGACACGGTGACCTTCACCCTGAGGGACATCAAAATCACCGGCGCCAAAACCATTCCGGCGGAAGCCTTCCGACCGCTTTACGCCAAGCTGATCGGCCAGACGATCAAGCTCTCGAACATCCTGGATGTCGCCGACGCCATCGAACAGATGTACCGCAACAAAGGTTACATCCTGGTCCGTGCCTATGTGCCGCCGCAGCGTGTGCGCGATGGCGTCTTCACCATCAATGTGGTGGAGGGCAAGATCGCCCATGTCACGGTGGAGGGCGGCACCGCCGCCACACAGGCGCAGGTGAAGGCCTATATTCGGCCCAGTCTTGACCGCTCGCCCATGCCGCTGGCTGTGATGGAGCGCAGCCTGCTTCTGTCCAACGATTTGCCGGGTGTCGTCGCAAGCGGCGTGCTGAAGCCGTCGGAAGACACGCCGGGTGCGTCCGACATCGCCGTGACGGTAGACCAGCCGCGCTTTACCGGCGGACTGGGCGCGGACAATCGCGGTTCGCGCTATTCCGGCCTTTGGACGCTGAACGCGGATGCGGAGGTCAATTCCGTTCTCGATGCCGCCGACCAGCTGTCCGGCACGTTCACCACTTCGCCGGACGCCAGCGAGCAGGTGGCAGGCCAGCTGCGCTATCGCCGTCCGCTCGGAGACGATGGCGTCGTTGGGACGCTTGCGGGCACCATCACCCGTGGCGAGCCGGGTTCGACTCTCTCTGCTTTCGGTGTGAACACCAACAGCTGGGCAATTGGCCCGCGGCTGACCTGGCCCATAATCCGCACGCGCGCCCAGTCGCTGCAGCTCGATGGCGGTTTCACCTTCCAGAAAGCCGATATCGACGTGCTGGGCAGCCGCGTCGCCCATGACAAGTGGCGGGTGCTTGATGTCAACGCTACCTACCTGCTCAGCAATTGGCTGGGCGGCTCATGGCTGGCGACGGCCGGAATCGTGCAAGGCGTTCCAGGCCTTGGCGCATCGGACAATCTCTCGGCGAACCTGTCACGCAAAGGCGCCTATATCGATTTCACCAAGCTGACCTCGCTTGTGCGCTATGTCGGTTATCTCCCGCACGGTTTTTCGGTGGCGCTATCGGGCCAGGGGCAGTTCTCTTTCGTGCCGTTGATCAACGGCGAACTGATATCCTTCGGCGGCGTGGGTATCGGGCGCGGCTATGATCCGGGCGCCATCACGGGCGATCGCGGCATCGGCGGATCGGCCGAGCTGCGCTACGACGCGCCCTTCGCCAGCAAATATGTTCTGGGTGCCCAGCCTTACGTCTATTTCGAGGCCGGCCAGACCTGGTACATCCAGCGCGGCGCCGCGGTCGATCCTTCGCTGATCGATCAGTCGGTCGATTCGGTGGGCGGGGGTGTGCGCCTGAGCCTGCCGTACAATGCTTCACTGGGACTGGAAGTGGCACAGACGCTGCACGCCGTGACCGGCAGCGATGCCGGCAAGGAAGCGACCAAGTTCTTTGTCACGACCGGTATCCGGTTCTGAAGGGGAGGGGGCCATGCGACACTTCACGCTTTCTCTTCTGGCAACCGCGGTTATCGCCTTGCTTGCGGTCGGGCCAGCTTGGGCCGCGCCCGGCGATCTGGGCAACGACATGGCCGGGCAAGCCTGCCAGCTCGCCGGCAATGACATTCTTTGCGCCACACCCGCGGTCAAAACCGGCGGCCTCCATCAGGTGGCGATGACGGGCGGGTTGCCCGCAGGCGATGTGGCGCGCCGTGGCGCAATAGCCGCAGCAATTCGCGCCCTGCCGGGTAATGAAACGGCAGCAGGATTGCGCTGCGACGGCGGCAAGGGCTTGGACGCCACGACTTTTCTTTACTCTTGCACATCCGGCAATGGCGATGCGCCGCATGTCGTGCTGGCGTCGCTCGCGCCCGGCATGCTGTTCCTGGCCGATGGCCTGCCGGGCATGATCGATGTCCTATCGGCGGCAATCAAGGCGCAAGCAGGCGCCATGGTGTCGGCCTCCACCCAGGCCTCCGCTGCGGTCAAGGCGCAATTTTCCCGCCAAGTGCTAAGTGCCCGCGCCAATGATTATTCCGGCTATCTGCAACTGCGCGCAGCCGGCAGCCGCGCTGCCACACGCGGCAATTATCACGCCGCGGAACAGGCCTATCGCGATGCGCTGGATATCGAGACGCGGCTGTTCGGTCCGGATTCTGCCGCGGTCGGCGCGACGCTTCTGGAACTGGCATTGCAGGTTTCCAACCAGGAGCGGTTCGACGAAGCTGCCGCCCTGTTCCGCCGTGCCACGCCAATCATCGAGGCCGCGCCCAGCCCGGAAATCCGTGCCCGGCTCGCCTCCTATCGCGGGCTGGATGACGCCAATCAGCGTCACTATGAGGAAGCCCTGCGCTATGCCCGCCAGGACACGGCAGCGCGCCAGGCAGCGGTGGATGCGGTAAGAAACGGGGGGCTGGACCTGAACGGCAATCCGCCGGCGGTTTCGAGCCTGCTGGACGGCGAATTGGCGCATGCGCTTCGCGTTCAGGCGGCACTCGAACTGCGCAACGGCAATGTCTCGGGTGCGCTGGCCGCGGCCGAACAGGCTTTGTTGATCATCACGACCCATCCCGACCTGCCATTGGCCTGGCGCGCAGACATGGTTGCGCTGATGGGCGATATCAACAGCCAGCAAGGCAGGGTGGCGACAGCCGACCGCAACTATAACGACGCGGTCAGCATGTACCGCAAGCTCTTTGGGCAAACCGGTCCCACCATCCAGGCCGAACTAACATTGGGCCGCTTCTACAGCGAGCAGCAGATCTATCCGTCCGCAATCGCCGCCTATCGCCAGGCTTTCGCTTCGCTTTCCAAGGATGCGGTAACGCGCACGCAAGTGGTTGCCGACCAGCTGGCACCCTTTCTCGCCGCCGCCAACGCTTCGCTGCAGGGTCAGGATCGCGCCCGGCTGGAACAGGAAATGTTCGCCGCCAGCCAGATGAGCGATGACGGGGTCACGGGCCAGACCATCGCGCGCATGGCGGCGCAACGTGCCGCCGAAACACCGGCACTGGCCGCCGAAGTCAGGGCCGCCGACGATGCGGCGCGGGCCCGTGACGAAGCGCGCATGGCATTGGCCCAGGAACGCGCCAAGGGCAACGATCAGCGCAGCGCCGCGCGCGAGGCAGCCCTTGCTTCCCAGGCCGATGCCACCGCCGCCAGGGCCGATCAGCTTGCCACCAAGCTGCACAGCGATTTTCCCGCCTATGCGAGTTTGGCCGATCCCGGCGCCGTAAGTCTCGATGCCTTGCAGCGCGCACTCCGTCCTCATGAGGCTTTCACCAGCTTCATGATCGGCGTCCACTCGGCCTATGTGGTGGTGGTGACACGCGATGGCCTGACCGCCCGGCCGATCGAGACCAATACCGAACAGCTGGCGTCCGACATCGCGGCCTTGCGCGAGGCCTTTGTCCCCAAGCTGGGCAAGCTGCCGGACTTCAGTTTGGCCAACGCCAATGCGCTCTATCGCCAGACGCTGGGACCGGTGGCGGCGCAATTGGCCGGTGTGGATCATCTTACAATCGCGGCCAGCGGCGATCTGGCCAGCCTGCCATTCTCCTTGCTGGTGACAGCCGCGCCGCAGAATCCGCGCGACTATGTTCATGCCGCCTGGCTGATCCGGCAGACGGCGGTTTCGGTAACACCATCGGCGCGCGCCTTCATGGCGCTGCGTGGCGAACCCAAGGCCGCCCAGGCCCGTCCATTCCTGGGTATCGGCAATCCCAGCTTCCAAGGCACCGCCGCCAATCAGACATCGGCGCTTGGCGCATTGGCTTCAGCCTGCCAGACCGGCGGTCCCGCCGATCCGGCATTGATCAGGTCGTTGCAGCCGCTGCCGGAAACGGCGGCGGAGGTCGAGGCGGTGGGCCGCGACCTGGGCGCGTCGCCCGACGACATTCTGCTGGGCAGCGGCGCCAATGAAAGTGCGCTCAGGGCCAAGCCGCTCGATCAATATGCGGTGCTCTATTTTGCCACCCATGGCATGCTGCCCGGTGAGCTGCATTGCCAGGCCCAGCCAGGGCTGGTGCTGTCGCCACCGCAGGCCACGCCCCAGTCCACCGCCGATGACGGTCTGTTGACGGCCAGCGAGATCGCCGGCCTCAAGATCAACGCCAACCTGGTGGTGCTGTCGGCCTGTAACACTGGCGCAGGCGGAGGCAGGCGGTTTGGCGGCGGCGCGCTGGAAGGTCTGGCCGACGCCTTCTTTAATGCGGGCGCGCATGCGGTGCTCGCCTCGCACTGGGAGGTGCCCTCGGCCGCCACGCAGGCGCTGATGACCAGTACTTTTTCGACCCTGGCGAAGGATCCCAATCATGACACCGCGGAAGCCCTCAGACAGGCCCAACTCGCGCTGATCGCCCAGGAGGCGACCGCCCATCCATTCGACTGGGCGGCTTTCACCCTGATCGGCGGTGGCGCATGATCCGCACAACAGAGGCCCGGGCAAGAGAATGGAGGCTTTGATGAGATCAACGCTTTTGCTCGCCCTGACGGGGGCGGCGACAATCGCGCTTACCGCCTCTTCGGCTTGCGCTGCCGTACTCGTGGTTGCCGAAGCCAGGGGTGTTGCGTTCAAGCCGGGCGACACGCTGGACGCCGCCAAGCCGCTCGTCCTCAAGCAGGGCCAGCATCTCACTTTGATTTCCGAAACCGGATCGACGCTGAAGCTCGATGGACCTTATGACCGACCGCCGACGGCTGGCGGCGGCGGTGGCGTGGGCCTGAACCAGACGCTGAATGCCCTGGTCACCCAGCGCCAGGCTCGGGCGGGCGAATTCGGCATCACCCGCGGCACGGTTTTGGCTGATCTGCCGGACCCCTGGGTGCTGGATGCCACCCACAGCGGCAATGTCTGCGTGACGGCAAATGGAACGCCGGTGTTCTGGCGGCCCGATGCGCGCGCGCCGGCGTCTCTCAGTGTCGCGCCGGCCGACCATAGCTGGAGTGCCAGTGCAACCTGGCCGGCGGGACAGGATCGCATCGCAGTCACCACCAACGTTCCCATGCGTGCCGGCGAGACTTACATCGTGACATTCAATGGTACGGAATCGGCGGTCACGATGGTGCAAGTGCCTGCAAGCCTGACCAACAGCGACATGGTCGCTGGCTGGATGGCCAATCGCCGCTGCGAGCAGCAGGCCGAGGCACTGGTAAAGACGGCCAGCAAGTGAAAAATCCGTTTGCCGGCGACAGTGCGGAACGGAAAAACGCCTTGCGTGCCGCCGGTGTCTTCCTGGCCGTGACTTTGGCCAGCGCTCTCCTGTCACTGTTCCTGGTGGACAATTTCTCCGTATTGAGCCGCGTCGACCAGTTCGTGCAGGATTGGGAAACCGCGTCGGTATTCGCGCCCCATGAGGCGCAGGACTCCGACATTATCATTGTGGCGGTGGACGAGGCGACGCTGACGCGCTTTGCCTATCGCTCGCCGGTCGACCGGCAATTTCTTTCGACCTTGATCCAGCAGCTGGCCGCGCATCATCCCGCCGTCATCGAATCCGACTTTCTGCTCGACCAGCCCACCGAACAGGCCAAGGACGTCGCGCTCGCCCACACCCTGCGCGACCCCAAGATACCGCTGATCGTCAGCTACATTGCCAGCCACGACGTCGTGACGCCGGATCAGAAAGCATTCGAGGATGCGATTGTGCCGCCGGGCGTCAGGGCGCTGGCCAATCTGCCCACCGACCAGTTCGACACCGCTCGATATGTTTTTCCAGGCCATGTCGTGGATGGCCGTTATATTCCAAGTGTTGCGCGCGCCGTTGCCGCCAGGCTTGGCGTGGAGACCTCCGCCGAAGAAGTGCCGATCATCTGGCATGGTCGCCCGGAGCCGACCGACACAGATCCCAATCCCAAGCCGTTCAAGCAGATTTCGGCAACCGTGGCGGGCTTCATGCCCGACAGCTGGTTTCGCGGAAAGGTCGTGCTGATCGGGTCCGACGTGACACTGGTGGACCGCCATCGCACACCCTTCTCTGTGATTTATGCCGGCAATGACGGTCAACTGCCGGGAATCGTGATTCAGGCACACGCCCTGTCGCAGCTCCTGCATCACAAGGTTTCGCCGGTCGCGGGCTGGCAGGTCAATTCCACTCTCACGCTGGTGCTTGCGCTGCTGGGCGCGACGTTGGGCGTGAGCAGCGCCTCACTGATGTGGCGCGCCACAGCATTGGTCCTGTTGCTGCCGCTATTCTGGGTCGAGGGCGTGGCAGTCTATCACTATGCCAATGTGATGGCGGGCCTGATATCGCCGCCGCTGGCGATGGTGATGAGTTTCGCCAGCATGGAATCCCTGAGTGGCCGCGAGGCGCGCCGGCAGAAGGCATTCATCCAGGGCGCCTTCTCACGCTATGTGTCGCCGGCGGTTGTAGAGCGGATGGTGGCCGACCCGGCGCGCATGTCACTGGAAGGCGAGCGCCGCGAGATGACGTTCCTTTTCTCCGACATCGCCGATTTCACGACCATGTCGGAAAAAATCGAGGCGGTGCAGCTCGCCCAGGTGCTGAACAATTATCTCGACGGCATGACCAATCTGGTGATGAAGCATGGCGGCATGGTGGACAAGTTCATCGGCGATGCCGTCTTCGCCATCTTCAATGCGCCGCTCGACCTGGCCGACCACCAGAGCAAGGCCGTGCAATGCATGCTGGAGATGGACAGCTTCAGCCAGGAATACCGCAAGAAACAGCATGATGCCGGCGTGCCATTGGGCGTGACACGAATCGGCGTGCATACCGGCGTGGCCGTGGTGGGCAATTTCGGCAGCCACGCCCGCTTCACCTATACCGCCTCTGGCGATGCGGTGAACACGGCAGCGCGCCTGGAAGGCATCAACAAATATTTTGGCACACGGCTGTGCGTTTCGGGCGTCACGAAAGACGCCTGCAAGGGCATCAAGTTCCGGCCCATCGTTTCGGCCATCGTCAAAGGCAAGACCGAAGCGCTGGATCTGTGGGAGCCGCTGCATGAAGGGGCGCTGGAACAGGGCTTCCTCGAAAAATACATGTCTGCCTATGGCCGCATGAGCGAGGGCGATCCCTCGCTGTTCGACGAACTCTACCAGACCAGCCCCGACGACTATCTAGTCAAGCTTCATGTCGGCCGCTCGAAAAAGGGCGAAACCGGCACCAAGCTCAAGATGACGGAAAAATAGCCGCCGCGCCGTGCAATTCGCCGCTTCGCGGCCGTGGCTGTTTTCCTGTATGACCCTGGGCCATGCGTTCGTCCCGCGCCAACTTGCAGGAACTGTTCGACCAGGCCATCGCGCTGCATCAGGTGTTCACCTGCCCGCTTTCTCCTGGGCACTCTCGGGCGGGACCCAAATCCCGCCCGTTTTTTTTGGCCGTGACGGCGTGTCGGCCCCGCTGCCTGCGAAAGCGCAAACCGCTATAATCCCGGCTGCCAACAGCGGAGGCCAGATGCGGGCGGTCGTTATTGTGGGATTGGGCGTGATCGTCGGCGCAGGATTTGCCCCGGGTGGGCCCGCCTTGGCCCAGCCGCGGCGTCCCTCCATCACCTCGGTCTCGCATCTGGCGGTCTATGCCGCCGATCCCGCCAAAAGCGAGCCCTTCTATGTGCGCGAGTTGGGGGCGGTAAAACTGCCCGATCCCGAAAATCCGGCCGGTGTCCGCTATTACTTTGCCCCCGTCCAGTTTGTGGAACTGCTGCCGCTGCCGGCTGGCGGCGGCATCAACCGCCTGGACCATGCCGCCTTCAATGTCAGCGACGCGGAGGGCATGCGGCGCTATCTGATTTCCAAGGGAATATCCACACCGCGCAAGGTCAGCGAGGGCAGCGACGGCAGCCGCTGGTTCCAGGTGAAGGATCCGGAGGGGACGACCATCGAATTCGTCCAGCCACCCGCGGCAAGCCCCAAGATCGCGGATGGTGGGCTTTCCATCCACATTATCCATGTCGGCTTCATCGTTCATGACCGCAAGCTGGAAGATGGATTTTATCGCGACGTGCTGGGCTTTCGGCCGTATTGGGCGGGCGGGATGAAGGACGACGTCACCAACTGGGTGTCCCAGCAGGTGCCTGACGGCCCGGACTGGTTGGAATATATGATCGTCGGCACACCCGACACACGCGGGATACCCGCGAATATGAGCCAGGCCAATCTGGGCGTGCTGGATCATTTTGCGCTGGGCGTGCCCAACATGGAGGCTGCCTATACGCGGCTGTGGAACGAGGACCGGCTTGGGGTCGATGCGCGCGGTCAGCAGCCCG
>DATKEP010000165.1:0-23782 GCA_035512055.1 Rhizomicrobium sp.
TAGATGCCGACCTCGCCGCCGCCTTCGCGGAAGGGCGCGGGTGCGGGTGCATTGGGCCGGGGCGCAAACTGCTCGGCACTGCCCGGCGCCGGTCCGGGCTGGTAGGCGCCATTGCCGCCCAGCCAGACATTCCCGTCTTTATCGACGGTGATGCCGTGGTTGGAGCTGGGCCAGTCATGGCCGCTGCCCTTGACCTCGTCGCGGCCCCAATGGCGCAGCAGGTTGCCCTTGGGATCGAATTCCAGCACGTCGGGCGCGGCGACGCAGCAATCGGCTTCGCCCCGAGCGGAATAGGATTCCTTCTGCTCCAGCGTCTGCGGCCGGTGGACGATCCAGACATTGTCATGGGCATCCATCGAAAGGCCGATGGTCATGGCCAGCACCCAGTGATTGGGAAGCGCCTTGGGCCAGAAGGGATCGACCTCGAACCAGGGCACCATGGTATCGCCCGGTGTCTGCGCCTGGGCCTCCCCGATCCAGTTCTGGCTGAGCGGGCCGCTCGATCCCACCGCTAGCAGCGCCGCAAGGCCGGCACCGGTCAGCAATTTGCGCATCACGTTTTTCATAAGACACTCCCCTTCGGTTTTTCTTCTCGATCCTGGATGGCGCTTTACCCGTGATCCGGACACTCGCTGCCATATTCGTTGAACGCATTGACCACCGCATTGACCTGCGCCTGGGCACGGTCCCTGGCGCGTTGGCTGACCAGGACGCGGTGATTCTCGATGATCAGTTGGGCTTGGGTGAGCGGACGCGCGCCAGCGGCATGGCGGGCGGACACGAACGCGCCGACGCAAGCCTGGAAGGCATCCGCCGCGGCCTCGTAAGTCTTGGCCCGCGACATGGCCGCCACCACCTGGGCGCGGGTGGAGCGCGCCCCGTCAATCGGCGCGGGCATGTGTGGGGACTGGCAATGGTCGCCTGCAAAGCTCTTTCCCACCCAGGCCGGATCGGGGCGGCTGTCCAGCACCTGGTCGCCACGGCAGGTCGCGGCAAAGGTCTTGCCGGCAGGCGGGGCCGCGGCCACAGGCAAGCTTGGGGTCTGCGGCGCGGGCTGTGCCACATGAAGAATCCCCGGTGCCGCGGCCGGCGCCAGGACCGCCACGGCGAGGGCTATCGTCTTCCACATTGAAGCGCCTGTTTTTTGTCAGCAAATCACAGGGTATCCCGCTTGCCAACAGCATTGGAGCATTGCGATTGAGGCGCAAAGCCTGTTTCACGCCGCAGTTGCGAACGACACTAGCCGAAGCCATTCCACGCATAGCCGCCCCATAGGCCAAGGACCAGCGTGACCAGCCCAGCCGTCACGAGCGCACTGTCGCGGCTGCCGCCCAACGCGAAGGCAGTCACCGTCTTGGCCAGCATGTTGGCGGAGAAACCGACCAGGATGGCGAAGGACCCCGACCTGGCATCCAGCTCTCCCGATGCCACAGGGTGGCGATGGACACCGCCGCGGCATGCGCATCGATCAGGGCGGTAGCGATCACGCTCGCGTAGATCAACACATGACCGAACCAGGCGATCAACGCCCAGGACAAAAGCGAGAAGGCCGCCACCAGCCCGACAACGACATGGGGACCAGCGGAAACGCCTTATCAGCGGGCGCACGATTTCGGGATCGGCGGCGGCCACCAGCGCCGTGAGAAAATTTAGGCTTCCTAGGATCGCCGCCACCGAGCCGCCGGCGCAGTTGCGCACAAGCCGCCCATCGCCTTTCGCGCGCGCGCCCATCGCCGCGATCACCACGTTGCTGGAGACAAAACTGCCTGCGAAACCCGACAGCGCCAGTCCGCAGCGCGGCCCAAGAACCCGCATGGCGCAATAGCTGAAGGTACTGACCCCATCAGCACCACCGCCAGCCGCCGCGGCAAACAGAAGCCCGTCGCGCACGTCCTGTCGTGTGAGCCATTCGTGCATCCGTCATTGAATGCATTTTTGCCGTTGTGGCTTCTTGATCCGCCTCAAGGCGTGCCGCTCTCACCCACTCCATGTTTGACTTGTCTCCGAGGAGGATGCGCCGGCCATGCTCAAATCGATACTGGCATCGCTGACGGGCTTCGGCTCCGACCGGACCGTGATGGATGCCGCTTTTGCCGCAGGCCGGTTCGACCAGGGCCATGTCGCCGCCCTTCACACCCGTATCGATCCGGGCGACGCGGCGGCGGCGATCAGCGTGGCGCAACCGCAGTTGCGCGGCGAGTTTCTGGACGCGATGCAGCGGATCGCGCACGAGGAACAACAGCGTTCGCGCCAGGCCAAGTTGGCCTTCGCCGAAGCCTGCAAGCGTCATGGCGCCGTCACCGAGGCTTTGGGGTCAGGCGTCACCGCCTCTTTCCGCGAGATGACGACTTTTGAAAACGAAACGCTTCACCAGGCGCGGCTTCACGACATGGTCGTGATGGCGCGGGTTCCGGAGTTGACCTCAGAAAGCCTGCACACGATGGTGATGCTGGCGGGCAACCCGGTGCTGATCGCGCCGCACCGGCCGGTGCGCGCAATCTGCGAATGCGCGGCCATCGCCTGGAAGGACAGCGCGGAGGCGGCGCGGGCCGTCACCGCCGCGCTGCCAATACTCGAGCGCGCCAAACGGGCGATCGTGATCTCGGTTTCGGAAAATCCATCGCGCATCGCACCGGACCGTGTCTCGGCCGAGGGTGTGGTGGCGCAACTGAAACGCCATGGCATCGATGCGCAGCTGGATTGCGGTTCCTCCGGTGCCGCGACGGCGGCGGAGAAAATCAGGGAGATTTGCTATGCCGCGGATGCAGACTTGCTGGTGTGCGGCGCCTATAGCCACAGCCGGATGCGCGAGATGGTTTTTGGCGGGGTGACGCGCGACCTGCTCACGGCTTGCGACATTCCTCTGCTGATGCTGCACTGAACCATTTGTCATCCCTGGCCGAGTGAAGCGCCAGCTTCACGAGGGGAAGGGGATCCAGCTGGTCGATACCGTCACGGTGGTGCCCACCTGGGTCCCCTTCCCCTCGCGGCTGGACGCCGCTCGCCGGGGATAACAAGAGGGGGTAATCCACATTGCTGCAAGGTCGTGCCCGGCCTAGGCTCGCAACAAGGCTGATGCAACAGGGGGTTGTCATGCGCCATCGCTTTTGTCAGGCCATTCCCGGCGCGGCGGCGGCCTTCTCATTGATGTTTGCATCGCCGGCAATCGCACAGGTTGGCCAGTCCTCCGACAGTTTCTCGCGCCTCAATCGTCCTACGCCGCCGCCGGCCGCGCAAATGTCACCCCAAGCCACGGTAGAGGCGGCCAAGCAGCGCATCGAGGCCGACAAGAAGGCCGGCAGGATGCCGGACCGCAATACCCTGCAGATGCTGCTTTCCGCTCAGTCCAAGCTCAAGGATGAAGCGGGCATGGCCGATACGTTGGAAGAGGAAGCAGCCGACTATAACGATCCCGCCGACTGGACCGAGATCATCGGCATTACGTTCGGCACGCCGGGCCTGCGTGACCAGGACGGAATCTGGCTGGGTCGCTTGTTGTTCGTGGTAGGTGCTCGGGTCCCGCCCGCTGACGCCAGCACGGTCGGTGAAATCGCCAGCCAGCACGGTTTCTTCGGCGATGCCGTGAATGCCAAGGCCCATGGCGCCCAGATGGATTCCGATCCTGCCCCGCGTGCCGACAGCGACAGGAAGGCCATGCCGGACCAGATCGCCCAGGAACAGACACAGGACGGCGCCTATAACGCCAAGCTGGCCGAGGCACTCTACGGCTATGGCATGTATCCGGAAGCCGAAGCTGCGGCGCGACTGGCAATAAAAAAAGGCGGCAATCCCGATCCTTCGGAAGCACCAATGGTGCTGGGCCAGGCGCTCACGGCGGAGAAAAAGTATGACGAGGCGGTGGCCGCTTTCGGCCAGGTCGGCGGCGGCGGCCCAGCCACGGCTCGCATCGCGCGGTTGTGGGCCGGCTATGCCAGGATCAAAAAAAAGGCCGCGCGCTGAATTGGGGGATGTCATGGGTCATCGCTTTCGCCATCGCTTTCATCAGGCCGTGCTCGGCATGGCGCTCCTGGCAACACCGGTGCTGGCGCAAGAGAGCGCCAATGTGAACTGGCCGCTCTATACCGGCGATACATCGGGCAGCCGCTACAAGCCGCTCGGCCAGATCAATGCCTCGAATTTCTCCAGCCTGCAGGTCGCCTGGCACTTCAAGACCGACAACATCGGCAACCGCCCCGAATTCAAGCTGGAAGGCACGCCCATAGAGGTGGATGGCACCGTCTATGTTACCGCCGGTTCGCGCCGCGCCGTGGTGGCGCTAGATGCGGCGACGGGTGAGCTTTTATGGGTGCATGGCGAAAAGGAAGGCGCGCGCGGCGCCGCTGCCCCGCGCCAGCTTTCAAGCCGCGGTCCCGCTTACTGGAGCGACGGCAAGGAGGCGCGCATATTATATGTCACACCGGGCTACCGGCTGATTGCACTCGATGCAAAGACCGGCCAGCGCATGGCTTCGTTCGGCGACAATGGCATGGTGGACCTGAAGGCCACCGACGATCAGACAATACGCCCCGACATCACCACCGGCGAGATCGGCTGGCAGTCCGCGCCCACAGTGGTCGGCGACGAAGTGCTGGTGGGCTCGGCCTTCCGCGAGGGTTTCACGCCGACGAGTTATCGCAACAACAAGGGCTCGGCCCGCGCCTATGACGTGCGCACGGGAAAGAAGCTGTGGGAATTCCACACCATCCCGCAAAAGGGCGAACCCGGCTACGAGACCTGGCTGAACAATTCCGCCGACTATACCGGCAATACCGGCGTGTGGACGGAGATCACCGCCGACCCGGCAGCGGGCCTTGTCTATTTGCCGGTGGAATCGCCGACTTCGGATTTCTATGGTGGCAAGCGGCCCGGCAACGGTCTCTACGGCAACTCGCTGGTTGCGGTGGACCTCAAGACCGGCACGATGAAATGGTTCTTCCAGTTCATCCATCACGAAATCTGGGACTATGACATGTCATCGCCGCCGCTGCTGATGGACATCACAGTGGGCGGCAAGCCGATCAAGGCGGTGGCCGAGCCTACCAAGCAGGGCATGCTCTATGTCTTCGATCGCATCACCGGAAAGCCGGTCTGGCCCATTCCGGAAAAGCCGGTCCCAAAAGGCGATGTGCCCGGCGAATGGTATGCGCCGACCCAGCCCATGCCGTCCAAGCCGCTGCCTTACGCGCGAACCGGCGTGGGCATCGACACGCTGATCGATTTCACCCCGGCGCTGCGCACCGAAGCGCTGGACTTGGTCAAGGATTACAAGATGGGTCCGATCTACACCCCGCCGGTGGTGTCGAAAGAGCCCCGCCCCACGGGCTCAGGTCCCCTTGGCACGCTGGCGCTGGGCCCTGCCAATGGCGGCACCAACTGGCCGGGCGGCTCCTTCAATCCCGAAACCCACACCGTATTCGTCTATGCCTGCAACGCCTGCCTGTCGGCATATGGGCTGGTCAAGCCGCCGCCCGGCATGAGCGATCTCGACTATGTCGAAGGCCATGCGGGCGAGCGGGTGGTGATGATCAATGCCGCGGGCGCCGACCAGGGCGCGGATGCACCGCTCGCGCGGCCCGCGCCACCACCTGCCACGCCGCAAGCCCCGCCGCCGCCTGATGTGCCGCCCTCCACGATACGCCGCGGCCTGACGGTGCAAGGTTTGCCGCTGGTCAAGCCGCCTTACGCCACCATCAGCGCCATCGATCTCGACAGCGGCAATATCCTCTGGCAGGTCGCCCATGGCGAGACGCCCGACTATATCCGCACCAGTCCGGCGCTGAAGGGCGTCGATCTTCCGCGCACCGGCCAGGCCAGCTTCAACATCGGCACGCTTGTGACCAAGGATTTGGTGATCGCGGGTGACTCCGCCCTGACCAGCCCGCCGGGTCGTTCGCGTGGCGCGATGCTGCGCGCCTATGACCAGAGGACTGGCAAGGAGGTGGGCAGCGTGCTGATGCCCGCAGGCCAGTCCGGCTCGCCGATGACGTTTATGTTGGGCGGCAAGCAGTACATCATGGTGGCAGTGTCGGGCGGCAATTATTCCGGCGAATATATCTGTTACACACTGCCCAGGTGACATCGCGCATTGCTGGAAAGCCATGCCGGGCATAGGCTTGTGCAAGCAATTGCAACAGGAGGTTTCATGATCCGCGCCTGTCTAGCCGCCTTTCTGATGATGCTTGCCGCCCCTGCCCTGGCACAGCCCGGCAGCGCGCCCACCATTCCGCAATCCTTCCTGATGCAGCCGGCGGAACTGGCGGCCACACTGAAGTCGGGTCCCAAGCCTGTCATCCTGCAGGTCGGATTCAAGATGATGTATGACGAGGCCCATATTCCCGGCGCCATTTATGCGGGTCCTGGCGGGAAGGACGATGGCATTGCTGCGCTGAAGACTGCGGCGCAGTCCATCGACAAGGGCAGCCAGGTCGTCATCTATTGCGGCTGCTGCCCGTGGGAGCATTGCCCCAATATCGCTGCCGCCTGGCGCACATTGAATGAGCTCGGCTTCACGCGGTTGAAGGTTCTCTACATCGCCAACAATTTCGGTGCCGACTGGGTGGAGAAGGGCTTTCCGGTTGTTAAGGGTTGATTTTTGTCATACCCGCGAATGCGGGTATCCAGCTTCACTTTCCACCGCGCGGCCAAGCGACGAGTTGGATTCCCGCGTGCGCGGAAATGACAAGATTATGAAGACCGCACTTTTCGCAGCCCTTATCGCCTTCGCCCCCCTCCCCGCTTCGGCCGCGATGCTGCCGCCGGGAACATCGGCGCCCGATTTCACGCGGCCCAGCCTGAACACCAGGCCGGTCACGCTATCCGATGCGCGCGGCAAGGTGGTGCTGCTGGATTTCTGGGCAAGCTGGTGCGCGCCCTGCATCGTCGAGCTGCCGCACCTGGCCGATTTGAAGAGGCGCCATGCCGGTCGGCTCGAGATCATCGGTGTGTCAATGGATGACAGCAAGGCAAACACCATCGATGCCATGAACCGCTATCCGGTCGACTATCCGGTGCTGATGGGCGATCTGCCGTTGGCCAAACTTTATGGCGGCGTGCTGGGGCTGCCGGAAATCTATCTGATCGGACGCGACGGCAAAGTCATTAAAAGCTGGCGCGGCGATTTTCGCGGCAAGGAACTGGACTCCGCCATCGATGGCGCCCTGCGGCGCTGAACCCTTCACTCGCCGCCGGGCGGCAGCGTATCGCGGTCGAAAATCTTCTGCTGATCGGGTGACAGGGTGCCGTAAAAGGCCTTGAGCGCATCGCCCCTGCGGCGCATGCCGGCGAGATTGTCTTCCGCCATGCCGATCGCCAGGTCCATGCGCTGCGGCCCTGTCAGGCCAGCCATCCTGGCGCTCGCGTCACGCTGGCGCGCCATGTCCTGCGCGTCCATCTGATAGGACTGCTCGAACGCGTTCCATGCGCCATCTTGTGACGGGCTTAACTGAAGATCGTTGTGCAGGCGCTGCAGGAAATAGCCGCCTCCCGGCTGGGACCATGCCTGCGGCGCCAGCGCGACCATGATTCCCAGGGTGAGCATCGCTGTGCGAAATTTCTGCGGTGACAGTCTTGCGTTCATGCTCGAACCCGATCAGCCCACCCGATCAACGATGACCGCCGCCGCCACCACCGCCCCCGCCGGTGTGGCCGCCGCCACCGCCACCATGCCAGCCACCACCTCCGCCATGCCAGCCGCCTCCACCGCTGCGCAAACCGCTTCCGGCATGGAAACCGCCGCCGCCATTGAAGCTGCCACCGCCGTGGAACCCGCCTCCCGCGAATCCACGTCCATGGAAGCCGCGTCCGAAGCCGCCACCATAGAAGTCGTAAAAACCGCCATAGAAGAAGGGATCGTAATAGGGATAGCCGTAATAGCTATAATCATAGGGACCGTAATTGCTGTAATACGGCCCGTAATAGCCCGGCGAATAATAGCCGGAATCATAAGGCCCGTAGTAACCGGGCGCGACGCAGCCAGCCATCGCCAGGAGCGAAGCGAAGATCGTCAGTACACGTACATAGCGCATGGCACACCGCATTGCATCGCCACCGAATTCACCTCATGGGATCGCGATTATGACGCCGCTGTTCCGGCTCCGCAATTCCGCATGTGATAAACATCTTTCATCATGCTACGCGGTAAATGAACCGGGCATGAATGGGCGATAAATGCGCGCGCAGGGATGAAAACCGTCAAACTTGCTGCATCGCGGCGGTCGCTTCGTCAAGCCGGGCGGCGTAGGCCTTGAGCACGCCCGCAGTGATCGCGATATAGCGGGGAACATCATCAAAGCGTTCTTCGGTGATGGCTTCGCTGATACCCGGCATGGTCGTTACGCCATAGCCGATATAACGGCCCGGCGCATAGATCATGTTCTTGTACCAATGCCGCCCGGGAAGACCGGTCTCGTCCAGCAGCGTCGCGTCGATGTTGCGCATGATCTCCATCACCTTTTTCTTCTGGTCCGGCGACAGCGTACGACTGGTCGCCTGCTCATACTTATCGGCGCTTGTCGTTAGCGCGGCGACGGCCTCATCCAGCGGCTTGAAATCGAACTCGGGCACCGGCCGGCGGGGCACCGGCGCGCCCTTCATGTCGCCGCCAACCGCATGATAGGCATTGGCCGCCAGCAGGTTCTTCTGCTGTTCCGCCGCATCGCGCGCATCGCCGGCCAGAGTCTTGACCCTGGTCGCATAGCTGGTCATGGCGCGCGCGAAATCCTTGGGCCGCTGTAATGGCGTGTCTGCATCCGCCGCGGCGATGACGGCGTGTCCTGCCATCTCGGCCAAGACCTTGCCATAGACCATGCCTGGATCGTCGAAGCGGGTGTGATGCTCGAATGTGTCATAGGCCGAGTGATAGACGCCGCCGCCCTCGCCTTCGCCGCCGAAGCCGATGCTCAATGTCGTGACGCCGGCATGATCCAGGAAGGGCGAAAAATCCGATCCCGATCCCGCAGCGCCTATGGGCAGGTTGGCCGACGGCGCCGATGCCGCCTTGGCCAGCGCCTTGATCTCGGGTCCAGCGCCGGGCCGCGCGGCGTTGGTCAACAGCCGGTCGCGCGACCGTTCCGCCAGCGAGACATTGGCGGTGGGATCGGTGATGCCGCGCGCCACATCGGTGACGAAGCCGCCAAGATCCTGGTTACCCGATGCCTGCATGAAGCCGCGCGAATTGCCGTCGGTGTTGATATAGAGAATGGCCTTGCGCTTGAGCTCGTCGACATGTTGCTCGACCCATTCGGTCGAACCCAGCAGCATCGGCTCCTCGCCATCCCAACTTGTGTAGACGATGGTACGTTTGGGCCGCCAGCCGCTCTTGACCAAGCCGCCCAGCGCGCGCGCTTCGTCCAGCAGCGCCACCTGTCCGGATTCCGGATCGCTGGCGCCCGCCACCCAGCCGTCATGGTGATTGCCGCGCAACACCCACTGATCGGGATATTGCGAACCCTTGAGCGTGGCGATCACGTCATAGACCGGCTTCAGGTCCCAGTTGGACTTCACCGCCAGATGCACCGGCTTGATGCCTGGACCGATGCGATAGGTGATTGGCAGCGCGCCGCGCCAGCCCTTGGGTGCGACCGGGCCATCCATCGCCGACAGCAACGGCTGAGCATCGGCATAGGAAATGGGAAGCGCGGGAATCTTCAACACCGAAGGGGCGGTCTCATGGGTCAGCCGCTTGGCATTGGTGGTCGCCGCAATTCCGGGCGTGAGCGGATCGCCGGGATAAAGCATCATGTCCATGGCCGAGCCGCGCTGGATGCCCTGCGCCGGGCGCATGGGTCCCTTGGGATAGACATCGTTCACGGCATAGCCGTCATCGGCGGGATCGGAATAGATGATGCAGCCGATTGCGCCATGTTTCGCGGCAAGCAAGGGCTTCACGCCGCGCCAGACCTCACCATAGCGGGCTATCACGATCTTGCCCTCGACGCTGACGCCTTCAAGCGCCAGCTCGCGGTAATCGGCCTCAGTGCCGTAATTGACATAGACCAGCGGCGCGGTGACATCGCCGTCACCTTGATAGACGAGATAGGCGGGAAGTTCGTAATCCTTGAATGCCGCGGTGGAATCTCCGGGGATCGCCTTTTCGGTGAGCGTCGCCCTGAAGTCGCCCATCTCCAGCGCTTCCGAGACCGGCGTGGGATAGAGCACGTTGAACGTTTCCACCCGCGTGTCCCAGCCGAACTTCTTGAACTGGGAAACAACCCAGTCGGCGACGAACTTGTCATGTGGCGAGCCCACCTGGTTGGGTTCGGCGGAGAGCAGCTTCAGCCAATCGGTCTGGTCCTTGATGCTGAGCTGGGCGTCGAATTTCGGCAGAATATCCTGAGAGGCAGGCTGGGCATTGGCGCCGATGCCGGACACCAGTACGGCCAGACTGACGAATATGTGCCGCTTCATGGAGTCCCTCGCGGAAATCTTCGATCCGCGAAGGTTAGCAAGAAAAGGCGATAAAGCCCAAGGCTCAGTTACCCATGCGCCACAAACACGTTGTTGTCGTTCGATACGGCGGCCCGGCATGCGAAGTGACACGACACAGGGGCTGTAATCTGATTTTACAGAAAGGACGGTTGTGTGGTCCGCTTGCGCCGTCAGAAGCCCGCTTCTTGCCAGCAGCAAAAAGCCGGGAAATGCGTCACGACAAATTGACCCCTCGCGCACGCAGGTCGCGCACCATGCGTTCCAGCAGCTGGGCATGGCGGTGCATCAGGTCGCGCCTGACCCCGATGCGATGGACATTGATGGACGACAGGATGATGCCGTCCTTGCGCCGCTGCAGCACGCCGACCTGGATCAAGTGACTGACGCGCCAGCGCACCGACTCCAGTGGAAGATTGGTGACGCGCGCTACGTCCACCAGTTCGACGCCGCGGCGCATGCCGTCGGGTTCGACCTGGCCGGCATAGCGGCGGCTGAGCACCGGGTCGTCGTCGATGTGAGAGACATTGGCCATGTCCACCGCGATGGCGATGATATAGTCGATCGGGTCCAGCTTGAGCTCTTCGGGCACCTGCGCCACATCGTCCAGAAGTTCGAGCATCAAGCGGATCGCCGCGCGCGAAATGACCTTGGTTCGCCCTTCCTGCTGGCGTGCCCGCTCGGCCGCGGCCAGCGTCCCCTCATCGGCAACCAGCGGCAGGATCTCTGCCACCTCGGGCACCGCCGCGCGCATGTCGTAGGTGACGGCGGCGTCATCCTCAGGCGGCGACCAGTCGGAGAAATGCACCAACGGCACGCGCTTTTCCGCGTCGGGGTGCAGCGGCACGCTGACAGTCTCGAAGAAATACGGCGTACGGGAGTTCAACATCACCTGACGCATGGTGCGCAGCACCGCACCTGCACCGACGGTATTGGCCCGGCGCAGGCGTTCGCGCCGCAACTCCGGCGGCGCCAGATTGATCCAGTCCATGCCGGTCAGGTCCACGCCCATGACGCGCTTCAAGGTCTCGCCCATGAAGGTGACCCGCGCACCCACGCCCGGCTCGAGCAGAGTGATCATGATCAGCGGTTCGATATCCCGCGCGCCGCCGCCCGGAAAACTTCCCGCCTGCGGCAGGTCCTTGTCGGTCCAACCCTCGAGCCACAGCTCGATGAACCGCTGACTGCGGGGCGCGAGCCCCATATGGTCCACGGCCGCCTGGACAGCGGCCTTGTCGTAGCGCATCGCAGAATATTTCTAAGGTATAAATAGAATTACGCCGCAGCCGTTAACGCAACATGGTTTGGATCCCAGACCGAAAGCACCCCGACCCTTGCGGGGAACTGTGGCCAACGCATTGATTGCGCTCAATATCTACCAGCGCCTACATGCCGCGAGGCGGGACAGCGCCAGGCTTTTTTCGCACCCCTCCGGACTGCCCGAGCATCCTTGGCGGTGAATACCTGCTTAACCCGCGGTCCGTACAATCGCCTTTCTTGGGTTGGGTAGGGATTGAGGGACGAGCAGGCCATGGCGCAGCCGCAGGCCGTTGCCATTCCGGTCGCGGAAAATCGCCGCAAACATGAACGTTCGGCCGTGTCGCTGCCGGGCCGCCTGTTCGTGCCGGCGGAGGACAGCGACCAACCCTGCCGAGTGCTGGAACTGTCCGCCGGCAGCGCGCGCATTGCTTGCGAAGATATACCGCCCGTTGCAACCTTTGTGATCCTCTATGTGGACGGCTTCGGCCGGTTTCCCGCCGTCACCACGCGCTACAGCGACGGCGCTATCGCCCTGCGCATCGACGTGAACGAGAGCAGACGCGAAAGACTGACCAGCCAGATCAGGACCTATCTCAAGGCCGGCATCACCGGCGTAACCAGCCTGCGCCGCCACAAACGTGTGGCGGTTCCGGTTGAGGGCAGCTTCCGGCGCGAGAGCGGCGAAGACGTCGCCTGCAAGGTCCGCGACTTCTCCCTCAACGGTGCATTCCTGGAAACCGAATGCCGGCCATCCATCGGCGAAGTGATCGCCATCGGCCCGCACCGAGGCGCCGTAATGCGCCACGAACCCTTGGGCATCGCCATCCAGTTCATCGAGACGCCGGACGTCGGCGCGGCCGTCAGGGATTGACATGACCCTCAGTCGCACCTTCCGCAGCCTCACCGCGCTGGCCAACGCCTCGACCGCGCGCGTGTTGAACCTAAACGCGATCAGCAATACGCATGAGGAAAATCCCGGTTTCGGCGCCAATCCCATGTTCTCCTCGCCCGCCCTCAACTGCGCCATCATCCTCAAGCACCGGCTGCGCGCCGATGAAGCGGACTTGATGCAAGGTTCGCGCTGCATCGGCACCAAGGTGATCTTTCCCTTCGAAAAGACCGACCTGCGCTCCGGCGGCCGCTCGCTGCTGGTGGGCCAGAAGGGCTATCAGGATATGCTGCGCGAGGCCGGGCATTACGGCGAACGCTTTGACTTCGAGCACGACTTGAAGGTGCTGCGCCTGCTCGACCAGGTGCCTTCGCTCGATCCCTTCCTGTTGCGCGAACATCTGAGGATCAACGATATCTGTCCCGACCCCCATTATTTCGAGATTTCCGGCTTCGACCAGAAGCGGATGTTCGATTATGCCATGGCCGAGATCAGCCGGCTGACGGATTTGGCGGTGGGCGCAGGCGCACGCTCGCGCGGCGACGCAACCACCCGCATGGTGAGCGCGCTGCTTTCCACCGAGGTGGATGAAAAGCTCGAGCCGCTGCGCGCGACGCTGCAGCTTGCGCCCGAACAGTTCCACGAAGGCGTGTTCAGCTGGCGCGGCTTTATCTATTACAAATGGAGCCTGATGGATTTCTGGCCCGACCTGCTCCTGGCGCTGAAACAGCTCAAGACCATCGCCCCCTTGCGTTCCATGAATTCCGAGCAATGCGGCTTCATCGACGCCGCCAAGCAGGCGATCCTGACCGGCGCCAAGAAGGGCAGCGACGACATCCGCAACATCATCAATATCTATGACATGGCCTATGACTCGCTCATCTCCGAGCGCGATCCGCGAAAGTTCCGCGAATTCCTGCTGGCCGGCCCCGCCCTCTTCCCGGAAATCGGCGAGAAGATGGGGGCCCTGTCGCTTGTCACCAGCTTCTGGAAATACCGCTTCCCGGAAGGGGCGCCGCGCACCGTCGACTGCGAGGAACTGACCGCCATCTTCCAGGATTTCTCCAGGGGTTTCATGATGGAAAACTGTCTCGCCGCCTGAAACGGATTAGCACACCATGTCACAGGCCGGCTCCCGCTACGCCCTTCTCAGGAACCTCTACGCAGGCGCGTCCAGCGACCAGCGCCGCCAGCTGCTGCGTCAGGTGACGGATGCGCTGACCAACAATGCGCGCAGCCCGTCGGAGGCCGAACTTGCCGAACTCGACCAGGTGCTGACCCTGGCGGCCTCGGAATATTCCACCCAGGTGCGCACCGAATTCGCCCGACTGGTGGCGGCAAGCGTCACGCGCTTCTGCCATGCGAGCGAACAGTTCGCCATGGACGATATCGAAGTGGCGAAGCCGGTGCTGCGCCATTCCCGCGCGCTGAGCGAGGAGACCCTGTTGCGCGTGGTGACCGAGAAGAGCCAGGCCCATATCATGGCGGTGACCAAGCGCGACAATGTCAGCGAAAGGTTGTCCGAGGCCATTGTCAGCCACGGCACCGACGAAGTCGTGTCCTCGCTGCTGGCCAATGAAAGCGCCCGGATATCGGATTCAACCTTTGAAATAGTGGCCAAACGCGCCGAAACCAGCACGATGCTGCAAGCACCGCTGGTCCACCACCAGGACGTGCCGATAGACCTGCTCAATGGACTTTATTTGAAAGTCGAGGCGGGACTTCGCCGCGAGATCGTGCAGAAATTCGGCTCCGCCTCGCCGGCCGAACTGGAAAAAGCGTTCGAGCGCGGCCGCAATCGTATCACCACCGCCTTTCGCAGGATGCCCAATGACCTGGGGCAGGCACAGCAGCGCCTTGCCGTGCTGCGCAACAATCTGCAGCTTCTGCCGCAGGTGCTGCCCGCACTTTTGCGCGAGGGAAGGACGTCGCGGACGCTGTTCAAGCTTGCCTTGGGGCGGCTGGTGGATGCCAGCTTTGACGTGATCGAACCGGCGGTGGATGGCCCCGACATCGACACTCTCGCCTTGCTATGTCGTGGCGCCGGCTTCGAGCGCGCACTGTTCGTGACGCTCGCCATCGGACTCGCTACCGGCGAAAAAGGCATCGGGCGCGCCGATGAATTCGGCAACCTTTACGAGAGTGTGCCACCGGAGGCCGCCCAGCGTGCCATCCGCTTCTGGAAAGTTCGCGCCGCACATTGAGTCAAAAAAACCCGCCCCCGGATTTCGCCGGAAGCGGGTTCATGTCTCCACCGGATTTTGCCAGTTAGTCTTCATCCGGATAGTCGAGGGGCCGGCCGCGACGGTCCACATAGCCGTCGGGCGGAGGCGGTTCTACATAGCGGTCGTCATAGGCCTCGCGGCGCTCGCGGTAATATTCGCGCGCCTCGGCGCGGCAGTCTTCACGGTTGTTGGACTGGCCGATGGCGTTACCGATCAGGCCGCCACCCACACCGCCGATCACCGCACCGGCGATGGAGTGCGAGGCAAGTCCGCCGACCGCGGCGCCGGCGCCCGCGCCCAGCACCGTTTCGGTGCCGGTATCATGGTTGCAATCCGCATATGCCGCGGTGCCGCCACCCAACAGGAGCGCGCCCGCGACAGCCAGTTTCGCAATGGTTCTCATGGTCGAATCTCCTTTGCACGCGGCGGCCGGTTGGGCCGCCGTTGACAGAGGTAACGAAAGCCGGGGGCACCTGTTCCCGCCACATATGAGGCATCAATGGGGCGGGAATCGTAGCTATGCTCAAGGCTTATATATTAAGGAGCAATTCGTGATCTGGACCTATCTCGCGCCCATCCTGCTTCTCTGCTGTTCCAATGTGTTCATGACATTCGCCTGGTACGGCCAGCTCAAATTTCCGGGGGCGTCCCTTTGGCTAGTCATCCCGGTCAGCTGGGGCATCGCCTTCCTGGAATATTGCTTTGCCGTGCCGGCGAACCGCATCGGCTATCAGGTCTATTCAGCGGCCCAGCTCAAGACCATGCAGGAGGTGATCACGCTAACCGTTTTTGCGATATTCTCAATCACTTTTCTGGGCGAGGCGCTGAAGTGGAATCATATCGCGGCATTCGGCTTCATCGTCTGCGCCGCCTTCTTTGCATTCCATAAATGGTGAAGCCGCGCGCTATTTCTCCATGTCACGGCGGCGAACAACAAAGACCTGATAGGCGACCGAGTCCCAGGCATTGTGGATGCCGATGAAAAGCAGCAGCAGCGTCGCCCCGCCCACGCCGAACATGGCTTCCCGCGTGTGGCTGATCGCGGCGAGGCTGGAAAGCGTCAGCAGGCCATAGGCAAGGAATGGCAGGATGACGTGGAAAATGCGGTCCTCCCAGTCGAGCTTGTAGACGTCCTGGCGGTGCATGCTCCGGATCGTGATCGCCATATAGATCACGCCGCAAAATCCGACCACGCCGCCGGTCAGCGCCCCCGTCATCAAATCGGGCCAGGGCACGCGAATCAGCGCCGAGATCAACAGGCTGCAGCCGAAATGCACGATGGTGGGCGTGCCAAAGGCGGACGCGGCATCGATGCCTACCTGCGGCCGCTCCGCGATCAGGGTCATCACCACGAACTGAAGGCCGATCAGCGCGCCGGCGGCCGAGCCGACGATGACATAGAAACTGTCCCAGGCGTTCAGGTCAGACATGCGGTGTTCCTCCACAACCAACAATCATGTCATGGCCGCCCTCCGAGCCGGCCATGACATGTTGAAACCGACGCAGCTTCACAGCCGCGTCATCTGCTCCAGACGTTCGGGATAGCGGCCGCCTTCTACCGTGATCCGGCTCGCGGCTGCATCGATCTCCTTGAGATCTTCCAGCGTCAACGCGATCCGCGTGGCGCCAATATTCTCGTCCAGCCGATCGAGCCTGGTGGTGCCTGGGATCGGCACGATCCAGGGCTTTTGCGCCAACAGCCAGGTCAGGGCCACCTGCCCCGGCGTGGCGCCCTTGCGGCTGCCGATCTCTGCCAACAAATCCACCACCACCTGGTTGGCTTTGCGCGCTTCGGGCGTGAAGCGGGGCAGGGAATTGCGGAAGTCGCCCTCGGCGAATTTGGTGCTGGTGTCGATCTTGCCGGTGAGAAAGCCCCGGCCCAGGGGGCTGAACGGCACCAGCGCGATGCCAAGTTCTTCCAGCACCGGCAGTTCTTCGTCCTCGACGCGGCGCCACCACAGCGAATATTCACTCTGCAGCGCGGTGACCGGCTGCACCGCATGGGCGCGGCGAATTGTGCCGGCGCCCGCTTCCGACAGGCCGAAATATTTGACCTTCCCTTGCGCGATCAGGTCTTTTACCGCGCCAGCCACATCCTCGATCGGGACATTGGGATCGACGCGGTGCTGATAAAGAAGATCGATCACATCCGTCTTGAGGCGCTTGAGCGAGCCTTCCACGGCCTGGCGAATATGTTCGGGCCGGCTGTTGAGCGAGGGCGAACTGCGCGGATCCCGCCCGGGCGCAAGATCGAAGCCGAACTTGGTGGCGATTACAAGCTTGTCACGCATGGGGGCAAGCGCCTCGCCAAGCAGCGTCTCGTTGGTGAAGGGGCCGTAGACCTCGGCCGTATCAAAGAAAGTGACGCCGCGTTCCACTGCCTGGCGCAGCAGCACGGTCATCTCCTTCACGTCCTTGGGCGGGCCCAGCGAAAAGCTCATCCCCATGCAGCCCAGGCCAATGGCCGAAACTTTGGGCCCATATTTTCCCAACTTGCGCTCTTGCATGGCGGTGTCCTTGTCTGAATTCCGGCCAGGAAGATAGCGGCTGGGCCGTTCAGTGATTAGTCGCTAAGATACGCATGGACTTATGAATAGGATTCATGAATGCGGAGGGAAGAACTGGGCGACCTTGCGGCGTTCCTGGCAGTGGCGGAAGAGACCAGCTTCACTCGCGCCGCAGCCAAGCTGGGCACGTCGCAATCGGCCTTGAGCCATACCATCCGCCGCCTGGAAGCGCGTCTGGGCCTAAGGCTTCTCACCCGCACCACCCGCAGCGTGGCGACAACCCAAGCCGGCGAGAAGCTGATCGAAACCCTGCGACCTGCGCTGAACGAGATTGACGGCCGGCTCGCGGCGCTCACCGCCATGCGCGAAAAGCCCGCCGGCACCATCCGCATCACGACCAGCGAACATGTTGCGGAGGCAATCCTGTTGCCCGCGCTGGTCCGGTTCCTCCCCGATTACCCGGACATCCATGTCGAGCTCGCCATCGAATATGGACTGACGGACATCGTGGCGCAGCGCTACGACGCGGGTGTGCGGCTGGGCGAACAGGTCGCCAAGGACATGATCGCGGTTCCGATCGGACCGGAACAGCGCATGGCGGTGGTAGGTTCCCCATCTTATTTCGCCGGACGTCCCGCCCCCAAAAATCCGCAACAGCTTTCCAACCACACCTGCATCAATCTGCGCCTTCCCACCCGCGGCGGACTTTATGCCTGGGAGTTCGAGAAGGGCGCGCGCAAGCTGAATGTGCGGGTGGAAGGCCAGCTTGTGTTCAACACGGCCCGGATGATCATCCAGGCAGCGCTGGCGGGGATGGGTCTTGCCTGTTTGCCTCAGGACGCGGTGAAGGATGACATCGAAATGGGCCGGCTGATGCGCGTGCTTGGCGATTGGTGTCCGCCTTTTCCCGGATTTCACCTCTATTATCCCAGCCGCCGCCCGCACTCTCCCGCCTTCGCGCTTCTGGTCGAAGCGCTGCGCTACCGTCCGCGAAACAAAATTCGCTGACTGGGAGCCTTTGTCGACGGCGTGCATACTTGCTGGCGAGGCTGACGGGCCGCAATCCCCTGGACAATGCATGTCTGACAGGACTCTATTTTTTGGGTTGACGCATCAGCGCAGGTTCCGATCTTTTTCCTTGTTTTTGGCCTCGCGAACCCTCTGCTGGCTGGCTTCCAGTTGCGCCAGACTTCTGATGTCGCTTTCCATTTCTTGCGCCAGGGCGTGCCAGGCCATGGCCAGACTGAGATATTCGGCTCGCCCTTGCGACGTTTTGAGATACTGCGCCTTGAGAAAGGCCGCATCGGCCAGCTCGCGATAGCGCCGCGCGCGCTCTTCCGGCGATATGGGTTTCAACGACCGGCCCAAGGCTCCAGCCCCTTTCGCTTGCCTTCCCCAACCTGCCTTCCCAAACATCCGAAATCATGAACGGTTCCGTACAAATCGCGAGAATTTCCCAATGAATCCCTGCGGCACACCGACGCCTTGCAGGGTGCGGCGATGTGCAAAAAAAGAGTTCCCGCCGCAACAGTGCTGTCAGGGTGTCCGGTGTCTCCAAACCGCTGGAAGAATGCTTGGCTCGAGGCGCATCACATGGCCCCGCCCGCGCAACAAGTCCGGCGAGACTGCTGGCCGTCTGCCAACACTGATATTTCTAAATCCATCTTCGATCCGGCCAACGAGCCGCCCGGCGCGTACCATGAAAGAGTCCTGTCGGAAAGCGACAGCGGGCGCGAGGTCGAGGATGACTGCAACCTGCCGACCATGCAGACGCTGCCTGCGGGTGCAAAGACGAACAGGGTCCCGCACATCCTGGAAGAGGCGCGCCGCCACATCATCAAGGGCGGAGACAGCGCGGGCTTGATCGACGCGTCGGACTTGCGCGGCTGTTCCCCACGCGGACGCCTGGTGCGAAGTTTCCGCTGGCCTGGCGGCGGAATGTCCGGCGGGCGTGCCATAAGACGGGTGTCCAGCGCACTTGAAAAACCCGCCCACTTCCCAGATATGACAATTTGTCATATTTTTCGTTTACTTTGGTATCATTACGTGCAGATCACGGTCTTGCGACAACTAGATACAATTCGGTATAGATTTGACTAATGGGAGTCGGGTGGAACCGGCCCCACGGGGGGGACCATGACATTGGCTTGTTTGACAGTAGTGCTGCTGGCCGGCAGTTCCGTGTTCACGGTCGCAAAACTTCTGTTCGACGAATGGCAGGCGCGGCGTCCGGGAAAGCAAAGCAACTAGCGTGCTCCAGACAGGGTTCAGTATGGTGAGCATCTATCAGATTGGCTTGATCTTGTTTGTGGCGGTCGGCGTCCTGGGTTCGGCACTCGCGCTGGCCTGGCGCGACGCCAATCGCAGTCACGATCAAGCAGCCATCAAGAAAGACTAACTCTACGCCGCCCGTGAGGCGCGTGGCTCCTGCCGCCTGGGCAGAACTACCGTGAATTCGGTTCCCACATTTTCCTTGCTGGTGACGGCAAGTCGGCCGCGATGTTCGGCGACCAGGGCCGTGACCAGTGCCAGGCCAAGTCCTGTGCCTTCGCGCGCCAACATGGGATTGTTCGAGGCCTGCTCGAAGGGCTGACCGATGCGCGCCAGCAGATCGGCGGGAATGCCGATGCCCTCGTCCCGCACCTTGATCTCCACGCAGTCATGCCCCGCCCGCAACGAAAGCGTGATCGCGCCACCGTCGCGCGAGAACTTGACCGCATTCGACAGCAGGTTGAGAAGGATCTGCTTCATGGCCCGCGCATCGGCTTCGACCATGACCTCGCCATCCGGAAGCCGGCTGGAGACGGTGATGCTCCGCTCCTCGGCGCGGCGGCGGACCAGGGTCAGGCATTGCCGGGCCGGTTTCTTCAAGTCGACCTCGCTGAAGTCCGGGGCAAAGCGGCCCGCCTCGATCTTGGCCAGGTCCAGAATGTCCGACATCAGGCTGAGCAGATGGGTGCCGGCTTCGTTTATCAGCCCCGCATATTCCTCATACTGTTCCGACAAGGGCCCGAAGGTCTTGTGCACCATCAGTTCGGAAAAGCCGATCACCGCATTCAGCGGCGTGCGCAGTTCGTGGCTCATATTCGCCAGGAATTCCGACTTGACGCGGCTGGCGGCCTCCGCCGCCTTCCTGGCCGCATCCAGCCGCAGGCACTCGGCCGCGCCCTGCCGCTGGGCCTTCAGGGCACGCGCAAGCAGCCCGATCTCGTCGGATCGCGCCCTGAGCGCCAGCACCGCCTCGATATCCTCTTCCTTTCCGCTGGTCATGGCGCGGGTGATGGCACCGAGCGGCAGGATCACCCGGGAAAAGACGATAGCCAGGGCGACGGTGGCAAGGCCGATGGAAAGCGCCATCAGCAGCAGAGCCATCAGCAGGTCGCGCCGCTCATGGATCAGATTTTCCTTGGCGCGAGCTTCCGCCGCATCGAGCGCGGCGCGCGACACATGCATCAGGCTGTTGAGCGCGGGGTTGGAGATGGCAAGCCATTGCCGGTCGCCGATATGGGGATCGCCGTGCGCCGACAGGATATCCAGGATGCGGCGGTGCATGGTCCAAAATATTCGCGATTGGCGGCGGCGATCGCATCGGCCAGCGCCATTGGCACCACACCATCGGGGGCAGATTTTTCGATTGCCTGCCACGGCGCCAGGATGCGGCCGCTGACTTGGGCATAGGTCAGCAGCTGGTCCTGCGCCGGCGGCCGGTTCGCGGCGATCATGTTTGCCATGGTGCGGCGCTCACCGCCCGCGGTCCTTGCGCCGCGGCCAGGATGACGGGAAAAAGCTGGGTGTCGAATTTGCCGGATTCGACCTGAAGCTGTTCCAGCAGCCGGGGCGCGATCTTTTCATTGCCCGACCGCGCCATCTCGTCTTCGACGAAGTGCAAAGCCGCCATGCTGCGTAGATGAGTGTCTTCAAGCTCTTTCAGATGCTCCGGCGTGACCGGCAGCGGATCGGTGATCGCCGTGTCGATCAGGCCCAGCTCCACCCGCACGGCTTCGCGCACCAGCACGATGTCGCGCGAAATGCGGGCGCTGGACAGGACGCGAGAGGTGGTGCGCTGGCGGCGCCAGGCATCGAGAGCACTCAGCGCAAAGACCGTCACCAACACGAGCACCAGCGTGCCGGTGATGAGCGACAGGAGCAGCGATGGCGAGGTGACACGCTTCATGGAGACGCGCGGCCTAAAATAGCCGGCATCGCCAAACCCTTAAGCAGCCTCGGGCGCAAGCAGAGTCTCGGTAAACAACGCTTTACCAATGCCGCGCCGCGTTTGCACGCGACGCGGGAGTTTTGTCGCGCATTTACGACCTGGCAATATCTTTGCGACATGTTGCGACAAGTTGGGAGCGCAATGCACGACCCCGAACCCGCGTTTCCCGCCGGAGAGGTCCGGTAATCACCCTGCCGGACCTCTTCAAAACTTTTTCCCGACATGACCGGTCTTGCAGTTCCCGCCTGGCGTCGCGGCATGGCCTCGGGACGAGCATTGTGCAGAGCCGGTCTGTACAAGACTGCGTGTTGGCATTCTACAAGTCATCTTGCAAATCGCCGTCATGAACATATTGCAGGTCATCCAGCGCGGCGCGGCCGAAAGCGCCCGGCACGAGCGGACCCTGCCCTGCTCTTTTTGCGGCGAAGCCCCCCGCTGGCCGCCCGGATCGCTGGGCGTTTCGTGGTGGGATGCGAGAGCGACGACTGCGCTGTGGGTCCCCAGGTGGCGGCCGCGAACATGGAAGATGTGTGGAATTGCTGGAACAGGCGGGCGGGCTGACGGACACACTGGAGGGCAGCCTGGCCGGCGCCATCAACCGGCTGGAAACGGCATCCGGGTCAGTGTACACCCCCAGGCATTCCGCCACGCGTTTCGCCGGCTTAGCTCAGTTGGTAGAGCACCTGATTTGTAATCAGGGGGTCACAGGTTCGAGTCCTGTAGCCGGCACCATTCAAATCCGCGCGGATGGCGCGGGCTTGAATGCCAAGTGGCGACTTGGATGGACAGGTCAAGTCCGGCCCTGACGTCCTTGCGCCCAGCGTCGCCGCGGGCAGACTGATCGCAGCGGCATCAAGAATGCAACGTATGGCGATTCTCCTGTAAGCGCTTGGTCTGCGCATCTCTGGGACCTGCCTAACCTGGCTATGGTCTCCACTCGCTCGCGGATCAGCTGTAGGGCTCCGCCGAAATGAACTTTACTTCCTTCGGATCCGCATACGAACAATTGGTGCAAATGCGGCGATACCGTCCAGTCAACCAAGTCAGCAACCTTGGCTTGTATATCATTTGTTCTCCGCACACGGGACAAGCGCGCCGCGATGTCAGCAGCCAACTCTTCGGAATCATAGTCCCCGCCTCGCAATAATATTCGTGTGCGTGCTTCGGGAAACGCATGACATGCCAGAACCGTTCCTTGACGCTATGATGCATCGGCGCGGCTCAGTCTTATCATTTCGGAATTGGCGGGGGCCGAACGAATGAGGCGCCCCACCTGCATCCCGGGGCACGCGTGGCCAATTCTCCAATACCGGTTGGTGGCGCTCAGGGGCGTGGCGCTACCACTACTCTCAGATTGCCATGCGGAATCTTCTCGGTCCTGACAGCAGCAATCAAGGGACTGCCAAGGGATTCAAAGAGCGCATTGACAAGCGCGTTTGCCGGCCCTCCGCTTCCCTTTCCACCTGGGACAAGGATCGTAATTCCCCAAGGCTGCGCACCTTCCAATTGAGCGCTGGTTATATTGGGTACCGCGGAACGAGGAATCACCAAAGGGTATTCGGGGTCAACGGGCCAGCCGGCATCTCGCAAGTATTTTGCTATCCAGGCGGCCAACGAGGCGCAATCCGCACCGTCCATCGAATACAAAACATCGATCTTCGCCGGCTTTGGTTGTTCCTGCAGCGCTCCAAGAAACATCTCTCCATCCGGAACCCTGGGGCTGGAGAGCCGCTGCAATATTATTTGAGCCTCGGCCGCCTTAAGGGCTATTTCCTGAGCCTTCCTTTCCGATACTGCGGCCCTCTCCCGCGCCTCCGTGGCACGCTCTTCCAGAACGCCATTTTCCAATGCGACCTTGGCCAGCCGCTCATTTGACCGGCGCAGCTTCTCGTCCTGGGCGTCTGCACTGCGCCTATGGAAGAACAATTCTCCGAATACGCTTACGGCGATAAGAGCGTTGACCGCAAACCCCGCCACGCGATCCAAAGGGGATGGTAACGGAAAGGCCGCGAATACCGCCTCTGCCGCCAGCGCAGCGACGATTGGAAGGCACCAGAACCCGGCCAACATCTCGCCGCTGGAAACAATGACATTCAATTCGCCGTCGTTCGCATCAATCAGCCCTTTTTGCCGCCGTAACGCAGCAAAAAGACCACCTCCGTGGTTTGGCTCGGTCGCTGGAGTCTTGTTGGCTGCATTGGGCATTTTGGTAGATTGGCGCGTAGCATTATCTCCGATCTTTTACAGACCGACTGACGTTCCA
>DATKEP010000166.1:0-7223 GCA_035512055.1 Rhizomicrobium sp.
AAGGACAAGGAAGTCAAATATGTGGATGTGCGCTTTACCGACCCGCGCGGAAAATGGCAGCACGTCACATACGATCTGTCATTGGTCGATGAGGATTTTCTCAATGTCGGCACCATGTTTGACGGCTCGTCGATTGCAGGCTGGAGGGCCATCAACGAGTCCGACATGCTGTTGCGGCCGGACCTTGATACTGCCGTCATTGATCCGTTCTTCGCCCAGACGACTCTGGTGCTGGTTTGCGACACGATCGAGCCAATGACAGGCCAGAACTATTCGCGCTGCCCGCGCTCCATCGCCAAGGCCGCCGAAGCCTATCTCAACGCCTCCGGGATCGGCGATACGGCCTTTTTCGGCCCGGAAGCCGAATTCTTCATCTTTGACGATGTGCGTTTCGATGTCGGGATGAACAAGGGATTCTATTATGTCGATGCGATGGAGGGCGCCTATAATACTGGCACCGAATACGAATCCGGCAATCTTGGCCACCGCCCAGCGGTCAAGGGTGGTTATTTCCCGGTCCCGCCGGTCGATTCCTTTCAGGACATCCGCGGCGAAATGCTTGCCGTGATGGGCGACATGGGCATCAATCCGGAAAAACACCACCATGAAGTGGCGTGTGCCCAGCACGAACTTGGCTTCAAGTTCAACACGCTGACCAAGTGCGGCGATTACATGCAGATCTACAAGTATGTGATCCACCAGGTCGCCCAGGCCTATGGCAAGACCGCGACCTTCATGCCCAAGCCCGTCTATGGCGACAACGGCTCGGGCATGCACGTCCATCAGTCTATCTGGAAGGACGGCAAGCCGCTCTTCGCCGGTTCGGGCTATTCCGACCTGTCGGACACCTGCCTCTTTTATATCGGCGGCATTATCAAGCATGCCAAGGCGCTCAATGCCTTCACCAATCCGCTCACCAACTCCTACAAGCGGCTGATCCCAGGCTTCGAGGCGCCAGTGCTGCTCGCCTATTCGGCGCGCAACCGCTCGGCGTCCTGCCGCATTCCCTATTCGGCCAGCCCCAAGGGCAAGCGCGTTGAAGTGCGCTTTCCTGATCCGGGCGCCAATCCATATCTCGCCTATTCGGCGATGCTAATGGCGGGGCTCGACGGCATTGAAAACAAAATCCATCCGGGCGGCCCAATAGACAAAGACCTCTATGCTCTGCCCCCCGAGGAACTCCAAAAGGTTCCTCAGGTCTGCGGCAGCCTGCGCGAGGCGCTCGAGAATCTCGACAAGGACCGCGCGTTTCTCAAGAAGGGTGGTGTCTTCGGCGACGATTTCATCGACAGTTATATCGAACTAAAAATGGGCGAAGTATACGCCTTAGAGCACACGCCGCATCCGGTCGAGTTCAAGATGTACTATTCGGTCTGATCACAAGGCCGGAACGTTAGGGGAGAGACCGGGCTCTGCCCGGTCTTTTCTTTTTTTCCCTGCCGGGAGACTGTTGGGGCGCGATGACACCGGCTCTGGTCCTGACGGGGGTGAAAAAGCGGCTGGGCGGGTTCGTGCTGGGCCCCCTCAACCTTTCGGTGCCGCGCGGTTCGGTGACGGCGCTGATCGGGCCCAATGGTGCGGGAAAGACCACCACACTGGATCTGGCGCTTGGCTTGGGCCGTCCCGACAACGGCAACATCCAGGTCGTTGGCCTGGCCATGCCGGCCGACGAGGTCGAGATCAAGCTCCGGGTGGCCTACGTCAATCCGGACTTGAACTATCAGCCCTGGGGTAGCGTCGGACGGGCGCTGAATTTCCTGCGCAAATTCTATCCCGATTGGGACGATGGGGCTTGCGAGCGACTGCTCACGGATTTTGGACTGGCCCGGAACCAGAAGATCTCCACCCTGTCCTTCGGTGCCCGCATCAAGTTGTCGCTGGTCGCCGCCTTTTCCCGCAATGCCGAACTGCTCTTGCTCGATGAGCCGACAACGGGGCTCGACGTCAGCGCCAGGGTCAGGCTGTTCCGTCTTATCCGGGAATTCGTCGAGCGCCAGGACCGCGCGGTGGTGATCTCTTCCCACCAGCTTTCCGATCTCGAGCGGGTCGCCGACCAGGTCGCCATCATCGACAAGGGCCGGCTCGTGATTTTCGAGCGGATGCACAGGATGGTGTCGCGCTTCGCGCAGATTGAAGTGCGCATCATCAGCGGCAATGCCGCGCCGGAATTCAAAGGCCTGAAAGTCCTGGCGCGCGACGGCGACAAGCTTCGTCTCCTGCTCGATCGCGACAATGCAGGTCCTGATCAGGTTGCGACGCATGGGCTGGAGCTGGTTTCGGAAACGCAATTGACTCTGGAAGAGATTTTCCTGGCACTGGTTGCGCCAGAGTTGCGGTGAGCACATGAGCGCAAATGACCGCAAGCTCGCCCTGGAT
Organism: Rhizomicrobium sp.; assembly: GCA_035512055.1. Lineage (GTDB taxonomy): Bacteria > Pseudomonadota > Alphaproteobacteria > Micropepsales > Micropepsaceae > Rhizomicrobium. The sequence goes on from DATKEP010000166.1 coordinate 2,377, forward strand.
ATCGCCTTTCCCTGGCTCGTGCCGATCCAGATAATGATCGCGCTGGCGATGGACGTTGGATATTTGCAGCACCCCGACCTGGGCAGCGCGATCGGTTGCGGCGTGATTCTGGCCATTCAGGGAACGGCGACAAACGGCAAGGTCGCCGTTTGGCGCACTTTGCCGGTTACTCACGGCCAAGTTGGCCGGGCCCGCTGGTGGCAGATGACCGGACTTCCCGGCATCGGCATCGTCATGCTGATGGCAGTGGCGTTGGCGCTGCATGGGTTGATGATCGCGGCGGGCGTCGGCGATCCGTTACGCCCCGATCTCGCCGCGCTTTTGCTCTGCCTTCTGCTCCAATTTTTCTACGCCGTCTTCCTGACCGCGTTCGCGCTGATCACAATGATCGCGCGCCTTACAAGGTCGCCCCTTGCTTATGCGGCACTGATCGCCGTCTGGGCGCCGTGGCTGCTTCTGCTTCCCAATGTCGTTCCTGGTCTTTCGGCAGGCGCCCGGATGCTGATACTGGGATCGGCGGGAGTGCTCGTGGCGGCCATTCTCTACCGCACCGCGCCCAACTGGCCGGAGCCGGCCATCCAGCCGGTGCAGCTGGATTTTGGCGGAGGAGGCACAAGCGGCGCGGCGACCTCGAAGCGTGCGGGACAGAGCGGCTGGCCCGTTCTGTGCGGCATGGCATTGTTGCGCCCTGCCCTGACGGTCGCAGCGCTGCTCGCGGTTTGGACCGGTGTGGCGCTGGCGCTGAAGCTGGATCGCGTCTTTGTCCTGCAACTGCGGCTGCTCATTCCTTTTGTCGTGATCGTCCAAATCAGCCAGTTCAATGCCACGGGACTGCGCTTGCTGCGAATTTTGCCCGGATCGACGCTGACGCTGACCGCCTATCTGCTATTATTGCCGCTGGCGCTGTTGACGGCACTGACGGGCGGCTTTTCCCTGATCTTGGAAGCCGGGCTGACCGGTGGAGCGCCACAGATCGACATCGTGGGCCTGTCGGCGCCTCTCCTCGTCAGCGCGTTGGCGCTGCCGGCTGCGCTTGCCGTGCGCCAAATTGCCTTGAGCCTGGTTCTCATGCTTTGCGTGGCGCTGGTGGCCCTGATCCAGTTCGGTTGGGACTATCTGCCGGCGCCCTGGGCCGACGAGCGGCTGCTGGCGGGATTGACGGCGCTCGCAATAGGCATGGGTTTTTTCTGGATGCACCGCCTGATCGGCAGCGGCACATGCGTCTACCGTCTGCAGCCCTTTGTCGCGCCGCGCTGGCGCGGCAACGACTAAGCAACCTGGCTGACAAAGCCGCTGGCAGCACCGGGCTTTTCGAGAGGCAGGGTGACGAATACCGAACAGCCGCGGCCGAAATCGCTTTCCAGCCAGGCGCGGCCGCCATGCAGTTCGGTCAGACCGCGCACCAGCGCCAGCCCCAGGCCCGTGCCTCCCGCCTGGCGGTCAAAGCGGTTGTCCACCTGGTTGAAGGGCTGGAAGATATTGTCGACCTTTTCGCGCGGGATGCCCGGGCCGTTGTCGCGCACCATAATCTGGAAATCCCCGTTTGCCGCGCGGCTGCCGATGACCTCGATCTTGCCGCCAAGCGGCGTGAATTTGACTGCGTTGGACACCAGATTGATCAGGATCTGCTTCAAGGCGCGTTCGTCGGCATAAAGCGGCGGGGCATTCTGTTCCACGGCGATCACCAGGGTCTGGTCCTTTTCGCGCGCCTTGCTGCCGATCAGCTTGAGCGCCACATCGAAGGTGCGCGCCGCGTCCAAGGAATGAGGCGCGATTTCCATGCGGCCCGCCTCGATCTTGGCCACATCCAGCAAGTCGTTTATCAGCGACAGGAGATGGGCGCCGGAGGCATGAATGTCGCCGGCATAGTCGCGGTAGCGCTCTGACCCCACGGGGCCGAAACACTCCTGGGCGATGATTTCCGAAAATCCGAGAATGGCATTCAGCGGCGTGCGCAGTTCATGGCTCATATTGGCCAGGAACGCGGTCTTGGAGGCGTTGGCGGCTTCTGCCTCAAAACGCTTTCTCAGCGCCTCATCGCGTGCTTCTTCCAGCTCTCGCGCCAGGTCCTCGACCTTGAAGCGCAACCGCGCATCATCGCCCATGCGAAGGACCAGCGGCCGGCCGGTGTACCACATCTGGAAGGCGACGAACGGCGCGACGCCGCCCATCACCATGTCGGTGACCGAATCGCCCAGCAGGAAACGCGCTGCTGTCATCAGCGAAAGCGGCAGAAGGTTGGCGATATACATGCGCATGTTGCTGCCGCGTGCCACCACAAGGCCCGCGATCACCGCCATCACGCAGGAGCCCAAGAACATGTGGTTCAGTTCATTACCCTTCTCCCAGCACAGCCAGGGCATCAGTCCCCAGGCGGCGCTGCCGAAGGCTTGGATCATCACAAAGCACTGCAGCCAGGAATCGACATCGCCTTCGCTGTCGTCGTAGTACTGATAGGCGGTTGCCATCAGGGCGCTCGCTGCCATCGCCGCCGTCACCGCCAGGGGCAGGAAGAGCGTGTGGGCGAAGCTGACATGGCCGAACACGCCTGTGGAACAAAGGATGCCGCAGGCCGCGGCCCAGACCGGCGAGGTGACGCGGGTGTTGCGTGCGGTCGTGGCAGCAAGCTCAAGCTGCGCCTTCAAGACGCGCGGTTCGCTCTCCTGATTCTCCAAAATGGCAGTGAAGATGGACACGCCGGAACCCGCTCTCCCAACGGCCCATTATCGCTTCCGCCCTCTTAATAATTACTGATGTCTTGGAAATATGCACCAGCCCGTTTTTGGCTCGCTTTTCATGGTTGAAGAAAAGTAAAACAGGGCATTGGCGACGCGATTCGGCCCTTTTCATCGACACGCCGTTCACCTAGATCAGACTGCCATGGCAAAGAACGATCCCGACCTTTTTGAATCCGCACCCAGCGGCTCCAAGGGCTACACCGCCAAGGACATTGAGGTGCTGGAGGGGCTCGAGCCGGTACGCCGCCGCCCCGGCATGTATATCGGCGGCACCGACGTCAATGCCCTGCATCATCTGGCGGCGGAAATCCTGGACAATGCCATGGACGAAGCGGTAGCGGGTCATGCCACGCGCATTGAACTGGAATTCAAGCCCGGCAATGTGCTGGCCGTGCGCGACAATGGCCGCGGCATTCCGATCGATCCTCATCCCAAGTTCAAGAACAAGTCGGCGCTGGAAGTGATCATGACCACGCTGCATGCCGGCGGAAAGTTCGACGGCAAGGTCTATGAAACCTCCGGCGGCCTGCATGGTGTGGGCGCCTCGGTGGTGAATGCACTCTCGGAATGGATGGACGTAGAGGTCGCGCGCGACCGCCATGCCTGGAAGATGCGCTTCGAGCGCGGCCATGCGATAGGCAAGCTCAAGGATCTGGGCGCGGTCAACCGGCGCGGCACAATCGTCAGCTTCAAGCCGGACACCAAGATTTTCGGCGATGTCCATTTTTTGCCGGCCCGGCTGCACCGCATGGCCAAGTCCAAGGCCTATCTGTTCCGCGGCGTGGAGATCCGCTGGTCATGCGATCCCTCGCTGATCAAGGACGAGACGCCGGCGGAGGACACGCTCAAATTTCCCGGCGGCCTGCTTGATTTTCTGCGTTCGGAAATTGGCAAGGCTCAAACCGTGACGCCGCGCGAATTTTCGGGCCGGACCGAGAACAAGACCAAGGAAAACGGATCGCGCGGGGCGGTGGAATGGGCGGTGGCCTGGGCGCCAGCCCGCGACGCCTTCACCCGCTCCTATTGCAACACCATCCCGACGCCACAGGGCGGCACCCATGAACAGGGCCTGCGCAATGCACTGACCAAGGCGCTGCGCGCCCATGGCGAACGCGTCAACAATCGCAAGACCTCGATTATCACCGCCGACGATGTGATGGACGCGGCTTGCGCCGTGCTGTCGGTCTTCATCCGCGAACCGGAGTTTCAAGGCCAAACCAAGGACAAGCTGTCGTCGCCAGACGCGCTGCGTCTGGTGGAAAATGTCGTACGCGACCATTTCGATCACTGGCTGGCCGAAAGCCCGGCCGAAGCCGACAAGCTGCTGGGCTTTGTGATCGACTGCGCCGAGGAGCGGCTCAAAAGACGGCAGGAGAAGGAAATCAGCCGCAAGGCCGCGACGCGCAAGCTGCGCCTGCCCGGCAAACTCGCCGATTGCACGCGCGACGAGGCCGAAGGCACCGAAATTTTCCTGGTGGAAGGAGATTCCGCCGGCGGCAGCGCCAAGCAGGCCCGCGACCGCGCCACGCAAGCCATCCTCCCCTTGCGCGGGAAGATCCTGAATGTGGCGTCCGCGGCGGCCGGCAAGCTGCAACAGAACCAGGAACTGAGCGATCTGGTGCAGGCACTCGGCTGCGGCACCGGCGCCAAATACGATTCCAGTGCTTTGCGTTATGAGCGCATCATCATCATGACCGACGCCGACGTGGACGGCGCCCATATCGCATCACTGCTGCTCACCTTCTTCTATCGCGAGATGCCCGGCCTCATCGCCGACGAAAGGCTGTTCCTGGCCATGCCGCCGCTCTATCGCCTGACCCAGGGCGGCAAGACCGTCTATGCGCGCGACGATGCGGACCGCGAGCGCCTGCTCAAGAGCGAATTCCGCGCCGGCGCCAAGGTGGATGTTTCGCGCTTCAAGGGTCTTGGCGAAATGATGCCGGCGCAACTGAAGGAAACCACGATGCGGCCGGGACACCGCACGCTACTCAGGGTTCACATACCGGGCGACGACGGCAAGGAGACCGAAAACCTGTTCGAGCGGCTGATGGGCAAGAAGCCGGAACTTCGCTTCCAGTTCATCCAGGAGAATGCGGAGTTTGCCCGAGA
>DATKEP010000167.1:0-105574 GCA_035512055.1 Rhizomicrobium sp.
ACGAGCCGGTATCCAGCGTCGTATTCATCAAGGGTGACCGATTCGGCATTGCAGCACTCCCACGCTCCGCTTTCAAGATCGGGCCTCAGCTTTTCCAAACCGGCTTCCGTGCTGTCTCATTGCTTTGCACCGCGAAATTCCTTGCGGAATTCGGTTGTCACGCTGCGGTCAAAGAACGATCCTAGCATTCTTCCATCTCGCGATCCGCGACCTCGATCAGGAGGCAATCATGACCCGCGCTTCCACATTGAAAGTTCTCAAGTTTGGAAGCATTCCCGCCGCAGTGCTGGTTGCTGCTTTGGCCGGCGCGGCGCTTGCCCAGCAGAACAAGGACAGTGTGAAAGTGCCAGACGGCCTGGCCCTCTCCGAATTCGCCGGTTACGAAAAGTGGCAGGTCATTGCCGTTAGTCAGGGCAACAACATCATTGATGTGATCGTGGGCAATCCGGAGATGATCGCCGCTTACCAGTCGGGTCTTCCGGCGGAGGGCAAAACCTTTCCCGATGGCGTCAGGATGGTGAAGATTCACTGGAACGCGACAAAGCAACAGGACGGTTTTCCCGCGCTTGTGCCGGATACGCTGCACGACCTCGATACCATGGTGAAGGACAGCAAACGGTTCGCCGCAACCGGTGGCTGGGGCTATGGGCAGTTCAACTACGATGCCGCATCCGACAACTTCACGCCCCTGGGCAGGGGGCCGGGTTGCGGTTTTTCCTGCCATACCAAAGTGGCGGCGAAGGATTACGTTTTCACGCGGTTCCCGAAACGGTAGAAGTCATGCCACTGTCTGCCGACCCTGCTGCCCCACTTCGGCGGCGGGGCGAAGTGGTTTGTGGGGCATGCCGTGAAATATTACTTCCTGAAGTTGATCCCGCCGCGCGCGGATTTCATGCAGACAATGACGCAAGAGGAGCTTGGCCTGATGCGCGCCCACCGGGCCTATTGGGCCGGTTTTGCGGAGAAAGGCTGGGCGGTCGCCTACGGTCCGGTGGCCGATCCGTCTGGTGGCTATGGCGCAGGCTTTTGGGCGCTTCCGGATGACCAGGACGCCCGAACATTGGTCGATGGCGACCGGCTCATCAGGGCGGGCAGAGGGTTTCGCTGCGATATCTTCCCCATGCTCGGACTTGTCATTAGCAAGGCGCCGGCGTGAGGGGGCTTCTGCCGTCCGCGATGGACGCAATCGGTGGCACGCCCCTGATCCGGCTGGACCGGCTGGTGCGCGTGCTCGGACTGGACGGCACCATCCTTGCCAAGCTCGATCATCTCAATCCGGGTTTTTCCAAGAAGGACCGCGCAGCCAAGGGATTGATCGAGGACGCAGAATCGAAGGGCTTGCTCAAACCCGGCCAGACTGTCGTGGAACTCACTTCTGGAAATATGGGGGCGGGGCTCGCCATCGTCTGTGCCATTAAGGGCTATCCCTTCGTTGCGGTGATGTCGAAAGGCAATTCGCCCGAGCGGGCGCGCATGATGTGTGCCCTGGGAGCGGAAGTCGTCCTGGTGGACCAGCAGCCGGGGTCAAGTCCCGGCCAGGTCTCGGGGGACGATCTCGAGCTTGTAGAGCAGGCGGCACAATGCCTAACGAAAGAGCGCGGAGCGTTTCGGGCGGACCAGTTTCATCGCGATGGTGCCTGGCTTGGGCATTATCATGGCACCGGTCCGGAGATATGGTCACAAAGCGGCGGCGCGATTGATGCCTTCGCCGAATTTGCCGGCACTGGCGGGACCTATGCCGGTGTGACTCGGGCGCTGAAGGAGCGCAAGCCTGAGATCCGTTGTTTTGTGGTCGAGCCGCAAAATGCAGCGACACTGGCGGGCCAGGCGGTCACAAGACCCAATCACCCCATCCAGGGGGGCGGCTATGCCATGGCGGATCTGGATTTCCTTCGCGGCGTGCCGGTGGATGGTTATCTTACGGTCAGCGGCGATAAAGCGCGCGAAACCGCCCGCGTGCTGGCAAGAACGGAAGGCGTGTTCGCCGGCTTCTCGTCGGGCGCCAATGTTGCCGCTGCCATCGAGCTCCTCGGGGGCGAAATGCGGGGAGGGACCGTGGCAATTATCATTTGTGATAGCGGGCTCAAATATCTCTCGACCGACCTGTGGGATTGACGGTTTTCAACACGCGCTTTGCTGTTTATTGATGCTCTTCCACGAGAAAAATTTCGCGCGCCTGTCTCTGGACGCCTCGCCCAAAAAGCCGTCTGCTTCGGCACCCAAATCCGAGGAGGAGCCTTATGCTTTTTTTCCGTTCCCTGCTTCTGGGCGCGAGTTTGCTGGCAGCCGTGCCGGCCCTGGCGCAGAACGCCCCCACGACACCGCCGCCCCCACCCATGGGCTTGACCAGCACATCCTTCAGTGATGGCGGCGTCATTCCCGACAAATACAGCCAAGTCAACACCGCGCCGGTGTCGCCACAGCTCTCTTGGACCAATGCGCCACCTGGCACCCAAAGTTTTGCAGTCGTCGTGGACGATCCCGATACAGCGCTGCAGCACAGCACCAACGAAGTGCTGCACTGGGCGGCATTCAACATTCCCGCCAGCGCCACCTCCCTGCCCGAGGGCGTACCAAACGAGGCGACGCTGCCCGACGGCACCATTCAGCCCATGAACACCGGCAAGCATGCCGGCTATATGGGCATGGGCGCGCGCGGAAACGTCTATCACCACTATACTTTCCAGCTCTATGCGCTCGACACCAAACTATCGCTGGGCCCCGACGCGACGCGCGCTCAGATCATGTCGGCGATGGATGGGCACGTGCTTGCCAAGGCCGTACTGGTCGGACGTTTCCATCGCCCGCTCATGTAGGATTTGATTTCCCGAAAAGGCGGCCAAGGCAATGTTGTCGCCGCGAAAGACCCCGTGGGCCGGAGACCGCGGGGTTACTTTAATGACTCCATGTCGATGACGAAGCGGTACTTCACATCGCTCTTGAGCATGCGTGCATAGGCCGTTTCGATGTCCTGCATCTGGATCATCTCGATGTCCGAGGTGATGCCGTGCTTGGCGCAGAAGTCCAGCATCTCCTGGGTCTCGGGAATGCCGCCGATCAGCGAACCGGCAATGGCTCTGCGTTTGAGCACCAGGTTGAACACCGCGGGCGAGGGATGCGGTGTCGATGGCGCACCCACCAGCGCCATGGTGCCGTCACGCTTCAACAGCGATGTGAACGCATCCAGATTGTGCGGTGCTGCCACCGTATTCAGGATCATGTCGAAGCTATTGGCATGTTGCACCATCTGGGCGGCATCCTTCGACACCACGACTTCGTCGGCGCCCAGCGCCTTGGCATCGGCGATCTTGTCTGGTGAGGTGGTGAAGGCCACGGTGTGCGCCCCCAGCGCATGGGAAAGCTTCACGCCCATATGGCCAAGTCCGCCGATCCCCACAATGCCGACCTTCTTGCCGGGGCCCGCGCCCCAGTGGCGCAGCGGCGACCAGGTGGTGATACCCGCGCAAAGCAGCGGCGCAGCAGCGGCCAGGTCCTTCTCGGCATGGCTGATGTTGAGCACGAAATGCTCGTCCACCGTGATGGCCGCGCTATAGCCGCCAAAAGTATTGGGGCCGCCGCCAACCGGCCCGTTATATGTGCCGGTGAAGCCCACAGGGCCATCGCAATATTGCTCCAGCCCGTCCCTGCATTGGGAACAGGTGCGGCAGCTGTCCACCATGCAGCCGACCCCGACAATCTGGCCGGGCTTGAACCGGGTGACGCCGCTGCCGACTCTGGTCACCTTGCCGATGATTTCGTGACCGGGAACACAAGGGTATAGGACCCCCGGCCATTCGCCGCGGGCGGTGTGCAGGTCGCTATGGCAGACGCCGCAATAGAGAATCTCGACAGCAACATCCTTGGGGCCGGGTTCGCGGCGATCGATGCCATAGGGGACAAATGGCGTGGTTGCGGATTGGACGGCATAAGCTTTGATTCGCATGCAAGACTCCGGTCAAAGGGCGGGGAAAACTCCATTAGCAAATAACGCCCGATTGTGCCGTTTGAAGGGGGCTTGCGGCTTTTCGTCCGGATTTTCCGGCAGCGGTTGACGCGTACCCGCAATAAAATTACCACCGCGCGGTCTCTCTTCAGGACAGGCCATGCGCGTAGACCAGATCCCGGTCGGCAAGAATGCCCCCGACGACGTCAATGTCATCATTGAAGTCCCAATCGGCGGTGAACCCATCAAATATGAACTCGACAAGGCTTCCGGCGCACTGGTGGTGGACCGCTTCCTTTATACGGCCATGCGCTATCCCGGCAATTACGGCTTCATTCCGCACACGCTTTCGGGTGATGGCGATCCGGTCGATGTGCTGATCGCCAACTCGCGCGCCATCGTGCCCGGCGCGGTGATGAGCGTACGCCCGGTGGGTGTCCTCTTGATGGAGGACAATGCCGGCATGGATGAGAAGATCGTGGCGGTGCCATCGAGCCACATCACCCAGCGCTTCGATGCCGTCGCCACTTACAGTGACCTGCCGGAGATCACCCTCAAGCAGATCGAGCACTTCTTCGCCCATTACAAGGATCTGGAGCCTGGGAAATGGGTCAAGATCATTCGCTGGGGCGATGCCGCGGAAGCCCGCAGGCTTATCACTGGCGGCGTGGAACGCGCGCGCAAGAAGCCCTAGGTGCCCCAGCTGGGGGGTGGGGGCAGCATCTTGACCAGGCCCGACAGCCCATCCCCATAGCCATTGCGCAGGCTGTTCCAGTAGGGGTCGTCTTCCTTCAGCATCGCCAGATTGTGGGCGGAGAAGCTGTCGGTCTCATAGCGCAAGATGTCGATCGGCATGCCGCAGGACAGGTTGGAGCGCAGCGTCGCGTCGAAGGACAGAAGAGCCAGCTTCGCGGCCTGGTCCAGCGGGCAGTCCGGCGTCAGTGCCCGATCCAGGATGGGTTTGCCGTATTTTGTCTCCCCGATCTGCAGAAAACAGGAACGCAAGCTGGCCTCGATGAAATTGCCCGCCGGATAGATCTGGAACAGGCGAGGCGTCTCGCCCATGATCTGGCCGCCGACCAGAAAGCTGCCTGAAGGATCGCCATAGGGCTGCACCGATGGGCCGTCGCGCAGGATCACCTCGCGCAGCTTGTCGCCCACCGTGCGCGCCACCTCGAACATGCTGTGGGCTGCGAAAATATCGTGGGGATAGCCCGTATTGACCGTTTCGCGAATCTGGCTGGTTACCGCTTGGGTGGTGGCGAGATTGCCGGCCGACAGGATGGCGATCACGCGGTTGCCCGGCTGCGTGAAAAGCTCGAATTTGCGGACCCGCGTCACCTGGTCGATGCCCGCGTTCGACCGCGAATCCGAGGCCAGCACCAGACCTGCTGGCAGCACGATCCCCAAACAATAAGTCATCAGTATCCCCCCGATGTTGTTAGCCAAACTCCGCCTGGCAGGCGCGATTTTGGACAGGGCGGACGGGACAGTGCAAGGTCCTCCGGCCAAGATTTGTTCGTGACGGGGGAAGGATGGACCGCGTGGAATATCTCGACGACATCGTCGCCACGGTCCGGCGGGACATGGAATCGCATATAGGCAAGGGGAAGGTCGCCGATTACATCCCTGCGCTTGCCCGGGTGGACCCGAAAAATTTCGCCATCGCCGTCGCCACCTGCGACGGACGCACGGCCGAAGCAGGCGGCGTGCACCTGCCTTTCTCGATCCAGAGCATTTCGAAAGTCTTCACACTGACGATGGCGCTCAACAAGCTGGGCGCCAATCTGTGGGAGCGCGTCGGGCGCGAACCGTCCGGCTCCCGATTCAATTCCATCGTCCAGCTCGAGGCGGAGAAAGGCATCCCCCGCAATCCGCTGATCAATGCGGGCGCGGTGGTGATTACCGATACGTTGCTCGACGGCGGCGACGTCAACCAGACCATCGCCGGGATACTGGACTTCATGCGCAAGCTGGCGGACGACAAGTCCGTCTTGATCGATGACGAAGTCGCGGAGTCTGAAGCCCAGACCGGATTCCGCAACACCAGTCTGGCCAATTTCCTTCGCGCTTTCGACAATCTCAAAAGCCCTGTGGATGACGTGCTCAAGGTCTATTTCAACCAGTGCGCCATCCGCATGAACGTCCGCCAGCTGGCGCGCGCCGGACTGTTCCTGGCCCATGCCGGACAGGATCCGCTCAACCATGCGCGGGTGACCACGCCGTTCCGGACCAAACGCATCAATGCGGTCATGATGACTTGCGGGCATTACGATGCCTCGGGCGATTTCGCCTGCCGGGTGGGATTGCCCGGCAAGAGCGGGGTTGGCGGTGGCATCCTGGCCATTGCGCCGCGCCAGGCCTCGATCTGCGTTTGGTCGCCTGGACTGAATGCGCAGGGCAATTCTCTGGTCGGCGCCATGGCGCTGGAACGGCTGGCCTCGCTCACGGGCTGGTCGGTGTTCTAGACCTGGGCCTTGTGCAGAACTGTCATATACATGGCCGATATTCGGAACCGCGCAGAAGGCTAGCGGATATAGGATTTGAGCACATCGACCAGTTCGTCGGCTGCCAGGGATTCCTCACGGCTTGGCCTGCGGTTGGGGGTCATCATGTGCATCTGAATATGGTCTTCCACCACTTCTGCCATCATCCCGTTGATCGCGCCACGCGCCGCGGTCAAAAGGGCCATCACCTGGGTGCAACTGTCTTCGGCTTCGAGCGCTCGTTCGAGCGCATCGATCTGTCCGCGCAGGCGGCGCACCCGGTTCAGCAGCTTCTGTTTTTCGTGAACGACGTGCGACATCTGGGCGCTGCAATTCCCTCTGGCCATATACCCCGTGGGGTATATACCTCCTGTACGGAATTTGGAAGCGGCAAGGGAGCGCCGGCGTGACCAAGCAGACCTGGATGCTGGCCTCCGCCGCCCTTGTATTCACGACTGTGCAGGGCTTTGCCGAAGACATGCCGGCATCCGAAAGCTGGGCCATCCACGGGCAGGCCACGTTCGTGGACCAGTATCATCCCGCCTTCCATTCGCCCTATCGCGGCCCCAACAGCCTGGATCCTGGCAGCCGGGGCAATGAGACAGTGGATGTGACCCTGTTCGCCGGCGTCAGCCCCTGGGAGGGCGGCGAGGCGTGGGCCAATGTGGAAATGGATCAGGGCTTTGGCCTGTCCGGCACCTTCGGCGTCGCGGCCTTTCCCAGCGCAGAAGCCTACAAGGTGGGCAGTGCCGCACCCTATGGGCGCCTGCACCGGCTGTTCTTCCGCCAGACCTTCGATCTGGGCGGCGACGAACAGGCGCTCGAGGGCCACGCCAATCAATTGGCGGGCAGCCGCACCAGCGACAATCTGATCGTAACGATCGGAAAATTCTCGGTCGCCGACGTCTTCGACAACAACTCCTATGCGCACGATCCGCGCGGCGATTTCCTCAACTGGGCGATCGTGGATGCGGGCGCATATGACTATGCCGCCGATGCCTGGGCTTATACTTATGGTGGCACGGCGGAATGGAGCTTCGGCAACTGGACGCTGCGCGGTGGCGCGTTCGAGATGTCCAAGCTGCCCAACTCCACGGAACTGGAAACGGCCTTCGGCCAGTTCGAGCTGGTGAGCGAACTGGAACGCCGCATCTCACTGTTCGGTCATGATGGCAAGATCAAGCTGCTGGGCTGGGTCAATCGCGGCAGGATGGGCGCCTATACCGACGCCTTGGCCCTGGCGCGCGCCACAGGCACCACGCCCGATGTCGCGTTGGTGCGCCACTATCGCTCGCGGCCGGGCGGCTCGCTGAATGTGGAGCAGGGGCTCACCGACGATCTGGGCTTTTTCTTCCGCGCCAGCGCCGAGGACGGCAGCAAGGAATCCTACGAATTCACCGACATCAACCAAAGCCTTTCCACCGGCCTGTCACTGAAGGGGACCTCGTGGGAGCGCAAGGACGACACAGTGGGGCTGGCCTTCGAGATCGCCGGCATTTCAAAAGACGCCCAGGCATTTCTCGCGGCAGGCGGACTTGGCGTGCTGGTGGGCGATGGTCAGTTGCCGCATTACGCCAATGAGGTGGTGCTGGAAACCTATTACGACGTCGAGCTGATCAAGGGCGTCAATGCGGCGCTGGACTATCAGTTCATCGCCAATCCCGGCTACAATTCCGATCGCGGGCCGGTGTCGGTGCTGGGCTTCCGGCTGCACGGCGAGTTTTAGTGATATCTCGCCGCCGCATGATTGCGCGACAGGTTGGGCCCAAGCTTCAGCCGTGCGGCTTCCGCATCCGCCAGGTCCTGTGCGTCGGGCAATGACGGAATGGTGATGCGCTCGCCGAGCTCCAATCCCTTGAGCGCGGCATCCACCAATTCGTCGACATCCATGATCCGCTCGGCCGGAATCCGCGCATCCAGGTCGATGCCCGCGCGTTCCCAAATTTCGGTTCGGACCGCGCCGGGACAGACCGTCTGGATGGTCACGCCATTCTCTGTCAGTTCTTTGGTCAGCGCATGCGACAGCGCCAGCAGATAGGCCTTGGAGCCGCTATAGACCGCATTGAAGCGTTCCGGATTGATCGCCACCGCACTTGCCATGTTCACGATGGTGCCGGATTTCCTGGCGACAAAGGCGCGGGCCGCCGCCAGCGCCAGCCGCGTCGCCGCCGTCACGTTCAGGCTGATGAGCTTTTCGATTGTCGCCACCGAGGTCTTAAGATGCGGCTCTGACGTGGCGATGCCGGCATTGTTCAGGAAGAAGGTAATTGCGCCATCGCGTTCCAACTTCTGTTCCACACGCGTCACATCGTCTGGCTGCGTCAGGTCGGCGACAAGCACTTCCGCTGCCGCGCCGTCCTTGCCAATTTCCATGGCCAGCTGCTCCAGCCGGGCCTTGTCGCGCGCCACCATCACCAGGTCATAGCCGCGCTTGGCCAGTTTCTGGGCATAGGTCCTGCCGATGCCGGTGGAGGCGCCCGTGATCAGGGCCTTGGATTTGGTCATGGCCGGCCTTTCGCGCGGAATTTCGGTCGAAGAGTTAAGTGCGCGAGCGCGCTTTTCAAGGCAAAAGTGGCCACGGAAAATTGACGCCGGCCGATTGCTCGGCCAGATTTGTCCATGATGGAAACAAGGGGAACGTCGTGAATCGCGCATCGCTTTCAGCCTTGATCGCCTCAAGCCTCATCCTGGTTCCCGCCGTGGCCCTTGCCGCCCATGGCAGGGTCGGGCTCTGGAACGTCACCACGAGCATGGAGATGTCCAACATGCCGCAAATGCCGCCGGAAGCGCTGGCGATGATGAAACAGCGCGGCATGCAGATGCCGGGCATGGGGCAGCCCATGATGAGTCAAATATGCATGACCCAGGAACAGGTGAATGCCGACAAACCGCCGGCGATGAGCAACCGCGAGGAAAGCTGCGATACCAAGGTGCTGAACCAGTCGCCGGCCCTGATGGAAGCCGAAGTCACTTGTCATGGCCGTATGAATGGCGTGGGCCATGTGAAAGTCGCCTGGCGCGGCAATGAGCATTATGAGGGGACCTACAATTTCAAGGGGGCGATGGAAGGCCGCCCGCATGAAATATCTACCCATTTCTCCGGTGATTTCGTGAAGAGCGATTGCGGCTCGATTCGTCCGTTCACGCCGCCCAGATCCATGCGGTGAACGGCACGGAAGAACTTGCAGAGCTGATCGAGTCTTCGCACCGCGCCGTGGTCTTCACCGGCGCGGGTATTTCGACTGAATCCGGCATTCCGGACTTTCGCTCGCCCGGCGGCATCTGGACAAAGATGCTGCCGATCCAATTCCAGGACTACATCTCCGATCCTGCGGCCCGGCGCATATCCTGGCAGAGGCGGCTGGAGATGGAGGAGGCCTGGAAAACGGTCGAGCCCAATGACGGTCACAGGGCGGTGGCCGAATTGGTTGCCCGGGGCAAGGTCAGCCATGTCATCACCCAGAACATCGACGCCCTCCATCAGGCAAGTGGCGTGCCTGGCGGCCAGGTGATCGAACTGCACGGCAATACGCGCCACGCCAGATGCCTGGATTGTGGAACGCCGGCTGAGATCGCCGACGTCCTGGCCCATTTCGGGGTCCATGGCGAAGCGCCGGACTGTACGGCCTGCGGCGGGTTGATCAAGACAGCGACCATTTCCTTCGGCCAACCCATGCCAGAGGGTGAAATGGCACGCGCCCAGGCCGCCAGCCTCGACTGCGACCTGATGCTGGTGTTGGGCTCATCGTTGACGGTATATCCCGCGGCCGGGTTCCCCCTCCTGGCCAAGCGCAATGGTGCGAGGCTCGCAATCGTAAACCGGGACGAAACGCCTCAGGACTCCTTCGCCAATCTGGTGATCCACGGCGAAATAGGCCCTACATTGCGGGCGGTTATTGACCATTTGGTGATGGGTTGGCCCGTACCCATATCATCGTTAAGCTGAACGAATCCCAACGATCCGGAGACCTGCCTTGCGCCGCGCCGACGAAGAAGAAGACGATAAAGAAGACAAGTCCAAATCCCCGGATCCGCAATCGAGTGAAATCGCCAAGGCGCTTTTCAAGTCGCGCACGGTGCTGGTGTTCGGCGAGGTCGACATGAAGATGGCCGAGCGGGTGACTGCCCAGCTCCTGGCCTATGCCGAAAGCGAGGGCGACATCCGCTTGATCGTCAATTCGCCCGGCGGCCATGTGGAGTCCGGCGACACCATCCATGACATGATCCGCTTTGTGGGAAAACGCGTGAAGGTGATTGGTACCGGCTGGGTGGCCTCGGCCGGCGCGCATATCTTTCTGGGGGCCAAGCGCGAGAACCGCTTCTGCCTGCCGTTCACGCGCTTTCTGCTGCACCAGCCGCTGGGCGGTGTGCGCGGCCAGGCCAGCGACATCACCATCGAGGCGGAAGAGATCCTCAAGATGCGCGCCCGCCTGATCAAGGAGATCGCATCGGAGACCGGCCAGCCCTACGAAAAGGTTGTGGCCGACACCGAGCGCAATTTCTGGATGGGCGCGGAAGATGCCGTCAAATACGGCCTGGTCGGCAAGATCGTCACCACCGCGTCGGACGTGTAAGCGCGGCTGCCAGCGCAAACGGTGGGGCGCAAATTTGTGCTAGCCATGACGCATGGCTGACGATTCGAGAGACGTGTCTGCCTCAGGCCACTCGCCCAAGCTCGTGGCATCGCTCGCTCAGAACCGTCCACTGGACGGTCCTGTCGGCATGGAGCCGACCGCTGCGCGATGGTGGTTGGGCGCCGCCCTCTACCAAGTCTATATTCGCAGCTTTTGCGATGGCAACGGCGACGGGCAGGGCGACTTTGTCGGGCTGATTTCAAAGCTCGATTACATAAAGTCGCTGGGCGTGGATGCAATCTGGCTGTCGCCGATCCATCCCTCGCCCAACCGGGATTGGGGCTATGACGTCGCCGACTATGACGGCGTCCATCCTGATTACGGCACGCTGGCGGATTTCGCCGCCCTGGTGGAAGCCGTTCACGCACGCGGGCTGAAACTTATCCTGGACGAAGTGCTCGCGCATACCTCCGACGAACATGCCTGGTTCGCCGCCAGCCGCGACGGCGATCCGGCCAAACGCGACTGGTATGTCTGGGCGGCTCCGAAGGACGACGGCACGGTGCCCAACAACTGGCTGTCGGTGTTCGGTGGGCCCGCCTGGTCCTACCAGCCGGCACGGAAGCAGTACTACCATCACAAATTCCTGCGCCAGCAGCCCAAGTTGAACTGGATGAACGAGGATGCGCGTGGGGCCGCCCTCGACGTCCTGGATTTATGGCTCGAGCGTGGGGTGGATGGCTATCGGCTGGATGTCGCCAACGCCTTCCTGCATGACCCGTCCCTGACCGACAATCCGGCCATTCCAGCGCCAGAGCGCGGCCGTGTCGAATGGGCCGCCGCGGCCAACATGCAGCGTCATTTCCATGACTCCAATCTGAGAGAGAATAAGGGGGCGCTGGATGTAATCCGCCGCCGCGTCGATGCCTTCGATGACCGTTTCGTTTTTGGCGAGTTCTCGGAGGAATTCGAACGGTCCGGCTGTTATCTGTCCTCCGACAAGGGGCTCCACGCCGGCTACAATTTCGCGCTGCTACTGGCGACGGATGTGGGTGCCATCCGTACCCATCTTGAAACGCTCGCGCGCTTTCCCGGTCATTGGCCCTGCATCGCCTTTTCCAATCACGACGTGGTCCGCACCGCGACGCGCTTCGGCACCGAAGCCGCGAAGGTCATGCTCGCCCTGCTGGCAAGCTTGCGCGGCACCTTGCTGCTCTATCAGGGCGAGGAGTTGGGGCTGCCCGAAGTCGACTTGCGCCGCGATCAGCTCAAGGACCCGGTGGGGGATCTCTATTACCCGCTGTTCAAGGGCCGCGACGGCTGCCGCACCCCCATGCCTTGGGACGCGGACGAACCCAATCTGGGTTTTTCGATCGCCACACCTTGGCTGCCGCTGGGGGCGGCGCATCGCGGTCTGGCCGTGTCGGAACAGGAGAAGGATCCGGACTCGGCGTTGGCGTTCACCCGCCAGCTGCTGCTGGCGCGCAAATCCCACCCGGCCCTGCATCATGGAGATCTCGAACTGCTGCCCGGGCCGGCGCTCGCTTTCCTTCGTCACGCCAACAAGGAAACGCTCGTCTGCGCCTTCAACCTGACCGACACGCCCATGACGTTCGACCTGCCAGGGCCAGCCATACCGCTGGCGCTAGACACCGGGGAGGCGAGCCTGTCAGGGAGCCGGCTGTCTCTTGGCCGCGCCAGCGCTTTCCTCGGCGCGCTCTAGGGCCTCCAGGGCCGCCTCCAGGGGCAACAGCACACAGATATGACGGCCGGCATGCCCTGCCACCCCCTCGAACACCTGATAGCCCTCAGGCGCTGGTCCGCCCTTGAGGAAGGCCTGGACTTCTTCGGCCAACTCCGACAGCCGGGCACGGGTCTGGCCTATCGCCTTTGCGGCAAGCAACGCGGCTGAAGCCTGGGTCAGGACGCAAGCCTGGGTCGCATGGGCCATGCCGGTCACCCGGCCGTCCTCCAGCGCCAGCTCGACGGTCACGCGGTCGCCGCAGGCCGGGTTGTAGGCGGTCGCCGTCGCATCCGGTGCAGTCAGACGCCCCGCACCCATGGCATCGGCCGCCAGTCTCAGTACCTCGCGCCGGTATAGGGGATCGTCGGTCATAGCCGCTTTAGAAACCACTTGAGCCCTAAAGTCCAAGACATTGGATTCCCGTTGATTTGCGATCAGGGGAGGGGACTTGCTGCCAGTGGCAACCAGGTCAGGCGCTGGCTGCCACGCGCGGCAAATGCATCCGGGCCCGCAGACCGCCGCCGGGCCGGTTCTCCAGGCGCACAGCGCCGCCATGACCCTCGACGATGGCCTTGACCAGGGTAAGCCCCAGCCCCGTGCCTCCCGTATCCTCGTTGCGGGAACTCTCCAACCGGACGAAGGGCTCGAAGACCCGCTGCCGGTCGCTTTCGGGGATGCCGGGACCCTCGTCTTCGACCAGGACATCATAGCCGTCGCCGGCATCGGCGATCCGCACATCGGCCTTGCGTCCATAGGCGACGGCATTCTCGACCAGGTTGCGCACTGCGCGCTTGATCTCATTGGGGCGGCAGGAAATGGGCGCAGGCGCATGGGTGGCCCAGCTCACCGGCTCGCCAAGCTCGTCCAGGTCGGTGCACAGGCTTTCCACGAGCGCCGAAAGGTCAACTTGGCGCGGCGGTTCGCCGCCGGTGCCCTTGGCGGCGGACAGAACCTGTTCGGTCAGGGCCTGCAACTCATCCAGATTGCGCATCAGCCCGTCGCGCAGCTCGTCGTCATCGACGAATTCCAGATTGATACGCATGGCCGTGAGGGGGGTGCGCAGGTCGTGCCCCACCGCCGACAGCAGATGGCGTTGGCTTTCCATCGTGCGGGTGACCTTGGAGGCCATGGCATTGAAGGCGGCCGCGGCATTGCGCACATCGGCGGGGCCTTCTTCATTGACGTGTGGCGTGCCCGCACCCCTGGCCATGGCCGCGGCCGCGCTGGTCAGCGCCGAAAGCGGACGCACCACCCGGCGGGCCACGAGCGCGGCGGCCAGGCTTGCCACCAGGATGGCGACCACGGCGGCGACAAAAATCTCCATCGGCCATGGGCCCGGCGGGCGCACGAACACGCCACTCATCATCGTATTCTTGTCCACCGGCACGATCGCCTGGATCGTATCTTTGACGGGACCGGGATTGTTGGGCACCAGTGCGGGCGGCAAGTCCTTGAAGGGCGCATGTACCGAGACCGAGATCAGGTTCTGGTTAGGGATTCGGTCGGGCAGCATGTCGGCCAGGTGCTTTGCCAAGGTGGTTTCCTCCGCCGTCATGGGGCGGGGTTTTTTGGGCACCGGGATCTGGGCGAATTTCCAGACCCGCGTGCTCATGGTGTTCATCACCACACTGTGGGACGTGGCCGGTATGGCGGTCAGCGTGGTCGCTACTGCGGCGGCGCGGTCAAGTACACGCTCATTGGCGGCGATGGCCGATTGCTGCTCGTTGCCATATTCGAACCAGAAGGCGACCGCGATATTCGACAGGGCGACGGCAACGCCAGTCACCACGATTAGCTGCACCGCCAGCGTGTTCGGCCAGAACCTGAAACGCATTCAGCCCCCTGCCAATCAAGCCATCTCCGGGTCCATCGCGAAGATGTACCCGCCGCCCCAGACAGTCTTTATATAGCGCGGATTTTTTGGGTCCGGCTCGATTTTCTTGCGCAAACGCGAGACATGGTTATCGATCGAACGGTCGAACAGATCGGCATCCCGGCCCTTGGTCAGGTCGAGCAGCTGGTTTCTGGTCAGCGCGATTTTGGGCCGCTCCAGCAGGGCCGTCAGAAGGCGAAATTCCCCGGACGAAAGCGGAAGGGCAACTCCATCGGGCCCGATCAACTCGCGCTGGCCGGTATCCAGCATCCAGTCGCCGAACTTGACCCGCTCCGCACCCGGCGGCTTCTGGCGCGGCGGCAGCGCCTGGGTCCGGCGCAGGACCGCCGCCACCCGCGCGATCAGTTCGCGGGGCGAGAAGGGCTTGGCGATATAGTCATCGGCGCCCATCTCCAGCCCGATAATGCGATCTACTTCTTCGCCCCGGGCGGTGAGCAGGATCACGGGAATCTGACTGGTCTCACGGATGGACCGGCAAAGCGAAAGCCCGTCCTCGCCCGGCATCATGATGTCCAGTACCACCAGGTCTATGGCGGCGCCCTTCATCACCTTGCGGGCGCTGGCGGCATCCTGGGCGGTGGTTGCCCTGTAATTATGCTCGCGCAGATAGCGGGCCAAAGGCTCGCGAATATCTCGTGCGTCCTCCACCAAAAGGATGTGGGGCTTTGCTTCGTCTTTGATCATGGGACGCAATTTTGACGACACGCCATGCTCCACACAAACAAGGATTTGTCGCAAACCCTGTCAGCACCGGCAGTGTCGGTGATTTGCGGCAAAATGGGAATGCCGGCCGGGCGCCCGCTCAGATGGTCAGGGCGACCAGAAGTACCAGAATGGCTACCACCCCGGCCAGGCCGATTGTCCAGGGCTGGATCGCAGCGGGCCGGCCGTCAGGCCGGGAGGGCGCGGAAATGGTCATCAAATGGTCCTGGAGCCGAAATCGGGCCTGGCCCGGCCATGGAGCTTGCCGGGACCATCCTAGACGGAACCTTGCTCCTCCGCGAACTCCCCTTTCCGGGGGGGTTCCCACAGGGGCGAAATATGACGACGCTTGGTGTTGCAGGGGGTGCAGGAGGGCCTGGATGGAGGACACCCACGGCACGGCCCTGACCGTCAGCGGCCAGGTCAAATGGTTTGACGCCCACAAGGGCTATGGCTTCATCGCCATGGCAGACGGAAGCGGCGATGTGCTGCTGCACCAGACCTGTGTACGCCAGTCCGGCTTCATGCAGGCGGTGGAGGGCGCTTCGGTTGTGTGCGAGGCGGTCAAGGGGCCGCGGGGCCTTCAGGCCAGCAGGGTACTTTCGCTCGACAATTCCACCGCCCATGTCGTGCTGTTTTCCTCGGGGCGCGAGCCGCGCTATATCGCGGAGCCGCGCGGCGCACCTTTCGAGGCAGTGGTCCGCTGGTTCAACCGCGCCAAGGGTTACGGCTTCGTCTCCCGCGGGGCCGGCACGCCGGACATCTTCGTCCATATGGAAACCCTGCGGCGCTGCCAGGTCCGTGAGCTTCATGAGGGCCAGACGGTCAGGGTGCGTGTGGGCGACGGGCCAAGAGGCGAACTGGTGGCCGAGATATCGCTTCTGCCATCCTAGCAGCCGATGAAGTTCCAGACATTTGCTTTTGCGCGCAAGGCACGATAGTCGCGTGGAGCATGCGCGCCCGTCTGTCCGGCCTGTTGATTCTTCTTGCGTCCGTCCCAGCCCTGGCGGCGCCGAGTTGCCCCATTCCCCAGGCGATGACGTTCCGCGTGGAAAAGGAAATCCATCGCGATGCGCCAGGCTTCACCGAAGGGCTCGAGGTGCATGATGGTGCAATCTGGGAAAGCACCGGAGATTTCTTCGGCGATTCCCGCATCAACCGGATCGATCCTGAAACCGGCCACGTCACCGCCTTGCTGAATGCGGGCAAGCATTATTTTGGGGAAGGGATAACCTTCTTCGGCGGCCGCCTCTACCAGATGACCTGGCGCGAGCATCGCGTATTCGTTTTCGATCACGACATGCATCCGGGCCCCGAGCTTTCCAATCCGCGCGAAGGCTGGGGGCTGACCCATGACGACAATGAACTGATCGCCAGCGATGGCTCGAGCAGGCTGTTCTTCCTGTCGCCGAAGGATTTCTCCACGCGCCGGATGATGCGTGTAATCCAGGGCGGCAGTTACCTGGAGAACATCAACGAGCTTGAATATGTGCAGGGCGCGATCTGGGCCAATGTCTTCGAGGACTGGGTGCTGGTCCGCATTTCGCCCCAGACGGGCTGCGTGGAGGCGACGGTGGATTTGTCGCCATTGCGTGAGCGGATGCGCCCTGCCGACCGCAAGTATGTGGACAGCGACCCCAATTTTGTGCCCAACGGTGTTGCCTACGATCCAGTCAGCGGACTTTTCATCCTGACGGGTAAATACTGGCCGGTGCTCTATTTCGGGCGCTTCAGCCCGGCCAATTAGGGGCAAATTGACGGGTCCGGTGCCAGCGTGTAAGCCACGCGGGGCTAACGGAGCGTAGCGCAGCCTGGTAGCGCATCTGCTTTGGGAGCAGAGGGTCGCGTGTTCGAATCACGCCGCTCCGACCATTTCCCAACTTGCTAGGCCAAGCACTTGGCCAAGTGCCGCCTTAGGCGAGAAACAGCCTCAAATCTTTCGTCCTACAAATGTCCCACATGAACCGGCAGAGCGTGAGTCCATTCGTGGTCATCGTCAGGGGCCCGTTTTGGTTCCAGTCTCCAGGGTTTTGGCTCAAAGACAACCAATCTGGTTAAGCCGTCTGCCCCGCGAGACCGCATATAATTCAGACGCCACGAAAGACAGGCTTGTTGTCATGTTCAAATTGAGCTTCGAGAAGAATGTCCGTCACAAGCGTGACCTGGGTGGAGTATCCAGCCTAGTGCTGGCTGCCATCGCCCTCGTACTTTGCCTGGAATGGAGCCTCTTAATTCATTTGGGGTAAGTCCCAGCGCATCATCAATAGCTCGCGCTCACCGTCGTGCGGGCGGGTCATCACCACGGGCGCCATCCCGTCCGGACACATACCCGACCGCCCAACGCCTATGTCGTGCTACTCGCGGTGATCCGCGTTTCTCATCGCGATTTCGCTTCCGGCCAGCAAACGATAGCCCTCCGCAAGCGCCTTCCACGCCCTGCGGCTGCAATCGTCTTCGCTTTTGGCGGCGTGTTCTTCCGCTTCCCTGGATTTGGCCAGGTATTCGTTCATCCGTTTGGTAGCGTCCATGACAGCCCCCCAAGGGATGCGAACGCGATGAACACGGGAAAACCGGAAGCGAAGGCTACACCCACGGCAGACCTGGCGCCATGAGCGTATTTGGCCCAGCAACCGGCCAGTTCGCAGGATCCTGACGCTCTGGCCGTTGAATTGCTTGAAAATTCCCGTCAAAGCGGCCAAAACCAGACCCTGCTTTGGAGAACGCCATGCGCGCGCGCATTTACAGACCGGCAAGGAACGCCATGCAGTCGGGCAAGGCCCGCACCAAGCAATGGCTTCTCGAATATGAGCCGGAGACGCCCCGCACCATCGATCCGTTGATGGGCTGGACCTCATCCAACGATATGCGTCAGCAGCTGAGCCTGGAATTCGACACGGCGGAGGAGGCGGTCGCCTATGCCAAGGCGCACGCCATTCCCTATCAGCTGTTCGAGCCGCATGTGCCCACGCCCAAGCCCAAGGCCTATTCGGACAACTTCCGTTTCGACCGCAAGGTGCCTTGGTCGCATTGAAACTTGTCAGGTCCGGCCAATCGGCCTTGCGCAATTCTTGCTGTCGCGCCTTAGAGGCTGCGTACATCCGCAAGAAAGGCCGAAACATCGCACTTCAACCGGGCACCGTTCTTGGCCAGTTCGTTTGCCGACGAAAGAACCTGGGTTGAGCTCGCGTTGGTGGTCTGCGAGGAGTCCGTAACGCCAGCTATGTTGCTGGACACCTGGCGCCGGTACACGGACTGCGACAGTGATGGCCAGTGCCCCTTCGATCATGTCGCGGAGGGGAAAACCATGGCCATGGTGAGATTTGGGAATGAATTGGTTTATAAGCTGGTCCCGACGACTCCGTAGCTCAGATGGATAGAGCATCGGATTTCTAATCCGGCGGTCGCAGGTTCGAGTCCTGCCGGAGTCGCCACGAAATTCAAAGAGTTGGCCTCGCCTGGAATATTCAGAGCGAGGCCTCTTCGTACTATCTGCCGCCTATCTATTGCCGGAAGGTTCTCTATTCGGACCGATGAGAACGCCGCCAGCGATTCGACCAGCCAATCGGCCATTGCCTCGCCTGCTGCCGGCTGCGTACCTGTCGTCGGTACCGCCGCCGGGTTACGATTGCACGGAAGAATCAGGCTGCCCGCCATGGCTAAGGACGAACTGCCATCCGTTGCGCAGATCACTGCCGAGGTCCTGAGCTTTCCCGATAAGGAGTTTTATCCCGGCTTTTTCGACGAATTTCGTCGCGTCAAGCAACTGGCCGCCTATCGGGAGCTTTACGATTCGCTGGGCCGGATGCTCGCAGGCACGGCCCCCGACTCCGCAACGGAACTGCTCAAGGAAAGCGCCGGGGATACGTCGATCAAGGTCCATCTGATCTGTGAGCACCACCTGAAGCAGGTTCGAGACCGGCGGGCGAACGACAATAAATCGGGCGATCCGGCGGCTCCCGGTTAGGCGCTGACGGCGCGCCGCGCCCAACCCTCCAATATGACGTAAACTTTGGATCGCTTGCCGTGCATGGCCTATGCCGGACGTGCCCGCCTGTCGTACGATCATCCGGTTCCAGACCAACCTTTTGGCGTTCTGGACGTTGCCCTGACGGGCCCTGATAGGAGCAACCGATCATGCGCTTCACGTTGGTCATATCTATTCTGATCGCATCTTGTCTTCCCGCGATGGCGCAGCTGGCGTCGCCGCATATGCTTGCCCAGCAAGGCTGTATCTCGGTGGTACGCGGCCGCGCCCATGTCGAAGAAGGAGCGCTGGGAACCTTCATTGTCATCGAGAATCCCGCCTTCTCCCGCGCTATTGCCGGCTACATTCCCTTTGGCGATGAGCCCACTTTTCCTGAGCTCTCGCAGATAGAGGGCCGCACGATTGAAATAGGGGGCGTGGTGGTCGCAGATGGAAGGCTCCTGATTGTCATGACCGATCCAAAACAGATGGCGATAGTGGGCTGACGGGCGCCACCGGCGGCGCCGGGCGACCCAATCCCTTTTCTCGATTCGGCACCTTGAGAGTCCTCAGCTACACCCGGTGCTTGTATACGACATAGTTGAGCTCCTTGCCCGGCAGCGCATCGAAATGGTGCGGCATGCCAGTCGGAATCAACACAAAGTCGCCCGGATGCATGTGGATCGTTTTTGCGCCGACCTGGGTATGACCATGAAATTCGCCCGGGGCGATTTCCTTGCTGTCTGAAACCGTGCCGCCATAGGTCAAAATGGCATCACCCGACAATATCGTGGTCTGGTCGATCCAATGGGTATGCTGCTCGACATAATTGCCGTGATCCAGCCGTTTCACGAATTCCACGAAGAAATTCTCATGGTCGTCCATGAAATCCGACGCATAGACCTCATGCGGCCAAGGTGTCATCAAGTGCTTGGTGATCTCCTCATGTGAGGCATATCTGAAGACTTGATCGGGCGTACCCCTGAGGGTCGTTTGTCCAAGGGCCGGCACGATCGTCAATGACATGGCAAGGGCAAAAAATTTCATGCGCATGGCGTTTCCTTCCTTCTTGGCTGTGCGGCGTGTTCCCCGCAGGATTGAGATGACGGCGGACGAAGATGTCCCAGGCGGATTCAGACTGGCAAATGCAGACCAATGATGGAGACTATCAGAAAGCAGCCCGCGGCGGCGATGCTTTGCGCCCCCCAAATCGCAGCGCAATGACTGGCAGAATGAGCAGGTTCAAGATAGTGGAGCTTATAAGGCCGCCCAGCACCGCTATGGCCATAGGCCCACTGATCTCCTGTCCCGGCCGGTTCATTTCCACTGCCAGGGGCAGCAATCCCAATGCCGTGATTGAAGCAGTCAGGACAATGGGGATGAAGCGTTCCTGAGCGCCCCGAACGGCGGTCGCCACATCCCAGGATTGTCCCTCTTTCTCGACCAGATGCTCGTAATGCGAAAACAGCAGAATGGCGTTTCGCGCGCTAACGCCGAATACGGTGATCAAACCCACTAGCGCACCAAGCGATAGCCCCGTCGAACTGGCCGCAATGGCAATGATGCTGCCGATCAGCGCGAATGGCAGATTGAGCAGGACCAGCCAGGCATGGGCGGCCCAGCGGAAGCAGGCGAACAATATCACCACAATCAGGGCGAACGCCATGGCTGAGTAAAGCAACAGCTCGTCGCGGGCCTGTTGCTCGGCAACGGAGGCGCCGGCAAATTCCAGATGAGTGTTCGGCGGCAGCTTCACTTGACTGGCAATTCTTGATTTTGCTTCCTCGATCACGCTTTGCAGGGATCGGCTGGCCGTATTGAACGTCACGGAAACCAGGCGTTGTCCTCCCTCGTGGCGAATGCTGTAACGGCCCTCGATCGAAGCGATGTGCGCCACCTGCGACAAAGGTACCGGGCCAAACGGTCCGCGGATCATCAGGCTGTTCAAACTTTCGGGCCTGCTTCGCATGCTGTCGGGCAGGAGCTGCGCAACAGTGATCGTGCGGTTGCCCTGGTAGGTTGCCCCAACGGTTTGGTCGGAGTAGGCCGATTCCAAGGCATCCAGAATGTCTTTCATTTTTAGGCCGTTCGCGGCTAATGCGCCGGGGACGGGAAGGACATTCAATTCTGGCGCTTCGCCTTGTCGTGCAAATTGCAGATCGACAATGCCGGGCACGCCAGCGATGGCATTCTTTGCACGATCAGCAACGGTATCGAGTTCATCCAAGGAGTCGCCGAATATCTTGATGCTGTTTTCTGCTTTCTCTCCCGATATGCTGTCGTGTATGCGGTCTCCCAGAAAGGTTGTGACCTCGGTTTGGACGCCGGGATAACGGCCAACGATCTGCCGCAACTGGGATTCCGCGTCGTCCGGCGAAATATCGGCATCCGGGTTCAATTCGACATGCAGTTCAGCGGTATTGGTGCCGTAGATGTCTTCGCTCAATTCGGCACGGCCTACTTGTTCTTCCGCAGTCGCGATATAGGGCAGCTTGAGCATTTCAGCTTCCATCCGCCGACCCGCTTCGATCATTTCGCTCAGAGAGGTCCCAGGCAGGCTGGAGAGATAAACGACAAAATGGCCCTCCTTGAAATCCGGCATCAACGTGCCGCCCAGAAGCGGCAATGCGGCAAGAGATGTGGCAAATAGCGCTCCGACTGCGACAATGGATGTTCTGAAATGGGCATGAATTAGTGAGATCGCGCGTGCCTGCATCAGCTTCATGCGCGTGAGCCAGTGCGCTTCATGTTTGTCGCGCCTGTCAGCCAGCAGCAGAGCGCAAAGCGCCGGGGTGACGGTGAGGGCCACCGCAAGCGAGGCCAAGACGGCCAGGATAAAGGTGACCGCAAGTGGCTTGATGAAATGGCCCTGTACGTTGGAGGAAAACAGTTCTGGAAGGAAGACCGTGACAACGACCAGGGTCGCGTACACCACTGGCCCGCGCACCTCCAGGCATCCGTCCAAAATCACTGCAAGAAGTGGCCGGCCAGATTTGTCGGCCCTGTTCTGGTGCAATCGCCGGAGGATATTTTCGATGTCGATAATGGCATCGTCTATCAGGACGCCCAGCGACATGGCGAAACCCGCAAGGGTCATTGTGTTCAGCGTGTAACCCAGCCTACCCAACACCATCAGGGCGGCAGTGAGCGAAAGCGGGATGGCCAGAAAGATAACGAACGCCGAACGCCAATCTCGGAAAAAAAGATAGAGAACCACAAAGATCAGTATTGCCGCAGTAACAAGGGAACCTTCAAGGCTCTGCAAGGCGCGTTCTATGAAATTGGCGGGCCTGTGCAATGCCGGGTAGACGGTAATGCCTTCGGCGGTGAGCTGGGGGATAACACTTCTCAGAGCGGATTCGATCGCCAGCGTTGTGGCAAGTGTATTGGCCCCATATTGACTTGAAACCCAGAGGACCACGCCGCGCTTGCCCATGATTTGCGCGTCATTGACGCTTAGGGCGGGCAATTCCTTGACCGTCGCCAGTTGGCCAAGGGTCATGGGAACGCCGCCGCGAACCATCACAACGCTGTTTGCGATGGCCTTGAGGTCGGGGGCCGGTATGGGTGCCTGAATTAGAACGCGCTGATGCGCGAGGTCCATGAACCCCAGACCGCGAAGTGCCAGGGACTTTTGAACCGCGTCGTTCAGGTCTCTTTCGGTGAATCCATAACTGACCAATTTTTGCTGGTCGGGTTGTATCTGGATCTGCCTTACCGATCCGCCGAATTCGACGATATTTGCCACGCCGGGCACGGCCAGCAGCAACGGTTTTAGGACCCAATCCGCCCGGTCCCGGAGGGTAAACAAATCAACCGTGTCGGAGGTCAGCCCGATCATAAGCAGATCCTTGGTACTGGATACCAAGGGTGAAAGTCGGGGCCGGGCCACATTTACTGGAAGCCCGGTCAGCTCGGAAAGGCGCTCAGAGATTCCCTGCCGCGCGGTATACAGATTGGCCCCCTCGTGAAAGGTGATGGTGACCACGGAGAGGCCGGCAATGGATTCGGATCGCATGGTGGCAATCCCCGTCGCGCCGTTGACGGTGTTTTCGATTGGCTTCGTGACGAGTTGTTCCACTTGCAGGGGCGTAAACCCGGGAGCCTCTGTCTGGATGGAAACCGAAGGCGGAACGAACTCGGGAAATACGTCCAGTGGAATTTGGGAGACAGTCCATCCGCCCAGAACCAGCGCAATGAAGGTGAGGACCGCAACTGTTCCGCGATATCGCAGGCAAAGATAGACCAGTTGCTGCATCAGCCTTTCAACCCGTCAGATCAGGTACATGCGTTAGCACACGGCTAGTCAAATGGCACTCGTCAGGGGCAGCATAAGCATTGTTGCTTGATGACTTTGGCGAACTCGTCCGCCTGCGGCTTGCTTGCTGGCTTTCCGCGCGGGGGCCGAAGATGCAAGCCCCTGAAGAATTCCCGGGCGCACCAAATCTTGCGCGCGGACCTCGCACGACGATGCATGGTCGGCTAAGTTGCCAAACGGGGGATTTCCAGAGCAGGGCATGGGGGACATTCGCGCGAGCCTTCGGGACGCTTTTGCGGGCGCAATCAGCAGTGTGCTGTCCATCGCCTATTGCCTGTCCTATGCGGCATTGATTTTTTCCGGACCCCTGGCGCCTTGGCTTTCCTATGGCGTGGCCGTGGCGTTCCTGTCCTCGGCCCTGGGCGCTGCAACCGTGGCCCTGCGCAGTTCCTTTGCGTTTGGCATCGGCGGACCTGACACCTCGACATCGGCCGTGGTTGCCACCCTGATGGCGGTAACCGCGGCAAGACTGGCCTCATCAGGCAATGCGCATCTTTTGCCTGCCGCGCTGATTGTCATGGCGCTGGCGACCGTGCTGACCGGCGCGATTTTGTCTTTGCTGGGCCTGACCCGTGCCGGCCGCGCCATCCGCTTCGTGCCCTATCCGGTGATCGGCGGATTCCTGGGCGCCACCGGAGCACTGATGATCTTGGGGGCGATGCAGGTGATCACCGGCCAGAAAGTCAGTTGGGCCCATCTCGCTGTCCTGTTGAACCATTCGGACATGGCAAAGATCGCGGCCGGTGTCGCGGTGGCGATTGTCCTTGAATTGCTGCTCGCACGCTCGCGCAATGCACTGATCATGCCTTCGGTGTTGCTCGCGGCTATTCTGGGCACGCACCTCGCGCTGTATTTCCTGCATGAGCCGCTGGGGGTGGCACAATCCGCCGGCTGGGTGTTCAGGCCCGCACCGGCGGCGGCGCTACACCTGCCGCTCGATCCGGCAAAGATCGCGATCTTTCCCTGGAAAATCCTGCCCGTGATATCCGGCGAACTTTTCGCGGTTGTTTTTGTCACGACCATGTCGGTGCTGCTCAATGCAAGCGGAATAGAGATCGCCACCAAGCAGGAGGCCGACATCGAGCGCGAACTCCGCGCCGTCGGTCTGGCCAATCTTCTCTGCGGCATGCTGGGGGGCTTTGTCAGTTGCCTGGCCCTTGCACGGACCTCGCTTGCGCGTGCAGCCGGCGCCACCGGCCGTCTGGCCGGGCTAACACTTGCGGCGATTTCAGCCGTCATGCTGGTGGTGGACCCTGTCTTCCTGGGCTATGTGCCCAAATTCGCCCTTGGCGGACTTCTGCTTTTCACTGGCGGTCGGCTGTTTGCGCGCTGGTTGATAACAGCCGCGCGCCAGATCCTGCCGTTGGAATATGCCTCACTGCTGGTGATCGCGGTGATGATCATTGCCTGGGGCTACATCGCCGGTATTGCGATCGGCACGATGATCGGCTGCCTGACTTTCGCCTTCAGTGCCAGCCGCGTGAATGCGATCAAGTTCAGTTTCGACAATACCGAATATCGCAGTTCACTGGACCGGAGCCCGCAAGAGTTGGCGCTTCTGGCGGACCATGGCCGTGAGATTCAGGGCATGGCGCTCCAATCCTATCTGTTCTTCGGCTCCGCCAACCGGCTCTACATGCGGGTCAAGGCGCTACTGGCGGAGCGGCAGGAATGCCGCTTCCTGCTGTTCGATTTTCGGCTGGTGACGGGGCTGGACAGCGCGGCGATCTACAGCTTCTCCCAGATCAGGGATGCGTGCGAGGAAAGGGGCGCGTGCATCATCTTGGTCAACTTGGCGCCTGATTTGGAGCGGGTACTGCGGGTAGGGCGCTTTTTAGACGGCGGCGTGATGGTGGCGGGGTCCCTCGACAAGGCACTGGAGCATTGCGAGGAAGAGGTTATCGCGGCTCACCGTAAGCCTGTCAACGAGGCCCATTCTTTGCGCGCCTGGCTCACCCAGGCGTTGAACAGTTCCGATCTGGCGGGGATGCTGGCCGAGAACTGTATGCGCCGGGATGTCGTGCAAGGTGATGTGATTGCACGTCAGGGGCAAGCGGCCAGGTCCATGCATTTCATCCTGGAAGGACGGGTGGGCGTGTTCGTGATGCAGGACGACGGGCGCGAGATCAGGGTCCGCAGCCTCGGTCCCCAGACCACCATCGGCGAGATGGGATTGATCGCGCACAAGCCCCGCAGCGGGACGCTCAAGGCCGAAGCGGCAAGTATTCTCTATGAATTGCCCCTTGATGCCCTTGAACGGATCCGGTGCGAGAATCCCACCCTGGGCCAAGCGCTCTTGTCCTATGTCACGGAAGTGATGGCGGAAAGGCTCGGTTTCGCCAATCGCGTGATCGGTGTCTTGCAGCGCTAAGTGCCTGTCGCCTCATCGATCCAGTTGAGATAACCGGCAAACCCCGCGCTGAACGGCAGCGCCACGATCTCTGGCACAGAATAGGAATGAATTTCCTTGATCCTGGCTATCGCTTTTTCAAACAGGCTGGTACGGGTTTTGACCAGCAGCAGGAATTCGGCCTCGTTCTGGGTCATGCCTCGCCAGAAGTAGAAACTCTCGATCGGCAGAAGCTGCACGCAAGCCCCGAGTCTTTCATCGATCAGCAGATTGGCGATCTTGGCCGCTTCGTCACGGCTGGGCGTGGTGGTCAGCAGCACGCCATACTCAGATGCGTCGGCCTTATGCAGCGAAGCGGTAGGCCTGTCGGAAGTCACTTTGCGGCTTCATAGCTTTGCCGCGAGGCGGCATTCGCCCGGCGGGCAAAGGTGATAATGTGCTGCACCGTCTCCTTCAGACCGGTTGTGACGATGTCGCATTCCGTCGCCTCGATGCCGTCGAGATAGCGGGAATTGTCCCCGGAAAGCCCCCAAAACAGCGCCATCACCGGCACGCCCGGCATGCGCTTACGCAACCGCCGCACCTGGTAGCGAGCATTCTTGAATGTGCCGGGCTCCAAATAGGAGACGCAGGTGAGCTGCACGCCGATGCAGTTGAGTTCGCGAATCTGAGTGGCCGAAGTCTCGTCCGAAGACACCACGCGAGAGCCCACGCCATACTTGCCCAGCATGTCCACCAGCAGCAGGGCCGCGGCTTCGTCCAACGGACCGCGGCCGGCCACGCACATAACCGGCTCGAGTGGTGCATCGCGCCAGCTCTCGGGCAGGTCGGCGTGGGAAGCATCATCCTCCTTGCGCTCGGACAGGTTGACGATCAGCCCCTTGATGGCGTCGCGAATGCGCGTCTGCCGCAAGGGGTCCAGCACGCCCCGATTGACGTCGCTCTGCGCCAGCATCAGGGCGCGCGCCGCCACTTCGTCGTAATAGGCCGAAAGCGAATTGCTGCGCAGGAAATCCTCCGCCTCGTTGGCAGCGTCATCGGGCTCATCCGCCAGCATGCGGAGGTAGAGGCTTTCCTCGAAGCGCAGCGGCGGTTGGTCGCCCAGCATCACATCCAGAAATTTCAAACCCTCAATATGGCGGGAGAAAACCACAAAACACATGGTGAGCGGCGTCGAAAGCAGCAGCCCGACGGGCCCCCACAACCAGGTCCAGAACACCGCCGCCACCACCACCGCAACCGCCGACAGGCCCATGCTGCGGCCGTAGACAACCGGCTCGATCATTTGGCCAATGGTGGGCTCCAGGCTTCCATACAGCGCCATCACCCACACCATCTTGGACCAGCCCGGGTCCACTGCCAGCGCCAGGGTAAAGGGAAACAGGAAGGCCAGTGGAACGCCCACATAGGGCACGAAGCGCAGCAGCATGGACATAAGCGCCCACAGGCCGGCATTGGGAATGCCGATCAGCCAAAGGCCAAGACCGATCATCAATCCAAAGCAGGTATTGATGCAGGTCTGCAGAAAGAGATAGCGCGAGAGGCGGTTGGCGGCTTCGTCGAGCGCCACCGTCGTGCGCTGCATGTCGCGCGACCCAGCCAGCCTTACCAAGCGGTCGCGCAGGTCATCCTTCTGCAAGAGGATGAACCCCATGAAGACGAACACCAGCGCGGCCAGCCCCAGCGGTTCCAGCAACGGACCGAGCACGGTCTGGGCCACGGTCCAGGGCGCGACTGAAGTTCGCGCCACCACCACCGGAATGGGCTTGATGGCGTTCGGCTGCGTCTCGTCTCCCGCGACCCTGTTGCCGCCCGTGATCTGCTCGGCCAGGCTGTCGATGGTCTTGTTCAGGCGGCTGATCGTGTCATTGCGCTCGGCCGTGCCCATGACCGAATGGATCTTTTGCGTCAGGTTGGTCTGATAATGCGGCAGGTCAGCCGCAAGCTTGGCGAGCTGGGAGCCCATGAACAGGCCCAGCAAGGAAACAATCACCACGGCCAGGAGCAGGCTGATTGTCACCGCTCCGACATTGCCTAGCCTGAGCTTTTTGAACAGCGTCACCAGCGGCGCCAGCGCAAACGAGGTCAAAACCGCGAGCGCCAAGGGTATCAGCACCGGTCGGCCGAAATAGATGCCCGACACGACGACGCCCGCGATCACCGCCATCATGAATTTGGGGGTGAGCGTGTCGGGCGTGGCCGCGACCGGGCGCGGCGGGGTCGTGTTCAGGTCTGACATGGGTCGAGTCCGGGACCAGTATAACCCGCTCGCCGCGGTTTCGGATCAGCCTAAGGCCCTGAAAAAGCAGGTTGGTGCGCCGGTGTGGCAGGCCGGACCCATCTGATCCACCTTGAGCAGCAGCGTATCACCATCGCAATCCACATAGGCCTCGATCAGCCGCTGGTGATTGCCGCTGGATTCACCCTTGCGCCAAGGCTTGCCGCGCGAGCGCGACCAGTAGGTGACATGGCCGGTCGCCAGAGTTTCCTCCAGTGTTCCGCGGGTCATCCAGGCCAACATAAGGACCTCACCGGTCTCCTTGGACTGGGCGATCGCCGGCACCAGACCGTCCTGGTTGAACTTAACCGCGGACACAAAGGCAACAGGGGAGAGTTGGTCGGTCACGGCGTTGCTTTCAGGCGTTCAAGGCCCTTTTCCAGGTCTGCAATCAGATCGACCGGATCTTCCAGGCCGGCATGAATACGCAAAACCGGCCCCTCCGTACGAAATGGCCGGGCCGTGCGCTTGATATGCGCCGGAACGATCAGGCTTTCAAACCCACCCCAGGAATAGCCGATGCCGAAATGCTGCAACCCGTCGACAAAGGCCGCCACGGCCGCTTCAGAAACCGGTTTAAGAACCAGACCAAATAGCCCGCAGGCGCCGGAGAAATCCCGTTTCCACAGGGCATGGCCGGGGTCATCGGGCAGAGCCGGGTGCAGGATACGCACAACTTCAGGCCGTGCTTTAAGCCAGCGGGCCAAAGCAAGGCCGGTTTCCTGGTGCTGTTTGAGCCGGACGGCCAGAGTGCGCAAGCCTCTCAGGCCCAGGAAACAGTCGTCGCCACTGGCAAACAGGCCCAGATCGCCATGGACCTGGTGCAGGCGTCCCGCATGGCGCTCGTTGGCGGCGACATAGCCCAGCATCACATCGGCATGGCCGCCGATATATTTGGTGGCGGCTTGAATGGAGAGATCCACGCCATGGGCGAGGGGCTGAAAGAACAGCGGCGTCGCCCAGGTATTATCCATCAGCACGGCGGCACTGTGAGCGTGGGCCACTTTGGCGATGGCGGCGATATCCTGAACCTCGAAAGTCAGCGAGCCCGGACTTTCGCAGAACACCGCCTTGGTGTTCGGTTTCAGATGGGGCGCAATGTCGTCGCCCGGCGCGTAATAGCTGGTATCGATGCCAAAGCGCTTCAGCGTGCGCTCGCACAGCGTACGTGTGGGCTCATAGCAGCTGTCCACCACCAGAATGTGGTCACCCGCGCCGCAGACGGACAGGATGGCAAGGGCGATGGCCTGGACGCCCGACGTGACGCTGACGGTCCGGGCCGCGCTCTCCAGGCTTGAGATCGCATCCTCGAAACTTTGCGTGCTGGGCGTGCCGCGACGGCCATAGGTATAAGGCTGGCTGTTGGCCTTCAGCGCAGTGAGGTTGGGATAAAGAATGGTCGAAGCGCGATAGACCGGGGTATTGATCACGCCGAAATGCTCGGCGCTCATGCGGCCGGCGCTCACCATCCTGGTATCGGGTTTGTCCTTGCTCATTGTTTTTCTTCCAGCAAAGGCCTGAGCGGCCGTTCCATCGCCCAGATCATCAATCCCGCGATGGTGGAAATGCCGGCGATCATCATGAAGAAAGCGGGTTTACCCATCGCAGTCCAATAGGTTCCCAGATATCCCTGCAGCAGACCGCCGCCCAGGAAATTGGGCAAGAAATTCACCGCCATCATCAACGAGGCGATCTTGAGCGGGGCGACCTTGGAATAGAGCGATAGCGAAATGGGCGAAAGATAAAGCTCACCCAAAGTGACCAGCGCGGAATAGAGAACCAACCAGAGCCAGCTCGACTTCACTCCCCCGGTGTACCAGGCGGCGAAGGCCAGGACCAGGCAAGCGGCGGTTTGCAGAAAGCTGCCATAGACCATCTTGGTCATGGAATTGGGTTCGCGGTTCTTCTTCGCCTGCGCCGCCCAAAGCGCAATCAAGAAAGGCGTGAAGCTGAAAATCATCAAGGGGTTGAAGGATTGAAGCCAGGTCGCAGGTATCTGCCAGCTCACCAGACCGGAAATCAAAGTGCGGTCGCTATTGTCCATGAACCAGAGCGCAATGGTGTTTCCTTGCTGCTCATAGCAGGCCCACCACAGGGTGACCGGCACCACCAACAGGATCAGCGCGCCTACCGATTTCCATTCCGCACCGGTAAGCGGCTTTCGCTCCTGCTTGTGAGCCTCAATTCGACGCTCGGCGGGCAAACTGCGCCAGCCATAGAGATAATTGATCAGTGCGGCCACCATTCCCAAACCGGCAATGGCGAAGCCATAGCGCCAGCCATAAGTCTCGCCCAGTGTGCCCGCAATCAACGGTGACAGGAAAGCGCCCAGATTTGTGCCGACATAAAAAACCGAATAAGCGCGATCGCGGCGGCTGTCGCCGGCCGCATAAAGCATGCCGACCTGCGTCGTTGTGTTGGTCTTGAAAAAGCCTGTGCCAAAAATCATCAGGAGCAGGGAGGGAAAGAGCAACGCTTCCGATGTCATCATGAACTGGCCGCTACCCATCAGCAGAATGCCGATGATCACCGTTTTGCGCTGGCCCAGATAATTGTCCGCAATCCAGCCGCCCAGAAGGGGTGTGGCATAGACGAGACCGGTATAGGCGCCATAGATCAGCGAACTCAGTTGCTGCACATTGAGCGGTCCGCTCATCCATTCATAGAAGGCCTTAACCTGTGGATAGAACAGGACGTGCTCGACATGTCCCGGCAGCAGGACTTCCATGGTGAGGTAATAAATAAAAAGCGCCCGCATTCCATAATAGGTGAAGCGCTCCCACATTTCAGTGCCGAAGAGGGTGGTGAGGCCGCGTGGGTGACCGAAAAGATCGTGGCTCATGAGATCACTCGCGCCCGCCTGAGCAGCCAGCCGTAAAGAAGGACGATCAGCCCGGCAAATCCGATAAGCGCTACCGCAGTCGCTGGAAAGGAGGGTCCGACCACCGCCAAAGGCGCATCCTTGTTGAAAGCCACTATCAGTCCGGCATTGAGCACGCCGAACAGGCTTTCGCCCACGATCATGCCGGAGGCCACCAGCACGCCCAAACGCCCCGCACGCTCGCTGCGCACGCTGCGGTTATAGATCCAGCCGATGATGGCCCCTACAACCACGGGGAGGGTGGCCTCCATGGGCAGATAGATGCCAAGGCCCACGGCCAGGGGCGGAAGGCGGAGCAGTCCGCCCAGGCGCAGGATCTCATCCAGGAAGACGATGCCGGCACCCACTCCCGCGCCGATTTCGATCATGCTCCAATTGAGCTTGCCGCCGATCACGCCTTGCGCCAGTGCCGCCATCAGATTGGCCTGTGGCGCTGCCAGCGGTTGGGCCGCAATGGTGTGCAGGTTGGGCGCACCGGCAAAGCCGTAAGCCTCGGCTAGAAGATTGAGCACGACAGGCACGGTGACTGTCGCGGCCGCGACGCCTGCCAGCAATGCCACTTGTTGGCGCCACGGAGCAGCACCCACCAGCTGGCCGGTCTTTAAATCTTGAAGATTGTTATTGGAACTGCAAGCCACCGCGAACAGGATCGCCGTGATGAAGAGCGCGACCGCCACCATGGGCTGTGCCCCATGACCGGCAAAAAACAGCACCAGGCATAAAGCCGTGCCCACCACCGCCAAGATGCCCACACCGGATATGGGACTGTTGGAGGAGCCGATCAGGCCCGCCATATAACCGCAGATGGCGGACACGAAGAAACCGCCAGCCAGAATCAGGGGGATCGAAAGCAGTGCGATCCAAAGCGCCGCTCCGGTCAATCCCGCCTCGGTGCCGAAGCGCCACACCAACCAGGTGCTGACCGCTATCGACACCAAACCGATAGCCAGGATGGCGGGGAAAGACATGTCGCGGTCGGTCTGATCGAGCGGATCGATCGCGCCGCCGCGCGCCCTCATCGTGGCCTTGAGGCCGCCGACGATGGGTCCCATCGTACGCAGCAAAGACCAGACGGCGGCGACTGCCATTGCGCCTGCGCCTATAAAGCGCACATCATTGCGCCAGATGCCGTTCACGAAGCTTGCCAGATCGCCGTGCACCGGTGATATCGCGGTGATGATAGGCACAGCGCCCGCCCAGGCGATTAGGATGCCCACAAACATGGCGAGGCCGACCGAAATTCCCACCAGATGGCCTGCGCCAACCAGCGCCAGCGAAAAAGAGAATGTGTAGCCGCTCGCCGCCACGGCGCCGATCTTGAAAAAGCCTAGCAACCCATCGGCGGCCAACCGCATCGCGGCCGCGATGGCAAGGCCCGTGGACGCAAGCGCGCCCCACACCACCGCCAGCAACCCCTCGCGCGCTTCGGGAGTTTCGGCGCGCATGTCGGCGCCCACTTTGAGCACTTCGGCAGCTGCCACACCTTCCGGATAGGGAAGGTCGGATTGCGTGACCAGGGCGCGGCGCAGCGGGATGGTAAACAGCACACCCAGCACGCCGCCTGACGCACAGACGAGAAAGGAGGTCCAGAACGGGAAACCCGTCCACCAGCCGATGATCACCAGGCTGGGCAGGATAAAGATGACGGACGCGAGCGCACCCGCCGCCGAGCAGACGGTCTGGACGATGTTGTTCTCGCGAATGTTGGAGCCGGGAAAAAGGCCCAGAAAGGCCATCGAGATCACCGCGGCAGGGATCGAGGTGGCGATGGTGAGGCCCACCTTCAATCCCAGATACATATTGGCGGCGGTGAAAAGGAAGGTGAGCGACATGCCCAAGGCGACACCGCGCCAGGTGAGTTCTTTGTCTTGAGTCATGCACCGCCTTGAGCGTGGAGCCAAACGCTGGCGACTTTGCCTTCAAACTCCGGTTAGGGCAATTCAACAAAGCGTTCCTGGCGGTCATAGGCGCTGAAGCCCATCCGCTGATAAAGAGGCAGCGCCCGGGGATGGTCCAGGGTGCAGGTGTTGACGGTCAGCCGCTGGATCGGATGCAGCCAGGCATTGACGCAGGTATGATAGAGAAAAAAGAAGCCCAGCCGCTTGCCGATCGCCTCCGGCATCAGCCCGAAATAGGAGATGTTGCAGCTGCCTGCCTTGCGCATGTCCAGCTCGGCCATCCCCGCCGGATTACCGTCCGTGTACAGAACAAAAAGATGGTTCAGGGGGTCCTGAATGACTTCGGCCAGCGCCTCGGGGGCGAGTTTCTTGCGGTCCACCCAGTAATAATCGTTTCCGATCGTGTCGTAGAGGTAACGATAGAAATGGTTTGGCGGTTTCTCGCAGCGCAGCAGGGCGATCTTGCCGCGTGGCTGGGGCGGCGCAAGAGCCGTGGGCTTGGCGCTCATTTCCAGGAACGTCACTGTCATGGGGATGCGACGTTTGGAAGGCGACGCCATCATCCGGTTACCACCGGCGCTTCGGGCCGGCTGCCCCATTCCGTCCAGGAACCATCATAGAGCGCCACGTCGGCTGCGCCGATCTCTTCCAGCGCCAGCATCAGGATGGCGGCGGAAATGCCGGACCCGCAGGTCGTGACAATGGGACGGCTGATATCCACCGCCGAGAAAGCGGCGCGCAAGTCGCCTTTGGACCTCAGCGTGCCGTCTTCCGCGACAACCTTGCGCCAGGGCACATTGAGGGCCCCGGGCATATGGCCGCCGCGAACGCCAGCGCGTGGTTCCGGCTCCTGCGCCGTGAATCGGCTATTGCTGCGCGCATCCACCATTTGGGCCGAACCGTCCGTGACGATGGCCATTACTGCATCGAAGTCACGCATGATTGCGGGTTTCGCAATGGCGGTCAGAAATCTTCCTTCGGGCCGGGCAGGGCCGGTCTCGATGGCGCGGCCTTCGCGCCTCCATTTGGGGAAGCCGCCATCCAGAACCTTCACATCCTTGTGGCCCATGGCATTGAGCATCCACCACAACCGTGGCGCGGAAAACATGCCGGTGCCGTCATAGACGATAACCAAATCCTTGTCGCCGATGCCGAGCGCGCCGGCGGCCTGGGAGAACTCGCCGGGCGAGGGCATCATGTGGGGCAGGTCGGTGGAGTGATCGGCGATGCCGTCGATGTCGAAGAACACCGCGCCGGGAATATGCGCCGCCTCGAATTCCCATGCCGGCTCGCGCTTGTCCTCGGGCATGTACCAGGATGCATCCACCACCCGCACAACTTTCAGGTGATCGGCGAGCCAGGCGGTCGAGACAAGGTTAGTCATTCGCCATAATACTCACTCATAAGGAACCTTGACCGGCTCCCGCGCCGCAACCAGCCAGGGCGGCATCGGAAGGCCCTTCTCGCGCAGGAATTCCGGATTGAACAGCTTGGACTGATAGCGATTGCCGTAATCGGCGAGGATGGTGACGATGGTATGGCCCGGCCCCAGGTCTTTCGCCATGCGGATGGCGCCTCCCACATTGATGCCGGTCGAACCGCCCATGCACAGGCCTTCATGCTCCAACAGGTCGAAGATGATGGGCAGTGCTTCCTCATCGGGGATCTGATAGGCATCGTCTAAGGGCGCGCCTTCCAGATTGGCGGTGACACGTCCCTGGCCGATACCCTCGGTTATCGAGGTACCTTGGCTTTCCAGCGTGCCATGCTTGATCCAGCTGTAAATCGCAGCGCCCATCGGGTCGGCCGCGGCAATGCGGATATTCCTGTTGTGCTCCTTGAGCGCGATGGCGACGCCGCCCAGCGTACCACCGCTGCCCACAGCGCAAGTGAAGCCATCGACTTTGCCGCCGGTTTGCTCCCAGATTTCCCGGCCAGTGCCCAGGATATGGGCCTGGCGGTTGGCGACATTGTCGAACTGGTTGGCCCAGATGGCGCCCGCCTCCTCGCTCTTGGCCATCTGCTCGGCAAGGCGCCCGGAAAGCTTCACATAATTGTTGGGGTTCTTGTAGGGCACCGCCGGGACTTCGATCAGCTCCGCGCCCAGAAGGCGCAGCGCGTCTTTCTTTTCCTGGCTCTGGGTGTCGGGGATCACGATCACGGTCTTGAAACCCATGGCGTTCGCCACCGTCGCCAGCCCGATGCCGGTATTGCCGGCTGTGCCTTCCACGATGGTGCCGCCGGGCCTCAGCGTGCCGCGCCGGATCGCATCCTCGATGATGAACAGCGCTGCGCGGTCCTTGACTGATTGCCCGGGATTGAGGAACTCCGCCTTGCCCAGAATTTCACACCCTGTGGCTTCGGAAGCCCGGCGCAGCCGGATCAGCGGCGTGTTGCCGATTGCCGCGATGACGTCTTTTTTGATCTGCATGGCGAGCGAAACTAGACGCCGGAACCTAAGCCTTCAAGGCTCGAAACGCGGCCAATACGCGCTCGCGGCCGCGGCCCAATTCCACTATCGGTCCGGGGTAATTTGCGGGCGGTGAGGGCGCCTCCCCAAGGCCGGTGGACATATCTGGCGGGCATGCCCTTCAGTTCGGGAACAAACTTGCGCACATAGCCGCCTTCGGGATCGAACTTCTCGCCCTGGAGTACCGGATCGAAGGTGCGGAAGAAGGGCGCGGCATCGGTGCCGCATCCGGCCACCCGCTGCAAGTTATCCGCATTGTTGGCGAGATCGGCATCCCCCTGCGTGTCCCAGAACCAGCGCTCCCCGCAAAGCCAGTGTATTCCCAGATGCTTGATCAGGAAGCTGGCGGCGCACCCGTCGCCGCGGCCGTAGACATTGCCGGATTGTCCGCCAGCCGCAGGTCCTGCCAGACCCATACGATGACAGGTTTCACTTTTTGCGCGCCAGGCGCACGCACTCCTCGTGCCGGTAACAGTTCACCAAATGGTCATTGACCATGCCAATGGCTTGCGCGAAAGCATAGACGATCACGGGACCGCAGAACTTGAAACCGCGCTGTTTCAACTCCTTCGCCAGGCTCTCGCTCATTTCGGTTTGGGCCGGGATCTTGTCGCGGCTTTTGAAGCGATTGACCTGGGGCTTGCCGCCGACATGCTTCCAAATCAGCTCGCGGAAGCCGCCGGGCTCTTTTTCCTCGATCTCGAGCCACAGTCTGGCGCCCTTGACTGCGGCCTCGATCTTGGCGCGGCTCCTGATGATGCCATCATTCCCGAGCAGCCGGTCGAGATCGCGGCCGCCATAGCGCGCTATTCTGTGCGGATCGAAATTGTGGAAGGCTTTGCGGAAATTCTCGCGCTTGCGCAGGATTGTGATCCAGGACAGCCCGGCCTGGAATCCATCCAGTACCAGCTTCTCGTATAGTGCGCGGGAATCATATTCAGGCACGCCCCATTCCTGATCGTGATAGGCCAGGTAAAGGGGATCTTGGCCCGGCCACCAGCAGCGTGTCTTTTCATGCCCCATGCGTGGAAGCGAGCCATGCCGGTCGTTTCAACGCAACAACAATTTCGCCGGCGCGGATCTCGCCCTGCGTCTGGTCAACCCGGTCCAGGCGCACAAGCGCAAAACCGCGTGCCCCATGATTTGATGTCAGTTCGCCAATCTCGGCTCCGCCGCGTGTGACAGCGGTGCCGGGAGCAGGTAACGGTGCGTCTGCCGTCACTGCCAGAATGCGCTTCCTCGCCGTGGCCCGGTGTTTCATGCGCGACGTCAATTCCTGGCCGATATAACAACCCTTCGTGAAGGAGACGGCGTTGAGCTCCTCCAATCCCCCATCCAAGGCAAACACCTTCTCGTAACCAAAATCGCCCCCTTCCGGTACGCCCAGTTCAAAGCGCCTGACATGATACTGATGCGGGCCGGCCAGATTGTCCGGCATCTCCGCCCTGGCCCCGATGCTGCGCACACCCAGTGCCTGCAACCTCGGGTCGGTAAAGCTGATGGCGCGATCGGCGTAAGACGTCAGCCTGTTGTCGGGATGACCCTTGAGCCCTAGATACACGCCCAGCTGCGGGCGCGCCTCGATATCGAGCTTGGCGCGCAGCCTGTACATCCTGAGTTTTTTTTGTAAGGAATCGCTGGCATCCCGCGCCACATCCAGGAGCAGGGTGCCTTCGCCCTCCGTCACCAGGAAATCGAACAGAATCTTGCCCTGGGGCGAGAGCAGGGCTGTATACAACCCGACGCCCGGCGCCAATCCGGCCACAATGTCGTTGGTA
Organism: Rhizomicrobium sp.; assembly: GCA_035512055.1. Lineage (GTDB taxonomy): Bacteria > Pseudomonadota > Alphaproteobacteria > Micropepsales > Micropepsaceae > Rhizomicrobium. The sequence goes on from DATKEP010000167.1 coordinate 37,281, forward strand.
ACCAACCCCTGCAGAAATTCCCGTGCCTCGGGCCCGGAAATGGCAATTACGGCGCGGTCGTCAAGAAAGGCAGACTCCATCCCCCTCAATTAGGGCGGGCCATCGCGGTTGCCAAGGGCGGGTCGCTGGGCTAACTGCCTTGCCACATGAGGGAAAGTTTCGATCTTTTGATCCTTGGCGGGATTGTTGCCACCCCCAATGGCATTACCCCCGCCGACGTTGGGGTTATGGGAGGGCGCATCGCGGCAATCGGTTCTCTTTCCGGCGCGGTCGCCGCCGACGTTTTCGAGGCCAATGGTCTTCATGTCCTCCCCGGCGTCATGGACACCCAGGTCCATTTCCGCGAGCCGGGCAACGAACACAAGGAAGACCTGGCCACCGGCAGCCTCGCCGCCATCCTGGGCGGGGTCACCTCGGTGTTCGAGATGCCCAACACCTCGCCGCCGACCACCACGCGCGCGGCGATCGAGGACAAGCTCTCCCGTGCCCACGGCCGGATGCATTGCGACCATGCTTTCTATGCGGGGGCGACACCGGCCAATATCGGCGCCCTGGCCGAGCTTGAACTTATGCCCGGTGTCTGTGGCATCAAGGCCTTTCTGGGTTCATCCACCGGCACGCTTCTGCTCAACAAGGAAGACGACATTCTTGCCATGTTGAAGGCGGGCAAGCGCCGTGTCGCCGTCCACTCCGAAGACGAAGACCGCATGATAACCAGGAAGCCACTGGCGGAGCGCGGACGGCCCCAGACCCATCCGGTCTGGCGTGATGCGGAATCCGCACGCATGTGCACTGAACGCGTGCTGCGGCTGGCAAGGCAGGCCGGACGCCGTCTGCATGTGCTGCACATCACGACCGGTGACGAGATTCCGCTCCTGGCGGCCGCCAAGGATTTCTCCACCGCCGAGACCACACCCCAGCATCTCACCCTGTCGGCGCCGGAATGCTACGAGCGCCTGGGCACCTACGCCCAGATGAATCCACCGATCCGCGATGAAAGCCATCGCCAGGCGCTCTGGCGCGCCGTGACGGACGGCGTCATTGACGTGATCGGCTCCGACCATGCGCCTCACACGCGCGAAGAGAAGGATCGCACCTATCCCGAAACGCCATCAGGCATGCCGGGCGTGCAGACCCTAGCGACGATCCTTCTGGACCATGTTAACAAGGGCCGGCTGACGCTGGAGCGATTCATCGACCTGACCGCTTACGGTCCGCAGCGCATCTTCGGCATTGCCGGCAAGGGCCGCATTGCGCTTGGCTATGATGCCGATTTCACCATTGTGGATTTGAACCTGTCGCGCAGGATCGAGAACAAGTGGATCGCCTCGCGGTGCGGCTGGACGCCTTTCGACGGCATGACCACCAAGGGCTGGCCGGTGGCCACCGTCCTGCGCGGCAATTTCGTGATGCGCGATTTCGCAGGCGTGGGACAAGCTGCCGGCAAGCCGGTGCGGTTTGTGGAAACCTTGGAACCGACATGACGTACGTCTATCTCGTCATCTCCGGGGTGGTGATGGGCCTGATCGCGGCAGTGCCGATCGGTCCCGTCAACCTGATCTGCATCCGGCGCACCTTTGCCTTCGGTCCGCTCAACGGCTTCATGTCGGGGCTGGGCGCCGCATTGGGCGACGGAATTTTTGCCGCCATCATGGGCTTCGGCCTGACTTGGATCGCTCAACTCATCGAAGGTTATGCCACCATCATCGAACTGATTGGCGGCGCCATGATGGTTTATATGGGCTATCGCACATTCATCTCGCCGCCGGTGCCGCGCTGCGCGGTGGAAAAAACGGACAGCGAAGGCACCAACCTGATGCGGGCCATGATCTCCACTTTCGCGCTGACGGTCACAAACCCCGTCACGCTGCTCTCCTTTGGCGTGATGTTCGCGAGCCTTGGCGGCCTGGCCGGCGGTGCCGGCAGTTTCCATGATGCCACCTTCGTGGTGGGGGGCGTGGTCGGCGGCTCGGCCGGCTGGTGGCTGGCGTTGACGACGGTGATCGGCCTTTTTCATGCCCGCATCGACGAGCGCGCCATGCGGATGATCAACCGCATCTGTGGCGTCCTGGTTATCGGCTGCGGCCTGGCCGTCCTGATCCACTTGGCAATGAAATTCGCCTGAATTTTCCGCTATTCCGGCCATTCCAGCCGACCAGGGGGACAGGAGATTACTGAAGCGAGTTCCGCGCTTTAGGCTTTGGGGCCAAGGCGCCCTGTTGCTATGATGCTGCTTGGGGGTGTTCGGAGAGCAAGATGAAGCGCAGAACGGCTATCTTTGGGCTGGCTGGCACGATCCTGCCGGGATTTGCTTCGCGCGCTCTGGCGGCGGCGGCCGACGATGCCCTGAGCATCGCCAACAACCAGAAATTTCTGGCGGACTATGCCAAGCAGAAGGGCGTGGTTATCCGCCCCAGCGGGCTGATGTTCCGCATCATCCAGAACGGCTATGGCAAGCGCCCTCAGCCCACGGACTCTGTGAAGGTCTATTACACCGGCAAGCTGATCAATGGAGTCATCTTCGACGGCACTTCGCCGGGTCTTCCGGCCACCATGAAGCTCGCCGACGTGATCCCCGGCTGGGTCGAGGCGCTGCAAATCATGCGCGAGGGCGATCATTGGCAGCTGGCGATCCCGTCCAACCTGGCCTATGGCGCGCGCAGCATGGGCGACGGCCTGATCCCGCCATATCAGACGCTGATCTTCGACCTCAAGCTGATCGAGACCACGCCCGCGCCCAAGAGGGGCGAGAAGGGCTATGTTCCAGATCCCGGCGACAAGGACGAAGCAAATCAGTAGTCTTCGCGCCTTCTTTGGCCGCCTTTGGACCGCACGCCATCTGGGCGGTGGGCGGCTGCGCATTACGGTGGCGCTCATCATAGTGGTGGGTGCGAGCGCCCTGTTCTGGACAAGCCGCGACTACACCGTCTCGGCGCCTGAATGGGACGGGCAGGTGCGCGGGATTGCCTACAATCCCAGCCATCTCTTCACCGACCGCCAGGCCAAGCATGTCTCGCCCGAGCGCATAGCCGCCGATTTTGCCCAGCTCTCGAAGCTCACCGGCCATATCCGCACCTATACCGTGGATGGCGGCATGGACAGGGTGCCGGAAATCGCGCGGCGCTACGGCATGACTGTCTCGCTCGGCATCTGGATCGACGCCGATCAGGAACGCAGCGAGAAGGAATTCCAACTCGGCATCAAGACGGCGCTTGCCAATCGCAGCGTCATCGACCGTGTAATCGTGGGCAACGAGACGCAACTACGTGGCGATGTCTCGCCCGACCAGTTGAATGCCTATATCCGCCGTGCCCGCGCCGCGCTTCCGGCGCGCATCAAGATCACCACGGCAGAACCTTGGGCGACATGGATGCTCACGCCCGAAGCCGGTCAATATGTGGATGTGATCTTCGTCCATCTGCTGCCCTATTGGGAGAATGTGGACATACGCGGGGCGCTCAAGACCGAGACGGGCTTCTTCAATCACATCCAGGCAGAATTTCCCGACAAGCAGATCGTGGTGGGTGAGGCGGGATGGCCTTCGGACGGGCGTACACGGGGCGGAGCCGAGGCTTCCGTCGCCAATGAAGCCCGCTTCATGCGGGACTTCGTGCAATATGCCCAGGAAAAGGGCTGGGACTACTATCTGCTCGAAGCCTACGACCAGCCCACCAAACGCTCATCGGAAGAAGGGGCGGTGGGTGCCTATTGGGGCCTGTTCGACGCCAGCGGACGGCCGAAATTTGGCTTCACCGGCCTGATAAGAACCTTCCCCGAATGGCGCGCCTATGCGCTGGTGGCAGCGGCGCTGAGCCTGTTGCTGGGCCTGTTGGTGATGGGGCGCATGCCGCGCGTGCGCCAGACGGGATATCTGATGATGGGCGGCATGATCGTTCTGGTTTCGACCGGGCTGCTCGCGCTGATCGACGCGACGGCGCTGGAATATATCGATCCCACCGACATCGTGGCGATGATCGCCATGTCGCCATTGGTGGTTCTGGCCTGCGCCGTGATCCTGACCGAGGGCATCGAGATGGCGGCAAGCCTGTGGCGGGTGGAGCGCCGGGTGGTCAAGGTCTCCATTCCCGAAAACACGCCACGCGTCTCCATCCATCTGCCCACTTACAACGAACCGCCGCAAATGGTGGTCGAGACGTTGAACGCGCTCGCCCGGCTCGACTATGACAATTACGAAGTCATTGTTCTCGACAACAACACACCCCACCCCGATACGTGGCAGCCGGTCGAAGCTCATTGCAAGGCGCTGGGACCTAGATTCCGTTTCTTTCACCTCGACGGCGTGAAAGGCTACAAAGGCGGGGCGCTCAACCACGCACTGGCTCTGACCGATCCGAAGGCGTCGTTTGTCGCGGTGATCGACAGCGATTATCAGGTCCAACCTTTCTGGCTCCGCCGAGTCATTCCCTATTTTGCTTCGCCCGGCATTGCGCTGGTGCAAGGACCGCAGGATTATCGCGACGCCGCCCAGAGCCGCTTCAAAGGCATGGCCTACGAGGAATATCGCGGCTTCTTCCACATCGGCATGGTGGAAAGGAACGAACACAACGCCATCATTCAGCATGGCACCATGACCATCGTCCGCAAGGACGCACTGGAGGAAGTGGACGGCTGGAGCGAATGGTGCATTACCGAGGACACTGAGCTGGGGCTGAAGCTTTTCGAAGCCGGCTATGAGGCAGCCTATGTGCCGCAGAGCATGGGCTCGGGGCTGATACCCGACACGCTGGAGGCCTTCATGACCCAGCGCTATCGCTGGGTCTATGGCGCCATGCAAATGCTCAAGCGCCATGCCAGGGCGATCTTCGTCGGCGGCTCCGCACTTTCCTGGCCGCAGCGCTACCAGTTCCTGTCCGGCTGGCTGCCATGGATTTCGGACGGCCTGGGCATGGTCGTCACCATCATGGCCATCATCTGGACCATCTTGATGTGGGTGGCGCCAAGCTACATCTATGTGCCGATGCCGGCGCTGACGGCGGCAGCAATGGCGCTGTTCGCGACCAAGCTGTTCAAGACCATGCTGCTTTATCCGCCCAAGGTGGGTTCGGGCTTTCATGGCGCATTTGTCGCCTCGGTGGCCGGACTGTCGCTCACGCATACGGTGGGGAAAGCGGTGTGGGCAGGGCTTCTCACCTCGAACAAACCTTTCCTGCGCACGCCCAAATGCGCCGATCCTGCCAGCTTCGCCCAGGTGCTGCGCGTCGTCTGGCAGGAGGCCATGCTGCTGGCGCTGTTGCTGCTTGCGATGGTCTCGATGGGTTTCGACCGCGGTTTTCGGGACCCGGCTGCATCGCTCTGGATGGTGATGCTGGGCGTGCAGAGCCTGCCATACCTGGCCACGATGGTGACGGCGCGGATTTCGGCCCGCTCCAACCGGACCACGGGGATGCTGGAGCCGCAGGCCGTGAAACTCCCCGCGGCGGCTTAACGCATTTTGTCATTCCCGCGAAAGCGGGCACCCAACTTTTTACCCGGCGACTATTGTTAGGTAGTTGGATTCCCTGCTTTCGCGGGAATGACAGTATTTCTCTTGTATGACCCGGGCTGGCAACACCCGGTATTTGCCCTATATTTGGGTATCGGTCCTGGAGTCCCGCGCGATGATGACGTTTTTCCTTGCCCTGTTCGTGCTTTACTGGCTTCCGACCATCATCGCCATCGCCCGGCATACCCATTCGGCGCTGGGGGTGGCGGTACTGAATTTCTTCCTGGGCTGGACAGGCGTGGGCTGGGTGCTGGCGCTGCTGTGGGCGCTGGCGGCGAGCCCGGCGCATCAGGTCATCGTGATCGAGAACGGCCGGGTGATACGTTAGAGACGTAGAACCGGCGGCACGGTCTTTCCCGGATTGAGGATGTTCTTGGGATCGAATGCCGCCTTAAGTGCGCGCATCGCATCCAGTTCTTCGTGAGATTTGTAGCGCGGCAGGCTCGCCACCTTCATGGCGCCGATGCCATGCTCGGCGCTGATCGAGCCGCGGAATTCCTTCACGATGTCGTGCACGACCTGCTGCACCTCGTTCCATTGGTCGAGGAATGCCGGATCATCGCCCGCCCGGGGCGAATTGAAATTGAAGTGCAGGTTGCCGTCGCCCAGATGGCCGAAGCTGACGGGCCGTGCGCCTGGCACAAGCGCCAGGACCGCGGGCGTCGCTTTCGCCAGGAAATCCGGGATCGCCGCCACCGGCACCGAAATGTCGTGCTTGATGGACGCGCCCTCGCGTTTTTGGCTCTCCGAAATGCTTTCGCGCAGCTTCCATAGACTGGCTGCCTGTGACTGACTGGCAGCCACCACGGCGTCAACAACGAGGCCATTGGTGATCGCGGCCGCAAGCCCGTCCTCGAAACTGGCGGCCAGATTGGCGTGCTTGCCGCCGGTTGCTTCCATCAGCACATACCAGGGCGAGGACGCCGCCAGCGGATCGCGGGTGCCGTCGATATGGCGGGTGACGAATTCCAGTGCCACGCGCGGTACCAGCTCGAAGGCCGACAGCTGGCCCGAGGTGGCATGCTGCATTTCCCCCAGCAGTTTCAGTGCGGCGTCAGGCGAGGGCACGGCCGCAAACGCCGTGACGGATATTTCCGGCTTCGGGAACAGTTTCAGGACTGCCGCAGTGATCACGCCAAGCGTGCCTTCGCTGCCGATGAAGACCTGCTTGAGGTCGTAACCGGAATTGTCCTTCGGCAGCGAGCGCAGCATCTCCAGCACCGCGCCACCCGGCAGCACCACTTCCAGCCCCAGCACCAGCGCGCGGGTCATGCCATAGCGCAGCACATGGGTGCCGCCGGCATTGGTGGCGATATTGCCCCCGACCGTGCAGCTGCCTTCGGATGCAAGGCTGAGCGGAAAGAGCAGGTTCTTGTTATCGGCGGCGCCCTGGACCTCGGCAAGCGCCACGCCCGCTTCCACCGTCATGGTCATGCCGCTCTCGTCGAAATGGCGGATGCGGTTCAGCCTTTTGGTGGTAAGCAACACCTCGCCATTGAGCGGGATTTGTCCGCCCACCAGCCCGGTATTGCCGCCCTGGGTGACGAGTTTGGTGCCGGTCTCCTGGCAGATCGCGAGCACCGCGGAAACCTGCGCCGCCGTGGACGGTCTCAGCAGAAGCGGCGTGTGGCCCTGATACTTGCTGCGCCATTCTTCCAAATGCGGCGCGATTTCGGCCGGGTCTTGGGAAAAGCCTTGCGCACCGACCGCATCCTTCAGCCGGTCGAGAACGCTCATCTGGGCGCGGCCGCCCGGCGCAGGCGATCATTGATCGCTTCGCCAATGCCACGTTCGGGAATGGGCGATACCGCGATCCTGGTGGCGACGTTGTCGAGTTCGCGCAGCATGGCGAAGAGATTGGCGGCGGCCTCGCGCAAGTCGCCCTTGGGCGACAGGTTCAGCTTGGCGCCTTGCGCATCGCCAAAACCCAACAGTACTTCGCCGGATTCGATTTCGCCCGCATTCATCCGCAAGCTGGCGCGCGGGGCATAATGGCTGGCCAATTGGCCAGGCGATTGGATCAGATTGCCCGGCGCGCCGAGCGGCCCCACCAGGTCCTGAATCTCTTCCCGCGGCACCGCGCCCGGCCTGAGCAGCAGTGGCCGGTCACCGTCAAATCCGATCACGGTGGATTCAATACCCAGCGTGGCGCTGCCCGCATCGACAATGAGATCGACCTTGCTGCCCAGACTGTCGGCGACATGGGCGGCCATGGTCGCTGTGATCTGGCCGGACATGTTCGCGGAGGGACCAGCAACGGGACGGCCGGTTTCCTTGAGCAACGCAATCGCCGCCGGATGGGAAGGCGCGCGCAGCGCGACGCTGTCCAGACCGGCACTGACCAGAAGCGAAAGCGGCGAATTCTTGCGCCTGGGCAGAACCAGGGTCAGTGGACCCGGCCAAAACCTTTCCGCCAGCGCCTGCGCACGCGGTGAAAGTTCTACATGGCGGCGGGCTTCCTCGATGTCGGCGACATGCACGATCAGCGGATTGAACAGGGGCCGCCCCTTTGCCGCGAAAATCGCCGCCACGGCCTGACCGTTGGTGGCATCGGCGCCCAGGCCGTAGACAGTTTCGGTCGGGAAGGCCACCAGTCCGCCATCGCGCAAAAGGCGGGCGGCTTCGGCGATGCCTGCGGCCGAGGCGGGCACGGTCTTGGTCAGGACGTCAATCATGGACCACGCAATTTAACGACTGCTGACTTTATGTCGAGAGCAGGGTTTCATAGGACCCTATCTTATGTGGGGGGGAGGGCCATGTCTCTCAAGGACAAGACACTTTTCATCACTGGCGCCAGCCGGGGCATAGGGCTTGCGATTGCACTCAGGGCGGCGCGCGATGGCGCTAACATCGCCATTGCTGCCAAGACAGACGTGCCCGATCCCAGGCTGCCGGGCACCATTCATACGGCTGCGGAAGAAGTTGAACGCGCCGGCGGCAAGGCCCTGGCGCTTGCCTGCGACATTCGTTTCGAGGACCAGGTTCTGCGGGCGGTGGATGCCTGCGCCAGCAGGTTCGGCGGCATCGACATTTGCGTCAACAATGCCAGCGCCATTGCACTATCCAGTACCGAGGCGACCGAGATGAAGCGCTTCGACCTGATGCACCAGATCAATGCGCGCGGGACATTTCTTGTCTCCAAGGCCTGCATTCCACATCTGAAACGCGCCCCAAACCCGCATGTGCTGATGCTGTCGCCGCCCGCGAGACTTGAAGCCGGATGGTTCGCGCCCCATCCGGCCTACACCATGGCCAAGTTCGGCATGAGCCTTTGCGTGCTCGCCATGGCCGAGGAGTTCAAGGGCCGGATTGCTTTCAATGCGCTGTGGCCGCGCACCACAATCGCCACCGCCGCCATGCGCAACGTGCTGACCGGGGAGGCGGGGCTTGCCCATTGCCGCAAGCCCGAGATTGTCGCCGACGCGGCCTGGCATATTTTTAACCGGCCCAAAAGCTTCAGCGGCCATTTCCTGATCGACGATACATTCCTGGCCGAAAATGGCATCACGAATTTCGATCAATACCGGGTCGACCCTGCTCACGATCTGATGCCGGACTTTTTCGTGCCCGATGATATTCCGCCACCACCAGGCTCAAGTCTCAAAGCAGAGACTTAATTGGGCTTGTTGGCCTGATTGTCCGGTTTCTGCTCGGCCGGCGGTGTCCAGGGCGCGACCGAGGGTGGGGGCACCGGAACAGGCGGCCCGAAACCGGCCTCATTCAGCGTCCGCCGCACCAACACCCTGAGATCGGATTCAACCGCCAGAAAATCACGGTTCATCACCCAGACATGGACGTTCAGCAGGACCTGCGAACCGCTGAGCGTGGCGACCAGCACCAGCGGCGCTGGCTGTTTGAGAACCCGGCTGTCGCGGGCCATGGCCTCAAGTATGGCGCTCTGCGCCGCAGTGATATCGGAGTCGCGGTCTATATCGACCGGGAAATTCGTGCGCCGCAGCGGCTCGCGGGAGAGGTTGACGATGGTGCCGGAGAAGATGACCGAATTGGGCATGGCCACGAACACGCCGTCATTGGTAACCAGTTCGGTATGAAACAGGCCGATCTCCCGTACCGTGCCGGTGACGGTGCCCGCCACTATCTTGTCGGCAACGCGGAATGGTTGCAGCACCAGAAGCATCACGCCCGATGCGACATTGGACATCGTGCCTTGCAGCGCCAGGCCGATGGCCAGGCCCGCCGCGCCCAGAAGCGCGATCAGCGAGGTGGTTTGCACGCCGAATTGGCCAAGAACCACCACCAGCGTGATCGCGATCACCCCATAGCGGGCGAAGTTGATCATCAACGGCTTCAGGGTCTCGTCGATATGACGGCTGTGCAGGAACAGCGCCTTGAGCCAGCGCGCCAGCCAGCGGGACATGACCCAGCCGGCGATCAGGATCGCGATCGCGATCAGGACATTGACCCCGCCATGGATGGTCATCTCGGTCAGGGTGGGCACGGCACTCTTCACATCTGCCGGTAACGCCTCGATGGAGGGAAGCCTGGCGGGAAGACCCAAAGGAGTTGCTGCGATCAAAAACATTCGAACCGACCTTACGGGGTATCGTTTCGAACAACGCTTGACCCCGGCAATGGTTTTGGAACCTATGGCCCCATGCACGATCTGACCTATGCGGCGATTTTGGCAGCAATATGGTTGCCATCGGGAGCCGCCGCCGCGACGCATTTCATTCCCGACTGCGCCCGGGTGACCAATGTGGCCCGCAATGGCGGACGGGTGTTCATCGATTTCAGCAGCAACGGCCAGCGTGCCTTTTCCGCGGTCATCCAGCAGGAAGACCGTCGCGCCTTCCGCGACTTTGACCTTGAGGGCCTTGAGGCGCATCACGTCCGCATCCGCGGCATTGTGCAGAACTGGCGCGGCCAGCCCCAGATCGCGCTGTCGAATCCCGCGCAGATTGAAGTTGTCGAATAACTTCTGGATGGCCGGCTCAAGGCGCGCAATGGAAAGAAGAAGCCCGACATCGCTGCCGGGCTTCTTCACCGATAGAGGATCGGTTTCTCGTTATCAGGCCGCTTTCTTGGTCAGCATGCCCTCGACGCGCTTGACCGCGGCCGCCTCGTCGGTGCGTTCGACGGCGGCAACTTCACGTGCCATGCGGGCCAGCGCCTTTTCATAGAGCTGGCGTTCGGAATAGGACTGTTCGGGCTGGCCGCCGGCGCGGTGCAGGTCGCGCACGACCTCTGCGATGGAGACCAAGTCGCCGGAGTCGATCTTGGCTTCGTATTCCTGGGCGCGGCGCGACCACATGGTGCGCTTGATGCGGGCACGACCCTTGAGCGTGTTGAGCGCGCCGGCGACGACTTCTGGAGAGGACAGCTTGCGCATGCCCACTGTCTTGGCCTTGTTGATCGGAACGCGCAGGGTCATCTTGTCCTTTTCGAACTCGATGATGAACAGTTCCAGCCTTACGCCGGCCACTTCCTTCTCCTCAATGCCGGCAACCTTGCCGACCCCGTGGGTGGGATAGACGACGTGATCGTTAGTCTTGAACTCATGCTTTTTGTTGGAATTGGCCGGTACTTTTTTTTGCGGTGCAGCGGCCACGGCCTTAGCTGCGGGCGTCTTGACGGCGGTCATTTTCTTTTCCTGTAGGACAAAGCGCGGGGTGATCCACCGGGTGGGGCGCCGGCAGGCACGCATTCGTCTGGGGTTTGAACAGCCAAGAAGGTATCACAGGTTCCGTGAAAATGGAAGGAAAAACCTGGCCATCCCTTTGATTTACCGAAGTTTATTTAACCGTCCCGGAAATCGGTTCAAATTCAACCGTTTGTGACGGCTGAACTGTATGCAGAACGTATCCAGAACACTCAGGCCCGATCAGGACCCTGAACCAGGACTGGCCGAGAAGAACTTCTCGAATTTGTCCGGCACCCCCTGCATCTCCTTGGCGTCCGCAGGCGGGGTACCCTTCTGGCTGATATTGGGCCAGGTCTTGGCATATTCGGCATTCACCGACAGCCATTTTTCCAGACCGCTTTCGGTATCCGCCTTGATGGCTTCTGGCGGGCATTCCGGCTCGCAAACCCCGCAATCGATGCACTCATCGGGGTGGATCACCAGCATATTTTCGCCCTCATAGAAGCAGTCCACCGGGCAGACTTCTACGCAGTCCATGAACTTGCACTTGATGCAGGCTTCGGTGACGACATAGGTCATAAGCGGACGACTCCGGCGGCGAAAAGCGGGGCTGTGCTTACGGCGCGCCACTTTGCAAGGCAAGGGCATTGAGGCCGCAGTATTTGCGAATCGCTCGCAACTACTCCAACACCTCGTAGAGATTGCGGGCCTCGTTGGCGGGACCGCGACGTTCGGCCAGCGCCAGGATCCTGACAGCCATGATCCCGGCGCTGCGCCCCAACGTGACTACATCACCTGGCTTGACGGCGTGCCCCGGCTTTTCCACCCGGACCCCGTTCAGCCTTACCCTGCCGGCGCTGGCAGCGGCCTGCGCCAGAGAGCGCGTGCGATAGAAGCGGGCATGGAACAACCATTTGTCCAGGCGCGCGCCGCTCATCGCGCGCGCAGCACCGCAAGGCTCGCAAAGGGCGAGCTGGGATTGCTGGGCGTCTCCTGCTTTTGCGGCTTGTTGCGCTGAGGGGCCTTGCGTCCCTCCTTGGTACGCCGCCAGACGGGCTTGGCATCGGCGACTTCGACCACACGCCAGCCCAATGCCGCCAGGACTGCGTGTGCTTCGTCCTTGCCGCTGCCCAGAAGCGAAACCAGTTTGGTCAGCAGGGTCTGCGCATCGGTGCCGGATGCGAGCGACTGCTCCAGTTCGTCCTCCAGACGCTCCAGCATATCGAAGCGGATCGCGCGGTGCGCGAACACGGCGAAGCCTGCGGCATGCAGCGAGCCGATCTCTATTCCCCCGTTTCCATTCGAAGAGCCCAACGGGAAGGACGTGAGGCCGGGTGCCGGAGGGGCGGGCGGAGCCTCCTTCTTCGTCCACACGCCCCACAACAAGGTCAGCAGGGCCGCCGCATCAGGCCTGAGCAACTTTGGCAGATAGACAGTGCGCCGGCCGAACCAGACGCCAAAGGGCCGCAAGTTGCGGATCAGCGGGCCCAGTCTGTCCGGCAGGGCATGCTGGAGGTTGCCACGATCGAGCGCGCCGAAATTCTCCGCCAGTTGATGGGCGGTCCCGCGCACCTCGGCAGGCAGGGCTCTTTCCGTCCCGGTTTTGGCTTCGGCAGCATCGCGCAGGGCCAGCAACGGACCTAGCCGCGCGGCAATGCGCGCCTCAACCCAGGTCTGGAGCCGCGCCTGCAGGGCTTCGGTCTTCACATGCGGATCTGCCAGCATCTGGACATTGGGCGACAGCGGCGAGGCGCCTGCGACCAGCCTGGCCACGATGGCGCCGTCCCACCACAATTTGCCGTGTTCGCTGAGGGTGATGGCGCCGTCTTCGGCTCGCGCCAGGGCCCCGCTGCGCGTGGCGATTTCAATTTCGAGCCCCTTGAGCGCGGCGGCGCGCAAGGCGCGGCCTTGGATCCCATTCGCCCGCGGATCAGGCACAAAGCGGAAGCCTTCCAGCTTGCCGATCGCTTCGCCGCCGATCGATACGCCGCCGGCTTCATCCAGTGAAAGTGAGGCGAATTCATCATCGCGCAAATGTTTCATCAGCACAGAGGTTCTGCGGTCGATGAAGCGCTGGGTGAGCCGTTCATGCAGCGCATCCGACAGCCGGTCTTCCACTGCACGGGTAATGCCCTGCCAGTGCGCGCCATCCCGCGTCCAGCCCAGGCGATGGGAAGCATAGGTGTAGGTCCTGATCTGCGCCAGGCGGCCCGATAGGGTTGCGACGTCGCCTTCGGCGACATCGGCGCGCGCGATCTGGCGCGCCAGCCAGTCGTCAGGAATGGCGCCATTGCGCGACAGGAACAGAAAGATGTTCCTGATCAGATTCACATGCTCGTCGGTGGAAAGCTTGCGGAAGTCGGGAAGCTGGCAGACATCCCAAAGCCGCATCACGTTGTCTCGCGTGGCCGCCAGCGGCCTGATCTCGTCATCCACCGACAGGATCTTCAGCGCCACGGCATCGCTCGCGGGCCTGGCCCTGGTCAGACCGCGTTCCGGCGGCGGCGCATCCAGGCTGTCATTCAGCGTCTGGAGGGTCCGAAAATCCAACGCCGCATTGCGCCATTGCAGCACGCGCACCGGATCGTAGCGATGGGTCTCGACCCGCGCGACCAATTCCTCCTCGAATTGTTCGCAGTCGGCGGTGACACCGAAGGTGCCGTCATTCATGTAACGGCCGGCGCGGCCGGCGATCTGGCCGATTTCATCGGCGCGAAGGCTGCGCATGCGCGCGCCGTCGAACTTGTCGCGGGCGGCAAAAGCGACATGGTCCACGTCCATGTTCAGGCCCATGCCGATGGCGTCGGTCGCTACTAGGAAATCGACGTCGCCGGACTGATAGAGATCGACTTGCGCATTGCGCGTGCGGGGCGAGAGCGCGCCGAGCACCACGGCGGCGCCGCCACGCTGGCGTCGAATCAGGTCGGCGATGCCATAGACATCATCGGCCGAGAATCCGACTACGGCAGAGCGCCGAGGCAGGCGGGTGAGTTTCTTGGATCCCGTATAGGCAAGATCGGAAAATCGGGCGCGGGTGATGAACCAGGCCTTCGGAATGAAGCGCTGGATGATGCCGCGCATGGTATCGCTGCCCAGCAGCATGGTCTCTTCCAATCCGCGGGCGTTCAGCAGCCGATCGGTGAAAACGTGGCCGCGCTCGGGATCGGCGCAAAGCTGGATTTCGTCGATCACCAGGCAGGCCACGGGAATGTCCAGCGGCATCGCTTCCACGGTGCAGACATAGAAACGCGGCGCCTTGGGAACGATCTTTTCCTCGCCCGTAATCAGTGCGACCTCGTTTTCGCCCCTGAGCCTGACGATGCGGTCATAGACCTCGCGCGCGAGCAATCGCAGCGGCAGCCCGATCATGCCGGACTTGTGTGCCAGCATGCGCTCGATGGCGAAGAAGGTCTTGCCGGTGTTGGTCGGACCGAGCATCGCCGTCACCTTGGGGGCGGGATCTTTGGTCATTGTGCTTTGGCGCATGGCAGGAAAATCATGTCTGGCCTGGGCTTCTGCAACCAGGGATTCCAGAAATTGCCCGGACCGGCTGTGGATGCAGCATTAAAAATGGATACGAAAGAGGAACATATAGCGTCCGAATCACTAACCAATTCAATATCTGCCTTTGTTCTCATACATTTAGCTGGATGCTGACGGGTCAGGAACCACCATATCTTGTGCCCGATTCGAGCATTCGGGTTTTGTCCGGCCGCGAAGCCACTATTCCGTACCCGGAGCAACCGGCGAGAGGATTGCTGCTCTTTTGTTACGGTTTGACTGCCATTTGATGCCGCTTTCTGTCCCTTAGCGTACGCCTTTGGGGCTTTCGCCATCCACTTTCAGGGAATTGGCGATCATCGCCAGCACGCCATATTTTGTGTCCGCCCAGACGCGCACGGGAACCGTATAGGCCCTTCCCGTTACCTGGCTGGGGAAGGCAGCGACCCAGGCGTGAATCAACGGAAAGCTTTCATTGGCCCTCAGTACCCGGGGCCGGTATCCGGCGATCTGGTGATAGCGCACTTCGCACTCCACGCCTTTGCCCGTGTACAGACCATTGTCCATCCTGATGTCGACATCGCGGATCTTGCTCATTTCGATGTCGTAGCGGCGCCGGCCGTCGAATACCGGGGCCGTAACGCTACAGGGGTTGTTCGCGGATGTGCCCATGCCGCTGAAGATGAAGGTCACTGCGCTGAGCGGATCCAGGGTGTTTTTTGTCTCATCCGGTTTCACTTCATAGCCCGTGGTGGAATAGACCGGATCGGCAAAGAGACGCGGCGGACTGGAGCCGTCATAGGTGAGGGAGACTTGCTGTTTGCGCCCTGCATGGCCGGTATCGAAACTGTCATAGAGCGCCGGCGTGAAGTTCCTCGCGCCCAGCTTGCCCGAAGCCGTGGCCTGGATTTCCGACTGCCAAAATGCATTGACCACGCCCGAGGTCTGCATGGTGGATACGGTGTGGTAGTTGGTCCCGCGCAGGGTGGCATCCAAGTCCATATGGCCCATGGTGATGCCGCCGGCATAAAGCGTCATCGCGACTTCCAGACGCGAGGAGGGCAGGCCGGGGTCCTCGCCCCCGGAGCCACCCGCGGCCCAGGCGGGAAAGGATGCCACGGCCAGCATGGACAGAGACAGAAGAGGGGATTTGAGCAGCATGTTCACCAATGTACCTGATTGTATTGGTCTATTTAAGCGCCACGACGTTGCCCTTTGTTTATCCGATGCGGCAGTTCCGCCTTGACCCAACCCACCGTTTTGCCTATGAACCCCGCTCTTTCGAGGGGCGAACGCCCCGGAAATCCTAGCGAATCGTGAGAACTGCCCATGTCCCGCCGCTGCGAACTGACCGGTAAAGGCCCTCTGGTTGGCCACAATGTCAGCCACGCCAACAACAAAACCAAGAAAATCTACCGCCCGAACCTTCAGGTGGTGGCGCTGGCCAGCGAGATTCTGGGCAACAGTTACAAGCTCAAGATCTCCATGAACGCGCTGCGCTCGGTGGACCGCAATGGCGGCCTGGATCCCTTCATCCTGAAGTGCAAGGACAGCACGCTGTCCCCGCGGGCGCTGCGCCTGAAGCGGGCGATTGCCAAGAAGGCAGCCGCAAAGGCGGCCTGACCATCAATAAAGTAAGCCGCTGCAAAGGCCGCTTAGGCGACTCTCTTCCATAAACGGATTAAGTTCAGGCCGCGCGCCGACGGCGGCCGGATTTCGCCGCCTCTTCCGCGAACAGGCTGATGAGCTGCTCGGTCATGGCGCCGCCTAGCTGTTCGGCATCCACAATGGTCACGGCCTTCCGGTAATAGCGCGTCACGTCATGGCCGATACCGATGGCGGTCAATTCCACGCTGGAGCGCGTCTCGATTTCCTCGATCACCCGGCGCAAATGCAGTTCCAGGTAATTGCCGGCATTCACCGACAGGGTTGAGTCGTCAACCGGCGCGCCGTCGGAAATGACCATCAGTATCTTGCGCTGTTCGGGCCGCGCGATCAGGCGGTTGTGGGCCCAGGTCAGCGCCTCGCCGTCGATATTCTCCTTGAGCAGGCCTTCGCGCATCATCAGGCCCAGATTGCGTTTGGCACGGCGCCAGGGCTCGTCGGCCGACTTGTAAACGATGTGGCGCAGGTCGTTGAGCCGCCCCGGTTGCGGCGGCTTGCCCGCAGCCAGCCATTTCTCGCGGCTTTGGCCGCCTTTCCACGCCCGCGTCGTGAAGCCGAGGATTTCCGTCTTCACGCCCACGCGCTCCAATGTACGGCCCAATATGTCGGCGCACATCGCCGCCACCATGATGGGCCGGCCGCGCATGGAGCCGGAATTGTCGAGCAGCAGCGTCACGCAGGTGTCGCGGAAATTGGTGTCCTTCTCGCGCTTGAACGAGAGAGGGTGCATGGGGTCGATGATGATGCGGGTAAGCCGCGAGGCATCAAGCATGCCTTCTTCCAGGTCATACTCCCAGTGCCGGTTCTGCTGGGCCATCAATAGGCGCTGCAGCTTGTTGGCCAGGCGGGAAACGACACCCTGCAGGGAGGAAAGCTGCTGATCCAGGAAACTGCGCAGCCGCGTCAGTTCCTCGGTCTCGCAGAGATCGGGGGCGGCGATCTCCTCGTCGAACTCCGTGGTGAAGACCTTGTAGCCCCATTCATCCTGGTGGGCGAAAGGCGCGTCATGGCGGTTGGGCTTGGCGCCATCTTCGGGCTCGGTCGCGTCGCTCAGTTCATCGGAAGGCTCGGAGACCGAGTCGCTCTCGACCTCGTCGCCGTCCTCGGCATCGGCGGCGGATTCGGTGGCGGCGCTTTCACCGTCCTGCTGCGCGTCCTGGTCTTCGCCATCGTCATTTTCGCCCTCGGGATTTTCGCCTTCGGCATTCTCGTCCGCGGACTGGTCCTGGTCGGTCTGATCGCCCAGCGCCAGGTGATTCAACATAATGCGGGTCAGACGCGCGAAGGCCTTCTGGTCGCGCAAGGCGTCCGAAAGCTTGTCGAGATCGGCGCCGGCCTTGGCCTCGATGAGCGGCCGCCACAATTCGACGGCGGATGCGACTGATGCAGGCGGCTTTTCGCCCGTGAGCTTCTCGCGCACCATCAGGCCCAACACATCGGCCAGCGGCGCTTCGTCCTTGGCTCGCACCTTGCCCAGGCCCCGGTCCAGCAGACGTTGCTCCAAACCTGCCGCCAGATTGGCGGCGACCCCCTTCATGGCCAGTGCGCCGATGGCTTCCACCCGCGCCTGTTCGGCGGCTTCGAAAGCGGCAGCGCCGTCCGGCGATGCGGGACGGAACTTATTGTTGATCTTCTCGTCGTGATAGGCCTTGCGCAGGGCATAGGCGTCGCCGGTGCCGCGAACCAGAGCGATGTCATGGGCGGAAAGATTGCGATGCGGCGAGGGCAGGCGCGCCTTCAATCCCTTTAACGAAGGCGGCTCGCTGGAGAAATTGACTTCCAGCTCCGGTTCCGCCGCAAGCGAGCGTACCGCGACCGTCACGGCGCGCTTGAAAGGCTCAGAGGGGGATTCCGGTTTTGCCACCTGATTGACCTGTCATGGCCTGGCTCCGAGCCGGCCATCCATGTGGTGCTACGCGACGAGCACCTTCGCCGCGCTTTCCGGCAATTCCTCTCCGAAGCAGCGCTGATAGAACTCTGCCACGCTGGCGCGCTCCAGCTCGTCGCACTTGTTGAGGAAGGTGAGGCGAAAGGCGAAACCGATATCGCCGAAAATCTCCGCATTCTGCGCCCAGGTGATCACGGTGCGCGGGCTCATCACCGTGGACAGATCGCCCGCGACGAAGGCATTGCGGGTCATGTCGGCCAGCCGGACCATCGCGGAAATCGTCTTCTTGCCGTCGGCATTGTTGTAATGCGGTGCCTTGGCCAGCACGATTTCCTCTTCCGCGTCATGCGTCAGGTAGTTGAGTGTGGTGACAATGCTCCAGCGGTCCATCTGGCCCTGGTTGATCTGCTGGGTACCGTGATAGAGGCCTGTCGTATCCCCCAGCCCGATCGTGTTGGTGGTGGAGAACAGCCGGAAGGCCGGGTGGGGATGGATCACCTTGTTCTGGTCGAGCAAGGTCAGCCGACCGGACACTTCCAGCACGCGCTGGATCACGAACATCACATCGGGACGTCCGGCGTCATATTCGTCGAACACCAATGCCACCGGACGCTGCAGCGCCCAGGGCAACAGGCCTTCGCGGAATTCGGTCACCTGCAAACCGTCCCTGAGCACGATGGCATCCTTGCCGATCAGGTCGATGCGGCTGATGTGCGAATCCAGGTTAATGCGGATGCAGGGCCAGTTCAGGCGCGCCGCCACTTGCTCGATATGGGTGGATTTGCCGGTGCCATGATAGCCCTGGATCATAACGCGGCGATTGAAGGCGAAACCTGCCAGCAGTGCCAGCGTCGTGTCGCGGTCGAACCGATAAGCGGCATCGACCTCCGGAACGTGCTCGTTCGCTGTCCGGAAGGCGGGAACCTTCATTTTGGTCTTGATGCCGAAAACTGAAGCCGCGTCCACCGTCGTGTCCGGCATGGCGGAGGTTTCAAGAGTTTGGGTATGGGTGCTCATGGTCCGATCCGGAGGAGCCGTCTGCGAAAGGCGGGCGCGGCCACGCCCGTTTCAGGTTAGCAGCCCAGAGGCGCGCAACACGCCATAGGCCTTGATGACCTGCTTCAGCCGTTCTTCCGCGCCCCGGTCGCCACCATTCGCGTCGGGATGAAAACGCTTCACAAGCTCCTTATACCGCGCCTTGATCTCGATCAAGGTGGCGTTATGGGCCAGCTGGAGAGTGTCCATGGCCATGATCTGCAGCCGGGTCAAATGCCGCTCCGGACGGCGCACCGTGTCGGTATCGCCATCCTCTGCAAACATCGCATGGCTGTCACGGATATTATTCAGGGGGGCTTGGCCCATCCGCGCCTTGGCCCCGCGCTTGCCCAGCGGCCAGGTCGGGCGATGGCCGGTGAGCGCTTCCTCCCGGAAGCGCTGAATGTCGTCATCGCCCATGCCTTTGAAGTAATCCCAGGCTTCATTGTGGGCGCGGGCATGGGCCGGGCAGTACCAGAAATATTCGTGCAGGTTCTGGGGCGATTTGGGCACGCGGCAATTGCCAGCGCGGATGCAATCTGGTGCCTCGCACATTCGTGGTTCGGGTGCACGCGATTTGGCCTTTTCCGGCTTAATCCGGATGTCGCTCTTGAACCGGGAGGTGCGCTGCCGAGCCATCGCCCAAGTATGGGAGTGAATACATAAAAAACAAGAAAAGGTATCGCTTGACTTTACGTTTCCAGGCGAGATGTTCGTCGCATGTCTGTCGCAGATGTCATCCGGGAAAAACTGAACGCCGGCTTTGCACCCATCGCGCTGGATGTGGTGGATGAAAGCCATCGCCATGCCGGCCATGCGGGCGCCACGCGCGCCGACGGCAGCATGGGCGAAACCCATTTCCACATCAGGATCGTGTCGGCAGCTTTTGAGGGCAAAAGCCGGGTGGAGCGCCAGCGCCGCGTATATGCCGCGCTTGCCGATGAGCTGAGGGGGCCTGTTCACGCCCTGTCGCTGGCCGCGCTTTCGCCATCTGAATGGGCGAAAGGCTAATTATTTTGGTCGCGTCGCCTAACGCGGACGCTCGGGCAGCAATGCTGCCCAAGCTGCTGGGCGGTCGCTCTCTACGCCGGCTGAGGCCGGGACTTCTGCGACTTGATTTATGGTCGCGCGGCCAACGGCTCCTTGGCGCTCGCCTGTCCGCCGCCCCGGGGCGGAACAATCCGCAGCGCGGTGATCTGATTTCTCTGACGGCGCAATATCTCAAAGGTATAACCGAAGAAGGCAAAGCGCTGGCCCGCGTCCGGAATTGTGCCCGACTGGGCAATCACCAGGCCGGCTATGGTGGTGGCGTCCTCTTCCGGCAGGTTCCAGTCCAGTTCGCGGTTGAGATCGCGGACTGGCACGGTGCCTTCTACAAGATAGGAGCCATCGGGGCGGCGGCGCACATCCGGGCGAGTCTCGACGGCATATTCGTCCGGTATATCGCCGAAAATCTCATCGAATATGTCTTCGAGCGTCACCAGCCCCTGCAGCGCGCCATATTCGTCCACCACGAGTGCGAAATGGCTCTTATGTTCGCGGAAGGAGGTGAGCTGCTCTTCCAGCGTCGTGGTGTCCGGCACAAACCAGGGTGACGAAGCCAGGCCGGCAATATCGATCGCGTCAAGATTGCCTCTTTGCTCCACCAGGGCCTGGGCGAGGTGCTTGGCCGACAGCACCCCCACAATGTTTTCCGGCTCGCCCTTCCACAAGGGTATGCGGCTATGGTGGGAGGCGATTACCGCGTCCACCAGATCGCGCCGGGGCAGATCGATATCATGGCTTTCCATGCTGGTGCGGTGAAGCATGACATCGCCCACCTTGAGCTCGCGTAGGTCCAGGATGCCACCGATCATGTCGCGGTGTTCGCGCTCGACATTGCCCTCCCGCAGATGAAGTTCGACCGAGCCGCGAATTTCATCATGCGCCTCTTCGGAACCGGCTTCTTCGTCCTGGCGCACACCGAACAACGACAAGAGATGCCAGACCAGCCACTGCACGGTGCCCACGATCGGGGCGAGCACGCCAACTACAAGCCGCAGAGGACGCGCGACGGCAAGCGCAAAGCTGTCGGTGCGCACGATTGCCAGCGTCTTCGGCATCACTTCGGCGAAGACCAGGATGACAATGGTCATGACGGCAGTCGTGTATGCGACAGCCCGCCGGCCCAATTGCGCCTCGAGCGCGGCTGTCATCAGCGACGAGGCCAGAATGTTGATGAAGGTGTTTCCCAGAAGCAGAGCCCCGATCAGCCTCTCGCGATTCTCCACAAGCCGGTTGACGCAGCCGGCGGCGCGGGAGCCATCCTTCTCCAACTGGTGCATGCGGCCACGGGAGACGGCCGTGAGTGCAGTTTCGGAGCCCGAGAAGAAAGCCGAAACCACCAGCAGGAAGGCGATGACGATAAGGGAGGAGACCAGCATGACGTTTCGCGCCTCGGGGAAGCGCGGGAAAGCATAGTCGCTTTTCAGCTGCTCAGCACATCCCTGACCGCATCCAGGGGCACGTCGCGAGTAACAAAAGCCCGGCCCAGGCCCCGCAGCAGAATGAAAGTCAGCGTGCCGTCCGTCACTTTCTTGTCATGGGCCATATGGCGGATCAGTTCCACCGCGCCGGGGCGCAGCCCCCGAATGTCGGAAATCGCCGCCGGCAGCCCGACGGCCTTGAGATGGCGGGCGAATCGCTCGGCATCCTGCCCGGGACACAGTCCAAGCTTCACCGAGAGCTGAAAGGCCAGCGCCATGCCGATGGCCACTGCTTCGCCATGGATCAACCGGTCGGAGAAACCGCATGCCGCTTCCAGCGCATGGCCGAAGGTATGGCCCAGATTGAGCAGGGCGCGGTCGCCGGTCTCGCGTTCGTCGCGCGCCACGATATCGGCCTTCATGCGGCAGGAATGGGCGACCGCCTTGACGATTGCGTTGTCTTCGCCGGCAAGGGCGCGCCGGCCGTTTGTCTCCAGCCATTCGAAAAAGTCCGCGTCACCCAGCGCGCCATATTTCACCACCTCGGCATAGCCGGCCAGCAATTCGCGGCGGGGCAGCGTGGAAAGCAGCGCCGTATCGGCGATGACGATGCGCGGCTGGTGAAACAAGCCGATCAGGTTCTTGCCCTGGGGTGCGTTGATGGCGGTCTTGCCGCCGATCGAGGAATCCACCTGGGCGAGCAGGGTGGTGGGAATCTGCGCGAATGCCACGCCGCGCTTGAGCACGCCGGCGGCAAAGCCAGTGAGATCGCCGATCACCCCGCCGCCCAGCGCGATGATCAGCCCCTTGCGGTCCGTTTCCATGTCCAGCAGCGCGCCGGTCAGTCTCTCGAGCCCGGCAAAGCTTTTGCTGACTTCACCCGGCGGCATCACGATGGCGCTGGCTTCGATGCCTGCTTTGCGCAAACTGTCGTGTAAAAGCGGGAGGTGCAGTTCGGCCACATGGCTATCGGTCACGACCGGCACCACGCCAGAAGCTGCTTTCGGGGCGAAGGGTTTCAGCAGTTCGCCGGCGCGCGTCAGCATGCCACCGCCGACATGGATATCATATCCCCGTTCGCGAAGTCCGACTGTGATCGCCTCACTCATGGACATTCGCATAGCCCATGTGCCTTGAGCGCGGCAACGATCTTGTCCAGCAGCACCGCATGCGGTTCATCGGCGGAGTCCAGAATCATGTCGGCCAGGGCATAGACCGGCTCGCGCGCGCTCAAATACCGCTCCAGGGTGCCGCGCATGTCGCTGTTGTTGAGCAGCGGTCGCGACTGGTCGTGTTCCTGGCGTTTGCGGACGCGCCCCAGCAGGATATCGATGGGGGCTCTCAGCCAGATCGTGAAGGCGTGCACTCGCATGGCACCGCGGGTCGTTTCGTCCATGTAGGCGCCGCCTCCAGTTGCCAACACATGTGGCGGCTGGGCCAGAAGTCGCGCGATGACCGAGCGCTCCAGGCGGCGGAACTCCGGCTCGCCATATTGGGCGAAAATCTCGGCCACGGTCATGCCGGCGGCGGCTTCGATCTCATGGTCGGCATCGCAGAAGCCAACATCCAGCCGTGACGCCAGTCTTTTGCCGATCGAGGTCTTTCCGGCCCCCATC
The DNA here is from genome assembly GCA_035512055.1 of Rhizomicrobium sp. GTDB lineage: Bacteria > Pseudomonadota > Alphaproteobacteria > Micropepsales > Micropepsaceae > Rhizomicrobium. The sequence goes on from DATKEP010000167.1 coordinate 60,556, forward strand.
ATGCCTACCAGCGCTACCGATTTGTTCAGCACGGCCTTGCCCGACGACATGACCATCCCGATACACCAAAGGCTGTGTTAAATCTAACAAATGAGTCGCCGGTCTGCCCCGCGCCCCATGGGTGCCTTCAAGCAAAGCGCACACCTCATCGAAGCCTTTCTCGACATGATGAGCGCCGAGCGCGGCGCGGGTCTCAACACCCTGGCTGCCTATCGCCGCGATCTGGCGGATTTTGCCGGTCATGCAGAGCCGGCGAAGGCCAGCCGCGATCAGGTGCGGGCCTTTCTGAATGGCCTGTCCACCTCAGGCCAGGCGGCTTCGACCCAGGCCCGCAAACTGTCAGCACTGCGCCAGTTCTATGGCTTTCTCTATGCGGAAGGATTTCGCGGCGACGATCCCACCCAGACCATTGAGGCGCCCCGGGCACGGCGGCCACTGCCCAAAATCCTGTCGGCCAAAGACCTGCATGCGATGCTGGGCACCGCGGCCGAAGACCAGACTCCGGAAGGCCTGAGGCTCACCCTCATCGTGGAGATGCTCTATGGCGGCGGCTTGCGTGTCTCCGAGCTTGCCGGACTGACGCTGGCGGCGGTTCGCACCAAAGAGAATTTCATCCGCATCACAGGGAAGGGCAACAAGGAGCGCCTGTCGCCACTGAGCCCAGCCGCACGCCGGGCGCTGGACGCCTATCTGGCGGTGCGCGAACAGTTCTTGCCGAAGAGCGACAAGAACAACCGGTATCTGTTCGTTTCGCGTGGCGCGGACGGCTATCTCACCCGCCGGCGCTTTCACCAGCTGCTGAAGGCGTTGGCGCTCAAGGCCGGCATCGATCCGGCAAAGGTTTCGCCGCATGTGCTACGCCACGCCTTCGCCACCCACTTGGTCGAAGGCGGCGCGGATTTGCGCAGCGTACAGACGCTCCTAGGTCATGCCGATATCGCCACGACCCAGATTTATACCCATGTGGCGCGAGACCATCTGACCCGCCTGGTGTCCGCCGCCCACCCCCTGGGAAAAGCCAAGGCCGTCAAGAGTTCCAAATAACCAATTGATATAAAAAGGTTCTTTTGGCATTTCCTTTCCCGGATGCCTGTGCCATTTTCCGCCCTCCAAAGCGATTTGACCCATGCATTACCTGGAATTCGAACGTCCCATCGCGGAGCTGGAAGGCAAGATCGTCGAGCTGAAGAAGCTTGCCGAGGACGATCCCAGCATGAATATCGATGGTCAGGTCGAGCAGCTCACCGCCCGTGCCGGAACGCTGGTGGCCGATACCTATGCGCGGCTGACGCCCTGGCAGAAGGTGCAGGTGGCGCGTCATCCGGGCCGACCGCATTTCCTGGATTTTGCCAAGCGCATTTTCGACGACTTCACGCCGCTGGCAGGTGATCGCAGCTTTGGCGAGGACCAGGCCGTGGTGGCAGGCCTCGCCCGTTTTCGCGGCAAAGCGGTTGCCTTCATCGGCCAAGAGAAGGGCAACGACACGCAAAGCCGCATCAAGCATAATTTCGGCTCCGCCATGCCGGAAGGTTATCGCAAGGCGGTGCGCATCTTCGAATTGGCGGACCGGTTTGGCCTGCCTGTTTTGACCTTCTGCGATACGTCAGGCGCCTATCCCGGTGTCTCGGCCGAAGAACGCGGACAGGCCGAAGCCATTGCGCGCTCGATTGAAGCGGGTCTGTCCGTCAAAGCGCCTTTCATCGCCACCATCATCGGCGAAGGCATGTCGGGCGGCGCCATCGCCATCGCGGCGGCGTCTCGCGTCTATATGTTGGAGCATGCCATATATTCCGTGATTTCGCCGGAGGGTTGCGCCTCGATCCTGTGGCGCAGCGCCGACAAGGCTCAGGAAGCCGCAACGGCCCTGAAGATCACCGCCCAGGATCTTCTCCATCTCAAGATCATCGATGGCATCGTGCCCGAGCCGGTGGGCGGCGCCCATCGCCTGCCCGAGGAAGCGATCGATGCCGTCGCAGACCGGATCGCGGCCGGCCTAAAGGAAATGGAAGGCATCTCCGGCGAAGAGTTGCTGCGCCAGCGGCGCGCCAAGTTCCTGGCCATGGGGCGAGGACTTTGAATTCAACTCACCCCGGCCAGGCCTGCCGCTGAGCGGCGCCGTTGCATCCACCCCACTGTTTGCAGGGCGAGCATAAGGGCAACTGCGGCAATGCTGGTGACCAGAAACCATTCCCGTCCGCCGCCAACACCCATCTGGTAACCGAATGTGTGAGCCGCCGTCAGGGCGACTGACGGGGAGGCCGACAAGCCCCTTCATGTCAGGAAAATGGACCCTATCGTGGCATGCCACCGCAGCCAGCGACGGCCATCGCGCGCAAGGCTCGTACAGTTTCGTCGTCCACTAGGGACGGCGCCAGTTCGTCGCAATCACTGCCTGTAGTTGGCCAGCGACAGACGCGAGACCCAGCCCTTGTTGCCGACCTCATCCGCCACTTCCACCCACATGTCCTGGGTGTTGCCCGTGGGATATAGGATTATCCCGGCATCCAGCGGCTTCAGCACCTTGCTCTTTTCGCTTGGAGCCGAGCGCAGCACGCCGCGCCGCGCCAGGGTCACGGCCTGCGCCGGTGCTTCGGCTTTCGCGTCAGCGGCAAGACCGCCCAGATCGCCCACCAGCTTGGTATAGGCGTCGATGTAGGCGAGGATCACCACCTGGCCGATTGCTGTGTTCTGGTAATTGGAAATACCGGCAGCACCGAAGCCGCCCCAACCACCCCAACCGCCGCCAAAGCCGAATCCAACATCGGTTTTGGAGCCATGGCCTTCTTCCGTCGCCTGCTGCTCGCTGGTGCGGACATTGGTGACCGTCAGGACTACGTCAGCCGTCTTGTCAGAGATATTGATGTGGGAGGCAATGGCGCCGAAGCCCCCAGGCAGGAAACCGCCCAGCAACCCGCCGACATTGGTGCCGCCGGAATTACCGTTCCTGTTCACAATGTCAGGCACGAGGATGTAGTCCGCGGCGCGCACCTGGCCGGCGCCGACATTGGAGCCTCCTTGCAAGGTCCCGCCAGCCGCCAGGGCCCGTTCCTGCTGGGCCATGGCGAATCCGGCGCCGCGATCCACCAGGGTGAAGCAGCCGGACTTCATCACAAAGACTTTGAGCAGGGCCTCAGGCGATTCCAGGCCCAATGCGGTCCACCAATTGTTCTGGGGCGCATGGATCGCCAGCGCGCCGACCTTGTGGGTGCAGGTCGGGATTTCAGCCTGCTTCTGGGCCGTCTTGTCGGCTATGGAATCCGCATGGGCGGCAGGTGGAACGAAGGCAGGCACGGAAAAAGCACAGATGGATGTCGCGATCGCGACAGAGCGAGCCAAGCGCATAAGAGACCCCTCAATCTGGTTCAGACACTCCGGTTCAACGTAAACGGGAACGAAACCATTTGCCCCGCGCAGCAGATACGGCCGCGCACACCGGTTAGATTAAACCAAGGCCGAAATTCTGCAATTGCGAGTGTTGGACCCAGGCAGGAATATGCAATGACGGGGACGCGGACACGCTAAGTGCTTGCGGAGAAGGATAATTCTGGCTCGCAATCGAACAGTTCCCACTGCCGGCATGCGGAACTACTCCCACCACCCTCGCCATTTGAACCATAGTAGAGGCAGCAGCCCACTGATCACGATCAGCGCCAGGCCATAAGGATAGCCGAAGGCCCATCCGAGCTCGGGCATGTTGTGGAAGTTCATCCCATAGATGCCGGCCACCAGTACTGGCGGAATGCCGACGACCGACGCAATGGTCAGGACCTTGAACAGGTCATTCTGTTCAGTGGCGATGAAGCCGAGATCTGCGTCCAGAAGGAACTGCAGCTTGTCGGTCAGGTGGACGCCATACTCCGTAAGGGACTGGATGTCGGCACTCGCGACCTTGAGGCGGCCCTTGACCTGTTCTTCCAGCCAGCTGTCGCCATGCTCGGCGATAAAGGGCACGGCCCGCTGCAGCACCAGCAGCGTGTCGCGCACATGCGACAGCCTTTCGCTCATGTCGCCGATTTCCACCAGCGTGTCGCGGAGCATCCGGTTGACTTGGGCAACCTTGTTGCGCTGCCAGTCCCGGATCTCCTTATGGAAGATGCGCTGGGAGATTTTCAAGGCGCCGGCGCGCAGTTCCTCCAGCCGGTCGGCATTATAGTCGACCAGGGCTTCCAAGATGACCGTGAGGATGTCGGGGGGGCTGCGCGGCCGGCGTGCCACCCGCTCCGTAATGGCCTCGAACGTGTGGAGTTGGGCAAACCGGATCGTCACCAGCTTGTCCTTGGTCAGGACGAAGCCCAGCGGTGAAGTGACGTCTTCGCCGCCGTTCTTGTTTGGCGGGGTCACCGGCACCGAAATGGTGAAGACGCCGTCCTCGTACTGGAGGCGGCTCGAGAATTCGATTTCTTCGAGTTGAGCGCGTGGCGGAATTTTCAGGCCATAGACCAAGCAGGCCTGGCCGATGTCCTCTTCGGTCGGACAGCACAGATCGGCCCATACGGTCTTTCCGCCGGACTTATGTTCTGTGAGCACGGCGAATCCCCCTGTGCGCCCCAATAACGCGCGAAAGTGAAATGCGGCGCAAGAGCAGCGATTACCTCAGCGCGGCGGCTAAACCAGGGCCCCATGGCAATGCTTGTACTTTCTGCCGGAGCCGCACGGGCAGGGCGCATTGCGCTGGACCCTGGTCCAGGTCTTGGGATTGTTGGGATCCACCGGCATCTCATCGGGCCAGAGACCGGCTTGTTCCACCTCATTCTCGCCGGTCAGCGGATCGATGTGGGTGGCTCGCATGGGGGGCAGCGGGGTCTGCTCCAGCGGCGGCTGCGGGCCGGTCGAGATCTGTACATGCATCAGCTGGCGCACAACCTCGCTGCGCAGCTTGGCCAGCAAGGTCTGGAACAGCTCGAACGCATCGCTCTTATATTCGTTCAGCGGATCGCGCTGGCCATAGCCGCGCAGGCCCACATACTGGCGCAGATGGTCCAGGTCTACGATGTGCTCACGCCAGTGATGGTCGAGCGTCTGGAGCAGGATCGCTTTTTCCACATAACGCATCACTTCGGGGCTGTATTCTGCGGTACGGGCGGCGGCGCGCTCGTCCACGGCCTTCACGATGCGTTCGCGAACTTCCTCATCGGCAATGCCTTCTTCCTTGGTCCAGTCCACGATGGGCAGGTCTACGCCGAAAATGGATTGAACTTCGGCGTGCAGGCCGGCCGCGTCCCACTGCTCGGCATAGGCCTTTTCCGGAATGTGGCGGGAGACCAGCATCTCCACCACTTCCTCGCGGAAGTCGGCGATCTGGTCCGAGACGTCGTCTGACGACATGATCTCGCGGCGCTGCTCGAAGATCACCCGGCGCTGGTCGTTCAACACATTGTCGTATTTGAGGATGTTCTTGCGGATTTCGAAGTTGCGGGCCTCGACCTTTTGCTGTGCCTTTTCCAGCGCCTTGTTGACCCAGGGATGAGTGATGGCTTCACCCGGCTCCAGCCCCAGCTTGGTGAGGATGCCATCCATGCGCTCGGACCCGAAGATACGCATCAGATCGTCTTGCAGGGACAGGAAGAATTTGGAGGCGCCCGGATCGCCCTGGCGTCCCGAACGGCCACGCAGCTGGTTGTCGATGCGGCGGCTTTCATGCCGCTCGGTGCCGATCATGTAAAGGCCGCCGGCGGCTATGACTTTTTCCTTGTTGACAGCGACTTCGGCCCGGATGTCGTCACTCTTTTGGGCAAGTTCGGCCGGATCGGTGAAGGCGGCCAGCTCCTGGCGGATTCGCATGTCGGCATTGCCGCCCAGCTGGATATCGGTGCCGCGGCCGGCCATGTTGGTGGCGATCGTCACCCCGCCCGGCACGCCGGCCTGGGCCACGATAAAGGCTTCCTGCTCGTGATAGCGGGCATTCAGCACATTGTGCGTGATCTTGCGCTTCTTGAGGATGTCGGACAGCTGCTCGGATTTTTCGATCGACGTCGTGCCAACCAGAACCGGCTGGCCGCGCTCGCGGCACTCAATGATCAGCTTGATGATGGCTTCGTTCTTCTCGTCGGCGGTGCGATAGACCTCGTCGTCGTAATCCTCGCGCGCGACCGGCACATTGGTGGGAATTTCCAGCACATCCAGCTTGTAGATGTCCATGAACTCGGCGGCTTCGGTCAACGCCGTGCCGGTCATGCCGGCGAGCTTGCCATAGAGGCGGAAATAATTCTGGAAGGTGATCGAGGCCAGGGTCACATTCTCCGGCTGAACCTCGACCTGCTCCTTGGCTTCCAGCGCCTGGTGCAGACCTTCGGAGTAGCGCCGGCCTTCCATCATGCGGCCGGTAAATTCATCGATGATGATCACCTGGCCATTCTTGACGATGTAATCCTTGTCCTTCTGGAACAGCAGATGCGCCTTCAGCGCCTGGTTCACGTGATGGACGATGGTGATGTTCTCGGTGTCGTATAGGTCGCCATGGGGCAATAGACCGGCGCCCTTGAGCATCTCGGACATGTGCTCATTACCCTGTTCGGTCAGCGACACCTGCCGGGATTTCTCGTCCAGGTCATAATCTTCCTTGGCCAATGCCGGCATCACCGCATCCACATTGCGATACGTCTCGCTCTGATCATCGGTGGGACCGGAAATGATGAGCGGCGTGCGCGCCTCGTCGATCAGGATCGAGTCGACTTCGTCCACGATGGCGAAGGCATGGCCGCGCTGGGTCATGGCATCCAGCGCGTATTTCATATTGTCGCGCAGATAGTCGAAGCCGAACTCGTTGTTGGTACCGTAGGTAATGTCGGCGGCATAAGCCGCCTTGCGCTGGGCATCATCCAGGCCATGAACGATGGTACCGACCGTCATGCCAAGGAAGCGGTAGATCTGGCCCATCCATTCGCTGTCGCGTTTGGCCAGATAGTCGTTCACCGTCACCACATGCACGCCTTCGCCGGCCAGTGCATTGAGATAGGAGGGAAGGGTGGCGACCAGGGTCTTGCCCTCGCCGGTCTTCATTTCGGAGATATTGCCCCTGTGCAGCACCATGCCGCCCACCAGCTGGACGTCGAAATGGCGCTGGCCCAGCGTGCGCTTGGCTGCCTCGCGCACCACCGCAAAGGCTTCCGGCAACAGGTCGTCCAGGGTCTCGCCCTTTTCCAGCCGTGCGCGGAAGGCCGGGGTCATGGCTGCCAGTTCGGCATCCGACATGGCCTGGAAGCGGGGCTCCAGGGCATTGATCTTGGCGACCGTGGCCCAGAGCGGCTTGACCTTGCGGTCATTGGCCGAGCCAAAAAGCGATTTGGCGAGCGAACCCAGCATGAAATCCTCTACATCCGGCCGAAAATGGGGGCGCGAGACCGCCAAATCCGGAATGACGGCCGCGCGGGAGACATAAGAACGCGCTAGTCTCTTGTCAAACCGGTGGTTTTTAAGAATATCCCCCAAAATCCGGGGGAAAGATGGCCAAAAACGCGAAACGGACTCATAAAGCCGCACATCCCGTGTCACCGCTGGCGCCCAAGGCTTTTCCCAAGCTGCCTCCCCTGGCGGGGATCCGGCTGGCGACCGTCGCGGCCGGGGTTCGCTACCAGCAGCGCACCGATGTCCTTCTGGCCCTTCTGACGCCAGGAACCCAGGTGGCTGGGGTGTTCACCACCTCCAAAACGGCCTCGGCCCCGGTGCTCTGGTGCCGCGACAAGCTCAAGGGTGGCGAGGCACGGGTTCTGGTCGTCAACAGCGGCAACGCCAATGCCTTTACCGGCCGGGCCGGTCAGGAGGGAGTGCGGGAGATCGCTGCGGAGACAGCAGCCATAGCCGGATGCCGGCCCCAGGAAGTCTTCATGGCCTCTACCGGGGTGATCGGCGAGCCACTTCCCACCGAAAAGATCATCCACGTGCTGGGCAGGCTTGTGACCGAAGGGGCCGCCGGAAACTGGCGTGCCGCAGCCGACGCGATCATGACCACCGACACCTACCCCAAGGCCGCCACGGCGACCGCGGCGATCGATGGCGTCAAGGTCACCATCAACGGCATCGCCAAGGGCTCCGGCATGATCGCGCCCGACATGGCGACCATGCTGTCCTTCGTCTTCACCGATGCCAAACTGCCCGCCGCAGTGCTGCAGGAATGCCTGAGCGCGAGCGTCGCTCCGAGCTTCAACTCCATCACCGTGGATTCCGACACGTCCACCAGTGACACATTGCTTCTGTTCGCCACGGGCAAGGGCGGCAAGCACGCAGCGATCACGAAGGCCAGCGACAAAAAGCTGGCCGGCTTCCGCAAGGCGCTGGATGCTGTGTTGCTTGATTTGGCGCTACAGGTCGTCAGAGACGGCGAGGGCGCCCAGAAATTGATCCGCATCGATGTGACGGCTGCGCAAAATGACGCAGCCGCCAAACGCATCGGGCTTTCGATAGCTAACTCGCCTTTGGTCAAGACCGCGATTGCCGGAAACGATGCCAACTGGGGTCGAATCGTCATGGCGGTGGGCAAGAGTGGCGAAGCGGCCGACCGCGACCGGCTGAAGATCGCCTTTGGCCCCCATGTGGTGGCCGAGAAGGGGATGCGGGCCGCGAAATACAATGAAGCCGCCGCCACCAAGGCCGTTTCCGGACGCGAAGTTCATATCGCGGTGGATATCGGATTGGGCAAAGGCCAGGCGCGGGTTTGGACCTGCGACCTGACTCACGGCTATATCGACATCAACGGGTCTTACCGCTCGTAGTTGATGGGCGGCCTTCTGACCAGTGTTGGTCTACACCAGGGCGGCGTCCAAGCTGATCTCGGCCTTCAACACCTTGGAGACCGGACAACCTTTCTCGGCCTTGCCCGTCAATTCCTTGAACTTGGCTTCGTCAATGCCGGGAATCCTGGCGCGGAGGATCAGATGTGATTTGGTGATGGCGAAACCGTCGCCCTGCTTCTCCAGCGTGACCTCGGCCTTGGTATTCATTTCGCTGGCGGTGTAGCCGGCCTCGCCCAGGATCAGGGACAACGCCATGGTGAAGCAGCCCGCATGGGCCGCGCCGATCAGCTCTTCGGGGTTGCTGCCGGGCTTGCCTTCGAAGCGGCTGGCAAAGCCGTAGGGGTATTCGGTGAGCGCGCCGCTCTTGGTGGAAAGAGCGCCCTTACCGTCCTTGAGGCCGCCCTGCCATTTTGCCGTGCCGAATGTGGTCATGTGTTTTACCTCGCTTTTTCGTGGATTTTAAAGTCATGCTAACCAAGTTTATTAACGCGAGCTTAGTTCCCTGAAACCAAAATGAACACACTGCAACCTCTCATCCTTGTTGTTGCAGTTGCTTTGGTCGACACCGATGGTCGCGTGCTCCTTGCGCAAAGACCATCGGGAAAACACATGGCGGGGTTATGGGAATTTCCAGGCGGCAAGATCGAGGCCGGCGAGCGCCCCGAAGAGGCTCTGATCCGCGAGCTCAGGGAAGAACTCGGCATCGCGGTGAAGGAGACCTGTCTCGCGCCATTCACCTTTGCTTCGCATACCTACGACGCGTTTCACCTTTTGATGCCACTTTATGTCTGCCGCCGCTGGGACGGAGTGCCGGAAGCGCGCCATCATGCGGCGCTGAAATGGGTCCGGCCGCGCGACATGAAAGACTATCCCATGCCCGCAGCCGACTTGCCGCTTATTCCCATGCTGCGCGATCTCTTGTGAAGGACCTGGCGGCGGATGCAAGCGGCGCCACGGCGATCGAATATGCTATGATCGCCAGCCTGATCTCGATCGCGATCATCACGGCGGTCACCACGATCGGCACGACGATTTTCGGCTTTTACAACGCGATCGTATTTACTCCCTGAGAGGCCGCTCTTTCGTGCCCAGGGCATCGGCTAGGCGCATCTTGGCGCTGCCGGGCTCCAGCGGCTTTTGCTGGCTCTCATGCGGTACCCAGCCCGTGAGATAAAGCGTTTCAAAGCTTGCCCGCAATTTTCCGTCCGAATCGGCGTGATGGCCCGCATAGTGGGCCAATAGGGCTGCCAGCGTGTCGCGGCGCAAGGGGAGGCGGCTGCGCTGAGCCATGACATTGGTCAGGCCATGGGCCCGCAGATCACGCACCAGGCCAGAAAAGTCACCGTACCGCACGCACAGCCGTTCCACATCCGCGACGGGCAGGGCAAAGCCTGCACGTTGCAACAACCCGCCAAGGTCGCGCACATCGGCGAAGGGCGCCACACGCGGACTGATGCCGCCACGCGTGGCGCTTTCGGCATGGGCGAAGGCATCGCGCATTTCGCGCAGTGTGTTGCCCCCGAGCAGTGCACCGACAAACAGCCCATCGGGCTTGAGCTGCTGCCTTATCTGCACCAGTGCCCCCGGCAGGTCATTTATCCATTGCAGCGAAAAAAGGCTGACCGCCAGATCGAAAGGACCGTCCGCTGCCAGGACTTCTTGCGCCGTGAAATCTCCGCATTTCCAGCTGACGGCAAAGGGGGCGATTTTGTCCGGCAAGTGATCGCCAATCCATAACCCCCGTTCAAAGCGGCGCGTGACCGTCGACAACCGGTCCGCAAGGCCTTCAGCCCCCGCATGATCGAGAAAGCGATCACCGCCAAGCGCCATGGCACGGGCGCGTACGCGCCTTGCCGCACCGAAATCAAATAGGGCTGACTTTTGTTCAGGCATTGCGACTAGCATCCCGATTCCAAAGTTCGCTTTGCGCCCGACATCGATATCATTGCGAACTTCAAAACCGCGACGCTAGACTAGCCCATTGCCGCCGCCAAAGCCGCACTCGACCTTCTGTTTCCACCACTCTGCATTGGCTGCCGTGCGCCGGGATCGGACAGCGGATTCTGCGCCGGCTGCTGGGGCGCGCTCACTTTCCTGGACAGCCCGGCCTGTGCCTGTTGTGGTCTGCCTTTTCCTGTGGCGCTGGAAGGGGCAAATCTTTGCGCCGCGTGTCTTTCGCGTCCGCCGGCCTTCGATCGTGCCCGCGCCCTTCTTGCCTATGACGAGAACAGCCGCGGCGCGATCCTGGCATTCAAGCACGCCGGCTGGCACATGACTGCAAGCTGGCATTTGATCCTGTTGCGCTGGTCAGGAGCCGTCCCACCCGCAGTCAGGGTGCCATGACATCGGCCAAGGCGCGCCGGCGCAACGCGCTGGACGCCTTCAAGGTTCGCGATACTGGACTGTGAGGGGCAAGCGCATTTTGCTGTTGGACGACGTGCTGACCACCGGCGCCACCGCCGAGGCCTGCGCCCGTGCCCTTAAAAGGGCAGGCGCGGAAAGGGTCCATGTCTTGGCGCTGGCTCGCGTTGTGAAGGCTTCGGACGTGCTTATATAGGTGACACGGATTCGAGCCGGAACTGTCATGAAGCCTGTGCGCATCTATACGACCCCGATCTGTCCCTATTGCGTGCGAGCCAAGACGTTGCTCAAGAAAAAGGGTGCCGCGGTCGAGGAAGTCGATGTCTTCATGGATGAGGGTGCCCGCAATGAGATGGAAGCCAAATCGGGCGGCGCCCGCAGTGTGCCCCAGATATTCATCGGCGATACCTATGTCGGGGGCTGCGATGAGCTTTATGCTCTCGAGAAAGAGGGCAAGCTCGACCCCCTCCTGAGCTGATCCTTTCGCAACCGCACACTTCTCGGCTGCATGGTTTCCGGCACTGGACAAAGCGCGAATCCGCCCGGATTATGCCGCGCAATATAGCTCCAAATGGGAAGGGATCGTCATGAAGAAGACCTTGCTCGCAACCGCCATCCTGATGCTGGCCGCGCCGGGGGTGCAGGCGCAGCCCGGAAATCCCGCACCGACCATCGCGGGCCCGCCCACGCCGGCTGAGATGGCGAACCGCCCAGACCGCGCGCGCGGCATCCCGGTGGCGCTGGCGGTAGAAGGCGCGATGGAAGCCAATCGCGTTTGCCTGGGCAACACCTATCAGACTACCGCCCTGGTCACCGATTCCGCCGGCGTCCCCATCGCGATGATCTCCAATGATGGCGCCAAAGCCGTCACCCAGCGTATCGCCATGACCAAGGCGCAGGCCGTGCTGAAATACAAAATGACCAGCGGCGACGTGGCGAAGAAGGCCGCAGGCGATCCCGCCTTTGCCGCCGAGGTCAAGGCCAACCCCATGATCGACACGGCGCGTCAGGGCGCGGTTCCGATCATGGCCGGTTCTGAGATTGTCGGTGCGTTCGCCGTTTCCGGCGCGCCGGGCGGCGACAAGGACGAGGTCTGCACCAAGGCGGGCCTGGCCAAGATCCAGAGCCGGATTCAGTAACGCCAAAAAGGGCCGGGATCGGCTAGAATATCAGTATGGCCGATCCCGCAATCTTCAAGGCAGCCTGCGTACAGCTTCGCTCCAGTGACGATGTTTCGGAGAATATCTCTGTAACGTTGGGCTTGGTGCGCGAAGCGGCTCGCCAAGGCGCGCGGTTCATCGCCACGCCCGAAAATACCACCCTGATGGCGCCCGATGCAGGCGCCAAGCTGGCCCGGTCTTTCGACGAAGCCCATGATCCGGCGCTGCCGCGTTTTTCGGCGCTGGCGAAGGAAATGAATGTCTGGCTCCTGATCGGAAGCCTTGCGATCAAGGTCAGCGACACCAAGACCGCAAACCGCTCCTTTCTCTTGGCGCCCGACGGCGGCATCTCTGCGCGCTACAGCAAGATCCACCTGTTCGATGTGGCGCTGGCTTCCGGCGAGGTCTATCGCGAGTCCAACACGGTGGCAGGGGGTGAGCAGGCGGTCGTGGCCAGCACCGAATTTGGCCCGGTTGGCCTGACCGTCTGCTATGACCTGCGCTTCCCGCAGCTTTATTGGCAACTGGCGCAGAAAGGCGCGTTCCTCTTTACAGTACCCTCGGCCTTTACGGTGCCAACAGGTCAAGCGCACTGGCATGTGCTGCTCCGCGCCCGGGCCATTGAGAACGGCGCCTTTGTCATTGCCCCAGCACAGGGCGGAGCGCATGCGGGTGGTCGCAAAACCTATGGCCACAGCCTGATCGTGGCGCCCTGGGGCGAAGTGCTGGCGGAGGCGGGCACCGAGCCGGGCGTGATAGTTGCCGATATCGATCCCCGCCTGTCGACGGAGGCCCGCGCCAGAGTTCCAAACCTCCAGCATGACCGGCAGTTCGCCGGGCCGTAAACCTTGATGGTGGCAAGGTCTTGCGAATCCCCGCTCCAGGGCTAATCTTTGAGCACCAGCCTGGGGCAGGCTGAACTGGAGCGTATTGAGTGATTGCTTATTCGCTTCGTTGCCACAAGGGGCACGAATTCGACGGCTGGTTTCGGGACAGCGCTGCGTTTGACGAACAGTCGAGCAGCGGCCGTCTGAGTTGTCCGTCCTGCAATTCGGTGCGCATCGAGAAAGCCGTCATGGCGCCTGCCGTGGCAGGCACCAAAAGGAATGCGCGTGGCAAGACCGGCGAAGGCCGGCAGATGCAGCAGTTTGCCACGGGCTTGCGCAAATATGTGATGGAGCACGCGGACTATGTCGGCCCCAACTTCGCCGAGGAAGCGCGCAAGATCCATTATGGCGAAACGCCGGAGCGCCACATCTATGGCGAAGCGACCCACAAGGAAGCGCAGGAACTCATGGAGGAGGGCGTCGATGTTTCGCCGCTCCCGCCTGACTTGGACAGCGCGAATTGACAACCCGTTAAAGCGGCGTGTCATCCTCGGCGAGGCGCGGCCAGAGCCGAGGGAAGAGGATCCAAAAGTGGTTGGGACGGAAAGTCGGATCTCCGCTTGCCCGGGAATGACAAGATGGCCTACCGCCGCGCCACAATCATATAATTGACGTCGACACCGGAACTGAGCCGCCAGTCCCAAGCCAAGGGGTCGAACGAAATCCCCTGTAGTTTCAAATTCGTTAGACCGCTTTCTTTGAGTGCATTCTCAAGATCCGCGGGTGAAATGAAGCGGTTCCAGTCATGGGTGCCGCGTGGCAGCCAGCCCAGCACATATTCGGCCCCGATCTTGGCCAGCGCGAGACTTTTGAGGGTCTTGTTCAGGGTAGCGACGAAGGTGAGCCCACCCGGTTTCACCAGCCGGCTGCAGGCAGTGAGGTAGGCCGGCACATTGGCCACATGCTCTACCACTTCCATGTTCAGGACCACGTCGAAGGCCTGGCCCTCGGCTGCCAGCAATTCGGCGCAAGCGGCGCGATAGTCGATGGCCAGGCCCGATTGGGCGGCATGGGCCTTGGCCGTGCCGATATTCTTTTCCGATGCGTCCGCGCCGGTTACCGCAAAACCGAGCCGGGCCATCGGTTCTGCCAGCAATCCCCCGCCGCACCCGATGTCGAGCAGGGAGAGGCCGTCAAACGGCCTCAAGGACCGCGCATCCCGCCCGAAATAGCCGGCGGCTTCGGCCCGGATGAACGCCAGGCGGACCGGGTTGAACTTGTGCAGCGGGGCGAACTTTCCAGCCGGATCCCACCATTCCGCGGCGATTGCCGAGAATTTGGCCACTTCGCCCGGGTCCACCGAGCTCTTTGGGGAGGCAGAATCCGCCATGTCAATTCGAGGGCTGAGGTTCATCAAGGGTTGAGCGGCGAAGCGTCCCCGGATACATAGGCCGCCGTTTCTTCCGGGGCAAATCGGCCTATGGCATTGATTGCGATGAAATTCGGCGGCACCTCCGTGGCCGACATCGAGCGCATCCGCCATGTCGCCGCGCTGGTCAAGCGCGAGGTGGAGCGCGGCAACAAGGTTGCCGTGGTTGTTTCCGCCATGGCCGGAGAGACCAACAAGCTTGTCGCCTGGACCAATGACGCGGCCAAACCGCCGATAGATGCTACAATACCCGGCCAGCGCGAATATGCCCCCGTGCCAGAGGCACGCGAATACGATGTTGTGGTGGCGGCGGGCGAGCAGATCACCAGTGGCCTTCTGGCCATCACCTTGAATGCCATGGGCATCAAGGCGCGCTCTTGGCTGGGCTGGCAGGTGCCGATCAACACCTCCGCCGTACATGGCTCTGCCCGCATCGAGGCGGTGCCCGCCACCGAAATGACAAAAGCCATCGAGCGTGGCGAAGTAGCGGTGGTGGCCGGTTTTCAGGGCGTGGCGCCCGGAGATCGCATTTCCACCCTGGGGCGCGGCGGTTCGGACACGTCCGCCGTCGCCGTCGCGGCGGGCATCGGCGCGCAGCGCTGCGACATCTATACCGATGTGGACGGGGTCTATACCACCGATCCCCGTATCGTGCCCAAGGCACGCCGGCTTGAGAAGATCGCCTTCGAGGAAATGCTGGAAATGGCTTCGCTGGGCGCCAAGGTCCTGCAGACCCGCTCGGTGGAAATCGCCATGCTGCACCGGGTGCCGACCCGGGTGCTTTCGACCTTCACGCCCGACGTGGGCGGCACCCTGCTTTGCGACGAGGAAGACATCGTGGAAAAGAAACCGGTCACCGGCATCGCTTATAGCCGCGACGAAGCCAAGATCACGCTCCACAAAGTCCCGGACAAGCCCGGCATCGCCAGCGCCATCTTCGGGCCGCTTGCGGATGCCGGCGTCAATGTGGACATGATCGTCCAAAACGTCTCCGAAGACGGCAAGACGACGGACCTCACCTTCACCTGCGTGCGGGGTGAGCTGGCGCGTGCGCTGGCGGCCATCGAGGCCCGCGCCGCCGATATCAAATATCGCGACGTCACCCATGATGCCGCCGTGGCCAAGGTCTCGATCATCGGCATCGGCATGCGCGCCCATCCCGGCGTGGCCTCGACCATGTTCCGCACCCTTGCGGCCAAGGGCATCAACATCCAGGTCATCTCCACTTCCGAGATCAAGGTCAGCGTGCTGATCGCAGAGGAATATGTGGAGCTGGCGGTGCGCGCCCTGCATTCCGCCTATGAGTTGGATGCTGCCTGACGCATCGCCGGTGTCATCGCCCGAGACTGCGGGCCACGCAGATGACATTGGCTCGGCAATCGCCAGTTTGGCGGCGTTCCTTTCTTCGCTATGTTGCTTTGTCCCCAACTGGATGGCCCGCACTCCGGTGGGCCATGACAAGAGGGGCTAGAGGTTCGATCTGATGCCTGCCGGTGGCGGTCCACGTTTGCTGTTGCGCCGCCTGCGCGAGATCATGGCGGAACAGACGTCCGCCCAGATGCGGCTGGACAAGCTGGTCACCGTCATCGCCTCCAACATGGTGGCGGAGGTCTGCTCCATCTATCTGCGCCGGGCCGGCAAGGTGCTGGAACTGTTTGCCACCGAGGGCCTGAACCGCGCCGCCGTCCACAATACCCGCCTGAAGGAAGGCGAGGGTCTGGTCGGCATGGTGAGCGAGACGGCCGAAGCGGTGAACCTGTCGGATGCGCCCGCCGATCCGCACTTCTCCTACCGGCCGGAAACCGGCGAAGACCCGTTCAAGGCCTTCCTGGGCGTGCCCATCGTGCGGGGCGGCCAGGTGTTCGGCGTGCTCACGGTGCAGAACAAGGCCGAGCGCATCTATGCCGAGGAAGAGGTCGAGGCGCTGCAGACCGTCGCCATGGTGCTGGCCGAGGTGGTTGCGCAGGGCGGCTTCTTCAATGTGGCCGAGCTCGACGAGCCGGAATTGCGCATCGACCGGCCCCGCAAATTCGTGGGCGATGGCCTGTCTGACGGGGTCGCGGTCGGCCGCGTTGCCCTGCATGAGCCGCGCGTGCGCGTCGAGCGCATGATCGCCGACAATCCGGTGGCCGAGCTCAAGCGGCTGGAAGATGCCATCAGTTTGCTACGCGAATCCGTCGACGAAATGCTGGCGTCCAGCGAGCTCGACCTGACAGGTGAGGGCCGCGAAGTCATCGAGGCCTATCGCCTGTTCGCCTATGATCAGGGCTGGCGCCAGCGCATGCGCGACGCGGTGCGCACCGGCTTGACCGCCGAAGCCGCGGTGGAGCGCATTCAGGACGAGACCCGCCTGCGCGTCCAGCGCCTGGGCGATCCCATCCTGCGCGAGCGGGCCCATGACTTTGACGACCTGGCACGGCGGTTGCTGCGCCATCTGACCGGTGAAGAAGGGGCTCAGCGTAATCTGCCCAACAATGCCGTCCTGGTGGCGCGCAATATGGGTCCGGCTGAACTTCTGGATTACGGCCGCGATAAGCTGGTGGCCCTGGTGCTGGAAGAGGCTGCCTCCACCAGCCATGTCGCCATTCTCGCCCGTTCCATGGGCCTTCCCATGGTCGCCTCGCTGGAGGGCGTCGCGGATAATGCGCGGGCCGGCGACCAGATCGCGGTCGACGGCGAAATGGGCGAGGTGCATCTGAGGCCGGCATCCGAAATTGTGAAGGCCTTTGAGAACAAGCGCGCAATGCGTGTCCAGGCCCAGGCCCGCTTCGCGGCGGTGCGCGACCTTCCCGCCGTGACACGCGACGGCGTCGCCGTCCGGCTGATGATGAATGCAGGCCTGGAATTCGACATGCCGCAGCTTGCCCAATCGGGCGCCGACGGTGTGGGTCTGTTCCGGACCGAACTGCAATTCATGATCGGCGAAACCATGCCGCGGCTTGCCGATCAATCCGCCTTCTACAAAAAGATACTCGACGCGGCCGGCGACAAGTCGGTCGTATTCCGGACCCTTGACCTGGGCGGGGACAAGGTTCTGCCTTACGCACGCTGGGAGCGGGAGGAAAATCCCGCACTGGGCTGGCGCGCCATCCGTATCGCGCTCGATCGTCCGGCGCTGTTGCGTTACCAGGTGCGCGCGCTCTTGAATGCCAGCGTGGGGCGGACCTTGCGCATCCTCCTGCCCATGGTGTCGGACGTGGACGAATTCAATCGCGGCCGCGCCCTGATCGACCGCGAGCTCGAGCGGGCGCGGCTCTTGAATCTAGGCCGGCCCACCCAGGTGCTGGTGGGCGCCATGCTGGAAGTGCCCGCGCTTGCCTTCATGCTGCCCCAGCTGATGCGTTCGGCCGATTTCGTTTCCATCGGCTCCAATGATCTTCTGTCGCTGGCCTTTGCCGTGGACCGAACAAACCCCCGGGTGGCCAAGCGCTACGACAATCTCAACCCGGCCTCGCTCACCCTGATCCGGCTGATCGTTCAAAGTGCGGCCGAAAATTCCGGCGATCTTTCCCTTTGCGGCGAGATGGCTGGCCGGCCGCTGGACGCCATGGCACTTCTGGGGCTGGGCATCCGCACCCTGTCCATGCAGCCCGGCCAGATCGGACCGGTCAAGATGATGATTCGCTCGCTGCATTTGGGCGAGGTGGCCACTTTCGTCGACAGGTTGTGCGGCCGGACCGACCACTCGTTAAGAACCCGCCTTTCCGCCTTCGCGGCAGAGCGGGGAATCGTGCTGAAATAGGGCAAATCGGCGCTTTTCGGCCCGGAACCGGACTTTTTGCGGTGCAGCGGTTGTCCCTGCGTACCTTGATCGGATAAAGTAGGGCACACAGATATTTAGCCGCGCTTTCCCCCAGATTTCCAGTTTGCGGGCAAGCGTTTGTTCGTGACCACGTATGACCAAGCTTACACAAATGACCCTCGACAATGACGGTGGCGGCGAGAACGG
Organism: Rhizomicrobium sp.; assembly: GCA_035512055.1. Classification (GTDB taxonomy): domain Bacteria; phylum Pseudomonadota; class Alphaproteobacteria; order Micropepsales; family Micropepsaceae; genus Rhizomicrobium. The sequence goes on from DATKEP010000167.1 coordinate 79,011, forward strand.
CAATGCGGGCCGTCGGCGTATTCATTTGCGCGAAATTTCCGGAGACCATGACTCCGTGGTGCAGACGGTGGGCCAGGACCTACGCGCGGCGCGCCTCAGGCGGGGCGATGAGATCGCCCAAGTGTCTCGTGCGCTCAAGATCCGCAAGGACCATCTGGAGGCTCTGGAGGAAGACCGGCTGGAAGATTTGCCGGGCAAGACCTATGCAATCGGTTTCGTGCGTTCCTACGCTCGCCATCTTGGGCTGGACGCGACCGCCTTTGTGGAGCGGTTCAAGCGCGACATTTCCGGCCGCGCCGACGACAAGTCGCACGAGCCGGCCCCCATCCATCAGGATGACGGCCGCCGCCTTCCCCAAGGCTGGCGCATCATCGCGGGCGCGGTGCTGATCCTGTTGGGATGGGGCGCCTGGCATCTTTTGTCGCCGGACTTGAGTTCCAATCAGCCCGTGCCGCCTGCGCCGGTGCTGAATCCGCCAAAGCCCGCGGCGCCGCCAAAGTCTGTGCCTGTCGCGCCGGTGCAGACTGCCGTTCCGTCACCTGCTGCGAGCGCTCCGCCCGCCGCCGACACCGCTGCCACCAGCCCTGCCACGCCGGCAGGCGCCCCCTCCAGCGCCGAACAGGCAACCGCCATGCCGCCGCCTGCTGCCGGCGCCAAGACGCCTGCGACCAGCTTGCCGCCCGCCAATGCGGCGTCTTCCGCTTCGCCCACGGTTTCGTCCGCGATCGTGCAAGGCCAGGATGCAGCCGTACCCGCCGGTAATGGCGCGGGCCAGATCTTTGGCGCCGCCAATGTCAATCCACGCGTGGTCCTGCGCGCCCGCGGCGATGTCCGCATCACTGTCAAGAATGCCCAAGGCCAGACCATCCTGAACCGTGACTTCAAGTCCGGCGACAGCTTCCAGGTGCCGAACGTGCCGGGCATCACAATGGCGACCAGCGATGGCGGCGTCGTGGAATTGGATCTGGACGGCATCGCACTGGGCCGAGCAGGCCCGCCCCAACAAGTTCTGGGTCGTGTCTCGCTGGATCCCCAGGCTCTGGCTGACCGTTTCAATAGCCATTAAGGACGAAAGATGAGCATCCGCGCCTATCGCGACATCCACCGGCGCAAATCGCGCCAGATCATGGTCGGCAAGGTTCCGGTCGGCGGCGACGCGCCGATCACGGTACAGACCATGACCAACACGATCACCGGCGACGCGCGCGCCACCATCGACCAGATCCGCAGGATCGAGGAAGCAGGTGCCGATATCGTGCGCGTTTCATGTCCCGATGAAGACGCGACCAAGGCGATGAAAGCCATCACCAAGGCGTCCATCATCCCGGTCGTGGCAGACATCCATTTCCACTACAAGCGCGCCATCGAGGCGGCGGTGAATGGTGCGGCCTGCCTGCGCATCAATCCCGGGAATATCGGCTCCGAGCAGCGGGTGCGGGACGTGGTGCAGGCGGCCAAGGACCATGGCTGCTCCATGCGCATCGGCGTCAATGCCGGCTCGCTGGAAGCCGATCTTTTGGAGAAATATGGCGAGCCCTGTCCGGAAGCCATGGTCGAATCCGCGCTCAACCACGCCAAGATTCTCGATGACCTGGACTTCCACGAATACAAGATTTCGGTGAAGGCGTCCGACCCGTTCCTGGCGGTTGCGGCCTATCAGGCGCTGAGCGAAGCAATCGACTGCCCGCTGCATGTCGGCATCACCGAGGCCGGCGGCATGATCTCGGGCACGGTCAAATCCTCCATCGGCATGGGCATGCTGCTCTGGAGCGGCATCGGCGACACCATCCGCGTGTCACTGTCGGCCGATCCGGTAGAAGAGGTCAGGGTAGGCTTCGACATTCTCAAGTCGCTCAACCTGCGCCATCGCGGCGTGAATATCGTATCCTGTCCGTCCTGCGCGCGCCAAGGCTTCAATGTCATTGACACGGTCAAGGTGCTGGAAGAGCGCTTGAAGCATATCGCCACGCCCATGTCGCTCAGCATCATCGGCTGCGTGGTCAACGGCCCGGGCGAGGCGCGGGAGACCGATATCGGCTTCACCGGCGGCGGCGCCGGCAAGGGCCATGGCCAGATCTATCTCAACGGTGAACCCAGCTACCGGATCGACAATACTGGCCTGGTCGAGCACATCGTCGAACTTTGCGAGAAGAAGGCCGCCGAGATCGAGGCGCAGCGCAATGGCCAAGCCTCGTCTGAGCCGCTGGAAGCCGCTCAGTAGGGACATACATGGAATTGGGCAGCCGCGCGCCATCGCGGCTGCCTTTTTGTTTGGTGCATTATGGATTCCTGCTCGCGCTTCGCTGGCTTCGTCTGCTCGCTGGCCAAAAATACAGGTTTGATGACAGGTTCTGAGGAATGATTCCCGCCGCCAAACTCGAACGCCTGCTTGACCGCTTCGCCGCCATCGAAAGCGAGATGGCGAGCGGGGCGTCGGGCGCGGCTTTCGTCAAGCTCTCGCGCGAGCATGCCGAGCTTTCGCCGGTGATCGATACGGTGCGCGCCTACCGCCGCGCCCAGACCGGAATCGCCGATGCCGAGACGTTGATCGCGGATCCCGCGACGGAAAATGAAATCCGCAACATGGCGGAGGAAGAGCGCGCCGAACTGAAAGTGCGGCTGGATACGCTCGGCCACGATCTTCGCATCGCGCTTCTGCCGCGTGACGCGGCCGACGATTCCTCGGCGATCGTGGAGATCCGCGCCGGCACTGGCGGCGATGAAGCGGCTCTATTTGCGGGCGATCTCCTGGGCATGTATCAGCGCTATTGCCAGCTGCAAGGCTGGAAGACCGAAATCCTGTCTCTGTCGGAAAGCGACCTGGGTGGCTACAAGGAAGCCATGCTCGAAGTCGGGGGCCGCGGTGTTTACGCCAAGCTCAAATTCGAAAGCGGCGTTCACCGGGTCCAGCGCGTGCCGGTGACCGAAACCCAGGGCCGCATCCATACCAGCGCGGCCACGGTGGCGGTACTGCCCGAAGCCGAGGATGTCGACATCGAGATCAATGAAAAAGACCTGCGCATCGACACCTATCGCGCGCAAGGCGCGGGCGGCCAGCACGTCAACAAGACCGATAGCGCGGTTCGCATCACCCATATCCCCACCGGCACCGTGGTGGCGATGCAGGAGGAAAAATCCCAGCACAAGAACCGTGCCAAGGCGATGATGCTGTTGAAGGCCAGGATCTATGCCGCCGAGCGCAGCCGCATTGCCGCGGCCCGTGCCAGCGAGAGAAAGAGCCTGGTAGGGTCGGGGGACCGCAGCGAGCGCATCCGAACCTACAACTTTCCGCAAGGGCGCGTCACCGATCACCGTATCAACCTGACGCTGTACAATCTTTCGCGCATCATCTCCGGCGATGAGCTGGGCGAGATTGTCGATGCGCTGGTGGCCCAGGACCAGGCCGACCGGCTGGCAGAATTCGAAGCGGCGGAACAGTGACCCTGGACGAGGCGGCGCGGGTACTGGCAGGCGCAGGCACCGACAATCCGCGCGGCGAGGCGCGGCTTCTCTTCGCGCATGCGCTGGGTATCGATCGCGAACAGACCTTGACGGCGGTCGCGACGCCTCAACAGGCATTGGACTTCAAAGCTCTTGTCATGCGGCGCGTCGCACGCGAGCCCATCGCCTACATTCTCGGCCGCAAAGAATTCTGGAGCATGGAATTTGCGGTCGGCCCTGGTGTGCTGGTGCCCCGGCCCGACACCGAGACCTTGATCGAAGAAGCGATGCGATTGGTGCCGGACCGTTCGGTGCCCGTGAAGATCGCAGACCTGGGCACAGGCTCCGGCGCCATCCTGATTGCAGCCCTGAAGGAATTTCCCAACGCAAGCGGGATCGGTTTCGAGGCATCAGAAGAGGCCTTCGGCTGGGCCAGCGACAATGCCAAACGGCTGATGCCTGGCCGCGCGCAAATCAGGCTGGCAAATTGGGACCGGGCGCAAGGACCCTTCGATCTAGTGTTTTCCAACCCGCCTTACATTCCATCGGCCGAGATCGAATCGCTGGAACCGGATGTCGCCCATTTCGAGCCCCGGGCAGCCCTGGATGGCGGACGCGACGGTCTGTCCGCGTACCGATCCCTGGCGGAACTTTTACCAAATCTGCTCAGTGCGAATGGCCATGCCTTGCTGGAAATCGGCTTGGGGCAGGCGCAAAGCTTGCAAAATTTGTTCCCCAATCTTGAAATTTTAAGGATCGCCCCCGATTTGTCAGGGGTCCCCCGCTGCGTCATCTTGCGTAAAGCCTGAGGATTTCCTTGGAAAAAGGCGGGGTTTGGGCTAGGTTCGGACTTGCAGGGACAGGGGATGGTCCCTCCCGCGGGCCGTGAAAGGCAGAACCGCAGGACTGGGCGACGCGAGAAAAACCGCCGCCGGGGCAGGGGAATCAAAGCGAACCGAATTGGACGCTGGCTGATGCGCGTTTCATGACGCATCCGGGCTGGCGGTAAAGGAAGGATCACAGTGAAACGCTCTCGCAGAGGCGGCCGCAGGCCGCATAATGGTGGCAATTCGGGCGGCGGCGGCGGCGGCGGTAATAACGGCGGCGGGTTCAATCCCAACCGGACCTATGACTCCTCGGGTCCGGAGGTGAAAATCCGCGGCTCAGCCAGCCATGTTTACGAGAAGTATCTCCAGCTGGCCCGCGATGCCAATTCCAGCGGCGATCGCGTGATGGCCGAGAACTACCTTCAGCATGCCGAGCATTACTATCGCATCATGGCGGCGGCTGCCGCCCAAGCAGCCCAATACCAGGCCCAGCAACAAGCCGCTCAGGTAGGGCAGAACAATGGCCAAGGCATTGGTCAAGGTACGGGCCAAGGCATGGCTCCAGGCCAGCACGGTCAGCAGCCGCAGACGAACACCATGCCCCAAAGCAGCGGTCCGTCCTTCTCGCTCAACGAAGGCCTATCCGAAGAAGAGGGCGAAGAGGCCGAGGCATCCTGAGGCCGGCTTGCGCCCCTCTTGAGACAGCATCGCAGCAATCCGTCTTAACCCTTTGATTCGCGCCGATATCGGTAAAAACCGGGCTTGAAGCCCGGTTCCTATGTTCCCATATCCCGATCAACGGCGCCTATGGGTAGGGCCGTAGAGTGGTCCGCTGCCGAAAGGAGCACCGGGGAGGGCGACGCGTGAGCGAAGCCGTTTCCTGTGCAGCCGCCAATAGGGGCCGACCGGGAGAGACGATGGATATCGAGAAATTCACCGAGCGTGCGCGCGGCTTCATACAGTCTGCGCAGACGCTGGCCGTGCGTGAGGGTAATCAACAATTCACCCCCGAGCATCTGCTTAAAGTCCTGATCGACGATGATGAGGGATTGGCAGCCCGGTTGATCACCGCCGCCGGTGGCCGCGATGCCCAGGTGCGAACGGGCGTCGAAGCGGGCTTGCGCAAATTGCCCAAGGTACAGGGCGGCTCGGGCCAGGTTTACCTGTCCCAGGAAGCTGCGCGACTGCTGGACAATGCCGAACAGATCGCCAAGAAGGCCGGCGACAGTTTTGTCACCGCCGAATATCTCTTGCTGGCGCTGGTGCTGGCGACGGGCACCGAATCCGCCCGCATCCTGAAAGACGCCGGCGTGACCGCCCAGGGGCTCAATGCCGCCATCGCCGACCTGCGCAAGGGCCGCGCAGCCGACAGCGCCACCGCTGAAAATACCTATGACGCTCTCAAGAAGTACGCGCGCGACCTGACCGAATTGGCCCGGACCGGCAAGCTCGATCCCGTGATCGGGCGCGACGAAGAAATCCGCCGCACGATCCAGGTTCTTTCCCGCCGCACCAAGAACAATCCAGTGCTGATCGGCGAGCCCGGCGTGGGCAAGACGGCGATCGCCGAAGGGCTGGCGCTTCGCATCGTCAATGGCGACGTGCCCGAAAGCCTGCGCGACAAAAAGCTGATGGCGCTGGACATGGGCTCGCTTATCGCTGGTGCCAAGTTCCGCGGAGAGTTCGAGGAGCGCCTGAAATCGGTGCTCAACGAGGTGACCGGCGCGCATGGCGAGATCATCCTGTTCATAGACGAGATGCACACGCTTGTCGGCGCCGGCAAGGCCGACGGGGCGATGGATGCCTCCAACCTGCTCAAGCCAGCACTGGCGCGGGGCGAGCTTCATTGCGTGGGCGCCACGACGCTCGACGAATACCGCAAATATGTGGAAAGGGACGCTGCGCTCGCGCGGCGCTTCCAGGCGGTGTTCGTCAGCGAACCCACCGTGGAAGACACGATCTCGGTGCTGCGCGGCCTGAAAGAGAAGTATGAACTCCATCATGGCGTGCGGATCACCGACAGCGCCATCGTGGCGGCTGCGACGCTGTCCAATCGTTACATCACCGACCGCTTCCTGCCCGACAAGGCGATAGACCTGATGGACGAGGCCGGATCTCGGCTGCGGATGCAGATCGATTCCAAGCCCGAGCAGCTGGACGAACTGGACAGGCGCATCATCCAGCTCAAAATCGAGCGCGAAGCCTTGAAGAGGGAAACCGACAAGGCGTCGAAGGACAGGCTGACGGCGCTGGAAAGCGAACTGGCCGATCTCGAAGACGAGTCCGACGCGCTGACCGCCAAGTGGCAGGAGGAAAAGAAATCCGTTGCCGATGTGCAGTCGCTGAAGGAAAAGCTCGATGCCGCCCGCAGTGAAGTGGAAGTGGCGCAGCGCAAGGGCAACTTCGCCCGCGCCGGCGAGCTGACCTATGGCGTGATCCCCGATCTGGAGCGCAAGCTGAAGGCGATCGAAGAGCGCGAAGGCCAGGTGCTGGCCGCTGAGGCTGTCACCGCCGAAAACATCGCCCAGATCGTGTCGCGCTGGACCGGTATTCCCGTGGACAAGATGCTGGAAGGCGAGCGCGAGAAACTCCTCCATATGGAAACCGATTTGGAGAAGCGGGTAGTCGGCCAGGACGAGGCCGTGCGCGCCATCTCCAATGCCGTGCGCCGCGCGCGGGCAGGTCTCCAGGATCCCAACCGGCCCATCGGCTCCTTCCTGTTCCTGGGTCCAACCGGCGTGGGCAAGACCGAGCTCACCAAGGCGCTGGCCGCCTTCCTGTTCGATGACGACACCGCCATGGTGCGTATCGACATGAGCGAGTTCATGGAAAAGCATGCCGTGGCGCGGCTGATCGGCGCCCCGCCGGGCTATGTCGGCTATGAGGAAGGTGGCGTGCTCACCGAGGCGGTACGGCGCAGGCCCTATCAGGTGATCCTGTTCGACGAGGTCGAGAAAGCCCATGCCGATGTGTTCAATGTGCTGCTCCAGGTGCTAGACGACGGGCGCCTCACGGATGGCCAGGGCCGCACCGTGGACTTCAAGAACACGGTGATCATCCTGACCTCGAATCTGGGCACGGAATTGCTGTCGGTCGAAGGCGGCGACGAGGCCAAGAACCGGGCGCAAGCGATGCAGGCGGTCCGGGCGCATTTCCGGCCCGAATTCCTCAACCGGCTGGACGAGATCATCCTGTTCCATCGCCTGACACGGACCAACATGGACCGGATCGTCGACATCCAGATCGGGCGGCTCTCGAGGCTTCTGGCCGACCGCAAGATCGCGATCAATCTGGACGACAAGGCGCGTCACTGGCTCGCGCATGCCGGTTACGACCAGGTCTATGGCGCGCGTCCCTTGAAGCGGGTGATCCAACGCCGGCTGCAGGATCCGCTGGCGCAGCTGATTCTGGAAGGCAAGGTCTCCGAGGGCGATACCGTGAAAGTGAGCGCATCCAAGACAGGCCTGACGATCAACGGCCGGGAGTTCGCGGCGTCGAACGATGAGCTGGCGGATGTGGCTCCGGCCGGGGTGGCGCTCAACTAGTCTGGAATGTCATGGCCCACCGAGTGTGGCCATGACAGGTTAAGCAATGCGGGTCATTTCGCCTTGGCCTGCCGCAAGTCCGTCGAGACGTCGGCCACCTTGGTCTCCAGCGCGGTCGTAGCGATCAAATTGTCGATTTCCAGGCGCTTCTCCTGGAACTCGCGCAGCAGCCTGCCTATCAGCAAGCGGCCTTGCGCCATCTTCACGGTCAGCGGATTGACCTGGCTGCCACCTACGCGGATCTCGTAATGCAGGTGGGGACCCGTCGCCATGCCGGTCATGCCGCTATAGGCGAAGACCTGGCCCTGGCGCACCCGCGCGCCCACACGCATCCCAGGGGCAAAGCGCGCGAGATGGCCGTAAGCCGTGGCGTAGTTCTCGCCATGATTGATCAACACAAAGTTGCCGTAGCCGTTGGCCCAGCCCATGAACTTGACCGTGCCGGCACCAGCCGCCATCACCGGCGTGCCGCTCGGAACCGCAAAGTCCACGCCCTTGTGCATGCGGGTATAGCCCAGGATGGGATGGAAACGCGAACCGAAGCCGGAGGAGATGCGCGCGCCATCCACGGGCGTCTTCATCAGCATACCCTTGGCGCTCTCGCCCTTGGCGTCGAAATATTCCGGCGGTTCGGATGGATCGGCCTGGAAGCGGTACATCGGGATCTGCTTGCCGCCAAGTGTCAGCATGGCATAGCTGATCGAGCCGTATTTCGCCGGCTGGCCTTCCGGCGTGTAGGCGAAATCGTAATAGACCTCGAACCTGTCGCCAGGATGCAAATCGCGCTGAAAGTCCACTTTGTATGAGAACATGTGGATCAGGTCGACCACGACATCGGCGGGTATGCCGGCCTGCATGGCGGCGAGATAGAGGCTTGAATCGATCGTGCCGCCGGCCCGGTGGTGGTGAACCTGCAGTTCCTTCTTTTCCACGTCGGCGGTGTAGCCACCTTCGGTGGTGCGTGTGACGGTGATGTCCTGGTCAATTGCGGGAGAGAAGTGCAGCGACAGGAGCCGTGTGATGGATTGGGAATTCTCCGCGCGCGCGTTGGAATCATCTTCCTCCGCGTTGACCGGCACAACCACAGGCTTGTGATTGACCATCACCACGATGGTCTTGGGCTGGCCTTGGGACGGGGCACTGCCGGGCGCATCGATGGTGGAGACCGAATAGGTGAGATCGAAGCTCTGGCCGGCCTTGAGCTGGCGGGGAGAGAAATTCCGACCCATGGCGCTGATGACAGCATTGGCATCCTGGGGGGCGATGCCGACATCCTCCAGCATGCCGGCAAGCGTATCGCCGGCATCCAAGGTTACAGTGCGCTGCTCGACGCCGGGATTGGGATTGGCATTGTCCGAATTATCGCTCTGCGGCTGGGCCTGCGGCTCGCTGGCGCGGATCAGCTTCATGAAAAGGGCGTAGGGCAGGAACGCGCGGCCGGGCGCGACCATAGGACGCGTAACCGGCAACATTCCCACAGCCATCCAGGCGATGGCTCCGGCCACCAGGGCAGTCAGACCGGTGGATACCAGCGCCCAGCGGCCATCCGTCGTGGCCAGCACAGCGCTTGCGCCATTCAGCCGGCGGCGAATGGGGGGCAGGGGAACTTCTTCGTCAGGGATGCGCGCGATGATGTCGCGGGTCTTGCGGTCCACGTTGGCTCCGTTTTGTCGTTGGAAACGCGAACCAGGCGCCAAGTCCCCCGACTTTTTGCCTGCCCTGTTCCAGCCCCAATCTAGCGCTCTCGCCCATCCCCGGCGCGCGACCATTGCCATATAACCTTTACTTTACCAGAACGGTCAACCCGTATTTCTACCAAGGTCTTGTTCCCATTGAAGATTAGACAGCTTCCAAATTCGATCATTCTGGCGGCGCTCCTGCTGGCACCGATCCAGGCCTTCGGCTGGGGTGCTGAGGGCCACGAAGTCGTGGCAGGCGTGGCGTTTCGCGAGATGACGCCGGCAGCGCGTCGGCAGGTGGCCGGGCTGCTCGGCAGCGAAACGATGCTGGTCGAGCAGTCCAACTGGGCGGACGAAATCAAGGACCAGCGCCGCGATACGGCCCTCTGGCATTTCGTGAACATTCCACTGCATGCGCCCGCATTCGTCTCCCAGCGTGACTGCGCCGCCGGCGATTGTGTGGTGGCGCAGATCGAGGCCGACGTTCAGACCCTGCGCAATAGAAAACTGGACGCCAACGCGCGGGCCCAGGCGCTGATGTTCCTGATCCATTTTGTCGCCGATGTGCACCAGCCGCTCCATGTCGAGGACAACGACGATCGCGGCGGCAATGAGGTCCGCGTCCAAGTTGGGCGCGAGCGCGCCAATCTGCACCGGGTGTGGGACGCAGATATTGTGAAAGCGTTGGGCTTCGATCCCGATCGTGTCGCGGCGGACATCGAGCGCAGCATCACTCCGGCGCAACGCGCGGCCTGGACCCGTGGCACGGCTGCAGACTGGGCCAATGAGGCTCACGCGATAGCACGCGACCAGGTCTATCCCCCGCTCGGGCGCGCGCGCTACTTGCGCCTGCCGCGAGACTATGCCTGGCGCGAAGCGCCAGTGGCGCGGATGCAATTGGCACGCGCCGGCGTGCGATTGGCGTGGCTGCTAAACGCGATCCTGAAATAACTATTCCGAGGCCAAGATCGTGTTGCGAACCATGGGGTAGATTTGCTTCTGCCACTTGGTGCCGGAAAAAACGCCATAATGGCCCACACCCGCCTGGACGTAATGCTTCTTGCGGAACGGCTTGACGCTTGAGAGCAGGTCCTGTGCCGCCATGGTCTGGCCCAGCCCACATATGTCGTCGCGCTCGCCCTCGACGGTCAACAGTGAGGTCTTGCGGATGGTGCGTGGATCAACCCTGCGATTGCGGTAGGTGTAGACGCCGCGCGCCAGATGATGTTCCTGGAATACTTTGCGCACCGTATCCAGATAGAATTCGGCTGCCATGTCGGCGACCGAGAAATACTCGTCATAGAATCGGCGATTGGCGTCGGCCTTTTCGATCTCGCCTTTCAGGAGATGGCTGAACAGGTCCATATGGGCGCGCACATGGCGCGAGATGTTCATCGTCAGGAAAGCAGACAATTGCAGGAAACCCGGATAGACCCGGCGATGCGCCCCGGCATAGCGGCGCGGCACGGTGGTAATCAGGTTCTGTTCGAACCATTCGACCGGATGCTCATTGGCCAGCCGGTTGACCCGGGTGGGGTTGATGGATGTGTCCACCGGTCCGGCCATCAACACCAGGCTTCGGGGTGTGGCTGGATGCCCGTCTTCCGACATGAGAGCTGCTGTCGCCACCATCGAGGGGCAGGGCTGGCAGACGGCCATGCCGTGCACGCCGGGACCGATATGACCGAAGAAGGCGGTCAAGTGATCGATATATTCGTCGGTGCTGAAGCGGCCTGCCGCCACCGGCACGTCACGCGCGCTTTTCCAGTCGGTGATGTAGACGTCATGGTCGGCCAGCAATGTATGGGCGGTGTGGCGCAAAAGGGTGGGAAAGTGCCCCGCCATGGGCGCGGCCAAGAGCACCTTGGGCTGGCGCAGGGAGGATTGTTTCCGGAAATGCACCAGGTTGCCGAATGGCAAGGCCAGCGCCACCTCTTCTGTGACCGCCATCGGCCGGCCCTGAACCTGGACAGTCGTGATTCCATAGTCCGGCCGGTCATGGATCAGGTGGGAGCGGGACACGATTTCCGCGCCCGCGGCCATGCTGCGAAACATGTAGTTGGCGGCCGGCCCCAGGCTTGGGTCGCTGAAGGCGGTGCGGACCAGGTCGGCGCCCGCGCGGAACGGCGCAAAAAAGTCCTGCTGAGCCTGATAGGCGTCGTACAGCATCCCGCTCTCGTAACCCGCACCTTGCTAAGGAATCACTAGCGATTCCGGCTTGGCCCGACCGTAGCTCGACATTGGATGCTGCAATGCAAAATAATCCTTGTCAACGCGCCAAAACCGGCGAAAACTGGTGCATATGAGCGACACCGTCCTGACCATTTCGAGCAAGAATTACTCTTCCTGGTCATTGCGGGGCTGGCTGCTCTGCCGGATGGCAGGCCTGGACTTCCGGGAAGAGCTGTTGTCCAGCGACGACCCTTCGGCAAGGGCCGAGCTTTTGATGCTGGCGCCGTCCTTCCTGGTGCCGCGGCTGACCCACAATGGCATCAAGGTGTGGGACACGCTCGCAATCGCCGAATATCTGCATGAGCTGTTTCCCCAGGCCGGTCTTCTGCCCAAGGACGCGCGGGCGCGCACGCATTGCCGATCGGTATCAGGAGAAATGCATTCCGGTTTCGCCAACCTGCGCTCGGCGCTGCCGATGAACCTCAAGGCGCATTACAAAGGCTTCAGGATCTGGGCCGCCGCCCAGGCCGACATCGAACGCGTCACGGCCATCTGGCGTGAATGCCTGAACATTTATGGCGGGCCTTATCTGTTTGGCGAAAAGCCGACGCTGGCCGATGCAATGTATGCCCCGGTCACGACCCGCTTCACCACCTATGACGTGAAACTCGACCGCCAGTGTGCGGACTATTGCGAAACCATCCAGGCGCTGCCCGACATGATCGAATGGATCGAGGCCGCCAAGAACGAACGCGCAGGCATCGAGGAACTGGAAGCGGAGTTTTAACCCGCTATCTATGAACCGGACTCGTTCGGCTTCGTCTGAAGCTGGACGTAATTTTCGATCCCCATCTGCCCGATCAGGCGCATTTGGGTCTGCAGCCAGTCGATATGCTCTTCCTCGCTCTCGAGGATGTGGGTGAAAAGCTCGCGGCTGATATAGTCCTTCACCGTTTCGCAATGGGTGACGGCGAGCTTGAGGTCGGGCAGCGACATCATTTCCAGCGAGAGGTCGCATTTGAGAACCTCCTGCACATTCTCCCCGATCAGGAGCTTGCCAAGGTCCTGCAGGTTGGGCAGTCCGCCCAGGAACAGCACGCGCTTGATCAAGCGATCGGCGTGCTTCATCTCGTCGATGGATTCCCCGTATTCCTTGTGAGCGAGGTGGGACAGGCCCCAATCGGCCAGCATGCGCGAATGCAGGAAATACTGGTTGATCGCGGTGAGCTCGTTCTTCAGCACCTTGTTAAGGAACGAAAGGGTGACGGGATCGCCTTCCAGCGAGGCGTGGGGCTCAGGGCCCGGCGCTACTCCGCCGCCAGCGACAGTGCGCGGCGGTTTTCGTCCAGTAGGCTTTCGATTGTTTCCTGGCATCGTCCGCAATTCTTTCTCACGCCGCAGCGCGCGTAAACGTCGTCGGCGCACTCGGCCCCGCTGCAGATCGCAGCACCGATGCGCTGGTCGTTCAGCCTATTGCAGACGCAGATGATCATCCAATTGGCATCCAAGGTTCCCGGCGGGGTCCGTGCCTGGCCGAAAGGGATATGGGTCAGATGCGAATGATTGTCAATAGCGTTACTAAGTTATTGATATTACAGCTATTTTATTGAAATGGATGAATAGATGCGGTCGACTGACGGGCCAACCTCCGCGAAGTAATACTCGGCCGGCGCGGTGAACATCAGCAGGTCCAGCACGCCATGCTGAAGCCGCGCCAGGCAGCGGCCGCGCATCTCCAAGCCTTCCTCATTCGTAAGCGAAAGATCGAAGCAGAAGCCGGTCACCGGCCCGAACGGGCATGGATGAAGATTGCTAGAGCGTGCAGCCTGTTTGTATTTCGCCGTCAGTGCGCTGGCCGCCAATTCGGCAATGTCATTGGGGGTCATTTGCGACCGGAAAGAAGGCAGCTCCTTCTTCGTCATTCCCGGAATGGGAAACAGAGGTTCGCCATCCTTGATGCCGGTATAGAAGCCCAACTCATCCAGGCCGGTGCCGTTCCTCGTCCAATAGCGGATGGCAGCGAGATGGATCTCGGCAAAGCCCGGTTGCGGCGTGACATAGATGCCATTGCCGACCGGCGTCTCGCTGCCTGTTTCCATTTCCTGCATCGCGCAGCCGGCGAGGAGCAGGCAAAGAACCAATGCCGGTTTCTTCATGGTTGGGCCAGATAATAGTCGATCATGGCCCCGTCATCGGCAAAGGGAAGCGCAATGCGATATTGGCGGAAGGCAGTGCGTGCCGCTTCCTTGTCGCCCTTCTGCATCGCCATCAAACCCAGACCGCGCCAGGCCAGCGGCTGCGGGTCTTGTACCGCCAGCGCGGCGCGGAAGGCCTGCGCGGCAAGCACGTCGTCGCCGGGCCGCGCGCGCTTGCGATAGGCCTCGCCCAAGCCATAGCGAAAAAGCCCCCGGCCTGACGCTGACAGTCGCGAAAAAAGCGCCACGCTGTCGCTTGTGCCGCGCAGTTCATCATTCACCCACCGCTCCAGATAGGGTGCGACGCAGGTCCGATAGGCGGCCGGCTCGCTTTTGCCGGAAGCGCCGGCGGGTGCGCCCTGTGCCATGGCGTGCAATGCCGACAGTCTTTTGTCACCGCCAGGATGTTGGCGCAGATAGTCCGGATCGGCATTGCGCCATACTGTTTCCGCGTCTTGCGGATCGAAACCCGCATCCGTGGCAAGGCCGAATCCGGCGCGGTCGGCCTCTTCCTCCTCGCTTTCGGAATGGGCGTAGCGCGCATTGATCGCCGCCATGCTGGCCGGCGTTCCCATGAAGCCCATGCCAATGCCCGATGCGGCGACGCCGAGCACGGCGACCAGACTGTTGGTGTCCATCATGCGCCGATAGGCGCTCACGGTATCCTTGTGCAGATAATGGGCAATCTCATGTGCAAGCAGATGGGCGAGCTGTGCTTCATTCTCCGTGCGCAACAGGGTGCCGGACCAGATCACCAGCGCGCCGTTGGGCAACGCCATGACATTTTCGCCTGGCGTCTCCACAATATAGACGCGCAGCGAGGGACATGCGGGGGCCGCCACGCGGCAAGCGACATCGCGCAAATAGGCGTTCAGCGCTGCATCCGTAATCAGGGCGGACGAAGTCTTGATATCGTTTTCGGTCTTGGCTACCTGCATGGCGAGGCCGGCCTCGTCGCTGTCCGGATCCGGCGGCTCGGCGCGTGCCGCGGTACAGAGAAACACCAGGCCCGCAGCCAGGAATATTCTTCTCACAAAGGCAGTCCCTGAAGCAGTTCGCCGACCGTGTCGCGGGCGTCATCGGAATTGCGCAGATCGCCATTGACGCTGAGCACGCGGTTGAACCAGACGATTCGGCCGGTGCGCAGATCCACCAGCGAGGCAAAACCGCTCTGAAATCCGCCCGGCACCGGTATCAACAGCAGGGCCGATACACCCATCAAGGCCTGGCGCCCGGTGGAGGAATAGGAGTCGCGCAGATGGATGAACAGGCCATAGTCGCCGCCATATTTCTCGCGCAGGACCGCCACGCCCGGTCCGAGCGTCCAGTCGAGAGCGTCGCCCTTCTGGGGCAGCTTGATCGGGGAATAGTAGAGATGCAGCAGGATCGCCTGGCCGACCGCGCTGTTGAGCTTGACGATCTGGCTTTCCCGCACACTGGCCCCGGTATCGGCTTCGACCACTGACACGCCGCGTGATGCCAGCTTGTCAGCGACACCCTTGCGGGTGAAGGCGATGGCGCTCCCAGTCCAGTCAGCACGCGGGGCATTGACGCCGCCGGCGGTCAGTTCGCTGAGCTCGATATCGGGCGTGGCCAGCACCACGCGCTTTTCACCGCTCCAGCTGATTGTCGTGCTGTCGGCCAGCCGGGGGCTGGCGGCGTCACAGGCGCAAAGCGGAACGCACAACAATATGAGCGCGATCACCCGCAGTTCCATCTCCGCCGTCCTGACGCGATGATGGAATCATAAGCCAGCCGCGGAACGCAGTCACGCGCCCCGGGGGCCGGCCTTGCGAAACCTGGCCGGTGAACATGCTGTAATGCGGAATTCAGCTTTCCCCCGTCTCGGCTTCCACCATTTTCTGCACCGACACAAAGTCGGTCTTGCCAGTTGCAAGCAGGGGAACCGAGTCGATGACCATTACGCGGCGTGGGATGCTGACTTCCGGCACGCCGTGATTTTGCGCCCAACCAATCAGGTCAACGCGTCGCGCTTCCTTCGCATCCGTCACCAGCACGATCTGCTCGCCCTTGCGGCCATCGGGCACCACCACCGCGGCATGAGCATTATCGGGCCAAAGCGCCGCAGCGATATTCTCGACCACGGCAAGGGAAACCGTCTCTCCGCCGATCTTGGCGAAGCGCTTGAGACGCCCGCGGATGGCGATGAAACCTTCCTCGTCGATGGAGACCACGTCGCCCGTATTGTACCAGCCGTCTTCCGGCGGAACGATCTTACCGGGCGCGTCGGGCCTGATATAACCCTGCATGACATTGGGGCCCTTCACATAGAGTTCGCCCGCGCCGGGAATGCCTTCCACCGGCTTGAGTTTGGCTTCCATACCGGCCATCAACCGTCCCACCGTGCCCGGATGATTGGCTTCGATCTGGTTGGCGGCCACCACCGGCGCGGCTTCGGTCACGCCATAGCCTTCCAGTAATGTGACCGTGGATTTCTTGCGCACGAACAGGCGGGTTTCATCGCGCAACCGCTCGGCCCCGCACACAGCCATGCGCAGGCTGTCGAGATCGCCAGGCTCGCAGGTCCGGGCATACTGGTTGATGAAGGTGTCGGTGGACAGAAGAATGGTGGCGTCATGGCGCCGGATGCGGCGCACGATCTCCTTGGGCTGGAGCGGTGTGGGATGGCAGACGACTTTCACGCCCGCGATCAGAGGCAGAATCGTGCCAACCGTCAGCCCAAAGCAGTGGAAGACGGGCAGGGGATTGAACAACACGTCCGCGGCATAGAGATCTATATGCGCGCGCACCTGGGCGACATTGGCCAAGATGTTCTCATGGCTTAACGCCACGCCCTTGGGTTCGCCCTCGGTGCCGGAGGTGAACAGGATCGCCGCCGTATCGTCAGGACCGGGCCTGGCCGAGAAGAAGCGCGGTGCCAGCTTGCCCAGAACTGCAGTCAGCTTGTTTGCTACGGTCAGGTTCTTGCGCACATCTTCCAGATAGAGAATCTCCGCATCCAGGCCTGTGACAATGTCCTGCAGAGAGGCCATCTCCACCAGTCGCCGCGCGGTGACGACCCGCTTCACCTGGGCGGTATGAATCGCGCTTTTCACGCCGGCGAGGCCGGTGGTGAAGTTCAGCATCGCCGGCACGCGGCCATAAGCCGAAAGCGCAAAAAAGGTGATGACCGAGGCCGCGCCGGTGGGGAGCATCACACCCACTTTCTCGCCCCTGCGCGTGCCGTGCTTGAGTGACGAGCCCAACGCGAAACAGGCGCGCAGGATGTCGTCATATTTGAGAGCGCGGTCGTCGCCATCCACAAGCGCGATACTGTCGCCGCCATGCTCCAGCCGGGCTTCGATCAAGGCATGAAATATCGACTTGCGGGCAAGGGACGGGTCAAACGGTATCCGCTTCGGCGTTCCCAACTCCGGCATCGACGCATTCCAACAAGGGCCGGAAACCGTCTTACCTCAAGTGGCGTGAAAATGCCCGATCCAGCTTTGGAAGCTGCGCACCAGCCGCTCGCGACCATAGGGGCTGGCCGCACGGAACAATCCGGCGATCTGCTCTCGCAGCGGCCGGGATTCGGCCCAGAGCTTTTCCGCCTGAGGCTCGATGGCACTGCGCAAAGGCTTGAGCACTTCGCGCTCCAGTTTTCTGGGACCGATCAAGGCAATCGCCAGTGCGGCCAGCCCAGCGGTCCCAACGACCACATAGGCGGTTTTCGCAGCGGGACTGGCGGCCAGGCGCAGCAGCCTGCCGGACAATGACGATCGCGTGACAGAACGGTGCACCGGCGTGACGGCGCGCACAGGACGGCGGCGGGAACGGACGGACGAAGCAGTGGCCATAGACCCTCCGGGATGGGTGAGACTTAGCAACGCGTTGGGGGGCCAGTCAGTTTCAAGGCAAGGATAATATTCCCAAAAATGTAGGCGGCGACATTTCGGAATAGGCCACCAATGGCGACGTCACCAATCAGCGCCGTGTCGGCGCGGTTTCGCTATTGTTGCTGGCAATGTTTCGCCATGACTGGAGGTTCGTCCCTCCTGCAGCTGAAATTCTGCAGACATATACAAAAGGCGGTCTTGAACATACCCAAAATATTCTTCCTGCGCCTCCAACAGGGGGAGGGCAATTGGGACTGCCTCAATCCGAGTCATTCCGGGGGCCCTCGCAGACTCTTCCAAATCGACAAAGCTCAATGTCCCTTGCTGGGTGGTTCCCTCAAAAAGACTATGGGCAAACTGGTTTCGGATTTTACGGCAATGTTGCATGTCGGAAATTGTTTGTTTGTAGGCATCGGCCAATGGCGTTTGTTCGAATTTGTAGCGCATGAGCGCGTCCGCGATCTGGATGCGGCCCTCTTCTCCACCATTGCGAAACATGACTTTTACAGCCACTTCAACATCGTTGAGTGTATCTCCCAGCAGCACGCATAAGGCGTATTCGAGCTCGCCATAGCCGGTTAAAAGGCGGCCAATAACCGCCGCCTCCTCGGGAAATTCGTCCAGTCCCGGCGTTCTTAAGACCATTGGAGGTTCCCTTGACCAAATCCGATGAGAAATAGAGCTGGACAGACGCCGGGGCAGCGCCCATGAAAAAAATGATGGTGGCGTTGAGCGAACGTCATTAGCGGGGCTTAACCAGCCATATGCAATAGGCGCAACGGCTGGTTAACCCGTTGCGCAAGCTGTCCTCGCCATCTCCGGGTCGCGGCCATACAGATCGGAGGAGAAACCCTGGGTAAAGGGCGCCAACATGGACTCCGCCATGGCCATCGCCGCCTCAGGCATGGCCGCAGCTTCGGCAAGCTTCGCGGCGAGCGCCTCCCACACGGTCGCTGCAACCCTAGGGACCTTGCCAGGCGGCGGTGCCACGACGGCCATTTCCAACCCGCTGCCAAGTTTCTCGCTCGCCTATGATCCGTCAGCGCCATTCGCCAATTTGCAGGGCATGATTGCCGCGCAGAGTGTCGATCCCGTCGTCGCCACCGTAAATCAGATATCCGAATCTGAAGCCATTCGGGCCAATCTCGCCGTGTTCGAGACAGCCAGCAAGAATTTCAAGTCCTTGCTCGATACCCTGGCCTGACAATATTCCTAATTCGCAGGGCAGCTGCGACGGTCGCGTTGGTGATTTTGACCCCGGTGCCGTCTATATCTGGGTCATGACCATCGTCGTCGACAAGCTGAGGCATCCCGAAAAGGCCAACCGCCCGGACAACGCAATCCAGCGCAAGCCCGACTGGATCAGAGTCAAGGCGCCGGTTTCCAAGGAATATATCGCGACCCGCGACGTCGTCCGCGCCAACCGGCTGCACACGGTGTGCGAGGAAGCGGCATGCCCGAACATCGGTGAATGCTGGACCAAGCGCCACGCCACCATGATGATCATGGGCGACACCTGCACGCGGGCCTGCGCCTTTTGCAACGTCAAGACTGGGCTGCCGGCGGCGCTGGACACGGAAGAACCCGCAAATGTGGCCCGCGCTGTCAAGACGCTGGGCCTTGCCCATGTGGTCATCACGTCGGTCGACCGCGACGACCTGGCCGATGGTGGGGCCAATCATTTCGCACAGGTGATCGATGCCATCCACGAGACAAGCCCCGGCACCTCAGTCGAAGTGCTGACGCCGGACTTCCTGCGCAAAGACGGCGCCATCGAAACGGTGATGGCGGCCAGGCCCGAAGTGTTCAATCACAATCTGGAAACCGTGCCGCGGCTCTATTTGAATATCCGTCCCGGCGCGCGCTATTTCGCGAGCCTTCGGCTTCTGGAGCGCGCCAAGGAATTGATGCCCACCGGCTTCACCAAATCCGGTCTGATGGTGGGGCTGGGCGAAAGCCGCGAAGAGATCATGCAGGTTATGGACGATTTGCGCGCCGCGAAAGTCGACTTCCTCACCATCGGACAGTATCTGCAGCCGACGAAGAAGCATGCGAAACTGGAACGGTTCTGGACACCGGAAGAATTCGCCGGCCTTGACGCAATCGCCCGGGCGAAGGGCTTCCTGATGGTATCGGCCTCGCCCTTGACCCGTTCCTCCTATCACGCCGACAGCGACTTTGCGCAGCTAAAAGCGGCCAGGCTCGCAAAAGCCCCCGGAGCGATTGTGTGAAAATCGCGACGCGATTTTGCAACGCAAGCGCGACAGAGAATAAATGATTTCTCACAAGGAAACCCGCACCGTCCGCTATCCGGCGGAACTGATGTACGCGGTTGTTTCCGATGTGGAAAAATATCCGGAATTCCTACCATGGGTCGTGGCGCTGCGCGTGCTATCGCGGAGCGAGAACGGCCTGACCGCGGAAATGGCGGTGGGTTATGGCGCTTTGCGCGAACGCTATACAAGCGATGTGACGCTCGATCCGATCCGGAACCGCATCGACGTTGTGCAAACCGAAGGGCCATTCAAAACCCTGGAGAACCATTGGCAGTTCACGCCGAAGGAGGAGGGGTGCGAGGTCGACTTCTCCATCCGCTTCGAATTCAGGAGCCGGCTGCTGCATGGCGCGGCCAGCCACGCCTTTGAAAAGGTCATGCTCAAAATGACCGACGCCTTCGAGGCCCGTGCCGCGCAACTTTGCCGCTCCAATTCTTGAGCCTATAGTCTCCCCGCAAGCAGATCAGGGGAGGTTCACATGCCTTCGTTCAGAGCGCTGCTCGCCAGCGTCGTATTGTCGGCCCTTGTGATCCTTCCAGCCCAGGCGAGGACCATTCTGTTTGTGGGCAACAGCTTCACCTTCGGCGCCAATTCGGCGGCGCATTACTACAAGTCCGATACCGTCACCGATCTGAATGGGCCGGGCACCAACGGCAAGACCGTGGGCGGCGTGCCCGCCTTCTTCAAGGCGTTCACCAGGGAAGCGGGCCTCGATTACACCGTGTCGCTGGAGACGGTGGGCGGCAAGGGCATGGATTATCATTATGCCGAAAAGCGACCACTGCTCGACAAGACGTGGGACGTGGTGGTGATGCACGGCTATTCCACCCTCGACCAGGCCCATCCCGGTGACCCGGCGTTGCTGATTTCATCTGCTAAGCAAATGACAGACATGTTCCGCTCCAAGAATCCGAAGGTGGAAGTGTGGCTCGACGCCACCTGGAGCCGCGCGGACCAGACCTATCCCGATGGCAAGCCCTGGCATGGCAAGCCGATCCAGCAAATGGGTATCGATGTTATGGCCGCCTATGCGCTGGCGGCAAGAAATGCGCATGTCAACGGGGTCGTGCCTGTCGGGCTCGCCTGGAACCGCGCCATCGACAGCGGTGTGGCCGGTGGCGATCCCTATGCCGGCATTCCGGCTGGCAAGGTCAATCTCTGGGCCTGGGACAGCTATCACGCCAGTGCCTATGGCTATTATCTGGAGGCGCTGTTGGTGTTTGCCAAGGTAACGGGCAGGGACCCGCTGTCATTGGGCGACAATGAAACCGTGGCTGATGACATGGGATTCTCGAAGCCTCAGACTCATGCACTGCAACAAGTGGCGCATGATGAGCTGGCGGCGTCAAACTGACCCGCTCTTGTCATACCCGCGAAAGCGGGTACCCAACTTGGTTGGAAGCCGAAAAAGTTGGATTCCCGCTAATGCGAGAATGACAAATTTATTTGAAGACACACTCTTCCAGCATGTCCAATGCGACCTCAACAGTCATGATCCGCACCTCGCGGCGCCCGATCTCACCGAAACGGCATTCGCGCACGATCATGTGCTCGCCGCGGGCGGCAGCCAGAAACACCAGCCCGACGGGCTTTTCCTCTGTCCCGCCACCGGGACCGGCGACGCCAGTGACCGCGACTGCGAGGTCCGCATGCGCGTGCTTCAGGGCACCCAGTGCCATGGCGTGTGCGACTTCCGACGATACCGCGCCGTGCCGCGCCAAGAGCTCGCGCGGTACTCCCAGCAATTCTTCCTTGGCCTCGTTTGAATAAGTGACAAAGCCACGTTCGACCACATCCGATGAACCGGGAATTTCCGTCAAAAGCCCTACGATCAATCCGCCAGTGCAGCTTTCGGCCGTGGCGATTTTCAGCCCCCTGCTGCGCGCATCCGCCAGCAATTTTTCGGCGCGGGCCATGAGGTAGGGCGAAAACATCAGATGGGGAAGAAATAGCGCGCCAGCACCACCAGCGCACCCGCCATCAACCCGGCAATCATGTCATCGGTCATCACGCCCAGCCCGCCCTTGATGTTCTGGTCGGCCCAGCTCACCGGCCATGGCTTCCAGATGTCGAACAGGCGGAACAACAGGAATGCCAGCGCAAAGACAGCCAGCAAGCTGTGCCTGACCGGGACCAGTCCGCCAAAAGTCAAAAGACAGAAGGCGCATGCCAGCCATTGTCCGGCAAGTTCGTCGATCACGCATTCCGGCGGGTCCTGACGCCCGGTTTCGCGCACGTGATCGCCGCAAGCCAATATGCCGATCACCAGGGCAATCAGGCTGGCGCCCAGGATCCCCATGGCACCGCCGCCATGCAGCGCGATCAGGATTGCCAGCGGCACGGCAATGGCGCTCATGATCGTGCCGGGCGCGAATTCGAAGTAGCCGATGCCGAACACCGAGGCGACCACGGTGGATGCGCGGGGAAGTTTCATGTCCTACAATCTCACGGTTGCAATAGCCTGGGCGGCGATGCCTTCCCGGCGTCCGGTAAAGCCCAGGCCTTCGGTGGTGGTCGCCTTCACACTGACGCGGCCGGGATCGATTTTCAGGATTTCGGCAATCTTGGCCTTCATGGCATCGCGATAGGGACCGACCTTGGGACGCTCGCAAATGATGGTGACATCCACATGATTGATGCTGCCGCCCCTGGCCGCCACCAGGCCCGCGGCATGATCGAGGAATTTCCACGATGGCGCGCCTTTCCAGCGCGCATCTGTGGGCGGAAAATGCTGACCGATATCGCCTTCACCGATGGCGCCCAACAACGCATCGGTGATCGCGTGCAGCCCGACATCGGCATCGGAATGGCCTTCCAGCGCATGTGTATGCGAAACCTTGATGCCACAAAGCCAGATGTGGTCGCCTTCGGTGAATTTGTGCACGTCATAGCCCGAGCCTGTGCGAACATCGCCCCAGCCCAGAAGTCCCTCAGCCAGGGCAAAGTCCTCCTTGCGCGTCACCTTGATGTTTTTTTCCTCACCTTCGACCATCTCCACCCTCAGGCCTGCCAGTTCCGCCAGCGCCACGTCATCGGTAACTTCGTGCCTGGCGTGATCCCGATGCGCCTTCAGGATCTTGTCAAACACAAAACCCTGCGGCGTCTGCGCACGATAGAGATTATCGCGCGGCACCAAGGTCCAGCGGCCATCTTTGGCCCGGCGGCGCAATGTGTCGCTGGCCGCCAGCATGGGCAAGGCGCCTTCGGCGCCGGCCTCGAGTGCCTTGACCACGGCTTCCGTCACTTTTCGCGAAATCAGCGGCCGCGCCGCATCGTGGATCAGCACAAATTCCGGGGCATCGCGCGCCAAAGCCTCGAGTCCCAGCCTGACCGACTCCTGCCGCGTCGCGCCGCCCAGGACCGGAGCGGATAACGAAAGTCCCCCCAACGCTTCGCCGGCCAGATCTTCCTGTCCTTGCCCGATCACGACCTGTACCGGGAATCCGCGAAAGGCCTCGACCGTCCGGCGTAGCATCGGTTTCCCGGCTAGGGATTCGTATTGTTTGGGCAACTCGGTCCCGGCTCGCAGCCCCTTGCCGGCGGCAACAATCAGGACGGCAGTGCGGGGCATAGTGTTTCCTCGAAAAACCGTCGGAATGCCTAACATTTAAGAAGCCGATCGGCGATATTTTGTTGCCTTGCGGCATGATGCCTATATTATCGCCTTGAAACACAGTTGCTCAAACAATAGGCAGAATTTGACTGGCGTTTTACAAAAGCTCCGGAATGCGGCCAACGTCGAATCGGGAAGCGGCACCATAGCCAATGCGCTGCCCATGCCGGTCATGCTGATCGGCAGCAAGCAGGAGGTAATCTATGCCAACCCTGCCGCCGAGCAGTTCTTCGATACCGGGCTGACCCTGTTGCGCAAACAGACTCTGGCCGACCTGATCGCGCCCCATTCCCCCCTTTTCCAGCTGGTGAGCCAGGCAGCCGAGCGCAACGCCTCCGCCGGCGAGCGCGATATCGATCTGTCCACGCCACGCCACGGCGAGCGCGTGGCCGACGTCACCGTGACGCCCGTGTCCGAGCCTGAGGGCGCCATCCTGCTCACCTTTCAGGAGCGCAGCCTCGCCCAGCGCATGGACCGCCAGCTGATGGCGCGAGGCGCCGTGCGCTCCATGCACGGCATGGCGGCGGTGCTGGCTCATGAAATCAAGAATCCGCTGGCGGGAATCCGTGGCGCCGCTCAGCTGCTGGAAGAAGCGCTTTCGCCCGACGAGCGCGAAATGACCCAGCTGATCATTGCCGAAAGCGACCGCATCCGCGGGCTGATCGACCGGATGGAGAGTTTCGGCGACACGCGCGCCTTCACGCGCCATCCGGTCAACATTCATGAGGTGTTGGACCGCGTGCGCAAGGTGGCGGACTCGGGCTTTGCCCGCGGCGTCACTATCGTGGAGAATTTTGATCCGTCCTTGCCGCCGGTTTCGGGCAACAAGGATCAGCTGATCCAGGTTTTCCTCAACCTGGTACGCAATGCGGCGGACGCTCTGCCGGAAGCCGGCGGCGAAATCACGCTTACCACCGGCTACCGGCCCGGCGTGAAGTTCGGCTCAGGCCTGGCTGGGGAACGCGTGTCGCTGCCCCTTGAGGTGACCGTGCGCGACAATGGTTCCGGCGTGCCAGCCGATTTGTTGCCGCATATTTTCGATCCATTTGTCACCACCAAGCCGCGGGGCTCCGGCCTGGGCCTGGCGCTGGTCGCCAAGATCGTGGGCGATCACGGTGGCGTTGTCGAATGTGACTCCGTGCCCGGGCGTACGATTTTTCGCGTTCTGTTGCCGCAGTCGCGCACGAGGGAGAGCTGAGCATGGCGGCCACCATCCTTGTCTGCGACGACGACAGTGCGATCCGCACGGTGCTGAACCAGGCGCTGGGACGCGCAGGCTATGACGTGCGCACGACCGGCACCGCGGCGGGCCTGTGGCGTTGGATCTCGGCCGGCGAAGGCAATCTGGTCATCACCGATGTGGTCTTGCCGGATGAATCGGGTTTCGACCTAATACCGCGCATCAAGCGCATGCGACCTGACTTGCCGATCCTGGTGATGAGCGCACAAAACACGTTGCTGACCGCCATCACCGCGGCCGAACGCGGGGCCTTTGAATATCTGCCCAAGCCCTTCGACTTGAAGGAGCTGACCAGCGTGGTCAACCGCGCGCTGGCGAGTCCCGCGGGCAAGCGCGACAACACCGTCGAGGCAGCCGAAGAGCGGCTGCCGCTGATCGGCCGCTCGCCGGCGATGCAGGAAATCTATCGCGTCATCGCCCGGCTCACCCAGACCGATCTCACTGTCATGATCATGGGTGAATCTGGCACCGGCAAGGAACTCGTGGCACGGGCGCTGCACGATTACGGCAAGCGCCGCCATGGCACATTCGTGGCGGTCAACATGGCCGCGATTCCCAAAGAGCTGGTGGAAAGCGAGCTCTTTGGCCATGAGCGCGGCGCGTTTACCGGCGCCACCAATCGCGGCATCGGCCGCTTCGAGCAGGCCGAGGGCGGCACGCTTTTCCTTGACGAAATCGGCGACATGCCGCTGGAAGCCCAGACGCGGCTTTTGCGCGTGCTGCAACAGGGCGAATATACCACGGTGGGCGGCCGCACGCCGATCAGGACGGATGTGCGCATCATCGCTGCCACCAACCGCGACCTGCGCCAACTGATCAGCCAGGGCCTGTTCCGCGAAGACCTTTATTACCGGTTGAACGTGGTGCCGTTGCGCCTGCCGCCCCTACGCGAACGCATCGAAGACATTCCCGACCTGGTACGCCACTTCCTGCGCAAAGCCGAAGACGAGGGGCTGCCGCACAAAACGCTCGACAATGAGGCGCTGGATCTGCTGCGCCGGCATCGCTGGCCCGGCAATGTGCGTGAATTGGAAAACCTGATCCGCCGCCTGGCCGTGCTGCAATCGGGCGATACGATCACGGCTACCGCTGTCGGCGCAGAACTGAGAGAACCGGCCAAGACATTCGCGGCCGATTCCGGCGAAGGCCCCCAATCCCTGGCGTCGTCGGTGGAGCAGTATCTGACCCACTATTTCCAAGCCCAGGGTGACCGGCTTCCGCCGCCCGGCGTCTATGACAGAATTGTGCAGGAGGTGGAGCGTCCGCTGATTTCCATCTGCCTCGCCGCCACGCGCGGCAACCAGATTCGGGCAGCACAGCTTCTCGGCCTTAACCGTAACACCCTGCGCAAGAAGATCCGGGATTTGGGGTTGGAGGTCATCCGTGGCTTGCGCACAGAGTAGGCCAGCACGGATGACCACCAACGGCGCAGGGCCGCGCGCGCCAGCGTAGTGAGCGGCCCGAGCCCGGGACTGCTCGCAAAGTCACGAATGACCTCCAACGGCGCAGCGCCGCGCGCGACAGCGTAGTGAGCGGCCTGAGCCAGGGACTGCTTGCAAACTTGCGGATCCGCAATGGCGCGGGGCCTTCGCAAAAGGGTCGCGGCGGCCTGCATTCGGGAGCTGTCGTTGATAACAATTACGTAGTGTTTGCAACGACTTAACTGTTCCACTTGTTCTGATGTGGTGGAAAAATCACGCGGCATTCTTGCAACAGTGC
>DATKEP010000168.1:0-10327 GCA_035512055.1 Rhizomicrobium sp.
ATCACCAGGATCCTGAACGAGACGCTGCCCCAGGGCACCCGGTTCGAGTGGACCGACCTGACCTATCAGCAGATTCTCTCCGGGAACACCGCGCTACTCGTATTCCCGCTCTGCGTGCTTTTGGTCTTCCTAGTCCTGGCAGCCCAGTATGAAAGCCTGTTCCTGCCGTTGGCGATCATCTTGATTGTGCCGATGTGCCTGTTCAGCGCCATTACCGGGGTCTGGTTGACGGGCGGCGACAACAACATCTTCACCCAGATCGGCCTATTCGTGCTGATCGGTTTGGCCTGTAAAAACGCCATACTGATCGTAGAGTTCGCCCGCGAGCTGGAGATCCAAGGCGTAAAGACGGTCCAGGCGGCGGTGCGAGCCGCCCGCCTCAGGCTGCGCCCGATCCTGATGACCAGCTTCGCTTTCATCATGGGGGTGGTGCCACTGGTGGCCTCTTCCGGCGCGGGCGCAGAGATGCGTCATGCCATGGGCATCGCCGTCTTCTTTGGCATGCTGGGCGTGACCTTCTTCGGTCTGTTCTTGACGCCCGTCTTCTATGTTTCGCTGCGCGCCTTGGAAAAGCGTGTCACTCGCACCGAGAAGGTGCATCACCATGTCTGAGATTGCCAATTGCTTAGCCTTGATTCTGTCAGCGCTGTTTGCTGCTGCAGCGGCCCTGAACTTGTCTGCGCCCGGCTTTGTCCGCCGGGTATATCAACGTTGGACCTTTCCGCGCGGCTTCCATTATGTTGCTGGTTTGGCGCAAGTACTGACGGCTCTGTTCCTGTCGGTGCCAGAGACACACATTTGGGGAGGCGTCCTCGGTGTCATTGTGCTGTTTGTCACCATCGTCTCGCTTCTGAACCATCGCAAATATCTTTTCGCTTTTCCTGCAATTCTCGTGTTGATCGCCTTGGCACCAGCGATGGCATGAGCCCTTTCTCCTGCGCAGATTTTCGCGCCCTAGGCGGCCGAACAGTGCTGATGACTTGCGGTGACTTTTCACGAAGCTTGAAAGGAAACGTCATAATGGCACGCTTCAGCGTCAAACATGTGGACGGAATCTTGTTTGTAGGCAACGCTCTCGAGCCTCCATTGGAGCGCGACCCGGCAAGACCTCACCGACCTACCGGTGATGCGCGCGGGTTACGATATCTGCTCCGCCGAATGGCGTTTGTTAGATTGTTAGGTGAGTGTCGTCGGCAAGCCTCCCAGTAAATCGCCCGGGAACATATGCAAGAGTTTTTGCGGGTCGCCGGACTTCAGTCGATTGAGACCGCTGAGGGCGTGTTGGCGGATCACAATTCTATCGCGCCTCGGTTTCTGTCCCAGCCTTTGGCGACAGCCTCGGCGCGCGTCCGGACACCAAGCTTCCGAAACATTGACTCGATATGAAATTTGACGGTATGAAGCGAAATGTCGAGCCGTCCCGCAATCGCCTTGTTGCTTAAGCCTTCGCTGATGGCAGTCAATACCTCAAGCTCGCGCGGAGTCAGGAGGGCTTCCGATTTTCTATCCGGTTCAGGTCCGAAACCTTCAGCGTCTGCATTTGCTGGACGCACGGTGAGACCGGCGGCAACCGCGCGTATTGCGGCATCGATTTGCGCCGCGCTCGCATTATGCGGAAGGAGCGCGGCAGGCCTGCCGGTCAAACGCCCGATCGCGACGGCGCGCCCTGCCTCACCGTCATCCATCTCAGCGCCATTATCGATCAGAACAATATCGGCCCCCGCCACACCATCAACGAGCTGATGGCCAGCGGCCACAACCACGTTATTTATCGCGTTCAGGCGAGTGGCATCACGCGCGCGCAATGCAACGCGCAAGACGTGCTGCAAGGCGATATTGGTCCGGATTGAGATCATTCAGAAGGCTGTTCGGCAACCGTTAGCGGCAACTGCAGGATCGTACCGGCACGAATGGCACGTACGTCGACCGTGCGGCCAATGCTGTCGGGCCCCAGTTGAGCCGCAAGGTGCCGAAGGCGTTGTGCCGGGGCAGAGCCAATTGAAAGAATGATGTCGCCAGCCAGCAGCCCGGCCTTCGCAGCGGGGCTGCTTTCCGCAATCGACATCGCCATGAGCGCGGACGATTGTCTGGCCTCGACCTGAAGCGTGTCGGGCACGGCTACTGGCTGCAGTTTTACGCCTAGCCAGCCGCGGGAAATCCGGCCATCTCGGGCAAGGAGCGGCACAATGCGGCTAAGCGTTTCCGATGGGATTACCAGAACCTGACCCCGGGGACCGAACGTCGACATACCGATGAGTCCTCGGTGGGCATCGAATACCGGGCCACCCTCCTCGCGGCGCGCAAGGCGCATATCAAGGGCAATCCGGCCATCGATGTGCCCTCCCTGCCGGCTGGACCAGGCCGGTCCGAATTCCTGTATTACCCCGCAATGGGCCGTCAGCCCGCCCTCTCCGTTCGAGCCATAGGCCAGCGCGAGTGCCCCAGTCTTGGCGCTAGCCGCCCCATACTGCGGCGCCGCAACCGGCTCCGCGAGGCGCAACAGGGCGATATTCGTGCCCGGATCCCGACCAGCCACGCGGGCCTTGGTCAAGCCACCCCTAGACAGGACGACTTCGAATTCCGGCTGGGCTATCAGCGATTGCTCCGAGGTGACTACAAGGTCAGCCTGCCAGATCAGGCCACTAATGTGGCGACAGTCTTCGCCGCGCACGGCGACAACCTGCGCGGCTGCCGCTTGCGCCCTGGCGGCCAAGGCATCCGAGTAGTGGCTGAGGACGTCGGTTTGATGTTTCATGAGGTTCTCCCTGCGACTAGATAGGGAGAAATCATCGAATTTGTACCCCCTCCCGTATATCGGGCGGATGACCGGGTGGCGCCCCGGTCATTTGGCCGGGTTGGCACAGGCGCCAGCCGCCCAAATCTCAGCCTAATGAGCATGGACGGAAATTCTCATAGCCCCACCCTCGATCCCTATTCGCAACTTGTGTCCGATGCTTTCGAGCGTGTGGGACCTGCGGTTGCGAGCGTTGGCCCGCGGCGCGCAAACGGCCGCCGGATGGGCCAGGGCTCGGGGGTGATCTACACACCGGACGGCTATCTTTTGACCAACAGCCATGTGATCAAGGGCGCCGCCAAACTCTTCGCCTCTCTACCAAACGGACGCGAATACGAGGCAGCCCTGGTCGGCGATGATCCGGAAACCGATCTTGCGGTCTTGCGTCTGTCCGGCAGCGATTTTGAGCATTCCGAATTTGGCAATTCGTCCTCCCTCCGCGTGGGGCAACTGGTCATCGCAATCGGTAATCCATTCGGTTATCAGGCAACGGTGACAGGAGGGATTGTCAGTGCTCTAGGCCGCAGCCTGCGCGCCCAATCAGGACGAAGAATTGATAGCGTGATCCAAACCGATGCGCCACTCAACCCCGGCAATTCCGGCGGCCCGCTTGCCGACAGTCAAGGCCGCGTAATGGGCGTTAACACCGCCATGGTCGGCGGTGCACAAGGTATTTGCTTCGCAATCGCGAGCGACACTGCAACTGATGTCGCGACGAGGCTGATGCGGGATGGGCGCGTTCGTCGAAGTCGAATCAAAGTAAGTGCACAAACCATCCCGCTTGGCCGGCGCCTGGCCCATGCACTTGGCCGACCAGGCGACAATGCCGTGATGCTGAGCGACGTGGAGAATGGTGGCCCGGCAGATAAGGCGGGCGTGCGCGAAGGCGACGTGTTGTTGGAATTTGATAATGAGAAAGTATTCACCGTCGACGATCTTCACAGACTTCTGATCATAGAACGCTCATCGCGCGACATACCCGTGCGATTGTTGCGTGCCGGTTCGGTCATAGATCGCACCGTCCGGCCGGTACCGGACTAAGCGCGTGACGACTGATGCCTTTTTCGGTTTGTTGCGTGTGTTGGCCGATTGGACGGCGCCGCCACTTACTGTCAATATCCTCTGGCGCCGCTCACCCATCACACCACCGCGCCAATCGAGTTTCCTGTCCGGAATTTTGCGGCTGACGCAGTGCCCTGGGCACTTCTGGAGTAACACCGCTTGGTATAGAGGAGCCAATGCCTTTCCCATGGTGACCTCCAAGTCAAACGGATGGCCTGATCTTTCCCGGCTCGACCTGAAGCCGACAACCGACGCTATGCACCTTTGGTGTCAAGTTGTCGGCAAGATTCGACTCATGATGACACCTTGGGTGAATCACAGCTGGCATGTGCCGTTGTACGTTTCTGCCTGCGGCCTCTCAACCGGCTTGATTCCGGCTGGTTCTCGCTCGTTTGAGATGGAGTTTGACCTCCTCAAGGATGTCCTCACAATCCACGATACCGAAGGTCGGGGAAGTACCGTAGCTCTGGAACCGCAAAGCGTCGCGACCTTTTACGCAAATACGATGCGCGCATTGAACTATTTAGGCCTCGAGGTCCAAATCGACCCTATGCCCTGCGAACTGCAGGAAGCATTACCGTTTCACAATGACGAAGTCGTCCGCGCGTACGATGGTGATACGGCGCGCGCTTACTGGCGCGCCCTGGTGCAGACGCAACGAGTGTTTCAGCTCTTCCGCACGCGCTTCGTTGGCAAGTGCAGTCCCATCCACCTGTTCTGGGGCAGCTTCGACCTTGCGGTCACTCGCTTCTCGGGCCGCGCCGCGCCTCGTCATCCTGGTGGAGTGCCGCACATGCCAGACGCTGTAGCGCGAGAAGCGTATAATCAAGAGGTCTCCAGTACTGGATTTTGGCCAGGACGCGGAACAGTCAGGACTCCCTGCTTCTATAACTATGCCTACCCTACTCCCTTAGGTTTTGGGGATACGAGCGTGCAGCCGGCAGAGGCGTACTTCGACACTATGTTGGGAGAATTTCTGCTGCCCTACGGAGCTGTACGCAACAGCCCAGATGCAGACAGTGTTCTGCTCAGCTTTCTTCAGAGCACATATGAAGCTGCGGCGAACTTGGCCCGTTGGGACCGTAAGTTTCTTGAAGGACCTACCGGCCCGATCGGTCACCCGCCGATCGGCGCCTAGTTCGCATTATGTGAGGCGTCTTCTCTGCGCCACACTTGCCAATCGACAAGAAAACTCCGACTGGCTTGGCGGTCGTATGCTATTTCTTCGGCGCATCCACAATAAGGTAAAAGGCACTGGCCGCCGCGCCTACGGAGGCGATGGCGCAAGCAAGCGATGCAATATGGAATTCCGCGATCAACGCGGTACCTGACGCGCCGAGTACCCCGCCCAGCAGCGCCGTCGCCACCATGCCTGCGGTGCGCGCCACCGCGCTGTTGAGGCCGGAGGCGGAACCGGTGTGACGCCGGTCCACTGACGACAGGACCGCCGTGGTGAGCGGCGCCACCGCGCCGGACATACCGCCCGCCATCACGAGGATCGCAGGAAAAAGCGTGGTCCAGTAGCCGGTATGCGCATTCACCCGCAGCAGCAGCAGGAAACCCGCGGCAACCACCAGCGGTCCCAACGTCAGTGGCCAGCGTGACCCAATCCGGTCGGCGATGCCGCCCATCACGGGCGAAGCCACGGCCAGGATCACCGCAAAAGGCATTAGCGCCGAACCTGCCCGGATGCCAGAATAGCCGGCGGCCTCGATTAGCACATAGGGTACCACCACCATCAGCGCGCCCAGCGCGCCATATAGCAGTAGGGTCAGCAGAGTGAGGCCGACGAAGCTTGACGACCCAAACACGGCAAGTGGCATCATCGCGCGCTCGCCGCGCGATCGTTCCGTCAGCAGGAACGCCAGCATCACCCCAATGCCTACAGCCATCAGCAGCATCGCCGTTGGCGTCCACCCGGCCCGGCCGGAGCCGATGGTCAGTCCCCAGGTTAACGTACCCAGGCATAGTGTCGCAAGCGATCCTCCCAGCAGATCCAATGCAGGCGCGTCGCGCCCTGCCCGGTCGTCGCGCACAAACAGCAGCGCCAGCGCGATAGCACCTGCCGCAGGGGCGAGGTTGAGCAGGAAGATGGCACGCCAGCCGACCGTATCGATCAACCATCCACCCAAGACCGGACCTGCAGCGCCCATCACCGCGCCCATTGCCGTCCAGATGCCGACAGCACGGCCCTGCGCCTGGCCCTCGAAACTCGCGCCCAGAATGGCGAGACTGTTCGGCATCAACAGTGCGGCGCCCACGCCTTGAACAGTGCGGCCCGCAAGCAGCCACGCCATGCTGGGTGCCACAGCGCAGGCGATGGACGCAGCCGCAAATATCGCCGTGCCCGACACGAGCAGCTGCATGCGCCCGAAGCGGTCACCAGCCGCACCGCCCAGCAGTAGCAACGCGCCAAGCGGAAGAAGATAGGCGTCGATCACCCATTGCAGCCCGCCCGCGCCGGCTTTCAGATCGGCCCCGATGGCGGCGAGGCCAACATTCACCACCGACCCGTCTATAAACGCCAGGCTGGAAGCCAGGATGGTAGTGAGCAAAATCCAGCTCGGACGGCGCGCACCGACGAAGGCCGATCCCTGCGCCTGAGCGCGGTCGCAGGCGACATATGGCGCGCTCATGCCGGATATTCTCCTGCAATGGCCGACTTGGCTGGCGCCATTCGGAAACTAAAGTCGGCACCCTTGCGGTGCCGTCTTCTTTCCCTGTTATTTTCCTTCGTTTCCCTGTTATTGCAAATTTTCTTCCCTGTTATCCGAAATCAGAAAAGCGCACAAAACGCCCGATAAATTGCACTATCCGACTGAAAATGGACCTGGACAGCCCTTTTTTCAGATTTTTCCCTGTATTTTTCCCTGTTATCGGGGAAAACCGCGCCGAGACCGGTTCGCGGAGTACTGCGTCCACAGCCAACTCAGTGTGGCAACACCCTGCAATTTCCGGATTGAAGAAATTGTGCCGTCGTTTCCGCCGGTTGGCCGGAGCGTTAGACGGCTAGATGCATCACACTGTTGCCGATCTTCGAGGCCAGTCTCCAGTCGGCATTTTCTAATTTCCCAATTTCACCCGCCACTTAACTAGAGCCCGGTTAGCGCTGGGCAGAGACGGGTTTGATCTCGATAACGATCCAAACGGACCCTGACCGGTTAAACTGCTTTCGGCAGGCCTGGCCGGGGCTGTGATATCCGCTGAACAATTGGTCGTTTGACCATGCTTCGCTCAACAATAATGCGCGCTAAGTGAAGAGAAACGGAACGGCCAGCTAAAATCTCTCCGCTATTCAAATAGCATTCTGCCGCCAGTCGTGCATGCAGTGCAGCGAGGCTCGTGACCTCTCCGGCCTTGGCGATCTGAAAGGCACGCTGCACAACACCTGGGCGTTCATTCATCAGCCTACCCTTTGCATCATCTAGTTGCGCTTACCGGCGGGCTTGCCGGCATTTGATGCCGCGCCGAAAGGCGTAATTGCCACATGTACTTTTGCTTTGCTTTTGTCAGCTTTAGGCTTTTTCCTCTCGCGATTGCCTCTCGACATCCGTAACTCCTTCTTGCCGGCTCTACGTCGGCCGTTGGCCCCCAGGGAACTTTCTTTCGCGCATGACGCCAAAGCAACGCGCGTTCATTACGTGAGTCGGGGCGATCGAGCAGCACGCGCTTCTTTGTGACCAATGTCAAACGGTACACGAGCGAGCGGATTGGTATCGCATCCAAATAAGGACTACACGGTTCACTGCCAAGGGTGGACGAATGGCGTACCGCGTCAACACGCAATTTAAAGATGGCTCAAGAAGCGGACCGCTTGCCGATGTGGTGGCGGCGCCACCACCCCGATGCGGAGACATGATTTTTGTATATCAACAAGGTCGGAATGTATCAGTGCGAGTTACGGCGGTTTGGACGCCATCGGTGAAATTCCAAGGTGGAGCTGCGAATGAGTTGACTATGGTTGAGGCTCGCGAGATATAATCTGAAAGCTTGAGCTAGACTTACACCTTCGGGCATGCCTCGGTTGTTTACAGCCGCGATAATAACGCCAATGAATCCAAGCCATCGGCCAATGATCGACAGTTTGCCAATACGATCAACATTTGGAGATCAGGATAATGGCCATGCATGACAATGCCAAGCACGTCGACGGCTTGTACTCGTCAAGCGCTTTTGGACCAACTGCGATAGCGCCGCTCGATTCTCTTCGGGGCGTGCTTTGAGTTCCCCTTGGAGTTCGCCAAAAAATCTTCCGCAGTTTCGTCCGCCAAGTTGGCTACCAGGAGCATTTAGTACCGGCATAGTAGCCTTAGTGCTCTTGATTATCGTGTTCTCGACGTATTTCACTATCGATCAGGGCGAGCGCGGCGTGATCTTGCATAACGGCGCCGTCGTCGGTGAAGCCGAACCGGGGCTGCACTTCAAAATGCCGATTATAACCAGCATCGAAAAGATCTCGGTACAGATTCAGAAGGAAAGCTTCCAAAGGACCGCTGATGGCGATTTTCGCATGCAAGCCTACTCGCGCGATCAGCAACCGGCGACGATCGCACTCTCGGTGAATTTTCATGTCACGGACGCGTCAGCCGTGTATTCGCAGTACGGTTCGTTGGCGAGTATGGAATCCAGGATCATCAACCCCAAGACGTATGAGCAGCTGAAGAATGTGTTCGGTCAGTTCGACGCCGCCGACGCGATCCAGAAACGCGCCTCCCTGAACGCGAAAGTCTATGATGCGATCCGAACTGCGGTGCGCGGGCCGGTCGTGATCGACAGCGTACAAATCGAGGATATTACCTTCTCAACTCAATACGAGGCTGCCGTCGAAGCGCGCATGCAGGCTATCGTCAAGCAGCAACAGGCTGAAGCCGACAAACAGAAGAGAATTATCGACGCTGACGCTTCGGCTTATGAAGTGAAAGCCGCAGCGGATGCCAAAGCGCACCAGATCGAGGTGCAGGGCAACGCGGAGGCTGGCGCGATCAGAGCGCGCGGCGACGCACTTCGGGCCAATCCCGGCCTCCCAACCCTCGTTGCAGCCGAAAAATGGAATGGAATTCTTCCTACCACGATGGTGCCAGGCAACGCACTGCCATTCCTAAACCTGAGCAAGTAGTAGATGTTGGGCCTAACGCGCAGCAGGAGGACGTCGCTAGCGGCGTAGCCGTTGCAATCCCCCTCCCACCGGCGTAGGTAATCACCGCGACGTCCCGTCAGAGGAGCCACACTGTCATCCGGACCGCCATGCGCGCGTGGCCCAGGCACTTCCCGACCTGATTGTTCTCTTCGCCGCCCTGGCATGACGCCGGACGTAACTTTCACGACCAAGAAATCGACCATGGCTATCGGCACCGTTAAGTTTTCAACACCAGCAAGGGCTTTGGCTTCATCGCGCCGGAAGGCGACGGCAGGGACGTATTCGTGCACGCCAGCGCCGTGGAAGCGGCCGGCGTGCGCTCGCTGTCCGTAGGCCAGAAGGTTAGCTTCGACACGCAGCCGGACGCCAAGGGCGCGAAGGCCGTGAATCTCAAGGCCGTTTAAGCATTGATTGACGACAGCGCGGCGGAGCCATCTCCGCTGCTTTTGTTTCGCATCTCCAACCGTAAGAGAACACCATGGCGCCAAAATTCCCGAATTGCGGCCAGGACCGTTTGCAGCGTGAGCGTGCCCAAGCTGCCAAGGCCCAGGAAAAGGCTGACCGCCGCGCCGAGAAATCCGACCGCCGTAAGGCGGCGCGGGCTGAAGGCGAATCCCCGCCCGAGGGGACGCCGCAAGAGTAGATCGCCCCAAGTGATCAAGGACGCGGGCCACCTGCTTGAATATCCAGAAATGGGGGAAAATTTCCCAAAATGGGCGCATCCACGCGGCCGAGACGGGTTGGATGTTAGTTCGAGTCCTGCTCCCCCAGCCAGTCCGCGGACTGGGCCCATATTTAGTCAGCGTCTCAGCGGAACTGAGTTTGGATCATATCCGTGACGGCAAATAACCTATTCAATAAGGCACAGGTCGTTCCGCGATTTCGGACCCGCGAAACGTTTCTCAAATTTCTTCGACCTTCGGATACAATGCGCCACGCCTGAACTCACTTTTCCCTTCCTCGAAGCTGATGCCAACGCAATCCAACCACTCTTCCAAACTCTCAGGCGGGTATGCCCTGGAGAAACGCGATCCTTCAAACTTGGAGCCGGCGGAATTGGTTACGATGCTGCAGCTACTGGACGCGGGCGAGGCTGTTAGTGTGCCGCCCGCCAAGCAGGAGATTCCACGCGCAACGGCTCTTTTAGTGCTTTTGCATGAATGAAAGATCGTTGGTCTCGGCGCGATCAAGTTCGTTTATCGTTTTGCCATTCTGATGGCCCACGAATATCGCACGCTTTCGCTCGGTGTTTCTATGGATCATAAGTGTCCCCGAAGACGATCCGTTGGTGGATTGCGCCAATCAAGGGAATATTGTCATCCTGAGCCGAACAT
>DATKEP010000169.1:0-11549 GCA_035512055.1 Rhizomicrobium sp.
ACCAGGGTGGCGTTACCCTGAAGCACAAAGACCAGCTCCGTCTGGCCATGATGCACGGTGGGGGGCGTCAGCCCGGTGCGATATTCCAGCAGCACGCGATAGGGCCCGGAAACCGCCACAGGTTCCACCGAATTGATGTTCGGCGATTTCTGGTCGGCCTTGGCCTTGGCAATCACTGCTGGAATGTCGGCCCCGGCGGTGAACAGTTTCATCGGCGGGGCCGAGTTTTGCGCCATGGCCGGCACGATCGGAAACAGGCAAAGCAGCAAAACGGCAGAGAGGGTTCTTTTCACTGTTTCGCTCCTGCATCGGCATCGAAATTGTGCATGCCATAAGGCCTGGGATTGATGGCGATACGCGTGGACATGCCATTGCCCGCCCAGCTTGCACGGTGCCAGCGGCCCTGCGGCGCATAGACCACGTCGCCCACATTGGCGGTAAAGACCGGCATGCCTTCCATCTTATAGTCCACCGTGCCCTCGGCGATCACCCAGAACTCGTTATAGTCGATATGGAAGTGACCCTTGTTGCTGTCTGGTGGCGTGGGCGTTCCATGACCGCGGATCACATTCATGAAGTTCGTGGTATCGGCGACGAAAGGATGATCGCCCGGCGTGGGCGGCCGCTTCACGAAATCGCCCCAGAAATCCAGATAGGGCTTGTTGACGGCGTCGTACTTGTCCGGCGGGGTGCGGTAGCTGGCCAGCACATAGGTCTTGCCGGCCGCGGTTGGCGGCGGGCCCACATCATGCCGGGTGGTAGGGAAGAGGGGGGTGCGATTGTTCCGGATCACCTCCAGCCGTAGGCTGGGCTCATTGCCCACCGTTTCCATCCAATAGACGTTGCGATAGGGCGCCTGCACCAGCCAGCCCTTGGAGGCTATGAAAGGCTCCTGGCCATTGATGTGAAAACGGACCTGGCCCGAGGCGATGTACCAAAAGATGCGGTCATCGGCCCAGAATTGAGGCTTGGTCTTGCTGCCGGCGCCGAGGGAGATGTAATCGGCCGCATAATCCTGGTCACGGATGATCGGCTGGTCCCAGTCGGCCCGCCCCTTGTGGCT
This sequence comes from Rhizomicrobium sp., assembly GCA_035512055.1. Classification (GTDB taxonomy): domain Bacteria; phylum Pseudomonadota; class Alphaproteobacteria; order Micropepsales; family Micropepsaceae; genus Rhizomicrobium. The sequence continues at coordinate 1,064 of DATKEP010000169.1, forward strand.
GGACATGATCTCGGAAAGCCGCCAGATCGGCTTGTTGGGCGCCTTCCAGGGCGTCATAGGCGCCGGCTTGGGCGACCAGCTGTACCAGATCTGGGCATCATCCTGGCCGGACGCAGGCAACGGCCCGAGAACCAGCGCAGCGGCGGCCATGAAATAGCTCCAATATTTCATCAGGATCACTCCCCAAAGCCATGTTTTCGTTATTGAAACAATGTCCGCTTTACCGGTCCGGCACAACTCCCCCAAAGCAGCCACCGGTGTGCGGCAAAAGGGTGTAATATGCACCTGCAACTTTTGTTTCCGGGAGAGTCGGAATGAAGGTTCATCCCATCTTATTGATAGCATCGCTGACTATGCTGCTGGCCTCAGGGCCAGCCGGGGCGCAAACCATCGTGACCCTCGGCAAGGGTTATGCGCATGACTGCTTCGTCTATGCCAAGGCCGGGACGGATCCTTTTGATGGGGTGGATGTCTGCAACCAGGCCCTGAAGGATGAGGTCCTGACCACCAGGGACCGGGCCGCGACTTACGACAATCGCGGCGTGATGCTGGACCTGCTCGGCAAGACCGAAAAGGCCGCGGACGATTTCCATATGGCCAGCGCGCTAAATGAAAGTCTCGGCGATCCGCATGTCAATCTGGGCTCCATGATGATCAAGGAGCGCCGCTACGCCGAGGCCCTGGCCGAGATCAACAAGGGGCTCCAACTGGGAATGAGCTTTCCCCATATCGGCTATTATGACCGCGCCATCGCCGAAGAAATGAGCGGCAGCTACAAGGAAGCTTATTACGACTTCAAGAAGGTGCTGGAGATCGAGCCGAATTATGCCCCGGCGAACGAGCGGCTGAAGGACTTCATCGTCACCACCGTTCCGGCCAAGAGTCCAAGCTGATGTTCTGTGCGCGGGCAACAGACGGTCGCCATGTGCGCGCAGGGTGATATAGTGGTTCTATGAGCAAGGCCATGCGCGACAGCGAGGAAGTTACCGAACTCAAGGCCCTCTACGACAGGTTGGCGCTGGCAGTCGAGCGCGCTGCGGCAACCATGCATATGCGCGGACATGATTCCACGGCCTTCGCGGTGGAAGACACCAAATGCGTGGCGCTGTGGGACCGCATCCGGACGATGATGGGCAAATAGGCCCCGACTAAGTCACCTGTGAATGCCAGGGAATATCCAAGGGCGAACTGGCCGCATGGCCTGGTAGCGGCATTCGGGCGGCTGGCCGGACTTCCCACATTCTCCCCACAAATAGGCATGGCCATAACTGTGCGGGAAAACCAGCAGGGCGATGGCGGCGGACGCAAGCGCCAGCAGTCCCGCCCCAACAACTTGCCAGCGTGGAATCACTATCGGCCCTGGTGCCTGAAATTGCGCGCCTTGGGTGCGGGCGGCTTGGGACCTTTTCCACCCTTGCCCGAAAAGTCCTTGTGGGGCTTGGCCGGGGTCTCCAGCTTACGGCGCAGTGCTTCATCCATGCGCGGCTTTGCTCCGTCGGCCGGAGGTTGGCCGGGTTCGTCTTTGTGCGAGGAAGTAGCCATATGAACGATCCTGTCTGTTCGCGATGGATCACGAAAAGACATTTTCGCGCCTGGGCGGGCCTTAGTCAAAGGAGCGATAGGTATATGTGATGTGGGTCTGGCTGGTTGAACTGATTTCCCATAATATTACTTATACGAGAAATTGATGTAGATCAGCGTTAGTGAGGAACTTGGCCGCCTCCAGACCCTAATTGATTTGGCTGGCTGCCGGCTTTGCGAGGACGCCGCCGCCGCCCTGATGGCCTCGGTCGTCGACAGGTTTACCGGCTGCTGGTTAGCTTCCGTGCCAATGGCCCCGATGCCCTGGTCTCCAAGCGCCGTGGCAATCCCAGCAACCACAGCCACGGTGCCGTCTTCCGCAAGACCGTGCTCGGCATCGTGCGGGAGAGCTATGGGGATTTCGGGCCCACCTTGGCCGCCGAGAAGCGTCTTACAGATCCATAACCGCCCGTGCCGTCTCGATGGGGAGGATCATCACGTGCGGACCTAGGAGCGACGCGACAAAGCCATGGCCCTCATAATAGCGAACAGCGTTCTCATCGATTGCATGAGCAACAATAGCCCGGGCGCCAGCGATCTCGGCCGCCGCACAACAGCGCCGCACGGCGTCTGACAAAAGGTCTGCCCCCAGCCCCATTCCCTGCACTGATTGATCCACCGCTAGGCGCCCGATCAATAACAGTGGCACCTGATGGGGCATGCCGCGCCGCAGTTTGGCGGTGGGCAACACCTGCCGCTCCTCCATCGCAGTGGAAATCGCATAATATCCAACGACTCGCGCGGGATGGTCGGTAAGGCAGACCACATAAGTGCGGGCCGACAGACCTTCGCTTGCGAGCACCCGCTCCTTCAGCCAATTATCCAGCGCAGGATGCTTGCCGTTAGCAAAGCTTGCAATTTCATGATGCGCAGAAAGGCGCTCGGGCGGCAAAAAGGCGGGCGCGGCAATCACTAAGGCGTCAACGTTGCCATGCAGGCTTGCGCGCCATCAACGCTTTGAGTCCCTTGTTGGGCTTTGCCGGCGCGTCCAGGGCTGCCAAAAAAGCGGAATGTGCTTTGTCGTCTAAAAAGAACACACGTTGATCGAGGATTGCTTCTTCCGCCTGTCGCCGGGCACTATCAAGCATGAATTCCGACAATTTTTGGCCACGCAAGATCGCGGCGCGATTCAACATCGCCTTGGTTTCAGCGGACGCACGAATCTGAATAATGTCATCTTTGCGGATAATTTGAGCCATTCGTACACCATATCATCACGAACAAGATTAGGCCGCTGTATTGACATTGTCAATACAAAGATTGCGCCCTGCAGGAGTGCGGCTCTCTCAGCGCCACCGGCTGGATCGCCAGGCCCAAGCGAACCGCGGCGCTCAACTCATCCTGAAACCGCACGAGGTTTTCTCTCTCTAGTTTTGCCAGCTTTTAATCGCCATGTGGTCCCTTGAGGATATGCGCTCCAACGTGTTTCCCCAAGCTCGGCGTTCGCGCGATGAAATGCGGCAATACCGTCTTGCGCATCGGCGGGCGCAAACGCGCCGCAAAAGCACGCGCCCAGGCAAACCAGCCGGGCGGCCCGTTTGGTCGACATTATTGTTCCCTGAAAAGCCCCTTGACGCCGGGACCTTCGGTCCGGCCATCGACCCTGTCCAGCTTGTGCATGCGTTGATATTGCCGGTTGCGGGCCTGCCCGCTCGCCTCTCCAATACGCCATGACGAATCCAGAGCTGATACCTTCCCGCGACATCGCTGTGCTGCTGGAGGTGATGAAACGGCTGCGTGAGGACTGCCCATGGGACAGGGTGCAGACTTTCGACACCATCGCGCCCTACACCATCGAGGAAGCTTATGAGGTCGCATCGGCAATCGCCGACCGCGATTTCGAAGCCCTGCCCGGCGAGCTGGGCGATCTGCTCTTTCAGGTCGTGTTCCATTCGCGTATGGCGCAAGAGCAAGGCCGCTTCGACTTTGGTGATGTGGTCGAGGCCGTCACCGCCAAGATGATCCGCAGACATCCCCACGTCTTTGGCGACGAACAGGCCAGGTCGGACGCAGCCAGCCAGAAGGATTTCTGGGAGAAGTTGAAAGAGAGCGAGCGCACCGCCGTTGGCCAGACCAGCCTCCTGGACGATGTTGCCAGCGCTCTGCCCGCCCTGACCCGGGCCGAAAAGCTGCAGCGCCGCGCGTCGTCCGTCGGCTTCGACTGGAACGATGCCGGGCTAGTGCTGGACAAGATCGCCGAGGAAGCGCGCGAGGTGTTGGCGGCCGACAGCCAGGATGAGCGGGAGGACGAAATCGGAGACCTGCTGTTCGTGGTGGCCAATCTCGCCCGGCACCTGAAAGTGGACCCTGAGGCAGCGCTCCGCCGCACCAATGCCAAGTTCACCCGCCGCTTCCAGTTTATCGAGCAGGTGCTGGGCGAGCGCATGGGCCAGGCCAATCTGGATGAGATGGAAGCCATGTGGCAGGCGGCGAAAGCGAAAGGGTTGTAGCCCAACTTTTCGCCGCCTCACCCTCCCCGCTCCTGATAAACTGGATGAGGTTTAGGCTATAGCCCCCTGCTCTATTGTGATTTTCTTTGGAAACCGGTTCTCGAACCGGCCCAAATCGTCGGGGTCGATACGCACCGAAAGACTGATCTTGCCGCCACGGTCGCGGCGTTTCAGCACCTGGGCGTGGCGATAGACAAAGGCCAAGGCGCTGCCGTCGCTGGAGTCCAGCTTCAGGGTCAGCCTGATGTTGTCACGCGTCACGGCGGCTTGGAATGCGGCCAGAAGCGCGGGCACGCCTTCTCCCGTGAGGGCCGAAACCGCGATGGCGCCACTCCCTCCGTTGGCTTTGGGACCATTGCGGGCCAGGAGCCCGGCCCGCTGTTCCGGCTCCAGCAAGTCGATCTTGTTCAGTATCTCCAGCATGGCGCGACCAGGCTCTACACCAAGCTCCTCCAACACCTTCAGGACATCGGCCTTCTGGGCTGCGCTCTCGTCATGGGCCGCATCGCGGACATGGACAATAACATCGGCCTCCAACACCTCTTCGAGCGTGGCGCGGAAGGCCGCAACCAGTTCGGTCGGCAAGTCGGCGATGAAGCCGACCGTGTCGGAAAGGATGATCTTGGTTCCGTGCGGCAGCTTCACGCCGCGCATGGTGGGATCCAAGGTGGCGAACAACAGGTCCTTGGCCAGCACTTGCGATTCGGTGAGCCGGTTGAACAGCGTCGACTTGCCGGCATTGGTATAGCCAACCAGCGCAACGACCGGGAACGGCACCTTCTTGCGTGCCTTGCGGCCCAGGCTGCGCGTGCGCTCGACCTTCTCAAGCTCTTTCTTGATGGCGGTGATGCGCTCGCCGATCAGCCTTCGGTCGGTTTCGATCTGGGTTTCACCCGGACCACCCAGGAAGCCGAAGCCGCCGCGTTGCCGCTCGAGATGGGTCCAGCTCCGGACCAGGCGCGAGCGCTGGTAGGTCAGATGGGCCAGTTCCACCTGCAGCCGCCCTTCCCTTGTCGCGGCCCGTTCACCAAAAATTTCGAGGATGACGGCGGTGCGGTCCAACACCTTGCTGTTCCAAGCGCGCTCCAGGTTGCGCTGCTGCACCGGCGTCAGATGCGCATTGACGATGATGACTTCGGGTTCCTCGGACATGGCAAGGCGGGCAATCTCTTCGACCTTGCCGCTGCCTAGAAGGGTGGCGGGCGTGGGCCGTGCCAGCGGCGCCACATGCGCTTCCACGACATGCAAATGGATGGCGGCCGTCAGGCCGACCGCTTCATCCAGCCGCGCGCGCGCCTCGCGCAGCGCCGCATCAGGGCCCCTGCGGTTCTTGGGCTCGACATGAATGACGAAAGCGTTTCTACCCAATTCAGCCTTCAGCCGGCTCATCCTGGAGCTGGATCGGGCCCATCGGCATCACAGTCGAGATGGCATGCTTGTAGACCAGTTGGCTCTGGCCGTCCCGGCGCAGCAGCACGCAGAAATTGTCGAACCAGGTGATGTTGCCCTGCAGTTTGACGCCATTTACCAGGAAGATCGTGACGGCGGATTTGCTCTTGCGGACCGCATTCAAAAACGTGTCCTGAAGGTTCTGTTGTTTATCGCTCATGGGTTCGCCCATTGTTTCAGCCACGCGGGGGTCGCGCGGCACCTTGACTTCCAGTCTAGCGCAATGCTGCAATTGCGAAAGAGAGAAAATCGCGGGAATCAGGCCTTTTTGAGGCTCGCCAGGGCCCCGGTCCGGGCGAAATAAAGCTCCCGGATGCGCCGGGTCAACGCTCCAGGCGCTCCATTTCCAATGGCTTGGCCGTTGATCGCGACCACGGGTACCGCCGCCCCGGTGGCCGAGGACAGGAAGGCCTCGCTGGCGGCCAAAGCCTCGGCGACGGTGAATTTTCGTTCCACCACCTTGAGTTGCGCTTCGGCCATGGCTTCCAGAATGATGCGTCGGGTGACGCCGGGCAGGATGGCGTTGGTGAGGTTACGGGTAATAACCGTGCCCTGCTCATCCACGATCCAGGCATTGGTCGAGGAGCCTTCGGTGACATAGCCTTCGTCGTCGACCAGCCAGGCCTCGAACGCGCCCGCCTTGCGGGCAGCCTGTTTGGCCAAAAGATTGGGCAATAGCTGAACCGTCTTGATGTCGCAGCGGCTCCAGCGGATGTCGGCTTGCGTGGAAACCGCGATGCCCTTCTCCAGCCGTTTGTTCAGCGCCGCGAGATCCTGGATCCGCATGGTCATGATCAGCGTAGGCCGCGGACCGTCCGCCGGCGGGATGTGATCGCGCTTCACGGAACCGCGCGTCACCTGGATATAGAGGAAGCCGTTGGCGATGCGGTTCCTTGCAACCATCTCGCGCATGACGAGCTTCAGCGCCGCGCGGCCGATGGGCATGGGCATGCCGAGCTCGCGCAACGACCGTTCCATGCGGTCCAGATGCGGCTCCTCGTCAAGCATCCGGCCGCCGATCACATTGCAGACCTCATAGATACCGTCGCCCAATTGAAGCGCGCGGTCTTCGATATGCACGCCGGCCTGCGCAAAGGGCAGATAGCGGCCATTGACATAAGCGATGCGGCCTGCAGGCGCGCGGCTGGCGGACCATTTCTTCATGGAGCGTCAGTTCGGAAAACTCTGTGCCGATCCCACACCCAGGGACTTGAGTTTGCGATGCAGCGCCGACCGCTCCATGCCGATGAAGGCAGCGGTGCGGGAAATGTTGCCGCCGAATCGATTGATCTGCGCCATCAGGTAATCGCGCTCGAAAATCTCGCGCGCCTCGCGCAGGGGCAGCGAGATCACGAGATCGCCGTTCTTGTTATTGCCGACGCCGGACCCCAGGTCGGATGGCAAAAGGTCAGCGGTGATCGCTTCATGGACATCGTCGCTGGCCAGGATCAGCAGCCGCTCCACGATATTGCGCAGCTGGCGTACATTGCCGGGCCAGCCATGGGTCTGCAGCACCGCCATGGCGTCATCGCCGATCTGGCGTGCGGGCAACCCGCCCGCCGCCGACAGGCGCCTCATGAAATGGTTGACCAGCATGGGGATGTCGTCGCGCCGTTCCGCCAGCGACGGGATGCGCACAGGCACCACATTGAGGCGGTGATACAGGTCTTCGCGGAAACGCCCCCCTTCGGTTTCGGCGCGAAGATCGCGCGTCGTGGAGCAGATCACCCGCGCATCGACCTGGACGCGCAGCTGGCCACCCACCCGGGTGAAGGTCTGGTCGATCAGGACGCGCAGGATCTTTCCTTGCGTCTCCAGCGGCATATCCGCCACCTCGTCGAGATAGAGCGTGCCGTTATGGGCAAGTTCGAACAGCCCGGTCTTGCGGGCTCCCTCGCTGGCTTCCACGCCAAACAGTTCAGCCTCCAGCCGGTCCGGCTCCATGGTGGCGCAGTTGATGGCAACAAAGGCGTTGCCGGCGCGGCGTGAGCGGGCATGGATCAGGCGCGCGGCCACTTCCTTGCCCGAGCCGGCGGGACCGGCGATCAGGACGCGGCTGTTGGTGGGCGCAATCTTGTCGATCAGCACGCGCAGCTGCGTGATGGTGGGAGAATTGCCGATCAGTTCGCCCTCATCGCCGGCCTTGAGCTTGAGTTCCTGCACTTCGCGGCGCAGCCGCGCGGCTTCCAGCGCGCGCTCCACCACCATCAGCAGGCGGTCGGCCTTGAACGGTTTTTCGATGAAGTCATAGGCGCCCTTCTTGATCGATGCGACCGCCGTTTCGATTGTGCCGTGGCCGGAGATCATCACGACCGGCAGGTCCGGCTGCTCGCGTTTGATGATATCGAGCACCTCGATGCCGTCGAGCCTGGAGCCCTGCAGCCAGATGTCCAGCACCACAAGCTGCGGGCGCCGGGCGCGAATCGCGGCCAGCGCGGACTCCGATTCACCGGCAACGCGGGTGGTGTATCCCTCGTCGTGCAGGATGCCCGAAATCAGCCCGCGAATGTCTTCCTCATCATCCACGATGAGGATTTCAGACGCGATCAGGGATCCGTTTTTGCTCATCTTCGCTTCCTTTTTCTGACCCTTTCGGGTTTTTCTGCGCAAGCGGGAAGGTCAAGGTGACTTCAGCACCTTCCCCGCTCTCCGTGTCGGCCAGGATGATTTCCCCGCCATGGTCTTCCATGATTTTGCGCACAATGGCCAGTCCCAGACCGGTGCCCTTGGCGCGGGTGGTGACGTAAGGCTCGGTCAGCCGGTGACGATGTTCCGGCGGCAGACCCACGCCATTGTCGGTGATACGAAAGGCAAAATATGCACCGTTCGGTTCCAGCGCGATCGCGACCTTGCCCGGTTCGTCGTCGCCCCTGGCGATGCGGGCCGCGATGCCTTCGCCGGCGTTTTTGAGGACATTGGTAAGCGCCTGGGCCACCAATCGTCCATCGCCTTCGAACCAGACGGGCGCCAGGGGCACATCGGTTGAAAATGTGATGGCGGGATTGGCGACGCGTTGCAGGAACACCGCCTGCTGCAACAATTCCTGGGCGTTCTCCCGGCGCATGACCGGCGCGGGCATGCGCGCAAAGGACGAGAATTCGTCCACCATCCGGCCGATATCGCCGACCTGGCGCACGATGGTGTCGGTGCATTGCTGGAAAACTTCGGGATCGGTCGAGATTTCGTGCGCGTATTTGCGTTTCAACCTTTCGGCCGACAGTTGAATGGGCGTGAGCGGGTTCTTGATTTCATGGGCGATGCGGCGCGCCACATCGGCCCAGGCCGCGGTGCGCTGGGCACTGACCAGGTCGGTGATGTCGTCGAAGGTCACGACAAAACTGTCTGCCGAGCCGCGCTCGCTGGTGACCTGCACGCTCAGGGTGCGCGGTGTACCGCCCCGGCGGATGATGACCTCGCCGCCGGCACGCCCTGCCGGCTCTGACATAGCCCGCAGGATCAGCGGCGCCAGCTCCGGCGCGGCTTCGGAATAATGGCACGCCTCCAGGTCCTCAGGCGCGGCATCCATCAGGCGGGCAGCGGCGCGGTTGACGATCGTGACCCGGCCCTCGCCATCGATGCCGATCACGCCGGCGCTGACGCCCGACAGCACCGTCTCGGTGAAACGGCGTCGCAACTCGTTCAACCGGTTGGCGGTAACCAGGTCGCTGCGCTGGGCAGACAGCTGGTGGGTCATGCGGTTGAACGCCATGGCTAGGTTGGCCAGTTCGTCATCGGCCCGGTCCACACGGACCTGCGCATCCAGGTCGCCCTCGGAAACCCGTCCCGCCGCATCGATCAGTCCGGAGATAGGCCTGACCAGCCGATTCGCCGCCCACAGTCCCGACCAGACGGCGGCGAGCAGCACCACCAGCGATACCATGCCGTATAGCAGCGCGAAGATGATCTGCAGCTTCACACGATTCTGTTCCAGCTGGTGAAATTCGCTGACCGCGCCGCGATTGCGCTGGTAGTAGTTGAATGCAGCCGGGTCCACGACGCGCACGATCAGGAGATAGGCGTCGTTGAGCGCGTCGAGACGAATCAGCGCGCGCACAAGTCCGGTCGCTGCGTCCGCCCCCGCCACCGGACTGCCACGCCGGGCGTCGCTGATATCGGAAGTGGATGGCACGATGGCGCCCGAATATTTGAGCTTGGAAACACTGCCCAGCACTGCGCCATGGGAATCCACCAGGAATGACCCCGCCAATCCGCGGTCGCGGGTCATGGATTCGAGTTTTTCGAACATTAGGGCCAGCTGGATATTGCCACGCTTGTCGCGCAGCGAACGGTCAAGCTGGATACCGTCGGAAATCTCAACCGCGTCGATCAGGATACGGTCGAACTGCTCCTTCACATATTGGCGCGAAATATTGACCGAGCCGTCGAGTGCTGTGCGTACATTGGAGGAGAACCACGTTGTCATTCCCACATTCAGGGTCACGGTAGCGAATACCGCTACGAGGATGGCGGGCACCACCGCGACGAGGGAGAACCAGGCAACCAGGCGCACATGCAGCTTGGCACCTGCCCGCCCCGAACGCCGCGTCGCCCACAGCCTCGCCAGCCGCCATCCGATCAAGGTCGCCAGCGTCAGGACCAGCGCCAGATTGATCAGCATCAGGGTCACGAGACCCGTTCTGTCCAGGGTGTAAGGCGTCAGCCCTGTCAGCAGCATGTAGGTCGTGACGCCAGAAATCACAGCCAGCAGCGCAACGCCAAAAGCGAGCTGCGAAGGCCGGGAAACCGTGCGCAGACTGGCACGCCGCTCTGAGAACGTCGTATCGCTAACCATGTCTTCCATTAAGACCGGTCCCACCCCGGCCCGGTCATTGGTCGCGAGTGTAGCCAAGACACGCACTGTTGCAAGAATGCCGCGTGATTTTTCCACAACATCAAAACAAGGCGAACAGTTAAGTCATTGCAAATACTATCTAATTGTCATCAACGACAGCTCCCGAATGCAGGCCGCCGCGACCCTTTTTGCGAAGGCCCCGCGCCATTGCGGA